>CP108997.1:0-608486 GCA_036226585.1 Streptomyces sp. NBC_00708
CGAAACGAACCGCTTCGCGGTTCGTGACGCAGTGTTGAAAAAGCCGCTTCGCGTCTTTCGGATTTCCGCTTCGCTCCATCCTGGGGCCTCCGCTTCGCTGCGGCCCGAAGTGCGGGGCGGGTCCGCTTCGCTCCCCCGCCCGGTTCCGGCTCCGCCGGAACGGCTGGCTACATGATGACGGTGCATCATTGCTGGTCTGTGTAGCATCCCGAGAAAACAGCCACCCCCGAGCCATGACAGCCCGTCACCCCGGCCGGGTGCCGGCCCGGACCCGTTGGGTGCGGGTTCCGCTTCGCTCCACCCGCACCGGACAGGCCGTCAGCCGTATTCGGGGATGCCCCTGCCGCCGGGGAGATGCTCTGGAACTCCCCCTTGGTGAACATCGGCCCGCTACGATGATACCCGTGCATCACTTGCACATGCGCTGCTTGGTGCATCATTGATGTGCTGTGTAGCATCCCGAATATGTTGCCACCACCTCTGGCAGCCTGCCTGTTCATTCATGGATTTCCGGAGATTTGGTATGCCGAGTACGGGGAAATTCACGCTCCGACCTCACCAGGTCGAAGCCGTTGACGCTGTCGTGCGCGGCCTTGATATCCCGCCGGGGAAGAAGATCCCGCGGACCGGGCTGCGGGCCACGGTGGTCGCGGCGTGCGGCACGGGCAAGACGTTCATCGCCGCGCACTCCGCGCTTCGTCTGGCCCGGCACGGCCGGGTCCTGGTCCTGGTGCCGACCCTGGACCTGCTCACACAGACAGTGCGGGAGTGGAGGGCAGCCGGCCACCACGGGCCCGCCGTCGCCGTCTGCTCGCTGGAGGACGACCCGCACCTGTGGGACCTGAAGGTGCGCTCCACGACGAGTGCTCCGCAACTGGCGTTGTGGCACGGGCGCGGACCGGTGACCGTCTACGCCACCTACGCCTCCCTCCCCGTCCTCGCAGAAGCCCACGAAGGCGCCTACGGACTGCCCATGGACGTCTTCGACCTCGTGGTCATCGACGAAGCACACCGAACCAGTGGATCGGCAGGCAAGGCATGGGCCGCGGTTCACGACCAGGACATCATCCCCGCCATGCGCCGGCTCTACATGACCGCCACACCCCGAATCTGGAAGGAACGCCCACCCCGGCCCTCCCGGACGCAGCGGCAGGAGGAGGCGGGGGAGCTGCGGGACCGGTTGCCGCAGGACATGGCCTGCTCCATGGACGACCCCAAGATCTTCGGCCCCGTCGTCTACGAACTCTCACTCGCATCAGCCATCTCCCGGGGCCTGCTGGCGCGATACCAGATCGTCGTCGTAGAACTCACCGACCCCCTCATCACCCCGGAACGGCTGTCCGGACCACAGAAACGCGACGAGGACGTCCGCGGCGAACGCATGGGCGCGCTCCAGGCCGCGCTGCTGGAGACCATGGCCGAACACGGGCTGCAGACCACCATCACCTTCCACCACCGCACCATCGAAGCAGCCGCGTTCGCCGGCGGGCTGGGCCGGGTGGCGAAGCGGCTGCATGCGGCGGACTCGGAGCGGTATCCGGAGCGGGTGTGGGCCAACTGGTTGTGCGGGGACCACGAGCCCGACCATCGGCGCCAGGTCCTCGCCGACTTCGGCCGGCGTGCGGGGCGTGCGGTGCTGTCGAACTGCCGGGTCCTGGGTGAGGGCGTCGACATCCGGGCCGTCGACTCCGTGGCTCTCCTCGACCCGAAGGGGTCGGCGGTCGACATCGTGCAGGCGATCGGCCGGGCACTGCGGCAAAAGCCGGGACAGGGGAAAATGGCGACGCTGATCGTGCCTGTCTTCCTCGCGCCGGGTGAAAAGCCGGAAGACATGCTCACCTCCAACTCGTACAGGCCCCTGGTAAAGGTTTTGGAGGGGCTACGGGCGCACGACGAACGTGCCATCGAGCTGCTTGCCATTCCCCAGGAACAGCAGAAGGCGATCGTTGACCCGTCGCCCGTCATCGGTCCCCCGCCCGAGGAGGGCCAGGAGGACACGCGGCCGCTGCTGCGGTTCGCCGCCCCCAGGGATCCGGTCATGATCGCGAAGTGGGTGCGGTTCAACATCATCAGCACCGAGCGCCAGGACTGGCAGCGCGGCTACGACGCCGCCCGCCGCTACTACACGCGCGAAGGCGACCTGGACGTGCCCTACGACCACACCGAGGGCGCCTACCCGCTCGGAAGATGGCTGTCCGACCAACGACGCTCGTTCCGGGCCGGGACCATGAACGGCGAACGCGCCGACGAACTCGAAGAACTCGGAATCGTATGGGACATTGCCGACGCTGGTTTCGAGGAAAACCTTGCCGCCGCACGCGCCTACTACGCCGAGGCCGGAACCCTCGCCGCACCCCGCCACGCCACCACCCTCGACAAGCCCATCGGACAATGGCTCACCAACCTCCGACGACCCGACGGACTCGGGAAGGACACCGGCCGGGCCCGCCGGCGGGCCGAGCAGCTCGCCGCAATCGACCCCGACTGGAACCCCCGACTCCTCGGATGGACCGTCGACTGGCAACGCAGCTACACCGGCCTAGCGGCGCTCCTGAACGCCGGGAACACGCTCGAGGACGTACAACAGCCGGGGGTGACATACCGCGGCGACGACATCGGCCGCTGGGTCCTCCGGCAGGCGCGCGACTGGGCCCAGCTCAACACAGAACAACAACGACGTCTCGAGAAGCTCGGAGTACGACCACGAGCCACTGCACCCGCCCCCACGCGAGGCACCGCGAAAACTGAAGGCGGCTACGGTCCGGTCGTGGGTGGGGATCAGGGGGCCGTCCACGATCAGCACGGTGTCCTGCGGAACCGTCGCCGGGCCTGAAAGGAGTCTCTCCCGCACCGGGCGGAAGGGGCGGCACGCCTCCGGGGGCACGTTCCCGCAGTGATGGTCACGACGAGCAGGTGACACCTCTAGCTAGCCCGACCTTGCCCGACTACTCGGCCGACCGCTCACCGTGGCCACGGACACCGCGGCCACGATGCGCCCCGAAGCCAGCTGACACGGACGGTTCACCGCAACGCTCCGCTGTCCATCGAAGGTCGCCGTCGCCTGGCGAAACCTGTCGCCGGCCGATCGCGCTCGTCCTCACCGTAGATGACGGCAGTGGACCGGCTTTGATCCGTCGGACAACGCTCAGGGATACCTCTCTTTCCACGGGTCCGGCGACAGCTTCAGGCCGAACGTGCGGTGGAGTCGGGCCTGGACGGTCTTGAGGCTCTTGATTCCTTTGTCGAACGTCTGCCACCCCCGCAACGCCTGGCCGGCTTCTTGGGGAGACTGGATCAGTCCGGCTTCCGGCGCCGAAGCAAGGACCTCGCGCGCGCCCTCATCGAGGTGTTCAATGGCTGCCGACCAAGCTGTCCGGGTCTTGGGATCGGGGAGAGACCCGAACAGCCGTGCCGCGCTGAGCGCATCCATCAGACCGCCGAAGTCCACTGTCACCAACTCCATGTCGGACCGGGGACGGCCCGCTTGCGCCTTCACCGCTTCCTTGATCAGGCTGACCACCGCCGTCTCGCCTCCGTACGTGTACCAACTGCCGACGGCCTCGGCAATCTCGGCGCTGGTGGTCGGCGTGGGCGTTGGAGACAGAGATGGAGATGGAGATGGGGATGGAGATGGAGACGGGAACGAGGACGGGGCAGCCGTTACGGTCGGTACAAAGCCGCCATTGACCGGGCCGGAGTCAGCACCCGCACACGCACTGAGCAGCACAGCCGTAACGACCGTGAGCAGCGACAACAGCACGCGAACACACGCAAGCCACTTCACCACGAATGCTCGGCAGGCCGAAGCAGCAGGCTGCGCCTGGCCGACCGAGTGATCATTAAGGCATCCGGCTGCTTCCCGGCGTCCTGCTGGCGGGGCGCTCTTCCGGCTTGAGCGTACGGGCGTGGTTGGTGGTGGGCCAGGAACGATAAGGGGCGTCGCGAGCTGCTGGCGTTGACGCCTATCTGTCGGCTCGCCTCCGGTGCACGCCGGTGCTGGGGTCTTTGCGGGCAGCGGCTTGGCCGATCAATTGCTGATCGCCGGGGCGCCGCGCAGGTAGGTCTCATCGGTCACTTGGCTGAGCAGGAAGGCGGCCATGTCAGCGCGGCTGATGGAGAGGTCCACTACCCCGTGGCCGTAGTGGCCGACCTTGATGTTTCCGGTGGCGGGCTTGTCGTTGAGTTTGGCCACGCGGACCAGCGTCCATTCGAGGTCGCTGGCGCGTACTGCCTCGGCCGCAGAGCGCACCTCGGCCCAGGCCTGGGGCGCGGCGGTCTTGACGAATCGGACGAGGGCTTTGAACTTGAGGTCTGGCTGATCGGCGGGGTCCGGGACACTGCATGTGGATACGACCACGAACCGTTTGACGCCAGCGGTGTGCATGGCGGTGATGATCCTGCGGGTCGCGGCGCTCTCGGAGCCGACGCCCTCAATGACGGCGTCGGCGGTTCGAACCGCTTCGAGGATCGCCTCGTCGTCATCGAGCTGTCCGGTGGCTATGGACAGGTTCGCATGCATGGTGCGGAGTTTGCCCGGGTTACGGGCGTAGGCCGTGACCGCGTGCCCCGCGTCAAGGGCCTGCTGCACCAGCAGCTGCCCCATCCGTCCGGTCGCGCCGAAGATCGTAATTCTCATGGTGGGCGGCGCCTTCCTCACAGGGAAACCACTAAAGATTCTTTACTAGTGACGATAGCACGGCAGTTTAGAATGGGTGGCATCATGGATCAGGCAGGGGACCTCCAGACGGCGCGGTGCATGCAGATCCTGTCGGTCATCGGCGACCTGTGGACGCTGGCGATCGTGATGACGCTGCAGGAGTCGGGGATGCGCTTCAACGAACTTCAGCGGGCCATCCCGAAGGTCAATGCGGTCACTCTGACCAACCGCCTGCGCAAGCTGGAGGAGACCGGCATCGTCAGCCGGGTCGCGGAGACGAGGAGCAAGCAGTCGACCGTGTACGACCTCACCTCATTTGGTCGCAAGCTGCTGCCGATCGTCGATGCGGTGCGTACCGTCGCCCTCGACCTGGAGCGTTCAGGGCAGGCTCCCTGAGCGGGCTACGGACACATGCCAAGCCCCGCTGCTTGCGCCAATGGAAGGTCGGCTCCATGCCGGTGGGGCGTCGAGACCAGAGTGGCACCACCATGGACGGCATCGAGTCACCGCGGCTGCTCGCGGCCGGCCTCGTGGCCGTCCTCGCGGTCGGCGGCCTTGGCGCCGGACTCCTCCCCAGCCTTGCAGTCGTTGCGGTTGCCCGGGAGAGGTTTGCCGATCACGACGACCAGGCGGGTGTGGGCGTCGATGACGACCTTGTGGTTGGTGGAGTACCCGTAATTATTGGACTGCTCGGCAGTGGTGTGGTCTCGGGTAGGGACCAGGGTGCCGTCGACGATCAGCACGGCGTCCTTGCGGAACCGCCGCCTCGGCTTGAGCGCAAGGAGTGGGCCGACGTGGTCGATGATCCTGTCGGCCGCCGACTTGGACACCCCGAACAGCGGCGCAAGCTGCCGCAACGTCAGGTTGGTGCGCCAGTAGGTCGCGACCAGCAGTACTCGGCCCTCCAGGGACAAGCCCCACGGCCGCCCTGGGCCGCACGGTGTCGGCACCCTCGCGGCGCAGCGCGGTCAACCACTTGCGGAAGTCGCGCGGGCTCAGCCCGGTGAACGGGACTATCCAGGACGGTTCCGACGCCGTGATCACGCGAGGCATCGCAGGATCATCGCACCCACGGTCGGCACTCTTGGAGGTCAGGCTGGCCTCAGAGCTCAAACCACAGATCGATGTTCGGGTGGACTTGTTCGCGCAGACAGTCTGAGTGTGAATAGACCTGCTGCCGCATGACACCGCCTCGCACCGGGTCAACCGCACCGAGCCTGAGCTTGGTCGCTGCCCCGTCCTGGTCGAGATCGATGACCTGATAGCAGAACCAGCAGATGAGGTTCGGGTTCAACGATGCCCTCTCATGTCGCCGAGACAACAGCGCCAGCCGCGCCGTCTCGCAGACCCTACGTCGAACAAGACGCCGATAACGGGACAGCCCTTGGCTCGCTGTTCCGATCAGCATGGTCAGCGGGAAGCTCTGGCGGGGCAGGATGTGGTCCCAGCCCGAAGCCCACCAGTCGTTGTGCATCGCCAGATCCCGGCGCGGTCCGGGCACAGACGGATTCTCAGTCATCCGCAGCTCGTCCTCAAAAAGGCAGGCGAAACGCCTGCAGCGTACGCACCGCAGCGCAGCCCGCTCTCACGGGCGTCCGACCCAGGCCTGGTGCTCTGGGGCAACGTGCAGTTCTTCACGCAGCCGGCATCGTAGGACGCCGACACGCGTGCGGCCCTCCAGGACCTGCAAGCCTCTGTCCGACGGGTTCAGGAGGCGCCGGTCGAGGAGGAGCGGCGGTCGCAGCCACGTCCCGCGCTCTTCCCAGCATCGGCCGACCTCCGGGGGCCGCCGTTCGACCCGAGACGCATGGGTCTCTGCGAAGCGCTCGATGCAGTCGCCGTCGCTCTCGCCGGTCGGCATGGTGAGAAACCCTGCGGCCGGGATCGACTCCAGCTGCCAGCTGATAGCGCACAGGTTGATGTCTCCATAGTCGTCCATAAAGTAGCTGCCGTGGTCGAAGAGGAACTGCTCCAGCACATCGTCCGGCCACTGCAGGGTGTTCAGTACCGGGTCGGCGCGGAACTGGCTGTAGCTGTAGTTGAATCCGCCGGCCCGGCGGCGGGCCATAAGCGGGCTGAGGTCGCGGAGCTTTATGACGCCAGGTCTGCAGGAGCGGACCTGCCCTGGGAAGTTAAGAGTTCCCTGGAGCCTCTGGACCTTGAGCGTCTCTTGGAGCACTGGCGGGGGGCTTATGGGGAGATCTTCGAGGTCATCGAGACCAGCGGCGCGGTACTGCGTAGGGCGTACCAGCGGGAGGCGATGGCTCTTCCGCCAGCAAAAGAGGTCAGGGATCACGCGGAAGGTGGCCACGATGCGGCCATCTGGTTCTCCATCCTGGACTTCCTCAAGCAGAACCCCGACGAACACGTCTACTTCCTCATCAACAACACCAAGGACTTCGGGGACGGGAGCTCCTACAAGTACCCGATGAGCGAGGACATCCGCGGGCTCGAAGACCGGCTGACCATGCTCAAGGACTTCGCTCAGGTCGTCTCCGAGTTCACTACGGAGGTATCTGGCAAGGTGGCAGAGGATGCTGCCGCACAGTTGTTGGCATGGTCAGGGGTCCGAGACGGCATCGCGGAATCGGCAAGGGGGCTGAGCACTCTCACTGGGTATGACGGCCTCGGTGATGACGGCGCTTCCCGGAACTGGCCAAGGACACGCTCTACGGTCACATCAAGCCGGTCAAGAAGCGCACCCAGTTCTTGGAGTTCTGCCGCCACCTGCGAACCCTCTGCCCGCCCGAGGTCCGTATCGCGCTCGTCTGTGACAACTTCTCCGCGCACCTGACCACGAAGAGGTGCCAGCGGGTTGGCCCCTGGGCCGCGGCGAACAACGCCGAGATCGCCTACACCCCTACAAACAGCTCCTGGCTCAACCGCATAGAAGCCCAGTTCACCGCCCTGCGGTACATCACCCTCGATGGCACCGACCACGTCAGCCACAAGGAGCAGGGCAGCATGATCCGCCGCTACATCATCTGGTGAAATCGCCACGCCGACGACCGGCGCCTACGCTCAGTCGTCGAGAGGGCCAACGTCGCCTGATGGCACGGCAGTAGCTACACCTTGGACGGGATCTGGACAGCCGCCTTTACGGCACGTTCCACCCGAGCACGACTGGCAGCTTGTGCTCGTAACCCAGCGTGTTGATCGTCCCCGGATGCGGGTGCCCGAACTGCCGCGCGGCCGACGCGTCGAGCCCGAGCCAGCGCGCGGTGAGTATGCGTGACAGGTGGCCGTGCGCGACGACGGCCAGGTCGCCCTTGTCCAGCAGCGGCCGGACCCGGCCGAGGAAGGCGTCGACCCGCACCGTCACGTGCCCGAGGTCCTCGCCAGCGTCGACGCCGTCGCGCCACAGCTCCCAGCCGGGCTTGAGCTCCTGGATCTGCTCGGCGGTCAGCCCCTCGTAGCGGCCGTAGTCCCACTCGATCAGGTCGGGGTCGGGCTCCGCGCCGCTCAGCCCCGCCAGTTCGGCGGTCCGCACGGCGCGAGTCAGCGGGCTGCTGTAGACGGCGGCGAACTCCCGTTCGGCCAGCCGGGGTGCGAGCGCACGCGCCGCGTTCTCCCCCGCCTCGGTCAGCGGCAGGTCGGTGCGGCCAGCATGCCGGCCGGTCCGGCTCCATGCGGTCTCGCCGTGCCTGATCAACACCAATTCGCCCATGACTGAGGACCGTATCTCACATCGAACACAGGGCGAACGTTGCCTGATACGGCACTGGAGCTGAGCTGGTCAAGATCACGCACGTCTTGTCGTAAGTGGGCTCAACCCTGGTCACAGGGGTTACCGTAGCCAGCTCATAGCGGCGGCATCGTCACCTCATGACAACGAAGATCACTTACGGACCCACGAATACTGCCACGGACCCCCACGGCCACCACCCCACCCAGTTACAGGCGGGTCCGGCGCCAGTACGAGAAGGCCGCGACAGTCAGGGCGATGCCGTAAGCGGCGAAGGCGACCATACCGAGCCAGCCGACCAGCAGGGCGTCGCCAGAAGTGTGGAAGTCTCCGCGCCGCATCGTCACTACGCCGGCCGTGGCCAGGGTCAAGTATCCGGTCCCCACAACACCGTACGGGGCTAGCGTGGCAGCGCCGAGCAGAGCCGGGGCTAGCGGCAGCCAGCGTGGTACTCGTCGACCGTGCAGGAACAGGGTCCAGCGTGGGAAGACCTGCCCCCATGGGCGGACCAGACCCCAGAGCAGGAAAACACCGAGCACGGCCAGCAGCGCGGTGGGGTCCAGGCCCCAGGACTCCAGGGTAAGGAAAGTTCCCGAAGCGCCGTTCCGCTCCGAAATCGTGAGCATCTCCTCACCGCTGATCCCCGCGAACGTGCCGCCCAATGCCCAGACCAGCTTCATCACAGCGTACGGAACGAAGGCAAGCGTCCCTGTCCAGGCGGCGAGTTGGGCGGGCTGCGGAGCGGCGGACGGCGCGCGTACAGCAGTACTGGCGAGTCGGTGGTCGGATCGGGCCGTGGCCGCGAGCAGAACCGCCCCGACCGCTGCCAGGACCTTGTTCGCGGCAGAGGCCTGACTGTCCACTCCTTGACCGAGCATCAGCGTGATCGCATCCATCAGCAGGCTGAACGCGGTGGCCCCGGCCAGCCCGCAGGCCACCCAGAGCAGCACCCGTATCGCCGGCCGAAGCCCGCACAGCACTACCGCTCCGCTGACCAGCGTCGCCAGCGCGCCCACCGCCGTGACCGCCCAACCCAGTCCGGAAACCACCGAGTCACCGCCATGGTCGAACAAGGGCGCCCCGCTCAGCGCGCACGCCAGGCCGAAGCCGGTATACAGCACCGCCCACAGCACCGTTGCCCAAGCCACCCAGCGCGGCCATCGCTGCCACCAGACGCTCCAGAGCACCTTCATCGTCCATTCAGCACCAGTCATTTTCCGAACGTCGCATCGACTGCGGCGCGGTGGCATCGGCCACCGAAACGATCTCCCTCCACCGACCGGGTGAGTCACCTCTCATACCAAGGTAGGTGCCACAGAGCGTGACGACGCACCTGGTCCTTTGGGTGTCAGGTGGGCGCAGGGATTCGCCCGTGCTCGTGAAACCCGCGTTGGCGACGAGGCGGTGGGCACGCATACCGGCCTCCCGAACCGCGGGAAGAGCGTTCCGGCCACCACGGGCCGCGGGACGAGGACATCGCCCGTCCCCCTCAAGCACAGGGACCTGAACGTGCTGGGGCGCTACAGCTTCGCTTCCTTCGATCCGGCCGCCGGCACCCCGCGGCCACTGCACAACCCGGACACGACCGAACGCGACGACGAGGAGGTGCAGGCGACCTTGGCGGGGTGAGAGCCGTGTGGCGGCGCGTCTGCTCAGATTTCGGCGTTGCGGCGCCGGTCGGGGCTGAGAAGGTAGGCGATCGCCATGTCACCGAGCTCGTCGGCGTAGCGGCGTCTGGCTGCTTCGCCGGTGGCGGCATCGGGGCGTACGGAGTTGTGGAAGCAGGCACCGAGGATGGCGCGGGCCGCGGCGTCGAGAGCCTGCTGGGGCTCGGAGCGGCGGATCTGGTCAGTGTACGGGGCTGCTGCTTCGAGAAGGAGGCGGTGGAGTTCGGTGATGGTGCGGGCCCCGCGGTCCAGTGACCTGGTCCCGCGCGTGCGCAGCAGCTCGGGGAAGAGGCTGCTGTGGTCGGCGAAGGACTTCAGCAGGGCGTGCGCGTATGCGTCCATGACACCTGAGAGCGAGGGTTCGGCCGCGCGCAGTTGCTCGGCCACGTATCCCTCGCGGCGTTCCAGCATCCGCTCGCTCAGGGCGGTGATCAGCTGTTCCTTGTCCTCGAAGCGGCGGTAGATCGTGCCGACGGCGACCCCGGCGCGCTGGGCGACACCGGCGATCGTCATCTCCTCCAGGCCGGAGGCGGCAGCGATCTCCTCGGCCGCCCGCAGCACACGGGCCAGGGTGGCGGCGCTGCGTGCCTGCTGGGGCTCCCGGTAGGTCGCCGGGCGCTGCGGCTCCTCGCTCATATCCCGCATGGTAGCCGGGGCGCTCTCAGCAGGATCTCTTGACAGCTGGTGCGCTCCTCGGCGTACGCTGACGCGAACGTGAATTCACATTCACATGTTGATGGAGGTTCAACCATGACCGAAATCCCGAAGGCTCCGTCCGTCACCGTGGCGCTGGTGTCCGGGCCCACCGGCGCCGGGAGCATCGACGACTTCGAGCTCTTCTACGCCCGTCGAGCGGTGGAGCGCTTCCGGACGCTGCTGGGCCGCCAGGGGCTCCTCGACCTCCTGGCAGCGGAGATCGAGGAGGGCAACACCTTCCTGCGCGAGAGCGCCCGCGCCTCCGGCGGCGCCTTCAAGGGGGGCACCACCGTGCTCCAGGCGACGGGCCTAACCTCGGGCGAGTTCCTGGCATGGATGGACAAGGCATTCGCCGGCGACGAGAAGCCGCTCCTCTCGGCGCACCCCGAGCACTACGCAATGGGCACCGATGACATCGGCGCGCGCGTAGTGGAGAACATTGGCCCGCACGTTGCCTCCTTCTACATGGGCGGCTGGGGCACCGACGCGCTGGACTGGGCCAAGGACGCGGCCGAGCTCCTCCCGGAGTCGCAGTTCCCGCGCAAGATGTCCTCGAACCTGTTCCTGGCCGACGGCACCGTGGTCGGGAGGGCGCTGATCCAGTTCGGCGACACCGCCGACGGGTTCACCGCGAACCTGACGGTCTACTTCCCCGTCACCTGCCCGGACGGGGTCCTGGAGCATCACATGCGGCACTACGCCGTCGAGTTCCGCAACTGGATCGTCGCCGCCGCAGCCGCCCGCGCCTGACACCCCCGGCCGATGGAGCGATCACCGAAGCCGAAGGCGGACAGGCCGTGGACGTCCGGATCACCACACGGCACCCCGACCGTGTCCGGGCCCTCGTCCTCACCGCACTACGGCGGCCGGCGGTTACGCCGCCCGCGAGTGCCTGGCCAACTGCCGCTTCACGAACCTGTCGTCTCCCACCGATGCGCGGGCGGCCCGTGATCTCGTCCCCACCTGTGGGTGGGGAACGTGCGACCTACCCGCACCCCTGGCCGCTCGGATGCTCGTGCCCTTGGCCTCAGCACCCAGGCGGTCCACGAAGGTGTCGCCCGTCCCCAACTCGCTCGACAGAGGGAATGGGCCATGGCCGTCACTGCCAATGAAGCCCGAAATGCACTCGTTCCACTGATCAAGAAGGTCAATGACAATCGTGAGGTCATCGCGATCGTGTCCGAGCACGGCAACGCCGTACTCGTCTCGGCCGAGGACTAGCGGTGCTGTGCGAGGGCTTGTACCTGCTGCGTTCTCCGACGAATGCGCGGCGTCTGCCCAAGGCCGACGGGAACGCGCCGGCTCACATCGACGTGTCGGAGCGCGGGCTGGACGACCCGGATGCGGCGGGCCCGGCGTGGACGCATCGGCACCCCTGACGCGCGCACCTGACGTCCATTCGGGCATCGAGGAAGTGGCCCGGTACCCAACACGGTGCGGGCACAGCGGTGCCCTGCTCCCTCAGCTCGGCCGAGGCCGTTGGTTCGGGGCCGGCAGCGCGCGCTCGCTTTGCCGCAATGCACGGCAGGCGGAAGACCGCACCCTGGTCAGGGGCCCCGAACGTCTGAGGTCAGCCGGGCGGCTGGGTTGGTTTGACGGGAGCGGTCTGCGGGGCTCTCCAGCTGGCGAGGAGTCTGAGGCGGTCCTCCGAGGGGGAACCTGGCTCGGCCGTGTAGATGGTCAGGTCGTGAACGGCCCGTTGAGGGAGGGGCAGGCTCAGGGAGCGGAAGGTCATCTCCAGGCAGCCGACTTCGGGGTGGTTCAGCCGCTTGGTGCCTTCGTGGTGGATTCGGACGTCATGGCTGGCCCACATGGTGCGGAAGTCGGGGCTGAGCGTGGACAGTTCGCCGACGAGTTCACGCAGGGCCCGGTCGTGGGGTTCACTTCCGGCTTCGGCGCGGAGAACGGCGACCGTGGCCCTCGCACCTTCCTCCCAGTCGGCGAAGAAGTCGCGGGAGCCGGGGTCGAGGAAGAAGTAGCGGGGGAAGTTGGCGCAGCCCCGTTCGCCGGTGGTATCGCTGTCGAACATCGGTGAGTACAGGGCTCTGCACAGCGCGTTGCTCGCGACGATGTCCAGATGGCCGTCACGTACGAAGGCGGGGGTCATCGTCATGGAGTCGACCATCCACCGGACGGAGGGCGGGATCCTGACGCCCTCGCGGCGGGGCGGCCTGCGGCGGGCGAGGCGGGCCCCTCTGGCCAGGTCGAGCAGGTAGGTGCGCTCGTCCTCGTTGAGGTGCAGCGCCTTCGCGACCGCTTCCAGGACGTCCTCGGAGACGCCGCCGATGTGGCCCTTCTCCAGCCGCGTGTACCACTCGGTGCTCACGCCGGCGAGGGCCGCGACCTCCTCGCGCCGTAGTCCCGGGACCCGGCGTCGTCGGCTGGTGGGCAGCCCGACCCGCTCCGGGGTGATCTTGGCGCGTCGGCTGATGAGGAAGTCGCGGATCTCCGAGCGGTTGTCCAATCGGTTCTGCGGGCGGTTGTCCGGACTGTCGGCCGGGCGGTTTTCCGTGTGACTCCCGGTGGGGCTTCCGGGCGGAGGTTCCATGCGCCCACGGTACCCAGGGTCCGGCCGATGGAGAGGGGTTGAATCCGTACCCCCTGTAAACGCGACCTTGTCCGCCTCTGACGCCGCCGGTTTCGTGGGGCCGGCGGACGTGAACGGCACGCCGCCGTCATCCATCGCGGACCGCCGTCCGCCACCCCCGACCACGCTTCAGGAGCATGACCATGACCAGCAAGACGGTACTGATCACCGGCGCGACCAGCGGTATCGGCGCCCACACCGCGCGGTTGCTCCTCGACCGCGGCCACCGCGTGGCCGTCACCGGCCGCGACGAGGGCCGGCTGAAGGCCTTCCTCGACGAGGCCGGTCACCCCGACCGTCTGCTGGGCCTGGTCGCGGACGCGGCGGACTGGCAGGCCACCGAGTCGGCCGTTACCCGTACCGTGACGCATTTCGGTGTCCTTGACGCGGCGGTGGCCAACGCCGGATTCATGTCCGGTGACTCCATCGGGGCAGGCGACCCGACGCTGTGGTCGCCCATGGTCCTCACCAACGTCCTCGGTCCCGCGCTGCTGGCCCATGCCGCCCTGCCCCACCTCGAAGCCACCGGCGGACGGCTGGTGCTCATCGGCAGCGTCGCCGGGCTGAAGAACTCCTCCGCCAATCTCTACTCGGCCACCAAGTGGGCCACCACCGGACTCGCCGAGAACCTGCGCCTGCACGCGACGACCCGCGGCGTCGGTGTCACTCTCGTCAACCCCGGCATGATCGACACCCCCTTCTGGCAAGACATCGATGTTCCCCTCTTCGCCCTGCCTACCCAGCCCATCGCCGAGGCCATCTGCTTCGCCCTCGACCAGCCGGCAGGTGTCGACCTCAACACCCTGACCATCCGGCCCCTGGGCCAGCCCGCCTGACCATGCCCGGTTGCTCCTTCTCCAGGGCAGTGAAGGAGCAGCCCGGAGCCGGGGCTGCTCCTTTCAGGCGCCGGCGCCGCCGTCGACCGGGACGATCGCGCCGATCACGTACGAGGCCCGGTCGCTGAGCAGCCACGCGGCCACCTCGGCGACCTCGCGGGGCTGGGCCATGCGGCCGAGCGGTGTCGCCGCGGTACTGGCCTCGATGACGCCCGGAGTCGCCGCCTCCCACTCCTCCATCATCTCTGTGGCCGTGCCGCCGGGAGTGATGCCGTTCACCCGGATGCCCTCCGGAGCCCAGGTCGCCGCAGCGGTCTCGGTGAGACTGTTGAGCGCGCGCTTCATGGCGCCGTACGCGGGCAGGGGCGGCACCGCGCGGCGGCTGCCGATGCTGGAGGTGTTGACGATGGCCCCGCCGCCGCTTCGCCGCATGAGTGCGGCCTCGGCAGTCATGGCGGTCCAGTGCGAGCGGAAGTTCACCGCGAACTGCCCGTCGATGTCCGCGTCGCTCGTGGTGTCGAGCGGGCCGGGCTGCTGCTGAACGATCGCACCGTTGTTGAAAGCGCCGTCGAGCCGTCCGTGCAGTTCCTCGACGCGGTCGACGGCGGCGCGGATGCTCGTGGGGTCGGCGAGGTCCAGGGTGACGGCGTCGGCGACACCGCCGTCTGCGCGGATCTCCTTCACGATGCGCTCCAGGGCGTCGGTACTGCGGGCGGCGAGCACGACGGCGGCGCCCTCGGAGGCGAAGAGCCGGGCTGCGGCGGCCCCGATGCCGCGGCTGGCGCCGGTGATGAACAGGACCTTGCCGGTGAGCAGGCCGATGGGTGCGCTGTCGGTGGGGTTTGTGCGATGCGTCATGGCAACAGCATCCGGCCGGCTGCCGGCCGGATACAGGCACAGGCTGTACCAGGATCCGCCACCGCGCCGCGCGCACACTGGGCGTATGGACAAACAGGAACTCGGGGCGTTCCTCCGCAGCCGCCGCGAGCGGCTTCGCCCGCAGGACATCGGCCTGCCCTCGGGCCCGCGACGCCGCACACCAGGTCTTCGCCGCGAGGAAGTAGCGGTCATCGCGCACATCTCCACGGAGTACTACATCCGCCTTGAACAGGGCAGGGCGCCACGCCCCTCGGGCGATGTCCTGGCCGCGATCGCGGGCGCGCTGCGGCTCACCGACGCAGAGTCCGACCACCTCCACGTCCTCGCGGGCACCGCGCCGAACCGTACCGGACTGCACCGGCGCGACGTCCGGCCCAGCATCCTCGCGCTCCTGGAGCGGCTGCCACAGACGGCCGGCTTCGTCATGTCCGCCGCATGCGAAGTCCTCGCCTGGAACGACCTCGCGGCCGCGCTCATGGAGGATTTCTTCCCGCTGGCCCCCAAGGACCGCAACCTCGCCCGCCGGGCCTTCCCCGGACCGCAGTGCGCCGATGCGAGGCTCTACGGGATCTCCGACGCCGCCGAGTTCCGTCTCGGCGTCGTCATGCAACTCCGCACCACCCTCGCCCGCTACCCCACCGATCCCGCGGTGACCTGCCTCGTCGATGAACTCCGCGACGCCAGCCCCGACTTCGCCCGGCTCTGGGAACGACACGACGTACAGGCCGCGCCGATGCTCACCAAGACCTTCCACCACCCGGCCGTCGGCGAGGTCACCGTCGACTGCGACACGCTCACCCTCACCGACCGTGACCAGTACCTCGTGCTCTTCAGCGCGGCGCCGGGATCCCCCGGTGCCGAGGCCCTGGCCCTGCTGAACGTCCTGGGAGCACAGGCCAGCCACTACCCGCGGTAGCGCCACAGCCAGCCACCGCGAGCACCGACGCCGGCAGGGACGACGTGCCCATCCGGGTGGCCGTCGCCTACTCGTCCAGGCGGCGATCTCTTGGCGGCGCTCCGGCACCCACCAGGCACACCCTGCGGGTGCCGGAGGCTGTTTGCCCGAGCCGGGCGATGCACCCTGACGTGCCTCACACCACCAACATCACCGATGCGTCCTACAGCCCGGCCGCCGGGTCGTGGGTGGCAACGGTCCGCAGCGGCCGGTGGCCCTTCCCCTCGAGCTGGGCCAGTTCGTGCTCGTGGTCGACGGTGATGGGGCCCCAGTAGTTCGACCACCGAACCGCGGGCCGGAGGGATGCGCGCCAGGACCTCGGCATCCACCTCGCGGCCGGCGCCGGGCAGTTCGCCGACTGCCGGACCCATATGCTCCGTGTGCCGGCAGCCGACCGCGTTCGTCACCACCGTCAGGCACCACACCTGCTCGTTCTGCTGCTCGGGCTGACGGCGGGTGACCTTGCCCTCGCGGACGCAGTGGAGCTGACGGCGCAGGGCATGCAGCGACTCGCCCTCGTTCAGCTGCCGGGCGATGTTGCGCCGGGATCCCTCGTCCGACAGGTACTTCGCCGTATAGATCGTCTTTCTGATCGCCCCGTACTCCTTGAACACGCGGCGGCCAGCGCGTTCTGCCGGGAGGAGGCGGAGAGCTTGCCGGCGATCAGGGAGGCGGTGGCCTGCCCGTACTTCGACCAGTCGAGATTGGCCTTCTACGGGTGGCCGTGAGGCCGTCTTGGGCCTTCGGCCGGTGCGTTGCCTGAGTCAATCAGGCATGATTGGCTTGTCCGATGGAGCTTCTGCTGACGTCGGCCGGTCTGCGTAACGAGACCCTGCGGGATGCCCTGCGGAACATGCTGGGGAAGCCGTTCGGTTCGGCGAACATCGTGTACGTACTCACGGCGTCCGTGGCCGAGTCCGGGGACCATGGGTGGCTCCTCTCGGACATGAATCGGCTGCACGGCCTCGGCTGGCGGGAGTTCGACGTCCTGGAACTGAACGGCCTGCCTCGGCGGCTGGTACTCGACCGGTTGCTGCGCGCCGACGTCATTTATGCCGGGGGCGGCAATCACTACCACCTCGCTCGCAGCATCACCGGCAACGACCTGGCAGACGGCTTCCTGGAAGCGCTTGCCGGCCGGGTCTATGTAGGGTTGAGCGCCGGATCGATGATCTTCAGCCGGAATCTCACCGAACACTCTGCCGGCGTCATCGGGGACACGGCAGACCTCCATGCTCTCGACGCGACAACCGTGAAGCCGCCCTTCGGCCTCTTCGGCTGGTACCTCAAGCCCCATCTGTACTCACCGGACTTCCCGGAGCGCGACGACGCCTGGGCCGATCGCATCGTCGGGCGGGCGGACTTCCCGATCTACTTCATCGACGACGACACAGCCATTCGCGTCAGCGGCGACAAGGTGGACGTCGTTTCAGAAGGCCGGTGGCGCCTTCATCCGTGATCGCCCTCTGCATTGATCGTGCGACACGGCTTCTGACGCGAGCTGCGAGATGGTGTCCGTGATCACCGCCACCCGAGTGGCCAGGTCAACGGCCGGGACATCGATGAGGCCGGAGCCGAACTGCCGATAGCTCTGTTCATGGATCCTCTCGAAGGCCAGCGAATACTGGAAACCGATCCGGCGGGGCCGCATGATCAACGGGCATGCCCGGGTCTGTTCAAGGAACGCTGCAGCTGTCGAGGTGCCCGTTGTCGATCCACGTCCGTTCTGGTGAGCAGGTCCGTTCTCTGGCCGTGCAGATAGCACGGGCGCGTGCGGTTGGTGCTGCTGCTCGCACCAGGTGCGGCCGCACCGTGTGTCGACTCGGTCTCAGACGCCTGGGCTCATCGCGCCTCGTATGAATGAGCCTGTCCCTCGAGCCGCTCAAGCAGTTGCTGGGAGCCTTCGATGGCGCCGAAGTCCTCGATGTGACGGCGTTTGTCCTCCGCGGAAACGAACCTGGCTTCCATGACGACCCGGGTGCGTCGGTCATCGATCTGGATCAGTTCCACCACAGACTGTGATGGCGCCAGTCCGAACTCCTCCGAGCCCAAGTGGGTGTAACCGATCCGCTTGTACGGCACAATGTCGTCGAACCGGTACACGTTCGGGTAGTCGGTGCCGTCCGGGCCGTGCATGGTGATCTTCAGATGGCCACCGCTACAAACGTCCAGCTCATGAACCGTGCTGCGGAAACCAGCAGGTCCCCACCATTTTGCGACGCTGTCCGGATCCGTCCATGCGCTCCAGATCTGTCGCGGCGTCACATTCATTGCGCGTTCCGTGACCATGGCATGGGCGTCGTTCATCACTGCATCTCCACTCTCTTTGCGGGCGCCGGCGCGTCACCACCCTTACCGACACGGTTCGTGGCCCGCAACGGTGATGCCGCTTCCAGGCCGACTTGAGGGCGTTGTGGTGATCCGAAAGGGACGCTCGGTCGCGTGACGCGACCAGAGGAGATCGTGTTCTGCGGGCCCAGGGGCGGCAGGACCGCCGAGGAGAACCGCGCGTGCTCGCCGGTAGCCTCGCCCACCCGGCGGTCGTTCACCCGCGGCGCGGTGACTTCCACTGGCCCGGCGGCCGTGGTCACGGTGTGCGGCCGAAGGCGGCCGTTGCATACCAGTAGATGCCGCCCGGCCTCGTCCTTCTGGGCGACGCGATGGGCTCTGTACTGATCGACCTCGCCCTCCGGTGCCGCCGCCAGCATACGCCGGGCGCCCTCCCGGACGATCTCGTCGATCAGGGAGCCGGACTCCGTGGCGCCGTCTTCGTTGACCACGCTGAGCATGAGCGCGCCTTCCTGAGCGACGGTGCACCGTCGGTCCACTCGGTGACCTGTCGATCACCCGGGAAGGTACGCCCTCACGTCCCAACTCAAGTCCGACTCACAGGCCTTGAGCGTTGCTCCCCGCCGAGGGGCCAGAGTCCCAGAGAAGTTTCAGAAATGCCGCCGCACCCCGTCTGACTCGCTGCATAGCAGCCCAGACGGGGTGCGGCGGCATTCGCCTATCAGATGCCCCGGAAGAGACCGGACGAGCCTGCAACCTGCTGGGCCGAGACCTCGAAGCCAGGCGTCAGAGCTGGGAGCCGCCGCCGTCGACGGCGAGTTCGGCGCCGGTGGTGAAGGTGGCGTCGAAGGCGAGGAAGACCACTGCCTTGGCGACTTCGGCGGGGTTTCCCATGCGCAGCATGGGGTTGTCGGCGGCCATCTGCGCCTTGGTCTGCTCGGCCGCTTCCCTGGGCATGGACTTCTCCAGGATCCCGGAGTCGATCGGGCCGGGGCTGACCGCGTTGACGCGGATCTTGCGCGGGAGCAGTTCCCGGGCCAGGCTGCGGGTCATCGAGCGCACGGCCGCCTTCCCGGCGGCGTACGCGCTGAGCATCGGCAGCCCCAGGACGTTCGCTACGGAGGTGGTGAGCACCACGCCGCTGCCTTCCGCCAGGAGCGGGGCGAGCTTCTGCACGGTGAAGTAGGGGCCCTTGGTGTTGATGGCGAGCAGTTGGTCGAAGAGCTCCTCACTGGTCTCCTCGAATGGTGCGAAGCCGTTGACGCCCGCGTTGGCGAACAGGGCGTCAACCGTGCCGAACTCGGCCTTCACCCGGTCGGTCAGCGCGTCGATGTCGGGCAGCGACGCGGCGTCGCTGCGGACCGCGATCGCCTGGTCGCCCAGCTGCCGGCGCGCGGTGTCCAGGGCGCCCTGACTGCGGCCGGTGATCAGGACCCGTGCCCCCTCGTCCACAAGTAGTCGAGCGGTGACCAGGCCGAACCCGCTGCTGCCTCCGGTGATCACCACACGCTTGCCGTCGTACTTGCCCATTTCGGACACACTCCGTTTGTTGGTTGGGTTTCGTCCGCAGGATCGATCCGGCTGGACACCACTGAGTCAACAGCGGTCCGAAGCAGCCGTCCAAGACCCGTTTTGCACCCCGCCATGCAATATCTGCATAACGAGTAGGCTGCTGGTATGGACGACGAAGCGCAGCCCTCCGCAGCTCTCCATCCCGCCTCCGACCTGGACCTGAGGCTCGTCCGGTACTTCACGGTCGTCGCCGAGCACCTGAATTTCGCCCGGGCGGCCGAGGCACTGCATGTAGCCCAGCCCTCCCTCAGCCGCCAGATACAGCGGCTGGAGGACAGCCTCGGCGTGCGTCTGCTGGAGCGCACCACCCAGGGCAGTCGACTCTCCGTGGCCGGCGCGGCCTTTCTCCCGCAGGCGCAGACGCTCCTGTACGCGGCCGACCGGGCGGCGCTCATCGCACGCGCCGCCGCGCCGCCGCGTGTGATCACCATCGGGTATGTGGAGGACCTCGTCATCACTCCCGCGGTACGTCGCCTGCGCCGCCTCCACCCCGAAGCCCATGTCCGCACCCGCCACCTGGACTGGGACGAGGCCCGTGCCCTGCCCGACCGACGCGTCGACGCGCTCGTCGTCCGTACCCCCCTGCCGATCCCGGCCGACGGCCTGGAGGTGACCGTCCTCTACGACGAACCCCGGGTTCTGCTCGTACCCGTGCTCCACCGTCTGGCCGGCAAGGAGGTGATCACGCCGGAGGACTTCGCCGACGAACCACTCGTGGCCTGTGCCGGCATGGCCGCGCAGTGGACCGGCTTCTGGCGGCTCGATCCCCGTCCGGACGGCAGCCCGGCACCAACGGGCCCCATGCTCGTCGACACCTTCGAGGACAAACTCGAAGTCGTCGCCGACGGCCAGGCCGTCGCCCTCGCCCCGGCCGACGACCCGCGCTGCTCGCTCCGGGACGATGTCACCACCGTCCCCGTCGAGGGAATCGAGCCCTGCCAGGTGGTGGTCGCCACCCGCAGCGGTGACGCCGACCCACTCGTCGCCCGCTTCCGCGAATCCGCGCAGGACCTCCTCGTACGCAAAGCCTGACCACTGACAAAACTCGTCCGCACATACGATCGTTTACCGACAGGGCTGGAGGCTGAGACCGGTCTGGATACTCACGCGGGACTTCTCGGTGTGCGATCCAGGTCGGCGCTCATTCGTCCTCCCGCAGGAGTTGGAGCGTGGCGAGGAGGTCTGGTCGATCATGATGCCTTCCTCCTACGGGGCCGCGTGGTCGCCGGTGAGCGCTGCGGCGTAGTCCAGCTCAGCACCCACGGCCCTGGATCCAGCGAGCCTCCCTCTTACGCCGATTCCGCTGAGTGACGGCCCGTTTCCCGTAGGATCTGTCCGACCATGCCCAGCGCCGCATCGGCCGCGTCTATGCGATCAGGGCGAGACGCGGACTACGGCACGTCGTCGCTGGCCATGCCTTCCCTCGCAGGGCAGCCTGCACCGTCCTGCCGGCCGGTCGGCACACCCTGACGGCCTACGACCGAAAAGGCCCTGGAGAACCAGACCACCGCGCTGATCTCCCCCTGTCCGAACACCGAAATCGCGTCGTCCGCCCGACAGCAGTTCCCCCTCGACGACTCCTCATCGCCCCGGCCAGGACAGCCAGGTCAGATCGCTCATGAGACGTCTGGCCGACGGCGCCTACGGGTGCGTGTCCGAGATCGCGATGATTTCGTCGAGGTGGTCCAGGGCACCCTGCAGGTCGTCGATCTTGGCCTTGATGCGCTCGCGCTCGGTGCGCAGCATGGCTCTTTGCTCGGCGTCGGTGTGCCCGGAGTCCCAGCACGGAAGGAGTTCGGTGATCCTTCGGCTGGTGAGGCCGGCAGCGAACATCTGCTGGAAGAAGCGAACCAAGGGAATGGCGTCCTGCCGGTACAGGCGCTGGCCGGATGGGCTGCGTTCCGCGATAAGCAGCCCTTGCTGTTCGTAGTAGCGCACGGCGCGCACTGAGACGCCGGCGCCTCGTGCCACCTCTCCGATGCGGATCAGCCGCTCGGCTGCGGCCCCTGTGACAGTCATAGTGATCCCTCTCACCCTGGCCGTGCCGACCAGCGCTTGCCTCTGACGCCAGCGTCAGGTTTTAGCGTACTGGTCATGGATATCAACAACTCAGTTGCCCTTGTCACCGGAGCCAATCGCGGCCTGGGCCGCGCCTTCGCCCAGCGTCTGCTCGAACGGGGCGCCCGCAAGGTCTACGCGACGGCCCGTCGGCCGGAGACCGTGGACCTGCCCGGGGTCGAGGTGCTGGCCCTTGACATCGCCGATCCCGCTTCCGTGAGGGCCGCGGCCGAGGCCGCCACGGACGTCTCGCTGCTCATCAACAACGCGGGAATCCAGACGGGGACCAACCTGGTGAACGGTTCGCTGGACACGGTGCGGCACGAGATGGAGACCAACGTGTTCGGCCACTTGGGAATGGTCCGGGAGTTCGCGCCGGCGCTCGCCGGGAACGGCGGGGGTGCGATCGTCAATGTCCTCTCGGCCATGTCGTGGTTCGGGGGCGCGGGCGCCAATGCCTACCACCTGACCAAGGCCGCCGCCTGGGCCATGACCAACGGTGTCCGCTTGGAACTCGCCGAGCAGGGCACGCTCGTGACGGCGGTGCACCTGGGCCTGGCCGACACCGACATGTCGGCGGGCTGGCCCGTGGCCAAGTTGGCGCCGTCGGACCTGGCCGACGCGGCGCTCGACGGTGTTGAGGCGGGCTCCGCAGAGGTCCTCGCCGACCAGTGGAGTCGGGACGTGAAGTCCCGTCTGCCGCTGTCGCCGGAAGAGTTCAACGCCGCGATGGAACGGGCCCTGGTGGCGCTGACGGCGGTCTGAGGGGCCCCTGGGGCCGAACGGACTGCGGCCGGCTGCTTCTCCATCGGCCTCTCGAACTCCACTACTTGAGGTTGAACTCGTGGTGTCGTGTCACTGATCAGGCCAGTCCGGTGGTCAGTCCGGTCTCGGCGAGGCAGCCGTCTATGAGGTGACTGCGGTACTGGATGAGGCGTAAGGCGCGTCGGGTGCGCTGGTCGAGGGCGTACTGCGGGCCCACGGCCCGCGCAGCCATGGGGTCGGCTGCGCGGGCTGCGCGGCTACTTGCCGAAGTAGGCGTTGTAGATCGCCACCGAGGACGTGTTGCCCTTCTTGTCCGTGACCTTGGCCTTGAACGAGAGCGACTTCTTCTTCGCCGGGTTCTTCACCGAGATCCTGCCCTTCTTGACCGCGGTCTTCTTCCAGGACTTCCCTGCGTCATAACTGACATACACGGTGAGCGACTTGAGGTTTTTCCCGGCGGCCGCTCCCTGCACGGTCACCGGAACGGACACGGACTTGCCGGCCTTGGCCGTACTGTCCAGCGCCACCGCCGGAGCGAAGCGGACCATGGAGACCGGCAGGGCGGTGAGCCCCTTGGTCCGGCCGGAGCGGAAGGTCCAGCTCGCGTCGATCCGGGTGGAGACCGAGGCGACGTCGGCGGCGCGCCGTACCGACGTGGTCAGCCGGTAGTCGGCCGCCGCGGCTGGCACGGTGACGGGGGTTTCGCCCGACAGCGGGTCGTCGTTCCTGGCGAACGCCTTGCCGTTGCGGTAGAGCACCGTCTTCACCGAGCTGTACAGGGAGGACCCGGCGTTCCGGTTGCCGTCGGCGACCAACGGTATCGACCCGGTGATCCCGTCACCTTCCCGGAAGACCCCGAAGTCGGCGTTGACGTAAGGTCCGAACACCGCGGTGTTCACGGTCTTCGTGTACGTCTTGCCGGCCTTGAGCGTCTTCGGGGCCCCGAGGGAGTACCAGGCGTCGAGCTGCGGGTAGCCGTCCGCGTCGAGCGCCCCGTTCTGGGAGAAGTCGAAGCCCCACTGCACCTTGTCGGCGGTGGAGACGTACGCGGTGGTGGTAGCCGGAAGCTTCTGGTTCGTTCCGGCGGACCAACCTCCGAACGAGTCGGGCAGCAGGCCCCAGGCGTAGACGTCACCGGTCTTGCCCTTGACAGACGAACCGGCGCGGATGGCGACCTTGGCCAGCTGGTCGCTGCCCAACGCACGGTGGTAGCCGGTCGCCACCCGGGTCACGGGGCCCCCGAGTGCGATGTCGTAACGGGTCGCCGCGCCCTTGGCCCACGTGCCGTACCAGTGCTGGGAAAGCTGGACACCGGTCGCCTTCGGACCGATGTGCGCGGTGCGCAGCTGCTTGTACGAGTCGAGCACCCAGCCGTACCCGTAGCCATTGCCCTCGTAGTCGACCTGGAGGTCGGGCGAGGCCATCACGGGCTTCGTGCCGGTGGCCGGAAAGGTGAAGTCCACCGGCTTGGCCAGGCGTGCGTCGAACGTGACCGTGGTGTTCCCGGTGAGGTTCAGATAGGGCTGGGCGAGCCAGTCGACGCCCTTGCCCAGGTCCTCCGGGTCGATGTACACGGCTGAGTTCAGCACGTACCCGCCCTTGGGGACGCGAAGCTTCGCCGTTCCGCTCACGGCCTCGGGAGACTCCCACACGCCGATCGCGGCGCCGCTCATGCCGTAGACGTCGCTCGTGGTGTACGGGGCCGGCTTGCCGTCGCGCCCGACGGTCTTGAGCGTGAGGTCGTACGACTCGCGCTCGCGGTCGACGGCGGCGGCGGTGCGGACGGTCTGGCCGCCGCCGGTCGCGACGACGTAGGCGGAGTAGCCGCCGTCGGCCGTGCCGCCGAGCTTGGTGTTCACGGTCAGCGGCACCTGGGCGGTGCCGCCAGCCGGGACGGTCACGTGGGTGGCCCCGAGGGAGAAGAAGCCGGCCGGGGCGGGCTTGCCCGTCGGGCCGGTGCCCTGGACGGTGAGCGCGAGCGTGACGTCGCTCGTGCCGAGGTTGCGGTACGACACCTTCTTGGTGACCGGCACGTCATCGGTGTGCGGCCACTGCTGGACGCCGAAGCCGACCGAGACCGGGTCGGCGACCACGGACTGGGTGATCGCCCGGTCGACGGCGATCCGGCCCGAACCCTGCTGGAAGGGGGTGTACTTCCCCGGCTTCGTGGAGGCCGCGAGGGCCGCCTTGAGCTCGGTGTACTTCCAGGTGGGGTGCTGCTGCTTGAGGAGCGCCGCGGCGCCCGCGACGTGCGGGGTGGCCATCGACGTACCGGAGATCGTCAGATAGCCCGCCGGGCTCTGACCGACCTCCTTGTCGATGACGGAGCCGGGTGAGGCGGCCGCCGTGATGTCCACGCCGGGTGCGGTGACGTCGGGCTTGATCGCGCCGTCGCCGACCCGGGGGCCCCTGCTGGAGAAGTCCGCCAGCAGGTCCTTGTCGTCGACCGCACCGACGGTCAGCGCGGCGTCCGCGCTGCCGGGGGAACCGACTGTGCCCGCCGCGTCGCCCTCGTTGCCCGCCGCGATGGCGAAGAGCACGCCGCTGTCGGCGGAGAGCTTGTCGACCGCCGCCTCCAGCGGGTCGATCCCCGGGGTGTCGGTCCCTCCGAGGCTCAGGTTGATGACGTCGGCGCCCTGCGCGACCGCCCACTCCATGCCGGCCAGGATGTCGGAGTCGTCGCCGAAACCGTCGTCGTCGAGCACCTTGCCTTCGAGGAGCCTGGCGTCCGGCGCCACGCCCTTGAACTTCCCGCCCGACTTCGCGCCCGTGCCTGCCGCGATGGAGGAGACATGGGTGCCATGGCCGAAACGGTCCTTCGTGTCGGGCGAAGCGGAGAAGTTCTTCGCCGCGAGGATCTGGCCCTTGAGGTCCGGATGAGTGGCGTCCGCGCCGGTGTCCAGGACGGCGATCTTGACGCCTTTGCCGGTGTAGCCGGCCTTCCAGGCGGTCGGGGCGCCGATCTGCGCGACGCTCTTGTCGAGGCTCGCCCGGCGTACTCCGTCCAGCCACACCCGGTCGATCCCGGCGGCCGTGGTCCGCTGGGCGCTGCCCGACGGCTTGCTGGTGAGCGCCTGCCAGACGGAGCGGGCGTCTTCCTGCGGAGTGGTCACCGCCTGGGCGTTCAGCGACTTCAGCACGGGTCCGACGCGGGTGGCGCCCGCGTCGCGCACCTCGGCCTTCGCGGCCGTGGCCGCGCCGCCCCGGTAGGAGACGATCAGCTTCAGGCCCGACTCGTGGTCCGTGCGGGTCTCCGCCCGGCTCAGCTCCGTGACGTCGAACAGCCGGCGGTCCAGCTTTCCGGAGTTGATCAGCCGGTGTGCGTCGGCCGGGACGAGCAGGGTGTGCCCGTCCCGCATCTGCCGTTGCACGGGTATGTGCTCGCGCCCCGCCGCGGGACGGAAGCCCAGGACCCGGCCCTTGGCGTCCACCGTGACGCGGTCGCCGGTGATGAGTGTCAGCTGATGCCGTGCGCCGGACGAGCCCTCGGCCGGCTGCGACGGGCTGTTGTCGTGTGCCATGGCCGGGGTGGTCAACCCGGCTGCGAGCGCCACGGCCGCCGCTGTGGCGACGGTGGAAACACACGCTCTTCTCACGTGTTTGCGCAACTCTCCCCCTGGAGAATCAGGCGGCCCCCGAGAGGGCCGGTGGGCAGTCGGCACCGATGCGTGCACCGGTTTCGGCTGTTTCACCCGTAGAGAGGGAGAAGTGATCGAATGGGTTCACAGCAAGCGCACAGGTGGCTGGAGTTGGCGGTTCCCCACCCATCTTGGTCCGCCGGCGGTAGCCTTCCGGTCAGCCCCATGGGACGGGAGAGCGGCCGTCAGGAGGGTGGCCGGAGGGGTCCCTGGCCAGCCCGCGGCACCGGAGACCCCTCCTGGGAGCCGGAGGGAGACGGCGCTCGGGTCCGGCGGGAGGCGGAGAACGGCGATGCGATGAGTTTCGGCCGCCGGACCGGTCTTCCTCGTATGGATCCCCTCTCACCGGCCGTCTCGTCCTCTCCGGATACGTCACCCGAGCCGGTATGCCGCGCCTGTGCGCCGACCTGGAGGCGAGATCGGCCGCGTCGGACGCCACCGTGACGGTCTGCGCGTGGGAGGTATCGCGAAGCCGGACCTCGCCCCGGGAGAGGCGATCGTCCGCCTGTCCCTGGTCGCGCCGGGCGGGAGCAGGCGGCTGCGGCTGCGCGGGACGCCGCCCGGACTCCAGTCGCTGATCGAGCTGGTGGGGACGGCCGACGTGGTGGGCCTGGATGACGGGTGGGGGGCCGGGGCGGGCCGAACCTGTCGCGGCAGGCTATGCGCGAGATGGTGCGAAACTCGTCCGCGCAGCCGCCGGAGCGCACGCGGACGCTCAGCAGCGCGGGCAGATCGAGGTCTGGACAAGGCGCGGGGGCGGGGCGCAAATCGCCCGCCAGATTAAGGACCCTCTCCCGCCGCGTGCTGACGGCCGAAACGGACCTCGCTGCCGCACGGACCGGTGGGGCGCCGCTCCTGGTTCAAAGAACCCGGCCCCCCTGCCATGCCCCAAAGGCAGGTACTGCTTCAACGACGATGACAGCGGCGGCAGGGACCGGCGGCCGCTCCCTCACGAAGAACGGCTCAAGCTGATCATCGGCACACGCAACACAGGTCCCAAACAGACCACGCAACGACTCCATGCTCAGCCACGGCCCGCCTCCCCCACCGGGCAGGCCGGGGAGGCCACTTGTCCTGAGTATGCTGCCGCGCCTGGGAGGAATTGCATGACCCGGCCGGGCTGCGGCTGACCGGCCAGGGAGGGCTACTGCAGCAGTTGACCGAGCGGTTGCTGGAGTCAGCCCTGGAGGGCGGGATCGCGGATCATGTCGGCGATGACAAGCACGACGCAGCCGGCCGGAACTGCGACAGCTCGCGGAACGGCACCCGTTCGAAGACGGTGAGCCCTTTCCAAGCCTGCGGCGTTGCGCAGAAGTTGGACGGCCCTGCGCAACGACGAAGCTCCTGGTGGACGAGTTCCCGACCAAGATCATCCGTGTCCGCCAGGAAGTTCGTGTGCTTGTCTACCCTCGTCGATCGATCTGTCCACCCGACGCCGAACCTGGTCCGGTCTCGCGACGGGCCGGGTGGGCCGGCCCTGACTGGAGCTTCTGCCCGTAGCGCGGACGAGGCGCCCGCTGGACGGCCACTCACGCGTGCCGGCTCAGGCGAGGTGCTTGCTGAAGAACTCGACCAGCTTGGCGACGGCAGGGGTCACGTACTGGTCGCGGTCGTAAAGATCGACGTGGGTAGCGCCGTCGACGAGGATCAGCTCGGCGTTGCCGGGGCTGTCGGCGACGGCCTTCTCGGAGAACCCGCAGGTCACCGCCTCGGTCCCGGCGATCATGAGCAGCGGGCGGGGCGCGACCTTCGCGACGCGGGCTCGCCGGCGGCTTCGGCGCTGCGGAGGTTCGCGGAGTTCGCCACCATCCGCTGGGACGCCTTCCGCTACGCCGGTGCCCCCGAACAGCACCTTGTGCTCTGGTCGGCCGAGTCCGGCACCCCGGACGCGGAGCGACTGGTCGCTCTGGCCCTCAGCACGGCCCAGAGTCCGTGACCTTCCTGAGCACCACGGAGACCGGAAGGTTCGAGGAGCAGCGGACCGTCACCACTTCCGAAACACGCCGTAGGAGAGCGCCTGCTCACGTTCCGCGCGGGGCTGCGGCTGTTCCTCGGCCGGTTGCTGGACGCCGACCCTGGGGCCGTCGCAACGGACGACGGCCCTTGTCCGTATTGCGGTCGGCTCCTGAAGATGGCGGCCATGTGGAGGCCGGCGAGGCAGACAGTGACGGCCTTGTCCTAACGGATGGCAAGGGCGCCATGCGTTGCACGCCTGGATCGCGTCGTCCGCCAACTTTGGGCGGGCGACCAGCAGCTCAGCGATCTGCTCAAGCTCAGCGCACAGGTCGTCCAGCCGTAGCTGGCTCACGAGTGGGCCGGCCTGCTCTCCCACCAGCAGACCGCAGACCTGACGCCTGCACGGCAGATGTGAACACCAAGCCTCACACTGCCTGCCGTGCACGAGCTTGTCAGGCGGCGGGGGTGGGGTAGCCGTCGTAGAAGCCGCGGCCGGTCTTCACCCCGAGGTGGCCGGCATCGACGTAGCCGCGGAGCAGCTTGCGCGGCCCCTCGGGCAGGTGCGGGTTCTCGGCGGCGTAGTGGTTCTCGATGTCGAGCACCACGTCGAGGCCGACCTGGTCCATCATCCGGAACGGGCCGGCCTTCAGGCCCATGTTGATCTGCCACATCTGGTCTACGTCCTGAGGGGTGGAGACGCCCTCGGCAACCACGGCCAGGGCCTCGCGCTTGATGGCGGCCCAGATGCGGTTGAAGATGAAGCCGGTGCTTTCCTTGTGGGCCTCGAACGGGAAGACGCCGTACTTGGGCAGTTCGTCCTTGAGGAAGGACAGCACGTCCGGGTCGGTCCGGCCGTCGGACATCAGGTCGACGGCGTTCTGCTTCGGCGGCATGTAGAAGTGCATGTTGACGACGCGTTCGGTGTGGGTGACCCCGTCGATGAACTGGCTGGTCGGGTAGGACGAGGAGTTGCTGGCGAGGATCGCGTCGGAGGCGGCCTGCCGGTCGAGGTCGGCGAAGACCGTCTTCTTCAGGTCGAGGTGCTCGGGCACGGCCTCCACGACCAGCCAGGCATCGGCCACGGCGTCGGCCTGGTCGTCATGGGCCACGGCGGTGCCTGGCCGGCCGGCCTCGACGGTGGCGGCGACCTCGCCGATGTGCTCGGAGACGTAGGCGACGGCCTGCTCGGCGACGGCGCGGTTGGGGTCGAAGATCCGGACCTCTCCACCGCGGGTGGCGAACATCAGGGCGATCCGGCGGCCGAGGGTGCCCGCGCCGATCACGGTGACGGGGCGGGACTCGATGCGGGTAGGAAGGACGAAAGCCATGGCTCTGCTCTTTCGGAGGGGTGGGGGGTGTGCGGTCCGCGGTTACGGCAGGAACAGTCCGGTCAGCGGGGTGCCGAGGGCGGCCACCTCGCGCGGCGCGCGGCCCGCGGCGGGGCCGTCCGGAAGCGGGACTTCGCGGATGTGTCCGCCGAGGTCGGCGACGTAGGCGAGGCCGGCGGTGGCGTCGACGGCGAGTCCGATCGCCTCGGCGAAGCCGGACGCCAGAATCTCCGGTGGCGTGCCGGACGCGCCGGGGCCGGGCAACGGGGCCCGGTTGAGGGTGTTGCCGTCGGGGGCCGCGCCGCGGTCGGTCCAGTACAGGGTGTCGCTGTCGAGGTGCAGGTCGATCGGCTCGGGCAGGTGGTCCCAGAGCACCTCGACGTCGGTGCGGTGCTCGGCGCTTTGTCCGGCGGGGATCTCCAGTCCGGCTCGCAGGATGCGACCCCGGCCCCCCTTCGCGGGCCCTTTCTGGGTCCAGTACAGGTGGCCGCGGACGGGGTCGACGGCGATACCGACGCACTCGCCGGTGATCCCTTCGGCGGCGGGTGTCACCACGAGGTCGGTCAGGCCGCTGCCGTCGGTGCGCACCCGGCTGATCCGGTGGCCCTCGCGGTCGCACCAGTAAAGGGCGCCCGCGCCGTCGGATGTGAGCTGTTTGCCGGTGGTCATCGCCCCGGCCGGGACGAGGTCGCGCCGCGGGCCGCCGGGGTTCCAGCCGTGGACGCCGCCGTTGCGGCGGGAGAAGTCGTAGCCGCCCTCGCCCGGGGTGCCGGAGTCGATGTCGGGCGCGCCCATCGTGGTCCAGTACACGGCACCGTCCACCGCGACCACACCGTCCGGGGAGTCCCCGGCGTCCTCGACCAGGGTACGCACCCGGCCGTCGGCGGTGTCCACCTCCAGCACCCGGCTCGGAACGAGCTGCAGCACCAGCAGGCGCTTCGGGGTCGCTCCGGCTGTGGTCACTTCCGGCCTCCTTCGGTGACGCCGGTCGGAGGCTCGGGCCAGTCCAGCGGGACGAGGGCGGCCCTGGTGCGCCGGTCGCGGAGTTCGGCGAGGCGCCGGTATGCCTGCTCACCGGTGCCGTAGGCCGCTTCGACCGCGTCGAGGACCTCGCCCATGCCGGCTGGGTCGGGGCTGCCGATCTCGAAGGTCAACTGGGACCCCACGTGCTCCACCAGGTGCCGCATGCCGGCCGGTCCGCCGCCGAGGCTGCCACTTTCGAACGGTCCGATGGTGGCCCAGCGCAGTCCGAGGGAGGCGCGGACCAGGTCGTCGAGGTCCGACACGTCGATGACGCCCTGCTGCACCAGGTAGGTGGCCTGGTCGTTGAAGACTTTCTGCAGGCGGTTGCCGACGAAGCCCGGGATCTCCCTCTTCAGCCGGATCGGCAGCTTGCCGAGCCCGCGGTACGCCTCCATGGCCCGGTCCACCGTCGCTGCGGAGGTCTCCGGTCCGGGCACCACCTCCACCAGTGGCATCAGCTCGGGCGGGTTGAACGGGTGACCGATCACGATCCGGTCCGCCGCCGGGTTGCCCTTCGCGATCACGGAGGGCAACAGCGAGGACGAGGACGAGGCCAGCACCACGCCGTCCGCCGTGTGCGCGGCCAGCGTGCCGAACATCTGCTCCTTGACGTCGGTGCGCTCGGGCCCGGCTTCCTGGACGAAGTCGGCGCCGGCCGCTGCGGCGGCCAGGTCGCCGGTCGCCGTCACCTCGAGGCCCGCCAGGTCGCGGGCCACCACCTCGGCCAGGTCGGGCCGCGGGTCGCTGATCCGGACCTCCCAGCCCGCCTCGCCGAACAGCCGTGCCCACGAGATGCCGATGACACCGGCTCCGACGATCGTCACAACCGCCATGAAGATCACCCCAAAGGAATCAGAAGAACATGAGAGCCGGCCCCAGTCCGTCACCGGAACGGATTCCAGGAGATGGGCCGCCCGGCGGGGCGGCAAGCCGACGGGGCCGAACGGGTCGGGCTGCGGCGGTGTCCCACGGGCCGTGCACGATCTAGTCCACACCCGCCCGGAGGAGTCTGTCCAATATATGTTTGTGTCATGGAAGATAGGCCTGAAGATATTGCGTTGTCTCGGCGGCTGCTGGAGCAGTTCCTCACCGTGGCCCGGGAAGGGCACTTCGGACGGTCCGCCGAGCTCCTCGGCATGAGCCAGCCGCCGCTCAGTCAGTCGATCCAGCGCCTGGAGCGGATGCTCGGTGTCCGCCTGCTGGACCGCGGCCCCGGCGGGGCCCGGCCGACCGCCGCCGGGCGGGTGTTCGCCGCTGACGCGCAGCGACTGCTCGACCTGCAGGGCGCCGCGGTCGCCCGGGCCCGCCGGGTCGCCGACGGCGTCGAGGGCGACCTCCGGGTCGGTTACGTCAGCCTGCTCAGTCACCTCTACCTTCCGGCGGTGCTGCGCGCTGCTGCCGAGGAGCTCCCGGGGCTGCGCATCCACCTCCGGCACGGCTCCTCGGGCGCGGTGGCCGACCAGGTGCGGACCGGCTTGATCGACCTCGGCTTTCTGCGCGACCCTGCCCGACTCTCCGCCGACCTGGTCAGCGCTGTCGTGGCCACCGAGCGGATCGAGGCCGCCATCCCCCGCTGCCACCGCCTCGCCGGTACCGACAGGATCGGACTGGACCGCCTCCGCGACGAGGACTTCGCGCTGCCCGACCCCACCGCCCTGCCGGTGCTGGCCGAGCAGGTCCACCTGGCCTGCCACCGGGCCGGCTTCACCCCCCGGGGCATCGTCCTGGCCGACGACCTCAGTGGCCTGCTCAGCCACGTCGCCGCCGGACGATGTGTCAGCCTGCTGCCCGCAGGGGCCCGGCAGCTCACCGACGAGGTGGTGCTCCTCCCCCTGCTGGGCGACACAGGCGACCTGCGGACCACCGTCCGGGCCGTGCACCGCACCGACGCAGACCCGACCGTGACCCGCCTGCTCCAGGTGATCGCGGGCCTGCGCCCCGGGCACGCCCACTGATGTTTCGTTGGGTCTGCTCTGCGCGGACGCAGCGCCCCGGCGCCTTCGCAGGGGCTTGCGCTGTGGTGCGAAGTCGGTCCTCACCCCGGTAGTCATCTCCAACATGGACGAGATCAACGAACCGACCACGCTCTCCGGCCCGGTCACCGCCGGCGAAACAGTGATCCTGCGCGCCACCAAGCAGTAGCCCGGCATGGAGTTTCCGGGCACGCATAAGAGGCCGCGGGGCGGCGGACCAAGCTCGCCGCCGCGATGTTCTGCCACATCGCCGCCGACCTCGCGCTTACCTCGCCGACCAGGGCGGGGATCTGCCGGATCCAGGGTCGCTCGCCGTGCTCGGCGATCCGCTCCCGCACCGCGCGCAGGACTGCCTCCTGCCGCGACGACAACCCAGTGGTCTGGCGGCTCGATCCGACGGATCGCGGCGACGGTCTGTTGATGGCAGGTGGAGCCGTCGCGGTGGAGAAGTCCGTGAGGAGGCCGCTGTCCGGACGCAGAACGACCCGCGCCCGCAGAACTTGGTCAAGGGAGTGGGCGGCGCTCCTCGTCCGGTGGGCTCCACCCACCACGCTGAGTGGAGCCCACCGGGTGGATTCCACTCGGTGGATTCGCTCGGGCGGCCGGCCGCCGGTGTGCGGGCGCTAGCCGCAGGAGTGCCACGGCGTGTAGTAGTTGTCGACGAACTTGGTGCTGTCCGGCGTCCGCATCCACACCATCTCCCGGATGCAGGTTCCTACGCCGTCAATCGTCGCCGGCCCAGCAAAGGTCCTGTACATACCGGAGTCTCCCGACGCGGGATCGTAGCCGCCCTTCTGGTTCTCGATTCGGATGGAGGTATAGGTTGCCTGGTTCTCGTAGGCGCCTTTGACGAAGACGGAGCAGTTGCGGCTGCCGTCGAAGTAGTCGTAGATCGTCCCTGCCTGACGCCCCCAGGCGTCGTAGACAGGACCGGACCAGGAGGAGCTTCCGGAACAGCCGTATCCTCCGGCGTGCGCGGCCGGAGCCGTGAGGGCCGTGGCGAGTACGGTGAGTGCACCAACGATCAGTGCGGATGTGCGCCTGCGAGCGTGCATAGGTAATCCCCTTGAAAGAGCCACTGTCGCGGGAAAGCTAGAGACGTGCACCAACGCGACACCAACCACACACCAACGTGCCGACCGCGGCAGAAGCCAGGTCACGCCTGCGGGGACTGAATGCCGAAGCCGGTGCGGAGCGTCGCGCGCCAACGGGGCGGGGCCGCCCATGCGGGCGGTGCCGCACTTGACGCTGGCGCACACCGGGTTCGGGGTGTGTGGACTGTCCTGCCCGCGGCGCTGCACCTCTTCGGTCTGCCGCGCACCACTCAGAAGAGGGTCGGCTTGGAACTCCTGACGAGGTGAGTGGCGGGGTCGGTAGGCTCGGTGAGGAGGAGACCGCATCCGGCCTCGCGGCGCTGGCGCCAAGGACAAGCTGACCACCGCCAACACAGTCCTCCTCACCGTGCTCTGGCTGCGCGAACTCGGCACCCGAGATGGGGACAGTCAGGTTCCACGCACCTGCCGGCGTCACCGCATTCCTCACCAGCAGCCCCACGAAGATCAAGTCAGCATGTTGATTCTCTGCGAGCTCTTCAGTCAGGCACACGCGCCAGGGATCTCAGACAGGCGGTTGTCGTCGTCACGGATCGTGGTGGCCGCCTGTAGCCGTTCACGACCCGGATGAAGGGATCAGGTCCGAGGTGCTCCAGCTCGACCCGCGCTGGACGGCACGGTGGAGATCGGCGGCAGGGTCGTGCTGGCCCACCCCACCCGCCACGCGCCGGTGACCGCACCCGGCGCGGGAGCACCCCGCATCCGGCTCAGCTGAGGCGCCCGCGCGGCAGGAACGACCGTCGCGCGCGCGGCGGTTCGGGCAAGGGCACCTCGTCGGCGCCCTCGCGGACGGCGCGTTCGGCCGCTTCCGCGTCGGCGCCCGCGGAGACCAGGACGTCCTGGACCACCAGCCGTACGTTCTCCCACATCGCGACAGCGGGCGCCGGCCCGGTCTCCGGCGCGTCCCGAACGATCCCGAGCGCCCAGCGGGTCGCGTGCCGGCGTACCGGCCGGCTGCCCGGGGCCGCCGCGAAGGAGGCCAGGACGCCCGAGAGGTCCCGCAGTACGGAGGCGAACTCCCGTTGGCACGCGCCGTCCAGGGTCAACGCGCGGCGGACGAGGGTGAAGCAGCTGTTGCCGAGCATATCGAGCTGGAGGGCGTCGGCCATCTCGCGGGAGAGGGGCCGCCGGTCCCTGCGGCGGTGGAGGGTGCGGCCGGCGACGCTGAGGCTGTCCGCCCGCGCCCGGCCCAGCTCGTCGAGCAGGGTGTACACCGTGCGCACCTCCTCCCAGGTGCGGGCGGTCCGCTCTTCCTCCGGTGCTTCCAGCTCGCGGGCGGTGAACTCCAGGGTGTCGGCCAGACCTGACAGGGTGGTGGACTCGGCCCTCCTGAGCAGGGCGACCGGGTGCACGGGGAAGAGGAGCTGGCTGAAGACCAGGGCCACGGCGCCGCCGACCAGAGCGTCCAGGACCCGGTTCGTCCCGGCCTGTCGCCCGGCGGCGACGCAGATGACGGCACCCACGGCTGCCTGGGCCATGGTGATGCGCTCGCCGTCCAGGACCAGGGTGATCAGGAGCGCGGCGAACACGGCCAGGCCGAAGGCGGCGGTGCCGTGGCCGAGGAGCGCGTAGGCCAGGTCCCCGACAACGACCCCCGTGATGACACCGACCAGGACCCGGACGGTGTTGGTGCCGCGTCCGCCGAGCGGGGTGTTGAGGGCCACCAGGGTGGCGATCGGGGCGAACAGCGGGACGTGGTGGTCGATGAGGTCGTCCGCGATCCACCAGGACAGCGCGGCTGCCACGGCCTGCTGAAGCATCGGCCAGAGGTTGTCGCGCACCCGCCTCAGGACCTTCGCCGCCGTGCTCCCGCGCCCGGCCTCGGAGGCGTGGGGGATCATGGCGGGCTTCCCGGGCATGCCGCCGGGACGGGCCGCCCGGTCGTCAGACGACGTCCTCGAAGAGCCGCCGCCCCGGCTGGTGCCAGTACTTCAGCTCGGGGAGCCGGTTCGCCGGTTCCGGGCCCCAGGAGCCGGGGGCGTACGGCAGGGGCGGCTCGGACGGGGCGAGGACGGAGGCGACGATCCGCCAGCACTCCAGGATCGTCGGGTAGAAGGCGAAGGCCTCCGGGTCGCCCACGACGGCGCCGCGCAGGATGTTCTCGTAGGGCAGCTCCTGCCGTCCGAGAACCGTCGCGAAGTCGACGCCGATGGGCACGGTCACCGGCTGCTCGACCCCGTCCTCGGGTTTGCGCAGCATCAGGTCGGCCCGGATGCCGGTGTCGCCGTCGATGCGGAAGCGGATGAGGTTGGGCGGGGTCTCGGCCGCATCGCTGCCGAAGAGCTCCAGCGGCGGGGTGCGAAGCTGGACGATCACCTCGGTGGCGGTCACGGGCAGTGCCTTGCCGCTGCGCAGGTAGAAGGGGACCCCGGCCCAGCGCCAGTTGTCGATGAACAGCCGGGTGGCGAAATACGTCTCGGTGGTGGAGCCGGGCGCGACGCCCTCGACGTCCAGGTATCCGTCGTACTGGCCGCGCACGGTGGCCTCGGGGTCCAGGGTGCGGACGGCGCGCAGCACCCGCCACTTCTCCAGGCCCTGGGCGCGGGCGTTGGAGACGTTGGGCGGGTCCATGGCAAGGAAGGCCAGCACCTGGAGCAGGTGGTTCTGGACGACGTCGCGCAGGCAGCCCACGGCGTCGTAGAAGGATCCCCGGTCGGCTACGTCGAAGTCCTCGGCGAGAGTGATCTGGACGTTGTCCACATACGAGCGGTGCCAGATCGGGGCGAGGAGGGTGTTGGCGAATCGGGCGACCATCAGGCTCTCCACCGCGCTGTTGCCCAGGAAGTGGTCCACCCGCAGCAGGTGGTGGTCGTCGAAGGAGGCGCTCAGGTCCTTCTGGAGCTCGCGTGCGGACTTCTCGTCGTGCCCGAAGGGCTTCTCGACCACGAGGCGGGAGTGGCGGTTGAGGCCCGCGTCGGCCAGGGCACGGGCCACGGTGGTGAACAGGGTCGGCGGGATCGCCAGGTAGTGGGTGACGAAGCCGTATCCGGCGACCGCCTCGCGCAGCCGGGCGAAGGTGCCGGGATCGGTGAAGTCGCCGGTGACGATGGAGAGGTTCGCCGCGAGGCGGTCGAAGACCTGCTGGTCGAAGTCGGGGACGGCGGCGGCGACGGCCTCCCGGGCGTGTCCGCGCAGCGCGTCGTCGTTCCAGTCGCCCGAGGCCACGCCGATGACGGGCACGGTGAGCCGGCCGTCCTCGGTGAGCCGGTACAGGGCGGGGATCAGCATCTTCTTGGCGAGGTCGCCGGTGATGCCGAAGAGCACGAGGGCGTCGGCGCGTTCGAGGTCGTCCGGGCCGAGGAGGGTGTCGCTCATCGCGAGCGTCCTTTCTGGGGTGAGGAACTCTGCGGGGAGCTGTCCGGGGCGTGCTTGAAGCGGGAGTCGAGGGCCTCCTGGATCTGTTCGGCGTTCCGGCCCCGCGTCTCCGGCAGGTAGCGGCTGACGAACAGGAACGCGAGCACGCAGATCGCCGCGAAGATCCAGAAGGTCTCGCCCTGGCCGATGAGCCCGGCCAGGGGCAGGAAGGCGAGGCTCACGAGGAAGTTGGAGATCCAGTTGACGGCGGTGGACAGGCTCGACCCCTCGGCCCGGACGGACGGCGGGAAAATCTCGCCGATCAGTGTCCAGAAGACGGGGCCGAGGCCTCCGGCGAAGGAGGCGATGTAGATCACCATGAACGCCAGGGTCAGCACCGATCCCATGTCCACGACGAACGCGAGGCCCAGCATGAAGATGGACACCGCCATCAGGCCGAGCGAGACCAGGACCATCGGGCGGCGCCCCGCCCGGTCCACCAGCTTGATCGCCACCAGGGTCATGACCAGGTTGATCAGGCCGATGAACACCGAGTAGAAGATCGAGTTCGAGGCGCTGAGGCCGGTCTGCTGGATGATGGTCGGCGCGTAGTAGATGATCGTGTTGATCCCGGCGAACTGCTGGACGGCCGCCAGGGTGATCCCGACGACCAGGGCGGGCCGCACATCGGGCGCGAACAACCGCCGGGTGCCACCGTCGCCCTCGGCTTGCCTCCGCCGCTGCTTCTCGCGCTCCTCGTCCACGCGTTCCCGGGCCCGCCGGATCAGTTCGTCCGCCGTCTTCTCGTCGGTCAGCGCGGCGATTCCCTTGCGCGCCACGTCCTCCCGGCCGTGAGTGATGAGCCATTGGGGCGACTCGGGCAGCAGCCACAGGGTGGCCGCGATCATCAGGAAGGCGGGCACCAGACCGACCGCGAACATCGCCCGCCACCGCTCGCTGCTCGCGAAGGCGAGGTTGACGAGGTACGCCACGAGGATGCCGACCGTGATCATCAGCTGGTTCATCGTGAGCAGCCGGCCCCGGATGCGGGTCGGGGCGATCTCCGAAAGGTAGACCGGCACGGTCGCGGATGCCGCGCCGACGGAGAGGCCGAGGACGACCCGGCCCGCCATGAGCATTGGGTAGCCGTTGGACAGCGAGGCGATCACCGTCCCAATGGCGAACACCAGGCCGATGAGGCCCAGGGCCTTGCGCCGGCCGACCCGGTCGGCGAAGCCGCCCGCCGAGGTGGCACCGATGACGGCGCCGATGAGCAGGACGCTGACCACGCTGCCCTGCTCGAAGGAATTGAGGTGGAAGTCCTTCTTGATGTACAGCAGAGCACCGGAGACGACGCCTGTGTCGAAACCGAACAGGAACCCGCCCAACGCGATCGCGGCCGCCCAGAAGGTGATCCTCCGAATCCCCTCCGGCCCGACCTGCGTCAGCGGACTGTGGGTCCCCGGCTCCCTGGAGAATCCCTGAACCATGCGATGCCCTCATCTGTCGACGGCCGATTGGGCCATCGTCACCGCGCGAGGGACGGACCGACATCCAGGAGGGCAACCGGGTGAACACGCACACCGGAACAGGGGCGTTGATCCGGAGGACCGCCGGGGATACAGGGGGCCGACGACGGGGCCCGGCTCCCGGCTCGCCCGCCGCACCGTCGGGACGGGCCATCACCAGCAGCGGAGGGATCGGACATGATCGTGACCTACGGGGGCGGAGCCATGGGCAAATCCCTGCTCGCCGGCCTCGTCCGCGGCGGAAGGGACGCGGACGACCTCGCGGTCTTCGACCGTTCCGCCGAGCACCCCCGGACACTCGCCGAGCGGTACGGGGCACGGCAGGCGGAGGCCGAGGAAGGGGCCGCGAGCGCCGCGGCCGTCCTGCTGGTCGTCCCGCCCAAACCCGTTCCCAGTCTGCCGGCCCGGATCGCTCCCGTGCTGCGCCCCGAATGCCTGGTGCTGTCCCTGGCGGCCGGCCTGCACACCGGGGAGGTGGAGCGGGCGCTGCGTACGGGCACGCCTGCCGTCCGGGTGATACCCAACACCGCGGTCGAGGTGGGGCAGGGGATGTGCGTCCTGTCGGGGCCGCCATGCCGGGCCGGACCGGACCGCCGAGGCGTGCCGCCTGTTCGGCCCGCTCGGGGACATGGTCGAGGTCCCGGAGGAGCAGCAGGACGCCGCCACTGCCTTGGCCGGCTCGGGTCCCGCGTACTCCAACTACGTGATCGAGCACCTGGCGGCGGGCACCGCGCTCGGGCTCGTCCCCGACGCCGCCCGCCGGATGGCCGTCGCCGCCGCCTTACGCAGCGCCTCCGGCGGTTGAGCAGACGGGCACTGTCCCGGGCGGTGCCGAAGAGGAAGGGTGCGCGGCGAAGGGCTCGGGGACGTGCTCACTCGGTGCGGCGGAGGCCGCGGCCATCGGGGAGAAGAGGGGGCACGACCTCGACGAGCGACCGCGTTCTTTCCCCGGACCGTTACCCTGCACTGCTTTCGGTGATCCGCGCCTGACCGCACCGACTGCGGAGACCGTCACCGGTTGTGCGGTGCGGGACCTCGCGCGGAGTTCGGCGGGCGGGGCCACGTGCGACCGGCGCCGCCCGGCAGCCCAACCAGCCGGGTTCCGAGGTCTCCGGTGGTCGCGGTTGTGGTTGTGCCGGAGACTCGGCCTGTGGACGTTCAGGGTGAGGACCAAGCCAGCCGGCAGTCCCGGTTCGGGTTCCCCTACCGGCCCCGCGGACCGTTCCGGATTATCGTGTCGCGGCTCGCCGTCGCCTTCGGGTTCATCCTTCTCGGTACGGTGGTCGTATACCTCGGCCGCAGCGGCTACCGCGACTCCACCGGGCACCCTCTCGGTCTGCTCACGAGCTTCTACTACTCGGCCGTCACCCTCACCACGATCGGGTACGGGGACGTCGTCCCGGCCAGCGACACTGCGCGGATCGTGAACACTCTGGTGATCACCCCTCTGCGCCTCGGCTTCCTGCTGGTCCTGGTCGGCACCACAATCAGCGTGCTGACGCAGCGGACCCGGGCCGAGTGGCGCGAGCAGACCTGGAGGAGCAAGGTGCGCAACCACACCGTGGTCGTCGGCTACGGCACCAAGGGCCGGGCAGCGGTCGCCACCCTACGGGCACGGGGCGCGCAGCCCCGAGACGTTGTGGTGGTCGACGTCGCCGCGTCCGCCGTCGGTGAGGCGAACCGGCACGGCCTCGTCGGCATCGTTGGCGACGGGACCCGTACCGATGTGCTGGCGCGGGCGGAACTGGGCAAAGCCAGGCACGTGCTGATCGCCGCCGGGAGTGACGACACCGCCGTCCTGGCGGCCCTGACCGCCCGCCGGATGAACGCCACTGCTGTCATCACCGCCTCCGTGGCCCACGCCGACAACGTCGCCCTGCTGCGCGAAGGCGGCGCGGACAACGTCATCACGTCCTCCGAAACGGCCGGACACTTGCTCGGCGTCGCATCGCTGAGCCCCTCGGTCGGCACCGTGCTGGAGGAACTGCTCTCTGCCGGACTCGGACTGGAGGTCGCCGAACGCCCCCCGGAACCGGCCGAGGCCGGCCGCGATCCCCGGCAGATCGCCGAGCCCGTGCTGGCCGTGGTCCGCGACGGCAAACCCCTGCGGTACAGCGACCCCCGGATAGGTACCGTCCGCGCCGATGACCGCCTGGTCATCGCCCGTGAGACACCCGCGTCCCGCCGGCGGAGAGCCCGTCACGAGCAAAAGGGCTGAGGGGCTTCCGGGGCGGTACCGGGACGGAGCCGTACGGAGCAGGAATCCCGCCCGATCAGCCGACACCGGGCTCCCGACCGGTACCACTCCGCCTCAGGGGGACAGCTATCTGTCCATGAGCGAAAACACCACTGGTGAGCAGTACCTGCTGACGGCCGGCGACTACGCGGCCACCGTCACCGAGACGGGGGCGGGCCTGCGGGAGCTGATCCACCGGGGCGAACCGCTCCTGCTCTCGTACGGCCCCGACGAACCGGCCCCGGCGGCCTTCGGCCAACTGCTGATCCCCTGGCCCAACCGCGTTGACCGGGGCCGCTACACCTTCGACGGCACGGACTACCGGCTCGACGTCTCCGAACCCGAGCTGGACTGCGCGATCCACGGCCTCGTCCGGTGGACGACCTGGCGGTTGGTCCAGCGGGATCCGCACGCCGTCACCCTTGCCTACAGCCTGCACGGGTCGACGGGCTACCCGTTCCGCCTCGACATCGAGGTCACGTACACCCTGGACGCCGGTACGGGCCTCAACGTCCGGCTGACGACCCGCAACGCCGGCACCCGCCCCGCCCCGTACGCCCACGGCACACACCCCTACCTGACGGTCGGCGAACCGATCGACGACTGCGTGCTGACTCTGCCCGGCCGCCGCTATCAGCCGGTGGACGCGCGGATGCTCCCCTCCGGCCCGACGATCGCCGTCCCGGGCACGGAGTACGACTTCACCGCCCCGCGCCGCATCGGGACGCAGGCCATTGACGTCGCCTTCACGGATCTGGACCGCGACGCCGGCGGGCGCGCCTGGGTCCGGCTGGAAGGCTCGCGGCGCGCTGTCCTCTTCTGGCTGGACGAGGCCCAGCCATGGCTGGAGGTCTACACGGCGGACCAGGTGCCGGCCGCCTCGCACCGCCGCGGCATTGGCGTCGAACCGATGACGGGACCGCCAAACGCCCTCGGCAGCGGTACCGACCTGATCCGGCTGGACCCAGGGGAGTCGTACACGGGCGGCTGGGGGGTCCTGCTTCAGAATGGGCAGCCCAAAATGCGCACGCGCCCGTCGGCACCCACGCGGTGAAGGCGGCGTCCATCTCCTCGATGCAGGAGAAGGCCCGGCCCGGGAGAACGTGGTCGCGGACGATCAGGACCTGACGTTCGACGCGGCCCTTGCCCTGGGGCCGGTAGGCGGCCAGCACATCGATGTCGAAGTCGTAGTGGCCGGCGAACCCCACCGCCTCCGGATGCAGGGGGACCGCCACACCTGGGGCGACGTGACGGCGCACGACCGTCTTGGTGCGGTCGTAGACAATCGTCATCGGGACCCCGTTGAAGTGCGCGAATGCCCGCCGATGGCAGTCGAAGAACGTCTGCAGGTCCAGGCTGGTAGTGAAGCAGCAAAACGGATCACGCGAGTACGACAACACCATGTGGAAGGAGTAGACCTTCGGAATGCCCATGTGGGCCAAGAGCTTGCCCTCATCGCCCCAGTCCACCTGAGCCTGAGCACCCGGGATCGCCTCGAACCTGCGATGCATCCCCGCCAGCTCTCTCGGAGCGATCCCCAGTTTCTCCGCGTCCTTGGGCGGGCTTCCTGCACGTAGAGCTTGACCCGCTGGTAGTTTCCGGTGAATCCGTACTCCGTGGCCAGCCGCTCGTGAATCACCGCGGCCTTCATCAAAACCTCGGCCCGCAGCATCGCGTCGATCAGCGGAGCGACCTCGTCGACCACCCGCTTGCGCCGCTGACTCCTCACTTCGCGCCGCTGGGGACCGGTTTCGGGCCAGGTGGGTCTGGGATTTGGGCTGTCAGCGCCTCGTGTCACACTCTTCCCTGATCACGGGGGTGTTCGGCCCTCGTGCGCTGGGAGGGGAAGCGTGTGAACAGGGTGGGGTGGGCTGTCGTCGGTACGGCGGCAGTCGCGATCGGAGTGGCCTTGCGGGGGCGCTACTAGCGATCGTTGGGGTAAATGGGACGTCCGTGGCTCACTCCGGCCCGGTGGGAGCGAGACCGGAAGACTCCGGTCCGATTACCAGGGCCAAGACGCGCCTGGTGCTCGACGGCGTCACCAGGGACGTCGGGGCGCCGCCGAGCGATCCAGAAGCGGCTTCGCTGATGAAGTCGTCCGAGAATCCGTTGGCTGCGTGCTTCGCCACTTACAAGGGGTTCGACACAGCCGCATCCACGCTGGACGTGGACCGGACCAACGCCCTGGCGGCCGCGTTGACTGGCCGTGGGTGGACAGAGGTCAAGTAGCGCCATGAACAAAAGGCGCCGGACGGGACAGTCGACTCGGTGGAGGCGGTGTTCAAGAAGCGCGGATGGACCATAGTCATGGAGTACCGCCTGCTCTCTACCCGGATGCTCAGTTTGAACGCCTTCGACGATGCCTGCGTTGAGAAGGCCCAGGCGGCCGAGGACGCCACGTCCTCCAACTGAGGAACCGAGCGCCGGTGACGGCGCCCCGCGCCTGCCGTCGCCCGCAGGTAGACGATGCTGTTGGTCTCGTTGCTTACCCTCACTCCATGATCGGCCGGACAAATCCGCAGCGGAACGTGCGGAGGACCTGGATGAAGCGTCAGATGCCGGATCCGGTTGCAGATGGACGGCACCGGACCGTCAATCTCCGTCATCGCTCGCGCGGTCGGTGTGCGGGCCGTCTCTGTTGAGCTCTGGGAACGGCGTGCAGCCCCTCACCGTTGCGTGCCTTCTCTCTACCCGCCCGTACGAGGCCCCGGCACTCTCGGCAGGAGTTCCCACAAGGGTCGGCTGCCGGCAGCCCAGGCGGCGAGCATGCGGCGGTCGGCCAGGTGCATGTGCAGCTGCTGGGCGAGTGGTGCGCAGCGGGAGGAGAAGCGTCCGTTGGTGACGACGAGGACGATGTCGGCGCCGTGGAGTTGACGGGCGGTGCCGTTGACGCGTTGGAGGTCGGGGGTGCCGACGGCTGAGCCGCGGTCGCCGGCTCGGCGGTGTTTGCATTGGATGACCCAGGTGCGGCCGTGGGGGTCGGTGGCCAGGACGTCGGCGCCGTTGTCGCCGGAGCCTCCGACCTGGCGGGCGTCGGTGCATCCGTCGCGGCGCATCAGGTCGCGGACGGCGTATTCGAAGTCGCGGTGGCCCAGGGCGTCGAGCTGCGGCAGTTCGTAGCGCAGGGCCTGCTGCTGCACCCTGTTCCAGGTCTGCCGTTGCCGGCGCTGGTTGACGAACCAGGTCGCGGCCACAACCGCGACGGCCCCGAGCATGACGACGGCCCACAGGTGGGTGACCAGCCAGGCGACGGCGAACCAGAGTGCGGCGATGCCCAGGACGCAGGCGCCGAGGACGAGGACCTGACGGTCGCGCTGCCGCTGCCGGCGGGTGCGTGCGTAGCGGCGGCGCTGGGGCGTTCGGCGGGAGGGCCGTCGCGCTCCGGGGCGGGGACGACGCGGGTGGCGGGTGGGCATCGGCTGGACTCCGGGGTTCTCAGTGGCTGGACTTGGTGATGCCGGAGGCGAGCTGACCCAGGAAGTCGAGAATGCCCTCGCCCACCGGGGTCGGGGCGATGACCACGCCCAGGACGAGCACGATGACGACGGTCAGCTTCTCGTCGTTGCGGCTGCGGGCCTCAGTACGGCGGCGGAGCCGGAGAAGGACGATCACAGCAAGCAGCACTCCCACATTGATCGTCAGCATCATGTCAGCAGCCCCCCGATTGCTTCACCCGGCTCTTCGGCGCCCTGTCTACCGACACAGACGCCGCCATGGCGTTCGGTTACGTCCTTTTGACGCAATGTCATCGGTTGGCTTGATCGCAGGGCGAGTTGCTGAGCTGCTGCCCTCACCGGCTACCGTCGACTGGCCGCTCTGCTCACGGCCTGAGCCGGTTCTGCTGTACGTCGAAGCAGACCAGCCCCATGGCCGCGGCCGCGGCGTACGCCGACGCCTCCTCGACCATGCTCCACCGCATAGGGGAAGTAGATCAGCGGGCCTCTGGCTTCGCCGATCAGCGGCCCGGTTGACCACGGTGAAGTGTCCTCTTCGTCCTCCGTCAGATCGCACCACCGCTCAAGCAGCACGGCGACGTACGCTGCAATGCCTTCGGGCAGAGGTACTTGCACCTCGCTGTCGAAGTAGCGGGCGTCACAGACGCGTGGGAAGCACGGCAGTTGTCGCCGACTTCAGGGCTTTGCCGCTGTCCGACCTGCACGATGGGCCCGAGTTGCAGAGCGGACGGTCTCTTCAGCGCCCTTGTGTCCAGTCGCTAGGAATCGAGAGAGACGGTCTTGCGTCGGGTCTCCGCGAGGTGGATGTCGATGTATCGCGTGAGGGTGAGCGCGTCCCGCGGCTGGTCGGCCTGGAAGGTGACGCGGCGCAGCAGGCTGACTCCGTCGAGTGCAATGCCTTCGCGGGCGAGGACGAAGACGAGGGTGAGGAAGGCCGATCGGGCATTGCCATCGTCGAAGGGATGGAAGAAGCAGACGTCGAGATAGGCACGTGCGGCCCGGGCCGAGAGGGAAAGGGGCCGCTCGGCGTCCTGCGCGCTCTGAGCCAGGCACACATCGAGGCGGGCCCGGGTGTCCGAACTGATTCCGTAGCGTTCCCGGCCACCCTTGGCGAAGGCCGGCAAGTGACGGAACGGCGGCGTCGGTGTGTCCAGGACGTACTGCTGCCAGCGCTGGATCAGCTTGAAGTCGAGCACGGCGCTGCGCGCCGCGTCGGCCCGCAACAATTCCAGAGCGGCAAGCAGGCCCCGTGCGCGGGCGGGATCCACGGCGCCGTCGAAGGCGCGGATGTCCTCCGCCGCGCCATCGTTCGACGGCGCCACCGGCTCGTCCCGGCCGCCTTCCGGAACCTCCTGCCAGGGCACGGACTCGCGCACCGCGAGCCAGCGCTCGAGGTGGTCCGGCGCAGGCCCAGTGGACTGTGCGCCGTCGTCCGCCCGCAGCGACAGCGCGAGGCGCTCCGCGACATCGTCAACCAGCAGGGGGTCAGGGCCGGTCCAGCTCTTGAACCGTCCACCGATCGCCTCGTCGACCAGTTCCCTCGCAAGGTCAGGGAGCACGCCCCAGCGGCTCAGGAACCAGGTGAGCACTTGATGGCAGTGCCCGTGCCAGCCGCTGCCGCAGCCGGTGCGGTCGGTTACCTGCAGAATCAGGTTTCGGGCGGCGCGCTCCCACAGAATCCGCTGGTCCTCAATCTCGGTCAGGTTCAACAGGTACGCGTCGAACCACCCGGCGAGACTCTCCAGCCACTCACGCCACTCGCACAGAGCCGCGACGACACGGGCGAGCGTCTCCTGCTCGCTGGTGATCGAGTCCCGCGGGCAGCACCAGTTCCCGACCGGGCCTCCGTCGAAGTCCCCTTCATCGTGCGCCCAGCGCCAGCCCAGGGTCCAGCGGCCGTAATGCTCGACGAGGGCCTGCGACATGGCGTCCGCCCAGGGCATGCCCTCGCCCCAGCTCCAAGCGCTCATCGCCGGGTCACCGAAGGGGATGTCGGGGCGGCTGGGAACCCTCTGTGCGGGGCCAAGCGAGCGCACCACCTGCCGAGCCGACGCACTGTCGAAGCGATGACGGGCGGGATCCACATCGTCCCAAGTCAGAAAGCAAGGGGCCAGCTCCACAATCACCGCGCCAGCCTGTCACGCCACCCCGACTGTCGTGCAAGCGGATTACCGCAGGGTCCGGAGAACCCTGGCCAAGGCGGATACGTAAGGTTAGCGGCCGGATCAGGCCTCCCGGCTGCACGGCCCGCATGTGGGACAACCGAGTGTGAGCAAGGGGCCCTTCGCCACAACTGTGGCGCTCAAAGCGCCAGGTGATGCGCTCAGGTGCCAGCCGAAGTCGTCTCATGCCGGCTGCCCTGCCGCAGTTCATCTGGCGAGTAGATAGCCGTTGACCTGCTGGCATGCCATGTCGTTTGAGAACGCTGCCCTGCCGCGATCTCAAACCACATGGCTTGAGATCGCGGAAGACTTGGTGGTGAGAGTGTCAGCGCAGCCGTCCTGGTCCTCAGCCGGGCTGCCCGTAGTCGCCCGGAGACGGTGCCGTGGTTGGTGGTGGCGATTCTTCAGGCAGCAGGCTCCAGCCGAGGTGCGCCGTGAGGAATGCGGCGATCTCGTCCGCATCGGTCGACTCCGCGGGCAGGTCATCCGGCCGGGGCTGATAGAGACCAATCAGTTCGTCCCGCAGCCGAGCGTCCAGGATCGGTGCTTGACAGCAGTCGATGGTCCCCCGATAGAACAGCCAGTCGAAGATCCGGACAGCAGGGCAGAGGCCAGATTGGGGTATTTCTGCCAGATGCCTGTCCTGCCAGGAGCCGACGTAGGCGTAGTCCGCTTGTTTCAACGCTCTGTCGAGGGTCGGAGTGGGGAGATCCTTCAGGTTCCAGTAGATGCGGGCTTCGGCTTCAGGTAGGGGTTCCGGGACTGCAGCAAGCCAGAGGCGATATTCGAACACCGAAGCAGCTTGACAGACCCTTTCCCTGAGCTGGCGAGGCCAGCGCCACCACCAGCCGGTCGTGATCAAGGGTCATGGCCCGGTCCCGCTCCAGCCACGACTCGAGCCCCACCAGCGACTGCATCGTTGCCGCCCAGTAGCAGCAGGCCCCAGATCCATCGCCACCCCCGGCTCCGCGTGCCTGCCGAAAACGACCGTGACAGGTACCGCAAGAACCGGATCAGGAAAATGAGATCACCCCCCGTACGGGGCAAACATCGCCGCACGGCGTACGACACGACGAGAATCCGACAGGTCCAGTGCGACAGGACACCGGCCGGGCCCTACGCGGGCCGGTCCGGCGATCTTGGTGACATCTACCGTGCTTCGGCATAACAGCAGTACATCCGCCGGAACCGCTCCGCCACCGCTACAACTCGATCTCGATGTGCTCCACGTCGGCGAATTCGACGCCCAGGTCGTGCGCGCGGCTGTTGTTGGCGCGGAAGTAGACCTGTGCGAGGCCGTCGGCGGCGATCTGCTGGAGCTGCTGTTCGGTGGCGCCCTGCTCGCGGGCAGTAAAATAGCCGGTCCGCATATTCGGGAGGCAGGGCCTGGGTGATGTCGCGGATCCGGGCGGCGCCCGTGGTGCCCGGTGCCGCGGTGTACCCGAAACGGGCGCGGGTGTAGATCGTCAGGCCGTCGGTCGAGCTGGCCTTCCGCCTCGCCCTCGCCCGTACCTGCGGCTGCCACCGCTTGGCGACCTCGCGTTCTATGCGGCCCCGGAGGTCCTGGGGCGGGCGCCGCAGCTTGCCGGCCCCGTACCGCTCTACCGTGCTCTGGGAGACCCCGAGCGCCTGGGCTACGGCCCTGGTGCCCTTGAGCTGCTTGACCAGGTACCGCATCTGCGCCTGAGCGTCTGCGGCGGCTTGCGGGTGACAACCGCCTCCAGCGCACGGTCCAGGCCTTCCCCGAACGAATCGACCATGACCTGCTACTCCCCTTCTGTCACAGTCCAGTTGAGTCCCTCCGACATCACGCCGCTCCCGTCCTGGCCAGGTCCTCCGGCAGCGGCCGGGCAGCGAACTTGGTGAGCCGCTCCGTCCACGAGAGCACCGGCCCCCGCTCGTCCTGGAAATCGGCCCGGCGGCGCAGCTGCTCCAGGCGCGTCGCGAACAGGTGCTCGGCCACGCGCCGCCGCGCCGTGTCACCGGCCTTGGTCGCAGCCTCGACAGCCTCCTTGACGGCCTGCCGGTCGAGGGGGTGGGGAATGTGCCGGTTGCGCTCGGTCCGGTAGGCACTGCGGTACTCGGCCTCGGCCTCGTCACTGCGGCCCAGCTGCCGCAGGGCGCTGCTGCGGTACTCCTCCTGGGCCGTTTCCGCGGCCTGTAGCCCGGCGTATGCGAGCGCGGCCTTTGCCGCGACCGGGTCGGCGGCCAGCTGCTCCGGTCCGGCCACGTCTGCGAACCTGTCGCGTACGAGGGCGGTGTCGCTCTGCATCGTCGCCCGGACGTGGTCGATCACCGCGGTGACGCCGGCCGGGTCATCCAGCGCGGCCCTCCAGGTCGCAGCGATGAGCCCGCATTCCGCCACGAGGTCGTTGGTGCGGCGCTGGTAGCGGCAGGCCTCGCACAGCCCGCCTGCCTGGGCCAGCCTGCAGTCCTCACACGGCACGGCCAGGTGTACCGCTTCGGCGGCCGCCAGAGCCTTCTGCTCGCGCTCGGCCTGCTGGGCCGCTGCCGCACGGGCCCGGCCCGCCGGGCCTGCTGTTCGCGGGCTTCCTTCAGCCGCTGGGTCAGGCTCTCCGCTTCGGCGGCGGCGTGTTCGCGCAGTCGCTCATCGAGGACACGTCGGCGCTCGTCGTCGGGCAGGCCGGGGAGCTCGCGGTCGATGTCCGCTGGAGTGGTCCGTCGCGACCATCACCAACCACGCGAACCGCCTCGGCCTCACCTTCGACACGGTGCGATGAGCTCCACCCAAGACGACGACAGGGCGGAGGGCTGACGATGGCGATCTACAACATCACGACGCTGAACGCGAATGGCTCCATCCGTTCCGTGGACACGTCGGGCGACTGCCTCGAGGCGCGGGCAGCAACTGGCATGCACCCGCCCGCGTCCAGCGGCAACGTATCCACCTCCAGGATCTGGATCGGGCAGAGCGGCGGGACCCAGCCCCAGGTCTACGAGAGGTTCACCCGGTACGTCCTGCCATCAGCACGGTCGAGGTCTCCTCCGCGAAGAACTCTTCGGTCCATCCGTAGCCATCACGGGAACTCAGTGGGACATGGAGGTCCGCGACTACGGGATCTGGACCACGCTGAGCGCTGCCACCTACGTCGCAGGAGCGTCGATCAGCGGCAAGCCCCTGCTCGCCACAGTGGCCGGCATGGCGACGAACGGGAACACGACCAAGAGCTACGTGGGGTCGGACAGCCTCTTGACCGTCATCTCTGCCACCGCCGTACCCGACCACCTACGCCGCGCCCCAACCCGAAGTCACCCCCGAGCTCTACGTCGGCAACGTCTCCGCCCGCGTCCGCGACACACTCTGGGCAGCAGTCACCGCCTGCACCAACGACGGCCTCGCCGTCCTCGCCCACCCCGCCGACAACGAACAACGCTTCCAACTACGCACAGCAGGAACCCGTCGCCGCGAACCCCTCGACATCGACGGCCTCACCCTCATCGCCTTCAAACGCGAAAGCCGAGGAACAGCAAAGCCCCTCCAACAGGCCAGGTCGAAGAGGGTGCTCTCCGCGCGAGCGGAGGTGAACCCGGGTTTCCAGCAGTTCCGCGGGAGGCCGGATGATCAAGAGGGAGGAGTGGTTTTCGACAGCGGCGAGCTCGGTGGGGCCCGCGTTTCCGGTCAGCCGGTCTCACGGTCGGGTGGGGCGCTCAGCAGGCGGCGGACGAGGATGCTCCAGCTGTCGGCCAGTGGGCGGCCTTCGGCCGAGGAGAGGGGCCTGTCGGTCTCGGGCATAGCCAGGAACAGCAGGAGCGGGCCTTCGAGTGCGCCGGTCAGCTGGACGGCCAGGCTGTCCAGGTCGGGGAGATCGGCTTCGGCCTGTCCCAGTAGGACGCGTAGGTGCACACGCGTGATCGACGCCGGGCCGGCGGGGACGGGTTGGTTCTGGTCGAGGGCGGCGCGGGCGACGCCGTGATGGTCCAGCAGGAAGGCGATCCTGGCCTGCCCGTAGGCGACCATGCGGTCGAGTGCCGGCGCACCCGGACCCAGTGGAGGGGGGCCGTAGAGCACCTGTTCCTGGAAGGCGCGGTCTTCGGCGTCGAGCAGGGCGCGGAAGATTCCGGCGCGGGTGCCGAAGCGCCGGAAGACAGTGCCCTTGCCCAGGCCGGCGCGTTCGGCGAGGGCGTCCATCGTGACGCTGCAGGGTCCCCCGTCGGCCAGCATCTCCCGGACGGTCGCCAGGAGCAGCTCGCGGTTGCGCACGGCATCGGCGCGTTCGGGGCGGGGCCGGCCCAGAGGAATGAGGGATCCGTTCACCTGTCCAACCTACCGCCCTCACATTAAGCGGGGTATAGTCCGTTTATGCCGCGGTGAAGTCCCCATCCCGGACCTTCCGCCGCCTGCCCTCTACCACTGCCCTTGAGGAGTTCCACGATGAACCTGTTCCGTCTGGACGCGAGCATCTTCCCGGCCACTTCGGCCAGCACCGAACTGGCCTCCCTGGTCGAGGCCGAGTGGACTGCCGCACACCCCGGCGCCACCGTGACGCGACGGCACATTGCCACGGATCCCCTCCCCTCCGAGGCCTGGGCCCTGGCGACCACGGCGGGCTTCACCCCGAAGGCGGACCGGAGCCCGGCCCAGCGCGACGCGGCGGCTCTCGCGGCCACACTCGTAGAAGAGCTGCGCGACGCGGACGCAGTCGTCCTCGCGGTGCCGTTCTACAACTTCGGGGTCTCCCAGCACTTCAAGGCCTGGGTCGACCTCGTGATCGCCGGATGCGGCCCCACCGACCCGGTACTCAAGGGCAAGCCCACCGCCTTGATCACCACCATCGGCGGCGGATACGGGCCCGGCACGCCGCGCGAAGGCTGGGACCACTCCACTTCGTACCTCGAGCGCATTGTCCGCGACCTGTGGCAGGCCGACCTCACCCTGGTCAAGCGCGACCTGACCCTGGCTGCCACCACACCAGCCATGGAGCAGCTGCGGGATCTCGCGGACCGGCACCACACCGCCGCCAGGGAACAGGCGCGCGAGGCCGGACTCGCCCTGGCCGGCAACTGAGGTGGGCGGGCCGGCGGCCGCTCCCTACGAACCGGCTCCCGGCGCCTCGGAGTAACGGCGTGGGATTGCCCCCGCCCCGCGGCTGTATGCCTATCATCATGTACGCGACATACTCACTCTCGGGAAGAGCAGCCCCTCATGCGTACCAAGCGTCCCGCTTCCGCCGTCCTGATCACCGCTCTCAGCTTCGGCTTCTCGCTCACGACCACCTCGGTCGTCGAGGCCTCACCCCGGTCCGGGTGCCAGTACAAGGTCGTCTGGCCGACGGCCGGGGTGTACGAGGATCCGAACCCGAGCAGTGCCGTCGTGAAGACCAAGTACGCCGGTGACATAGTCGGCGCGGCAACGTGCGAGGGCGCGTCCTACAACGAGTACGGCTATGTACTCGTCACCACCGACGCGGCCGAGGACGGGCGAGGCTGGATGCGCGAGGGCGCGGTAGTCGCTCTCTGACCGCCACGCCGCAGGTTTCGCCCGGAGGCACCGGCCAGCCACTCCTAAGGACACGCGGCGCCGCGCATGCCACGGTCCCCTTCCGCGTCGCCCATCCCCGTCCCCGTCCCGTCCAGCACATCGAGCAAGCGCGTCACAGCGTCCCGGTCGGCCCTGCCGGTGCCGCTTGCCGCGATGTGTCCGTCCGGGCGGATCAGCAGGAAGCCCCGGTGGGGTGCCGTGCGATGGGTCAGCAGGTGTGGACGGCGGTCCGCCAGGGCGCGGGCCCAGTCCGCGGACGCGTCGCCCGTCCGGCGCGTTGCCGCGTGGTCCTGGTCGCCGGTGCGGTTGTCCGGGGCCGGCCCGCGCGGGCGTCGAGACCATGAGCTGGAGGCAGTCGAGAAAAACGTTCGTTCGCGACCTGTTTGTCTTCGTTTGCCGCCGGTCGACATCGTGGCCGCGTCGATGAGCGCGGTGTCGGAACCTTCCGCGAATGGGGGCAGGTGTTCGCTGACGAAGTCCTCGCCACGGCCATCCTCGACCGGCTCTTGCACCACTGCGACGTCGTTTCCATCAACGGTCCGAGCTACCGGCTGAAGAACCGGCTCGCCGCCATCGAGCGCGACACCAACGTCGCTTGATTGATCACTTCGCTCGGGAACTCAGGCCGCTGCCCACGGCTCAGCACGCCAGCCCGGCAGTTCCCTGTCCAGCCACTCCTCGACGGTCCGCCGCCAAGGATCGGTGGAGTCACCGTCGACGACATCGACCCAGGTGTCTTCAGCGATGTCCGGATCGACAACGAGGCTGTCGAGGTAGGCGTCAAAGTCGTCAGCAACTTTGGTGAAGACCCCCTTCGACGGGTATCCCGGGTGAGGAATGCCATGCACAAAGGCATGGAGCCGGCCATGGGTCGCCGGGTTCAGGTCCAGGAACAGGGTGTCGCTTCCGCCGTTGCGGGCGATCGGGAGAAGGCCGGCCAGTGAGACCTCGTGGGCGAGCCACCCGTCACGGCTGCGGCGGTACTCGCCCAGCAGGGTGCCCCAGCCGTATTCATCATCGTTGTCACGGCCGAGCTGATAGAGGTCGTCGAAACTCTGGAGCGGCTCCGGCTCGCAAGCCGGCAGTCGGACCGAGTACATGAGGCTCTCACCACCCGCCGCCTCCAGGAATGAGCGATAGGAAGACGGCAGCGGAAGCCCGACCTCCCGTTCGAGACGTTCAACTTCACCGACCCCGAACGGCGTGAACGGCCCCACGACCAAGCGGCCTCGATACCAGCGCGACAACTCCTCAGACACGGCCAGATTGTCGCACTCCGTGGCCTCCCGAAATCCTCCAAGCCCCCGCGATACCGAACGTCGAGCTGAGCACGTTCATCCGTACCTGGCTGAGCACTCCGACGAGTACGCGGACACTGGCCCTCGTCCGGGGCCGGCCCTTCGCGGGGATCCCGGCCCACCGCTGTACCTGGGCCGAGCCCCTGTGTCAGGACATGGTCTCCCCCATCGTGGACGCCGCGGACGACCTGGCCGACCGGTGCCTGAACCTGGGCAATGCGCGGGGTGCGCTACGGAGTGACGAGACAGCCTCGACAGGATTCAGGTCGGGTGCATACGGCGTCAGCCGGACGGTGGTGAGCCAGTCGTGTTCGGCCTCGTACTGCTTCAGCCCTGCGGCCAGGTGGGTGTTGAGGTTGTCCCAGACGACGACGATCGGTCCGTCGAGCTGAATGTGTGCGCGCCAGGAGGTCGCGACTGTCCTGTCAGGAGAAGCTCTTGCGGGCGACCTTGAGCCTTTTTCATAGCATGGGACACCTGCTCATCGCAGGGCTGGTCACCGCGCAGTCGGCACACGAGTCTTGGCCCTGTTCTGGGCCGTACCGTCCGCCTGACTGACGTGCCGGCCGTTCGGCAGCGCGGAGACAGCCGGCCAGATTCCCGCGACGGACAGGCCCGGCCTTCCCGTGACCGTCCCGGCGGTTGATCGTTTCCCAATCGTACTGGCGGCCGGACCCGCAGAGGCCGACGAACATGGACAGGACGGCCAAGCTCATGCGTGTCGACAGGACGGCCTGCCCCGGTGAACCGCCCGTACCGCCCGGCCCGGAGGTATTCACGCACTCCCGCGCCCTGCGGTTCTGGCTCAACCCGGCCAACCTGGCGGCCCGCCTCGACCGGTCCGGCCCGGTCGTCCGGACCAGGACCGGCCCGGCGACCGCCTTCCAGGTCAACGACCCGTCGCTGCTGCGCAAGGTAGGCAGTGATGAGGACACCTTCCGGTTCTGGGGCCCGGACCCGAGCCTGCGCGACTTCAATGAGAACGGCGTGGTCGGCCTTGAGGGCGCCGCTCACCGGGAGCGGCGCGCCGTGATGAGGCCCGCGTTCGCCGCGTCCCGGCTCACCGCTCTCGGGCCCAGTGTCCAAACCTGCACCCGGCGCCTTCTCGCCGATCTGCCCGCGGACCGGCCGCTCGGCATCCAGGTGGAGATGAGCCGGCTCGCCTGCGGCCTCGTCGTCAGCTGTGTCCTCAACAGCGAGCTCACTCCCGACACCTTGTCCGGGATCGCGGCCGCCCGTTCCACCCTGTCGGGTGGCACCTTCTGGCGCTACGCGCTCTCACCCTGGCCCTGGGTGCCCGTCCCCCGGCGCCGCGCCTGCCGCCGCGCGCTGGCAGAACTGGACGAGGCCGTCCGCCAGGTGCGAGCCCGGCACCGGCCCGCCCCGGACGGCCAGGACCTGGTGTCCCTGCTCGAAGGCGCCGCCCGCGGGAATCCCCACCTGGTGCACCGCGACATCCGTGCCCTGCTGATCGCCGGCATGGAGACCAGCGCGTCCACACTCGCCTGGGCCTGCTACGAACTGGGCCGCCACCCGCACTACCAGCAAGCGCTCCGGGACGAAGCCGACGCCGCACCCGATCCCAGCCGCCTCCAAGCACATCACCTTCCGCTCGCGACCGCCTTCGTCCAAGAAGTCACCCGCCTTCACGGCATCCCGTTCCTGGTCCGCCGCACCCGCCACCAGACCTACCAGGGCGGTGTACGGATCCCGGCCGGGGCCGTGGTCACCCTGCCGCTGGGGGCCTTGCGCCGGGACAGGAACCGCTACCCTGACCCGAACGTGTTCGACCCGCAGCGCTGGCACCCCGACGCCGAGCCGAAAGCGGCCCCCGCCGCGCTTCTCGCCTACGGCCTTGGTCCCCGGTACTGCCCCGGCGCGGCCGCGGCCGATGTCATGTTGCCCGTCGCCCTGGCAACCCTCGCAAGCACGCGCACGCTGCGCCCGGCACGACCGGGCCGCAGGATCGGCGTGAGCCTTGAACTCACGCCGACACCCAGGGGCCTGACCATGTACGCCACACCATACGAACCTCGACCCGCCGGCCCCCGGGGGGTGTGAGCGGCAACAGGAACCTGCACCACCAGGAGGTCCCTCTGCTGCTTCGTCGGGGCCGGCCGAAATCCCGCCCGCATCGGCCGCCACCTTGCCCTGCGGATGCGGGGTGCTGGCCCACAGCCCGCCAGGTTCGGCATCTACGGACATAGGCGCATGCCTTATACGAAGGCGCTGCCGCTGGTGGAGCCCGCCGACGGTCAAGGTGTGGTGCCGTGCTTTCCCTCGCTGACCGAGCACCCGATGACCGAAGAGCAGGCCGGGACAGCCTCGTGGAGATTCAAGGCGCTCGGCGACCCGGTCCGGCTGCGGGCACAAACGCCGTCGACGCAGCCCGCAAGGCACGAGAAGCCATCTCCCAGCTCGTCGACGAGAGCTACAACAACGCGATCGCGTCCAGTGAGCGGCACATGGAGCAGAACGATCCCGGCTGGGGATCACCGCATGCACGCGTGGCTGGATGATCTGCCTGCGAGGAGTGATCCCGTGCGGTTCCGTATCCGCTCTCAGGCAGTGCCGCGCTTGAGGCCCAGGCCGCCACGGAACCCCATGTCGTCAGACCCCTCGGACACCGATGCGTCCGGGCGCCAGCGGTCGACGGGTACTACGCCCGGCTCCAGCAGTTCCAGTCCCGTGAAGAACTCCTCGATCTGCTTTTGTGTGCGCAGCACCACGGGCTTGGAGACTTTGTTCTGCCGGTAGAAGGCCGATGCCTCCGCTGCCCTGACGGGATCCGCGTCACCGCAGGCATGGGACAACGCGACATACGAGCCGGCCGGAAGAGCGTCCACGAGGACCCGCAGGACACCCGCCGGGTCCTCGTCTTCGTCGAGGAAGTGCAGGATCGCGGCCAGTACCAGGCCCACCGGACGTGTCATGTCGAGTGTCCCGGTCACCTCAGGCGATTCGAGTACCGCGCGCGGGTCACGCAGGTCGGCCTGCAGGTAGGTCGATCGGCCCTCGGGTGATATCGGGGTGAGCAGCGCCTCGGCATGCCGCAGCACCACGGGGTCGTTGTCCACGTAGACGATCCGAGCCGAGGGCACCAAGCCTTGAGCGATCTCGTGCAGGTTGGGCCGGGTGGGGATGCCAGTGCCGATGTCCAGGAACTGTGTGACACCGCCGTCTTTCACCATATGCCGTACAGCGCGCGCCATCCATGCCCGGTTCTGCTGCGCACTGCGCTGGATTTCCGGCCAGCGCTGGGCGATGCCCTCCGCGACGGCTTGGTCCACCGGGTAGTTGTCCTTGCCACCGAGGAGGCTGTCGTAGACCCGCGCCGGGTGCGGCTTTCCCTGTTCGAACGACCCATTGGGGAACACACGATCTCCTTCACGCGATGGCACGTTCGGTTCACACAACAACGCTCTGGCCAGAGCCATTTGAGCATACTGTGGGGCCGGGTCTGGTCCGCGTGGCTGTGCGGCAACCGCCTCGTGGCCGAGCGGCGCGAGGTCCTGGGCCAGTTCGCAGGCAGCATCGACGCCGCCGGGTGCAGGGTCCACCGCGCCTTCCTCGCCTCAGTGCGCGTCCTCGGGGGGGCGTCGACACCACCGACGAGCGGGGGACGACTCGATCTGCTTCGCGGACACCCGTGGCTCCCAGGTGGAGATCGTGCAGAACATCGGCCGGGTTCTCAGACCACGGAGGTGAGGCACGCGCTCGCCTTCCACCGCTTGCGCAGCTGCGCGAGCGGCCAGCGCACTTCGGCGCGGCGGGAGTTTGCACCGACGGTCTCCCTTCCCGGGTGACGATGAGTGTGACGCACTCGGCCAGGGCGTGAGACATGCCCAACGCGGCAGAGCAGGGAACCGACAGGGCTCCGGTGTTGCTGAGTTGAGACGTCGAAGCTTTCTCAAGGGCATGCGAGCCCTGTCCGTTGCGCACTCCGATGCCACGCCGCCCGCGACCCGATCAGTGGCCACGCTGAAATCGCTCAGTGCTGCCGATATGTCGTTCCTGCCTTAGCGGCGGGTGCTGGAACGGAGCGATAGCCACCGCGTCGGCCCCCGGCCACTGGGTCTTCTTCAACCTCTCCCTGCGCCAACTGCCCAGTTTCAGTGGCGGGTTGGAGTGCTTCCATCACTTGAGCCGTATCCACCATGGAGAGACCATGGCGAGAAGGCTCAGGGGCCGGTCGTCAGGTCGTGCGCTTGAGGTCGGCCCAGGAGGTCGCTCCTACACGTCCGTAGGTAGACGAGCCCGACCGGGGCGGGCGTGGATGGCAACCGTTCATCCGCTCTTCACCCTGCCGGTTGAGGGACGTGAGCCCGGGGACTGTTGGCGTGTGCATGCTCTGACCGCACCGCCACCGTCGTCACCCCCTCACCGGAGGTCTGCAGTGCCCGGCAGAAACGTGTACCGCCGCAGTCGTGCCGTCGTGGCCGCCGCTCTCGCGTTCACCGCGGCAGCGGCCGGGATCTGGACCGGCTTCGCCGGCTCGGCGCCCGCGCACGCCGCGGGGGCCGTCCCGACCCCGGACCACGTCGTGGTCGTGGTCTTCGAGAACCACGCGTACAGCCAGGTGATCGGCTCCTCCAGCGCTCCCTACATCAACTCGCTCAAGACGGGCGGGGCCAACCTCTCCCAGTCGTACGCCGAGACGCACCCGAGCCAGCCGAACTACTTCGCCCTGTTCTCCGGCTCCACGCAGGGGATCACGGACGACGGCTGCTACACACCCGGCTTCTCCTCCGCGCCGAACCTCGCCTCCGAGCTGATCGCCAAGGGCAAGACCTGGGGCAGCTACAACGAGACGCTGCCCAGCCAGGGGTCGACGACCTGCAGCAGCGGCGACTACGCCCGCAAGCACAACCCCTGGTTCGGCTTCAGCAACGTCCCCACGTCCAGCGCCAAGACGTTCGCGCAGTTCCCGACGGACTACTCGACGCTCCCCCAGGTCTCCTTCGTCGTCCCGAACCTGTGCAGCGACATGCACGACTGCTCGGTGTCCACCGGTGACACCTGGCTGAAGAACAAGCTCGGCGCCTACGCCACCTGGGCCAAGACCCACAACAGCCTCCTCGTCGTCACCTTCGACGAGGACAACCGGCTCGCCGGGAACAAGATCCCGACGGTCCTCTACGGCCAGCAGGTGACCCCGGGGTCCTCCTCGGCCACCACCTACAACCACTACGACCTGCTGCGGACGCTGGAGGACATGCACGGCCTCACGCACGCCGGCAACGCGGCCTCCGCCAAGGACATCACGGGCATCTGGACGTCCTGACATGTACGTAGCGGACAGCCGCGCCGGCACGCCCGAGACCCCGGCGGCGGCCCCGTCCGCGGACAGCGCCGCCCGGCCCCTCGCCGGGCGGCGCCGTCCCGCGGTCGCGCCCACGGTGCTGGCCCTCGGCGCGGTCAGCCTGATCACCGACGTCTCCTCCGAGATGGTGACGGCGGTGCTGCCGCTGTACCTGGTGGCGGGCCTCGGCCTGTCCCCGCTGGGGTTCGGGCTCCTCGACGGGATCTACAACGGCTTCTCGGCCCTGGTCCGCCTCGTCGGCGGACACCTCGCCGACCGGGGAGGCGGGCGCCACAAGTGGGTGGCGGGGGCCGGGTACGCGCTCTCGGCGGCCTGCAAACCCCTGCTCCTGGTGGCGCAGACGCTGACCCCCATCGGCCTGATCCTCGCAGCCGACCGCACCGGCAAGGGCCTGCGCACCGCTCCGCGCGACGCCCTCATCTCCCTGTCGAGCACGCCGGAGAACCGCGGCCGGGCCTTCGGCGTGCACCGCGCGCTGGACACGGCGGGCGCCCTGCTCGGCCCCCTCGTCGCCTTCCTGATCCTCCGCGCCACCGTCGACGGCTACGACGCCGTGTTCACGGTGAGCTTCTGCGTGGCCGTGGTGGGCGTGCTGGTGCTGGTGCTGTTCGTACCGGGGGGTGCGGGCACGAAGGACGGCACCGGGCGGCCGACAGGTACCGATGCCGATGCCGCTACGGGCCGAGCCGGGGAGCCCGGAGCCGAAGCTCCGGCCCTCCCTGCCATCCCCGCCCCCGCACCGCGCCGCACCCACACCCCCACCCTGCGTGCTGCCCTGGCTCTCCTCCACCGCCCGGAGCTGCGGCGCATCACGGTGTGCGCGCTGCTGCTCGGGCTCGCCACGGTCAGTGACTCCTTCGTGTTCCTGCTCCTCCAGCGGCGCCTCGGGGTGCCGGACCGCTGGTTCGCGCTGCTGCCCCTCGGCACCGCAGCCGCTTTCCTCCTCCTCGCCGTCCCGCTCGGCCGGCTCGCGGACCGGGCCGGCCGATGGCGGGTGTTCCTCGGCGGACACGGCGCCCTGCTCCTCGCGTACGCCCTGCTGCTCAGCTCCTGGCAGGGCACGGCGGCGGCCTGTGCCGTACTGCTCCTGCACGGCGGTTTCTACGCGGCGACCGACGGCGTGCTGATGGCGGCCGCCTCGGACAGCGTGCCGCGCGAGCTGCGTTCGTCCGGGCTCGCGCTCGTCCAGACGGGCCAGGCGCTGGCCCGTTTCGCGTGCTCGCTCGGCTTCGGCGCGGCCTGGACGGCGTGGGGCGACCGGACGGCGCTCGCGGCGTCGGCCGTCCTGCTCGCCCTGTGCGCCGTGTTCGCGCTGTGCCTCCGCCCGATCCGCCCCACCACCCCCTCAGAAGGCCTCGTATGACGCTGCGCAACCGCATCCTGGTCCTGGTCTGTGCCCTGGTCGTCCTCGCGGGCGTCGCGGTGGCCTCCGTGCTGCACGCCTCGGCGCGCGCGGACCGCAGGAACCAGGCCCGGCCGGGCGGCCCCCGGATCACCGCCGGGCCGGTGTCGCTGACCGCGTCCCGGCGGCTGGTGTTCCGCAACATGGCGTGGGGGCCGCACCGCGACGAGCTGACGTCCGTCCCGGCGTCGGACCCGTCGAGCCCGCGGGTCGCGTCGAAGGTCAAGTGCCTCCGCTTCCACGCCGCTTCGGGCACCGGCGTGTGCCTCCAGGCGAAACACGGCGCTGTCCAGGAGACCTACCGGGCGGTGATCCTCGACGCCGGGCTGCGCGAGCGGGCCCGCTACGACGTGCCGGGGATCCCGTCCCGTGCCCGGGTCTCACCCAGCGGGCGGTACGCGGCCTGGACGGCGTTCGTCGGCGGCGACTCCTACGCGGGCACGAACTTCTCGACGCGGGCGGCCATCGTCGACACCCGCACGGGGCGGTTGACGCCGTCGCTGGAGGCGTACCGCGTGATCAAGGACGGCCGGACCCATCACGCTGCGGACGTCAACTTCTGGGGCGTGACGTTTGCTTCGGACGACCGCACCTTCTACGCCACGATGGCCACGCACGGCTCGACCTATCTGGTCCGCGGCGACCTGCGGGCCCACACCGTCACCACCGTGCACACCAACGTCGAGTGCCCGTCCCTCTCCCCCGACGGCACGCGCGTCGCCTACAAGAAGCGCGTCAAGGGCCTCCCGGCGGACGCCCCGTGGCACCTGTACGTCCTCGACCTCCGCACCGGCCACGAAACGGCCCTGGCGGAACCCCGCAGCGTCGACGACCAGGCGGTCTGGCACGACGACCACACCCTGACCTACGCCCTGCCGGGCGACTACGGAGCCGACCTCTACACGATCCCGTCCGACGGCACGGGCACACCCCGACGCATCAGCACGGCGGCAGTGTCTCCGGCGTACATCGGCTGAGCGAACCGGTCACACCGCAGGGCCGACGTCGATGATCGTCGGCCCTGCGGTGTCGTTTGTGGGGCGGCGCCCGTGAAAGCCCCACACCACGTGCCCCTGCAGCACCGGAAGGTCTTCCGCAGCTCGAACCCCGTGACCTCGTTGCGGTATTCCTCCTACTCCGACTTCTTGTTGGGACGGCCCCCGGTACCGCATCCGCACGGAGCGGTTCGAGGCCGCATTCCTGCCGGATGCACGGTTGCCCGGGTCGACGTCCTGTTGAAGCGGTGGGCCAGATCGCGCCCGAGGCATGGCCGCAGGACGGGTCACCCAACGCCCACCTACTGACACTTCTCGAGGTCGAAGACCTGGCCAATGAGGTCAAGGCCCGAGGCGCCGGCGGCATGTCGCTCTGGAGCGTGTACAAGCAGCCCAAGCCCGGCACACCCAGTGCCCGGGAGGTCTCCCGGACCATCTGCGACGCCCTGGACCTGGGCGACAGTACACAGCCGTGGGCGTGGTGATGGGGCATCACGAAAATGGATCTGCATCGGACCGCCCTCGCGGTCGGGATGAGCTGTTCGACGAAGGCGCCGCGCAGAGCCGGGCCGAGGTCGGGGGCGCCCCGAGCCCGACCGCCGGCGCCGCGTTCCTGTGTGCTGGCCCCGACCATCGGTGCGGCGCGCCTGTACTGAGTCCGCTGACCCGGTGCCGACCCGACGCCACCCGCGCCGACTCTGGGGGCCCGGTCCTGGCCTGCCGCCGGGGTCAGCGTTTGGGTAACGTCTTACCTGCGCTTTCGGGGGTTTGGGTCGGCGATTGGGTCGGGGGCTGAACAGCATTCACGGCATCACCTGAACGGGCGTTGTCGTGAATGGAAGACGGGTCGGTGCCCCCCGTAGTAGTAGTTCTCGCCCGAGCGGAAGAAGTAGGCCAGCAGGACTCGTTTCACGTTGCTTCCGCTCGTCGTCGCGCACTGGGAGGCGGCGGGGTGCTGGAACGCGGTGAGGGCGGTGAGCAACCTGCCAGGGGGCCTGCCCAAAGCGGCTGTTGCGGTCAGCGGTGCTCCGCGCAGGACGGTGTGCCGGCCGGGCAGGGCGCCGTGGTGCTGTGGCGTGATCATGGTGGGCGGCTCCCGGTGAACCGTGGCGGCCGGGCGGGTGCCCCGGGCATTCGCCTTGAGGACACTCGCGGCCGGCGAGGGGCAGGTCGAGGCGTTCAGCTCCCCAGGCGGCGCGCTGCGAGCCAGGTGACCATTTCGGGGTCGTGGTGGTCGAAGAACAGGGTGCTGCCGGTGTCGAGGGTGGCGATGGCTGCCATCTGCTCGTCGGTGAGTTCGAAGTCGAAGACGTCGATGTTCTCGGTCATGCGCTCGGCGCGCACGGACTTGGGGATGGCGACGACGCCGCGCTGGGTGAGCCAGCGGAGCACGACCTGGGCGACGGACTTGCCGTACTCCTTGCCGATCCCGGCGAGGAGCGGGTTGTGGAACAGGTCGTTCTTGCCTTCGGCGAAGCCGCCCCAGGACTGGATCTGCACGCCGTGCTCGCGCATGAGGTCCTGGTAGCCGGCGCGCTGGAAGAAGGGGTGGGTCTCGATCTGGTTGACCTGCGGGGTGATCTCGTTGTTGATGATCAGGTCGGTCAGCCGGTCGGGGTAGAAGTTGGCTACGCCGATCGCCTTCGCGAGGCCCTCGCGGTTGAGGGCTTCCATGGCGCGCCACTGGCCGTAGACATCGCCGAAGGGCTGGTGCATGAGGTACAGGTCGAGGTGGTCCAGGCCGAGCTTGGTCAGGGACGTCTCGAACGCGCGGCGGGTGTTGTCCTGGGCGGGGGCGTCCTGGACCCACAGCTTGGTGGTGACGAACAGTTCCTCGCGCGGGATGCCGCTGGAGGCGATGGCGCGGCCGACGGCTTCTTCGTTGCCGTAGGCGGCGGCGGTGTCCAGCAGGCGGTAGCCGGCGGCCAGGGCCTCGGAGACGGCGCGCTCGGTGTCCTCGGCGGGGATCTGGTAGACGCCGAAGCCGAGGAGCGGCATCTCGACGCCGTTGTTGAGGGTGACGGTCTGCATGAGAGGGATGTCCTTCACGGTATGGGGGTGGGTGGTCAGGGGCGGAGGAGCGCCTTGAGGACCTGGCGGTCGGCCATGGCCCGGTAGGCGTCCGGTGTCCGGTCGAGGGGGAAGGTCCGGTCGAAGACGCGGCCGGGGGCGATGGTGCCGTCCAGAACGTCGGGCAGCAGCTCGGGTATGTAGGCGCGGGCGGGGCCGGCGCCGCCGGTCAGGGTGATGTTGCGCATGAACTCGGCCGGGCCGATCGGTCCCTGCTCGTACTGGGGAACGCCCAGGCGGCTGATGGTTCCGCCGTCCAGGACCGCCCCGAGCGCGGTGTCGAGGGCCGGGCGGGTGCCGACGGCCTCGATGACCTTGTCCACGCCACCGGTCAGCTCGCGGATGCGGGCGATGCCCTCCTCACCGCGCTCGGCGACCACGTCGGTGGCACCGAACTCACGGCCCAGGCCGGTGCGGGCCTCGTGGCGGCCGGCGAGCACGATCCGCTCGGCACCCAGCCGCTTCGCGGCGATCACGGCGCACAGGCCGACCGCCCCGTCCCCGACCACCAGCACCGCGTCACCGCGGCCGACGCCGGCCGTGACGGCACCGTGGTGGCCGGTGGTCATCACGTCCGACAGCGCAAGGAGCGAGGGCAGCAGCGCGGAGTCGGCGGCCACCGGCAATGTCACCAGGGTGCCCTCGGCATAGGGGACGCGGACGGCTTCGCCCTGGCCTCCGTCGACGCCGTCGAAGCCGTACCGGCCGCCGTTGCGGCAGGAGATGTGCAGGCCCTTGGCGCAGTAGTCGCAGGTGTTGTCGCTGTAGGTGAACGGGGCCACGACCAGATCACCGGCCTTCAGGCCGGTCACGTCCGGACCGGTGTCCTCGACGACACCGAGGAACTCGTGGCCCATGGGGCGGCCGGTGCCGACGGCGGGCATGGAGGCGTAGGGCCACAGGTCACTGCCGCACACACAGGACGCGACGACGCGCACCACGGCGTCGGTGGGCTGGACGATCTTGGGGTCGGGCCGGTCCTCGACGCGGACGTCACCGGCTCCGTACATCACTGCTGCACGCATCAGGGGTTACTGCTCCAAACGGGGGTCGTACGAGGTGGCGCGGAGAAATCATCGTTCGAGCATCCGGGCCTGGGCCTCGGTGTGGGTGTCGCCGGCGGCGGGCGGCAGGCTGGAGAGCCGCTCCAACTGCTCGGCGGTCAGCGTGACCGTGTCGGCAGCCGCGTTCTCCTCGACCCGGGCCACGCGTTTGGTACCGGGGATGGGGGCGATGTCGTCGCCCTGGGCGAGCAGCCAGGCCAGTGCCACCTGGCCGGGCGTGGCGCCGGCCTCGTCGGCCAGGGCCTTGACCTCGTCGGCCAGCGCCAGGTTGCGCCGGAAGTTCTCGCCCGTGAAGCGAGGGTTGTCGCGGCGGAAGTCGTTCTCGTCGAACTGGTCGGTGGAGCGCACCGTGCCCGTGAGCATCCCGCGGCCCAGCGGGGAGAACGGCACCAGGCCGATGTTCAGCTCCCGCAGGATGGGCAGCACACGGTCCTCGATTCCCCGGGTGAACAGGGAGTACTCGGACTGGACCGCGGTGACGGGCTGCACGGCGTGGGCGCGGCGGATGGTGTCCGGGCCGGCCTCGGAGAGGCCAAAGGCGCGGACCTTGCCCTCGGCGATCAGCTCGCCCACGGCGCCGGCGGTCTCCTCGATCGGCGTGTTCGGATCGACGCGGTGCTGGTAGTACAGGTCGATGTGGTCGGTTCCCAGCCGCTTCAGGGAGCCTTCGACCGCGGTGCGGATGTTGGCCGGGCCGGAGTCCAGGTTCCACGCGCCCTTCCCGGCGTGCGAGACCAGGCCGAACTTGGTGGCCAGCACCACCTTCTCCCGGCGGCCCTTCAGCGCCCGCCCGAGCAGCTCCTCATTGGTGTAGGGGCCGTAGATCTCGGCGGTGTCGATCAGCGTGACGCCCAGCTCCAGGGCCCGGTGCACGGTCCGGATCGACTCCGCGTCATCGGTGCCCGAGCCGGTGTAGCCGTGGGACATGCCCATCGCGCCCAGACCGATCCGGGAAACCTCCAGGTCACGCAGCTTGATGTACCGCATCTCGCCCTCTTCCGATCAAGGTGTCGCCTGGTCTGTCACTCTTGCCCGGCCCGGCAGGCCGTGCCCGTCGAAGCCCGGGAGCGAACAGGCCGGCGTCTTCCTCATTCACTTTCACCCGGATCGTTCGCGCGTGGCAGGGCGGGCTCTTCGGGGGTAATGACAGGGCCCCCCTCCCGCCTGCGGGGCGGGCGCCGGGCGGGTGAGACTGGAGTCATGGCATCCCAGAGCGCGAACAGCGAGGGCGCCGAGCTGGGCCGTTTCCTGCGCGCCCGCCGCACCCAGACAAGCCCCGGACACGTCGGCCTCACCGTCGGCGCCGGCATCCGTCGCACACCCGGCCTGCGCCGCGAGGAGCTGGCCACCCTCGCCGGCATCAGCATCGACTACTACGTGCGGCTGGAACGCGGCAAGGAAACCCGCCCCAGCCCCGCCGTCCTCGACTCCCTCGCCCGCGCCCTGCACATGGACGACCAGGAACACCAGCACCTGCGCGAGCTCGCCGCGCGGGCCGCCCGCTACGCCCCCGAGCCGCCCCCGGCCCCCAGCCGCACCGTGCGCCCCCACCTGAAGCTGCTGCTGGAGTCCCTGCGCCCGAACCCCGCCTACGTCATCAGCCGCAGCATGGACATGCTGGCCTGGAACCCCGGCGGCCTCGCCCTGTACGCGGGGCTGGAGGACTGGCCGGCGAAACACCGTAACCTCGCCCGCTACCTCTTCCTCCACCCGGCCTCGCGGGACCTCTTCACCGACTGGGACCGTCAGATCACCGCCTGCGTCGCCCGCCTGCGCGCCGTAGCCGGGACCGCTCCCGACGCCCCGGACCTGACCAACCTCGTCGGCGAACTCCTCCTCAAGAGCCCCGACTTCGCCCGGCTGTGGGAACGCTACGAGGTCACCGGCCGCAAGCCCACGCGGAAGACCTTCCACCACCCCCGCGTCGGCACCCTCACGCTCACCTCCCAGTCCATGCACCTGGAGGGGACTCCCGGCCAGCGCATCGGCGTCTACACCGCCGAACCCGGCACCCCCGACCACGACGCCGTGCTCCTGCTCGACATGACCGCGCCCGCAGCCGCACCCCACCAGGAGGTCCCGAGTACATCCTCCTGATCTTTGAGCTCGCCGCCGGCTGTCCGGGGCCGATGGAACCTTCGGCCCCTTTCCGGCCACGCCCGACGCGGTCCGGTGCGCGGCGGCCGGCCCGGGTGCGGTCCTACTTGCCGCTGTAGACGGGGAAGGCGGAGTGCTCGCCGTAGTCGCGCTCGTCGAGGGTGCCCAGCGCGGCCATGTCGTCCTCGGAGATTTCGAAGCCGACGTCGGCGTTGGAGCGCATGTGCGCGGGGTTCGCGGTCTTCGGCAGCGGCTGGGTGCCCAGTTGCAGGGTGTAGCGGATGCAGAGCTGAGGGACGCTCACCTGGTACTTCTGGGCCATCATCTTGATCTGGCGGCTGTCCAGGAGCGTGCCGTGGGCGATCGGCGAGTACGCCTGCACGAGGACGTTGCGCTCCTCGCAGAAGTCCAGCAGCTCGTCCGGGGTGTTCCCGGCGTGCAGGAGCACCTGGTTCACGTGCGGTGCCACGGTCCCGTTGGCGAGGATGTTCTCCAGGTCGGACCGGAGGAAGTTCGACACTCCGATGGCACGGATCCTCCCTGCCTTGTGGGCGTCCTCCAGTGCGCGCCACGCCTGGAGGTTGCCCTCGGCGTAGTCGCCGCCGCGGAAGTCGTCCCACGGTTGGGGGGCGTGGATCAGCATCAGGTCGATGTAGCCGATGTCCAGCTTGGCCAGCGACTCGTCGATCGCTGCGGCCGCCGTGTCGTAGTCCTTGATCTCGGCGGCGAGCTTCGTCGACACGAACAGGTCCTCGCGCGCCACGTCGGAGGTGCGGATGCCTTCTCCGACGCCGCGTTCGTTGCCGTACGCCTGTGCGGTGTCAATGTTGCGGTAGCCGATCTCGACTGCGGCGCGTACGGTGTCGGCGGCTTTGTCGTCGTCGATGAACCACGTGCCCAGTCCGAGCCTGGGGATCTCGACGGCGTTGGCAAGGGTGTAGGTCTCGTTCAGGGTGCTCATGCGTTCTCTCCGCTCTTGGGCAGCCGGCCGTACACCTCGTCGGTGACCGGCTCCAGCCATTCGTTGCTGACGTCCTCGCCCGGCGTGATGAAGGCGAGGTGGGAGAACCACGAGTCGGCCTTCGCACCGTGCCAGTGCTTCGTGCCCGCCGGGACACGGATTACGGTGCCGGGGGTCATGCTGACCGGGTCCCGGTCTTCGGCCTGGTACCAGCCGCTGCCGGCCGTGCACAGCAGGATCTGGTCCCCGCCGCCACCGGTGCCGTGGTGGATGTGCCAGTTGTTGCGGCAGCCCGGCTCGAAGGACACGTTGCTGACCGGGACACTCCCCCCGGTCAGTGGAGCCAGATAGCTCTGTCCGATGAAGTTCTCGGCATAGGCGTCGTTCGTGTCGCCGAGCGGGAAGATCTGCTCGAATCCGTTGTCGGTCATATCGGCTACCTCCGTGATCATGATGATGTGCGGTATATGAGCATTCCTTGACGGACCGGGCCCCGTCCGTGACGGCGAACAGCACCATGGTGGCGACCGCGCTGGTCGACAGCGGAACGAGGGGGGAGGCACGGGGCGGGCCGGCTGTAGACCCGCTTCGCACCGTGCGCGGCACGGACGGGCTCCGGTTTCAGCCGGTAGCCGCCGGGGCGGCGGTGTACTCCTCGTCGGTGACGGGGACCAGCCAGTGCACGACGGCGTGGTCGTCCTTGTGCGGTGAATGGGGTCAGGGCTTGAGGAGGGTCTTGATGGCGCGGCGCTCGTCCATCGCCTTGTAGCCCTCGGCGACGTGCTCCAGGGGAAGGGCGAGGTCGAAGACCTTGCCCGGGTCGATCCGGCCCGCGAGGACGCGGTCGATGAGGTCGGGCAGGTAGCGGCGTACGGGGGCGGGGCCGCCGCGCAGGCCGACGTGGGAGAAGAACAGCTCCTGCCCGTCGAGTGCGACCTCGTGCGGGACGCCGACGAAGCCGACGTTCCCGCCGGGCCGGGCGGAGCGCAGGGCCTGGCCCATGGCCTGCGCGGTGCCCACGCACTCCAGGACGCTGTCGGCACCGATCCCGCCGGTCAGTTCCTTGACCCGGGCCACGCCCTCCTCGCCGCGCTCGGTGACGATGTCGGTCGCGCCGAACTCCCGGGCCAGCTTCTGCCGGGACTCGTGCCGGGACATGGCGATGATCCGCTCCGCACCCATCTCCTTCGCCGCGATCACCGCGCACAGACCGACCGCGCCGTCGCCGACGACCACCGCGGTCGAGCCCGGCTTCACCTCGGCGGCGTCCGCTGCCCACCAGCCGGTGCCCATGACGTCGGAGACGGCGAGCAGTCCGGGCCACAGTTCCCCGTCGGGGACCTCGTCGGTGGCAACGAGGGTGCCCTGCGCGTTGGGGATACGCACGTACTCGGCCTGGCAGGTCGACATGAACTCGCGGTTCAGGCAACTCGACTGGAAGCCGTTGCGGCAGTTCGCACAGACGTTGTCCGAGGTCGCGAACGAGCCGACGACGAACTGGCCGGGCCTGACCGCGGTGACCTCGGAGCCGACCTCCTCCACGAAGCCCACGTACTCGTGGCCCATCGGGTGGGGCTGTTCGGTCGGCTCCGCGCCGCGGTAGGGCCACAGGTCCGAGCCGCACACACAGGTCACGGCCGTCCGGATGACGGCATCGGTCGGCTTGAGGATCTTCGCGTCGTCCACGGTCTCGAAGCGGATGTCGCGGGGGGCGTGGATCACTGCTCCGCGCATGAGAAAGGTTCCTTACGTACGGTGGCGGCCGGCACACGAACGGTGTGCCGTCGGGCCGCTCGACTACGGTTGCGGGCCCGGTTCCCTGGCGGCGCGGATGTGCCGCGCGTTCCGGGGGCGGGCGCTGCGTCCGCCCCCGGGCCGGGGTGGACGGCGGGCGCCACGTCATCCAGGTAACCGCCATTGCGCGCGGGCAGCGAGTCACTGACAAGGGGTGTACCAGCAGTACATCCCTCCCTCGCCGGGCGGGCCGTACCGTCGAAGGCATGGACAATCGTGAAGAGGTCCGCGAGTTCCTGACCTCGCGGCGCGCGAAGATCACCCCCGAGCGGGCGGGCCTTCCCTCCGGTTCCCGCCGCCGGGTGCCGGGCCTGCGGCGCAGCGAGGTCGCCGCCCTGGCCGACGTGAGCGTGGAGTACTACTCGAAGCTGGAGCGCGGCCAGCTCGCCGGCGTCTCCCCTGTGATTCTGGAGGCCGTTGCCCGTGCGCTCCAGCTCGATGACGCCGAGCGCGCCCACCTGCTGAACCTGGCACGGGCCGCTGACGGCTCCGACGTCCTCACCCGTCCCAGGCGCCGGCGTACGAAGGACCGGTGGACGCCGCACCGCAGCCTCCAGTGGATGCTGGACGCCGTCACCGCGGGCCCCGCACTCGTCCGCAACGGCCGCATGGACGTCCTGGCCGTCAACCCGCTCGCCCGCGCGTTCTACGCCGACCTGTACGCCGTCCCCGGTAACCAGCTGAATCTGGCGCGGTTCCAGTTCCTCGACCCGGCCGCCCGGCGCTTCTACCCCGACTGGGAACGCTTCGCCGATATGTGCGTGCCGATACTGCGGAGCGAGGCGGGCCGCAACCCGTACGACAAGGACCTGCACGACCTGGTCGGCGAGTTGTCCACCCGCAGCGAGGAATTCCGCATCCGCTGGGGCGCCCACAACGTCCGCCACCACGGGGCCGGCACCAAACGCTTCCACCACCAAGCCGTCGGAGAACTCACCCTTGCCTACGAGGACCTGGAACTGACCGCCGAACCCGGCCTCACCCTCACCGTCTACACCGCCGAGCCCGGCTCCCCGTCCGAGGAAGGACTACGCCTGCTCGCCTCCTGGGCCGCCACCCAGGAATCTCAGCAGATCATCACGGCACCCGCCACGCCCCCCTCCCCCGAGCAGAGGTGAATGCTCCGGGGCCGCAGGACCAGTCCGGGCCCCGGCCGGTGCACACAGCATGCACCGCAACGATGACCGAACGCCCTGGACGTGGTGCAGTAGCTCATACACCTGTTCCCGGACGGCGAGCGCGGACGGCGTCGAGTGCCAACGATCTCTCGGAGGACCGGTCGCTGATCGCGGTCACCGGCCCCGTTTCTACGGTCCGTATCTCCTGATCGATGTGCTATGCCTTCGCCTCGACATCCTCGACGCTTCCGTGTGGCAGTGCTTCCGGGCCCCGGCCGGCTGGGGCAACCCTGAGGAATGCGATAAGTACGCACGGTGCCACGGCCAGGGCCGATACCAGGAAGATTCCGCGCGGACTCCACCACAGGACGGCCAACGAGGCTGCAATGAAGCCGAGTACATGGGCAAAGTTGTCGACCATCGTGTCGATGCCTTCAACCCGCCCGAGGTAGGCGGTCGGGATCCTGCTCATGTAGAGCGAGCTGACTGCGACGTTGTACGGCGCGTTGGACAGGGCGCTGATCGCAACGCCAACGCCCAGCACGTAAACGTTCGGCGCGATACCGATGACCACCTGGGCGACACATAGCCCCAACATGGACAGGGCCATGATCCTGCCGAGGTGGGCGGATTTGGCCAGCGCGGTCACCGCTACGGCTGCCACCACGGCGAAAGCACCGTTGAGGGAGTAGATGTAGCCGAGCGAGGACGGGCCCAACGCCAGAGTCCGGGCAATCAGAAAGATCAGCCCATAGTTGGTGCAAGCGGTCAGGAAGGCCACCCCGTACGAAGCGAGCAGCAGGGAGCGGATGGGCCGGCTTTGCAGGATGATCCGGATGCCGTCGACGAAATCCGCCCAGGGCTTCGCGTCTGCGCCGCCGCCTGAGTCGGCGGCCTCGCGTACGCCGGATACGTCGGCGCCCGTTCCCGCCCCGGCCGGGGCTGCGGTGAGTTCTCGGCGCAGGACCCACAGGATGACTGCGGAGACGGCGAAGGTGGCGCTGTCGAAGAGGAAGGCGCGGCCGGCGCCGCCGAAGGCGAGTGTCACCGCGGCCAGCGATGGCCCCGCGATCTGCATGACCCACTGGCCGGTTTCCATCATGCCGTTGGCGCGCGGCAGCCGGTCTGCCGGCACGAGTCTGGGCAGGAGGGCGAACGAGGACGAGGAGAAGAACACCGCGATGCCGTTGCCTACCGCGACCAGCACGAGCGCCCCAGCTGCGTTCTCCGTGACGGCGCACCAGGCCAGGCCGAGGCCAACGGCGAAGCGGACGAGATCCGCCACCACGAGCACGGTGTACTTGTCGTAGCGGTCGGCGATGACACCGGAGATCCCGCCGAGCAGCATGCCCGGCAGTGTGGAGAGCAGTACGACGAGCAGCCGGGTACCGATCGAACCGGAGGTCGTTTCGAACAACCAGACGTTGACAGCCAGAAGACGGAATGAATCGCCGATCATCGAGATGGCGAAGGACGCGTAGAACAGCCCGAAGGCGCGGGGCATCCGTATCGCGCCGGGAATTCTCATCTTCATGTCTTCTCCCGCCGTCTTTGACCGTTCGTCGTCTCTGCCGGTACCTCGCCGAGTACCGCGAATCCGGCAAGCAATTGCTCGGGGTCGGGTGTCTCGGCAGTCTCCCTGCCGTCGGGCGGCTGGACCGCCGGCGGGATCGTCACCCGGTTCGCGACGAGGGCGATCACGGCACGGTACATCCGTTGACGCGCTCAAAACCGCCGCCTGTCAGCTGCTGCTCGCCCCAGATCTCGGCAACGCGAGCTGTCTACCGGCCGCAGCCTCCCCATTCATGATCACGATCCGCCCTGGAGTACCAGGCGCACGAGTGTGAGGTGCTCAGAACCCGTCGCCCCAGCCGAAGGTGATGTTGTACGCCCGCTGGAGCGCGTGGCGGCCATGGTCTCCGTCGGCATAGGCCCAGGCGAGGGCTGCGGAGAACCAGAGCAGAAATATTCCGCTGACGACGCCCAGAGCGACCGGCTTGCCGTACCAACTGAGGAGGAGCAGGGCGATCGTCACGGTTGCCGCGCCCAGGTGGGCCCCCCTTGAGTCGAGCTGCGCGGCCTTGCGTGCTTTTCTGCGTCGGGCCCGTTCCGCGGCGAAGCGTTCCTCTCGGACGGACTGCGGTTCGTTCTCGTCGAAGAAGTTCATCTCTTGTCCCCCCTGGCCCTGACGCTACCTGGGCGGCCCGGACCACGTGGAGGAGCACAAGCTGAACGACCCGGATTCCGGGCGTCGCGGTGGGCCGGAAAGCGGGCGGATCATCGTCATGGCCCTGGGCAGCATCGAAACCCGGCGTGAGATCGCGTACGCCGACGACGCCCCCGGAATGTCGAACGTGGTCCCTCACTCGGCGGGCCGGCTCATGCCGGGTCCGGGGATGAAGCGCTCGGACAGGGCTTCGGAGCCTCGGGCGAGCAGGGCGACGTCGGCGCCTACGAGGACGAACGCCGCTCCGGCCTCGAGGTAGGCCGACGCCTGGGCGGGATCGAAGGCGTTGATGCCGACGGGCTTGCCGGCTCTGCGGACGGTCTCGAAGACCCGTAGGGCGGCGGCCACCACGTCGGGGTGGGTCTGGCCGCCTATCAGGCCCATCGACGCGGCGAGGTCCGAAGGGCCGACGAAGACGCCGTCGACACCGTCGACCGCGGCGATCCCGGCCGCGTTCCGGACTCCGGTGGCCGACTCGATCTGGACGAAGAGCGAGACGTGCTCGTCGGCGTCGGCCAGATAGTCGTCGACCCGGCCCCAGCGGGCGGACCTCGCGAGGGCCGATCCGATACCCCGGTCGCCGCGCGGCGGGTACCGTACGGCCCGCACGGCTGCCTCGGCCTGTTCCGCGGTGTCGATCATCGGCACGAGGATGTTCTGGGCGCCCAGGTCGAGGATCTGCTTGATCATGACCGGCAGCAGGCCCGGCGCGCGGACCACCGGGCTGACCGGGTGGGCGGAGACCGCCTGGAGCTGCGCGAGCACCGACGTGAGGTGGTTGGGGCTGTGCTCCATGTCGATCAGCAGCCAGTCCAGTCCGCTGCCCGCGCAGATCTCCGCGACGAGCGGGCTCCCGCTGCACACCCACATGCCGATCAGGGGTCGGCCGGAGGCGGCGAGCGCCTCCCGGAAGGTCGACGGGAGGTTCACCGGAAGCTGCACGAGATCGTTCCCATCGTTCCGTAGTCGCAGAGCACCGAGTCGCCGCGCGACACCCACATCGGGCGGGTGAAGGATCCGGCGAGGATCAGCTCCCCCGCGGCAAGCGCGGTGCCGTGCTGGTGGAGCTTGCCGGCGAGCCACGCGACGCCCGTGGCGGGGTGGTTGAGCACACCGGCGGCGACGCCGGTCTCCTCGATCGTCTCGTTGCGGTAGAGCAGCGCGGAGATCCAGCGGAGGTCCACCGCATCGGGCGCGACGGGGGTGCCGCCGAGGACCAGGCCGCCGTAGGCGGCGTTGTCCGCGATGGTGTCGACGACCGTGCGCCCCTCCAGTTCGAGGTGCGAGTTGAGGATCTCCAGCGCCGGGACGACGTACTCCGTCGCGCGGAGCACGTCGAAGACCGTGCAGTGCGGGCCCTCCAGCGGTGCCTTGAGCAGGAAGGCGAGTTCGACCTCGATGCGGACGTTGGAGAAGATGTCGAACGGCACGATCGCGCCGTTCTCCCACACGGTGTCGTCGAACATCACGCCGTAGTCCGGCTCGGAGATGCCCGTCGCCGCCTGCATCGCCTTGGACGTCAGGCCGATCTTGCGGCCGACGAGGCGGCGGCCGGCCGCGATCCTGCGGTCACGCCAGAGTCTCTGGATGGCGTACGAGTCCTCGACCGTCGCCTCGGGGTACCGGGCCGTGATGCGCGGCAGCACGGCGCGGTCGGTATGGGCGCGTTCGAGTTCGGCGGCGAGGCCGGCGCGGGTCTGCTCGGGAAGCATGGTCAGTTTCCTTGGTCGGCGCGGTGGTCGGAGGGGCCGTGGGTACCGTGACGGAAGGCCTTGAGAGAGCCGGTCCGGTGGCGGCGTACGGCCTGCTCGATCCGGTCGGGCGTCCCGCCCTCTTCGATGAGGTCGAGCAGGTCGTCGTGCTCGCACACCGATTCCCGGGGACGGTGGGGCACGAATCCGAAGATCGAGTCACGCAGGTGGCCCAGCCGGGACCACTCCGCCTCGACCGTCTCCAGGAGCCGTGGGTTGGGGCACCTGGAGTAGAGGGCGTGGTGGAACTCCTGGTTGAGCGCGCTGAAGCGCCGGGAGTCGAAGTCGCCGAGCCCCGCGCGCATCGCCGCGTTGAGTTCCCGGGCGTGTGCCAGGTCCCGCCGGGTGAGGTGCGGCGCGGCGAGCGCTGTAGCCGCGCTCTCCAATACGGTGATGACCTCCATCGCTTGGATGTAGCGGTCCGGGTCGGCCATGGCCACGCTCGCGCCGACGTTGCGCTCGAAGGTCACCAGGCCCTCGGCCGTGAGGTGGCTGATGGCCTCCCGGACCGGCACCACGCTCATGCCGAGCCGCGTGGCCAGCGTCGACAGGACGAGGCGGTAGCCGGGGCCGAACGCCCCGGACGTGATCTGCCCGCGGATCCACTCCTGGGCGGTCTGCGACTTGCTCGTGGCCGGTGCCGGCCGGGTCCGGGTCACGAGGTGGACCGCGCGGTGTCCGGGCGGGCGGAGCGGTCCGCGTCGTACGCCGCCCGCCACTCGGCGTTCATCGGGAAGAGCCCTTCGACGGGGTGCCCGTCGGCGATGTGCCGCGCGATCCAGTTGTCCTCCTCCTCCTGCGCGATCGCGGCGTCGGCGATCTCCTCCGCGATCCCCGGCGGGATCACGACGACCCCGTCGGCGTCACCGGCGAGGATGTCCCCGGGCTGCACGGTGGCACCGCCGCACGCGATGGTCAGGCCGGCGTCCCAGGGGACGTGCTTGCGGCCGAGCACGGCCGGGTGCGGTCCGGCCGTGAAGACGGGGATGCCGACGGCACCGACGGCGTCGGCGTCGCGTACACCGCCGTCGGTGACGATGGCCGCAGCGCCGCGGGCATGGGCGCGGATCGCGAGGATGTCACCGAGCGTGGCCGCTGCCTTCTCTCCGCGTGCCTCGATGACGAGGACCTCGCCCTCCTCCACGGTGTCGAAAGTGCGCTTCTGCGCGTTGTAGCCGCCGCCGTGGCTCCTGAAGAGGTCTTCGCGGAAGGGGACGAAGCGCAGGGTCCGGGCGGTGCCGACGAACTTCTGTCCCGCCACCAGGGGGCGGACGCCGTCGATGAAGATGCCTTCGAGGCCCCTGCGGCGCAGCTGGGCCGAGAGTCCGGCGACGGGCGCCGAGGCGAGCTTCACCCGCAGCGCCGGTGTGAGGGGTGAGTCGGGTGTGGTGTTCACAGGAGGTCTCGCTTCAACATCGTGTACGGAATTGTGGTTGGATCTGTTGCATGGCGAGCAAGACCGAGCAGGCATTCGTGATCCTCAAGGAACGGATCATGAACGGCACCTATGGCCCCGGACACCGTTTGGTCATCGACCAGTTGGTGCGTGAGCACGGCATCAGCTCGGTGCCGTGGCGCGAGTCGCTGCGACGGCTCGAGGCCGAGGGCTGGGTGGAGATCGTGCCCAACGTCGGCGCGCTGGTGGCGACGTTCGACACCGACGCGTGGCAGCGGGGCCTGCACATCGTGGCTCGCCTCGGCGGCTATGCGACGGCTCTGTCCGCGCCCCATCTGACCGAGGCCGACCTGACGACGGCCCATACGCTGGACCGGCAGATGAAGGAGGCGCTGGCCGCCTTCGATCCGGCTCGCTTCGGCCGGCTCAACCGGCAGTTCCACCAGTTGCTCGCCTGCCGCTGCCCCGACCGCCGTCTCGTCGACATGGTCGACAACGAGTGGGCCAGGCTCGAGATCGTCCGCAGGTCGGCCTTCTGGTACGCTCCCGGCCGCGCCGAGGCCGCCATCGCCGAGCATGAAGGCATTCTCGAGCTGATCGAGTCCGGGGCGTCGGCGGAGGCCATCGAGGCGGCCGCGAAGCAGCACGAGATCAACACCATCGAGGCGGTCACGCAGTACGAGGCCGGCCTGGCCGACCAGCCGATCTGAACCGGGCACCGGTCACTCGCCCCGCTCTCGCCACTGCGCGATGAGCGCCTTGGCGTAGTCGTTGCCGTTGGGGTGCCGGAGTGTCGTGTGCACGTGGAACCGAGCGGGCAGCTTGTTGCGCAGCCACACCCCGGCGTGGTCGTCGAATTCAGCGATCAGCACCGGGCTGTGGATCCGGAAGTAGAACGGCTGCGAGCCGTCCGTCGCGCCGTACCAGGAGAACCACGTCTCGTCGGTGTGCGCCTCGTACTCCGCCAGGGCGAGCTCGCGCTGCTCCTCGGCCATCAGGTGCAGGAAGTCGGCGACGACGCGGCGGAGCAGATCGCGCTGGGCCTCGTCGAGCTGCCCCGCGGTGATGCCCTCGTAGGGGACTACCCGGTTGTCGCGGAACGCGCCCGCGACGTGCCGCTCGTCGGCCGGGTGCACCCGGCCCTCCGGCATCGCCGGGTCCAGGACGGAGGCGTAGACGACGGCGCGGGCGCGCTGGGCGTCCGTCAGGGAGCCGGCCAGTTCGAGAGCGAGTCGCTCGCGCGTGGCGAAGAGCGGCTCCCGGTCGTGGCCCTCGTCGTCCATCAGCGCCGGCTCGCCCCCGAGAAAGACGGGTGCGATGACGTGTCTGCCGCCCACGGAGACGAAGTTGACGGCCACGTGGTGGCCGAAGAGCTGCCAGCCCCACGGTTCGCCCCGGATGCCCGAGGACGGGTCGCCGAAGAGGGAGAACCAGTAGCTGTGCCGGTTCATGACCGCGGGCAGACCGACCAGCTCGCCGAGGTGGCCGTTGAGTTCCATCGCACCCGAGACCTGGGCGTAGCCCTCCGGGCTCAGCGAGGCGCGGAGGATGGCGTGGATCGCCGACCGCTTGTCGTCGGCCAGCACCTCCATGCGCAGCCCCACGCGGTAGACCATGAACTCGGGGTTGCTCCACGCCCGCCACTGCGGTGCGTCCATGGCGTAACGCACCGCGTCCAGCTCACCGGGGGTGAGCATCCCGAGGAAGCGGGCGGCTGCCTCACAGGGCCCGTCCCCGGGGTCCGGCGGCGGGGTGCCCGGCAGGGCGTAGAGGCCCTCGCGCACCGCGCCGTCGGAGGTGAGGCCGATGAACGGCTCCCGGTAGAGGCCGTCCCAGTAGGAGAGGAGGTCACGCAGGAAGGGCGCCTGGTAGCGGTTCTGGGCGAACTCCTCGTAGGTCATCCCGCGTACCTCGGCGAGCTGGGGATCGTCGGGGTCGGGCAGGAAGGTGCGGTAGCTCTCGTCGGTGAGCTGGACCGCCTCCTCACGGCCCGACGTGCGGGCGGTCGTGAAGAAGCCGTCGATGTCCTCGTCGGATGCGGCACTCATGATCTCGCTCTGTTCTGGGGGCGGCCGGGTCGGGTCAGATCGGGAGGCCGAACATCTTCTTGGCGTTGCCGTACAGCACCGCCTCGCGATCGGCGTCGCTGATGTCGAGTTCGTTGGTGACGAAGTCGACTCCCTGGCTCATCCAGGAGCGGAAGACGGGGAACGAGGAGCCGAACATGTAGTGATCGGGCCCGTTGATCTTCAGTGCCGCCTCGACCTGGATCTTGCCCCAGGAGTGCGGGTGGGTCAGGTCGAAGAAGATGTTGTTGTCGAGGTACTGCTTGATCTTGTCGCCACCGGTCGTGGAGAGCCGCTGCATCGCCTCGCCGGCCTTGGGCGCGTGCGGGGTGAGCAGGTGTGTGGCCGCGAACCAGTTGCCGCCGAGCATCGTGTGGATGAACCTGAGGTCGGGGAACTCGTCGAACATGCCGCTGAAGAGCTCGCGCCCGACCGCGATGCCCTGGTCCATGATGCGGCCGTACTCGCGACGGAAGTTCTGGTAGTCGATGACCGACTTCCACTCCACCGGGAGCGGGGTGTGGTGGACGATGACCGGGACCCGCTTGTCGTTGAGGACCTTGAGGTAGGGCTTGAACGCTTCGTCGTCGAGGTAGATCTGGCCGTAGTGGCAGGCGAGCTGGACTCCCACGGCGCCGTTGTCGAGGCAGCGTTCGAGCTCGTAGATGTTCTCCTTGCCGCCCCACGGCGGGACGCAGGCGGTCGAGAAGAGGCGGCCGTCGGACTCGGCGACGATCTTGGCGGCGTTGTCGTTGACCGCCTTGCAGGTTTCGAGGCCGAGCCACTCCTGCCAGACCGGGACGCGCATGATGCCGTAGTCGACGCCGGCGTCGTCCATCGCCTTCAGCTTGGCCTCGGTCGAGTAGTCGCCCTCGACGTAGTTGAGGTTGGGGTAGCCCTTCGGCTTCTCCAGGACCAGTTGCTTCTTGCCGTCCTCCATGGTGATGACGCGGGCGATCTCGCCGAAGCCGCGCGGAGCGCTGTTGAGGAAGCCGTTGAGGATCTTTTCGTTGGTGAAGAGGTCCTCGGGCAGGTGGTGGATGTTGATGTCGACGACCGTCATGACGCTCCTTGCGTGTTGCGCTCGCGCAGCCTGGTGCGCGCGCTGCTGGTGTAGATGGCTCGGACGATGTCGTCCGGTGTGAGTGCGCCCGTCAGTTCTCTTGCGACGGCGCCCTCTTCGAAGACGAGAACGCGGTCGCACAGCAGTGCGAGTTCGTTCTCGTCGGAGCCGGCGACCAGAACGGCGCGGCCCTCGCGGGCGGCGTCGCGGACCGCCTCGACGATGATTCTGCGTGCCCCGACGTCCACGGCCTGAGTGGGTTCGTGGAGCACCAGCAGCGACGGGTCGGTGGCCAGCCACTTGGCCAGCAGCACCTTCTGCTGGTTACCGCCGCTCAGGTTCTTGAGCTCCGCGTCGGGCCAGGGGGGCCGTACGTCGAGACGCTCGATCCAGTCGGCCGCGCGCTGCTTCTCGTCCCCGTGGTCGAGCGGCCTCACCGTGCCGAAGGCGCCGGCGGCGCACGTCTGCGGGAACGAGATGTTCTCCGTCACGGTCATCCCGCCGCAGAGACCCGCTGTCTCGCGTCCTTCCGGGACGAGCGCGATGCCGTGTCCGATCGCCGTGGCGGGCGACAGATCCGTGACCGCCACCTGGCCCGTGGGCAGGGTCAGGGTGCCGCTGTCCGCCCTGGTGACGCCGCTGATCAGGTAGGGCACGTCGTCGTGGCCCGCGCCGCTGAGGCCGGTGAGGCCGACGACCTCGCCGGGCAGGAGGGACAGGGACAGTTCGCGGACGTTGCGCCCGACGAGACCGCCGATCATGACGGGGGCGCCGCCGGAGGGCGTACCGGCGGCCGGGCGGTGCTCCAGGGCTTCGACCTCGCGCCCCAGCATGAGGTGGGCGAGGTCGGACTTGGTCATGCCCTCGACCTCCTGGCCCGCCACCACGATCTCGCCGTCGCGCAGCACGGTGACCCGGTCCGCGGCCTCGACGACCTCCTCCAGCCGGTGGGTGATGAGGAGGGCCGCGGTGCCGGTGGCGACGATGCGGTCGAGCAGTCCGTAGAACCGTTCGAGCGCCTCGCGGCCCAGGGCGCGCGTCGACTCGTCGAAGATGATGAGACCGCCACCGTCGTCGAGGTCCTGCACCGCGCGGGCGATCGCGACGACCGCCTTCTCGTCCTCGTGCAGGTCGGCGACCTTGGTGTGGAGGGGGAGCCCGCCCGAGCCGAGCCGTTGAAGGACGGCCCGGGTCGCCGCGGTCTCGGCCTTCCAGTCGATGCGGCGGAGGAAGCGGGAGCCCTTCAGCCGGCCGAGCCGTGTGTTCTCCAGGACGGTGGCGTCGGGCACGAGGCCGAGGCTCTGGTGGACGACGGCGACACCGGCGGCGCGGGATTCGTCGGGCCGGACCGGGAGGCGCAGGTCGGCGCCGTCGACCCTGACCCGGCTGCCCGCGTCGGGGCGGTGGAGGCCGGTGAGGATCTTGGCCAGGGTCGACTTGCCCGAGCCGTTCTGCCCGATGAGGGCGTGGATCTCGCCGGGCCGCACGTCCATGGTGACGTCACGCAGCACCGTGGCGCCGCCGAAGGTGATGCCGACCCCCTCGACCGCGAGCCGGGGGGCCGAGGGGAGAGCGCCCTTCTCGTGGGGCGCGCTCATGCCACGCCCCAGAGCTTCTTGAAGTCGTCGGTGAAGGTGGCCGGGCCGAACCACTCGCCGGAGAGTTCGGCCTTCTCGGTCAGCTCGACGTCACCGATGTTCTCCTTGGTGAACAGGCGGGTCGGGATGGTGTACTCCGGCACCGGCTTGCCGAGGATCAGCCGCAGCGCCGCGTCGGTGTCGACCCAGCCCTGGAAGGCCGCGGCCTGGGCGGTGACGGCCACCGGTGAGCCGGACTTGAGCGCCTTCATCCCCCCGAGGGAGGCGGAACCGGTGACGACCTTGATGTCCGTGCGCGAGGTCTGCTGGACACCGCCCTGGGTCGGTTGCAGGTACTGCTCGAACTGCGAGTCGACGTAGGTGATGGCCGGGTCCTTGAGCAGCGCGGCGCTGGTCGAGGAAGGGATGAGGGCGAAGTTGGAGGAGGTGACCTTGTTGACCGTCAGCTTGCAGTCGGGGCAGTTCTTCGACAGCGCGGCCTTGCCGGCGGCGACGTAACTGGCCGGTGACGGGCCGTCGGAGCTCTGGTTGATCAGAATGTTGGCCTTGCCCTCGGAGTCCGAGGCGATCCAGTTGAAGAGGCGGGTCTGTTGCTCGCCGCCGGGGACGGGCACCCAGGTGAGCGTCTTGGAGGCCGGGTGGGACGGGTCGGGCACCTGGTTGGTGACGACGACCGGGATGCCTGCCTTCTGCGCCGCGTCGAGGCCGTTGGCCGCCAGGGCGTACGGGATGGCGTCCGTGACGATGGCGGCGGCCCTGGCGTCCGTCGCCTGGCCTATGCAGCCGCCGATGTCGGTCGGGGTGGCCTTGCCGTCGCAGACGTGGACGCGCAGGCCCACGGCAGCCGCGGCGGCGGAGAGGGTCTTCTCGGTGGTGGTGAACTGCGGGGCCTGCTTGGTCAGCGGGATGTAGAAGAGCGTCTTGCCCGCCACGGAGCCGACTCCGTCGAGCTTCTCCGCAGGTACGGGGTAGGAGTCCAGCGGCTTCATCGCGGTGGCCGATCCGGCGTCGGCGGCCGAGGTGGTGGTGCCGGCGGACCCGCTCTTCTCGGAATCGCCCCCGCAGGCGGCGAGGGAGCCGGCGAGGGGGGCGATGCTTCCGGCTGCGGCCCAGGTGCGGCCGCGTCTCCACGTAGTGGGACATGCAGGGCTCATGGCGAAACTCCGTTGTCTGCTGTGAGTGGGGCGATGGCGAGAGGGGAAGCCGGTCCGGGGGCGGCCGGCGAACGGTCAGCGCGTGCGGTTGCGCAGCACGGTCGAGAGGGTGACGGCGACGACGAGGACGCCGCCGTAGAAGACGCTGGTCACCCATGAGGTCGCCCCCAGGAGCTGGAGTCCGAGTACTCCGGTCGCCAGGAAGAAGACGGCGATGAGGGTGCCGATCGGGTTGAACCGTCCCGGGTGCACGATCGCCGTGCCGAGGAAGGTCGCCGCGAAGATCGGCAGCAGGTAGCTCTGCGACACGTTGGGGTCGAAGCCGCCGGTGGCCGCCGCGGAGAGCACGCCGCCCACACCGGCGATGAGGCCTCCGGTGGTGAAGGCGCCGATGCGCAGCCGGGTCACGCGCACACCGGCGAGCCGGCTCACCTCACGGCTCTCGCCCACGAAGCGCATGGTGCGGCCGAGCGGCGTGAAGTGCAGGACGTACGCGAAGCCGAGCATCAGCGCGACCCCGTAGAAGAAGCTGACCGGAAGGCCGGCGACCGGCAGGAGCGCGATGTCCTTGAAGTCCGTGGGAAGACCGCCGACCGGCATCAGATCCGAGACCCACAGCGCGATCCCCAGGAGGAAGGTGCCCATTCCGAGCGTCACCACGATGGTGTTGACGCCTGCCTTGACCACCAGCCAGCCGTTGACGGCGCCGACCGCGGTGGACAGGACGACCGAGGCGAGCGCGGCCACCCCCACGTTCCACCCGTGGTTGACGTTGAGGATCGTCAGCATGATGGCCGCGAGCCCGAAGTTCGAGGCGATCGACATGTCGACGAACTCGCCGACGACGATGGTGCAGAGCAGGGCGGCGGTCAGGAAGACGAGCGCCGACTGGTTCTGACTGCCGAAGATCACCTTGAGACTGCCCGACGTCAGGAAGGTGTCGGGACGCAGGACCGCGAAGAGGGCCGCGAGCCCCGCCCAGACGCCGACGACGGCGAAGCGGGAGGCGAATCGGGCCGGTCCGCCCCCGCGCCCGAGGGGCACGACGGGGCCGGAGGCCGGTGCGGGCGGCGACATCACGCCGGTGGTCGGCCGGGCGGCCGTGGGCATCTCGGACATGGGATCGTGCGGCTCCCTGACTGGTACGAACGGGCTGTGAGGCCGATCACTCAGGATCGTGTGTGAAACCATATATGGAATCGCCTCTAGCGCAAGACTTCGAACGAACCAAATCGTGGTTGAAATCGTACACGATCTCCTTTACGGTTCCGGATCATCATGTGCCGCACACCACACTCACGCCCTGAGAGGCAGACAACCGTGACCCAGCCGGCCGGTCGTGACATCGAGTACCACCACGAGGGGGCCCGACTGCTGGGTCTGGTCGTGCCACCTGGAAGCGGAGCGGTCGACCACCGCGCCTCCGCGGTCCTGCTCCTCCACGACGCCTTCGGCATCGGAGACGAGTTGGTCAACACCGCGACGCGGCTCGCGGAAGCCGGACATCCGGTCTTCGTGGCCGACCTGTGGGGCGAGCGCACCGCACCCGCGTCGGACATCGAGATCGGGCCGTTGATCGGCGCCATGGCCCAGGACCGCTCCCGGTGGCGGGGGCGCGTCGCCGCCGCCCACGCGGCGCTCCACGCGCAGCCGGAGTTCGCCGGCCGTCCCCTGGTCCTGCTCGGGTACTGCTTCGGCGGCTCCTCGGCGCTCGAATACCTCCGCACCGGGGCCCATGTCGCCGGCGTCGCCGCGGTGCATCCCGGACTCGATCTGCTCGACGACGACTGGAGCGCTCCGGGCTCGGGCTCGGTACTCCTGCTGATCGGCGCCGACGACCCGATGGCGACCCCCGCCCAGCGCGGCCGGCTCCGGGAGCACCTCGACGGTGCCGGCCTCGACCACCAGCTCCACCTCTACAGCGGCACCACTCACGCCTTCACCAGTCGGAGGTCCGCCGGACCCGGACCGTTCGCCCACCACGCGCGGAGCGCCGCGCGCGCCTGGGCGGCGGCCACCGGCTTCCTGGCCGAGTGCTCCGCTCCGGCCTCCTGACCCCCGTACATCCATCCCCTCTCACGACGAGGACACCGCTATGACCACCACCCCTCTCGACGTCGCGATCGTCGGTGCCGGACCGGCCGGCCTGCTCACCGCGCTCCGTCTGCACCAGCAGGGCATCCGCCCGACCGTCTACGAGGTCGTCCCCGAGCTGAAGCCGCTCGGGGTCGGCGTCGACATCAAGACCGTCGGCACCGCCGAGATCGACGACCTCGGCCTGATCGAGGAGTTCCGCGCGATCTCCGTCGACGCGGAGGACTCGATCTTCTACAACCACTTCGGTCAGGAGATCTACGCCGAGAAGTGCGGCGTGCACATGGGCTATCTGCACGAGCAGCGCTTCGTGCACCGCGGCACGCTGCAGATGCTGTTCCACAAGGCGGTACGGGAACGGCTCGGCGCGGACGCGATACGCCTCGGCGCCGGCGTCAGCGGCTACGCGCAGGACGACACCGGCGTCACCCTCGACCTCCGGCTCGTCGACGGCCGCACCGAGCGGGTGCGCCACGAAGCGGTGATCGCCGCCGACGGCATCAAGTCCGCCATCCGCCGGCAGATGTTCCCGGGGCTCTCCGAGCCGCATTTCTCCGGCATCACCATGTGGCGCGGCACCACGGTCATGGAGCCCTTCCGCAAGGGCCACACGATCCTGCACATCGGCGACCCGAGCGTCGCCTCGATGATCGTCTACCCCATAGCCGACAACTTCGAGGGAACCGGAAAGACGCTGGTCAACTGGGTCGCCGAGACCCACGGCGAGGAAACCGTCGAGGACTGGAACCAGGTCGGCGACATCCGCGACGTCATCCCGCTCTTCGACACCGTGAAGCTGCCCTTCCTCGACGTACGGCGGATGATGCGCGAGGCCCGCGAGGTCTACCTCTTCCCCCTCATCCGCCACGACCCGCTCGGCAACTGGGTCGACGGCCGGGTCGTCCTGCTGGGCGACGCCGCCCACGCGATGTACCCCCGCGGCGGCAACGGCATCACCCAGGCGATGATCGACGCCCGTGTCGTCGCCGAGAAACTCGCCGCGACACCGGACGACCCGCACGCGGCCTTCGTCGCCTACGACGCGGCGCGCCGCGAGGGCGTCAACCGCATCGTGATGAACATGCGCGGCGAGGGCTACGAGGTCATCCGCCGCATGGTCGCCGAGCGGACGCAGGGCACCCCCTTCCGGGACATCGAGGGAGTGCTCCCGCTGGCCGAGGCCGACAGGATATTCAGCAGGTACCACGCGTTGGTCGGCTCCCCGCGTCCCGGCTTCGAGGCCGGCGAGGCAACGGGCTACCGCACCAACGACCTCGAAGAGTACGGAGCCGAGGCATGAGGGCCGCCCCCGTCCTCCCGGCCGACGAAGCCACGCGCACGGCGATCCTCGAAGTGGAGCGGCGCCGTCAGCAGGCGCTGCTGGACGTCGACCTCGACACCCTGCGCGATGTGTACGACGACTCCCTCGTCCACACACACGCGCCGGGCCTGACGCACACCAAGGAACAACTCCTGCGGCACGTCGCCACCCGCGCGCCCTACAAGGGAGCCACCCGCGGCGAGCTCACCATCCGTCTGATCGGTGACGTCGCGATCATGACGGGTCGTCTGATCAACCGCCTGGGCAGCCCGGACGGCTCCGAGCGCACGGTCGCCGGCCAGGTCATCCAGGTGCTGCGCCGGTGCGAGGACGGCGCCTGGCGTTTCGTGAGCTTCCAGATGACTCCGGACGGCGAGCACGTCTGGACCCCCACCGACGAGGAGAAGGCCGGCCTCGAAACAATCGCAGAGCAGGAGCGGACATGAAGATCGCACGGTTCCACACCACCGACGGGCCGACACGGCTGGGCCGTGTCGAAGGCGACCGGGTCACCGACATCTCGGCGGTCGTCGGGGGCACGTCGCTGCGGACGATCCTGCCCGTGCTGCCCTCTCTCAAGCAGGAAATCCTCGCAGCCGATGGACCCGGGTACGCGCTGGCCGACGTGGTCCTGGAGGCTCCGATCGACAACCCGCAGAAGTACCTCGGCATCGGCATGAACTACAAGGAGCACGCCGAGGAGGCGCGCGCCGCGGGCATCCCCGTCCCGGAGAACCAGATGTGGTTCAACAAGCAGGTCTCCTGCGTCACCGGCCCGTACGACGGCATCGTGAAACCCGGTCTCTCGGACGCCCTCGACTACGAGATCGAGCTGGGTGTGGTGATCGGCAGGCGCTGCAAGCACGTGTCCGTCAAGGACGCCCGCGCGGTGATCGCCGGGTATCTCGTCACCAATGACGTGTCGGTCCGGGACTGGCTGCAGAAGAAATCACCGACGTTCACGCTCGGCAAGTCCTTCGACACCCACGGCCCGATCGGCCCATGGCTGACCACCGACGACGAGATCACCGACCCGCACGCGCTGCGGATGACCCTCAGCGTCAACGGGGAAGTCCGGCAGGACTGGCTCACGAACGACATGATCCACGACATCTACGAGCAGATCGCCTATCTCTCGCAGGTCTTCACCCTCATGCCCGGCGACATCCTCGCCACCGGCACACCCGCCGGCATCGGCGCCCCTCGGGGCAGGTTCCTCAAGGTCGGCGACATCGTCCGCGCGGAGATCGAGGGCCTCGGCCACATCGAGAACCGCGTCATCTCCGAGGGCTGAGCGGCCATGAGCACCCGTACGAGCATCGACCTGCCGGGGTTCAGCCACGTCAACCCGGTCCCGGCCGCCAGCCGGATCGGCCCGTTCGTGGCGACCGGCGCCCTCACCGGCCGGGACCCCGTGACGGGAGAGATGCCGCCCGACGCCGACCGGCAGTTCGCTCACGTCTTCACCCACGTCCGCACCCTGATGGCCGAGCTGGGCGGCACCACGGACGACATCCTCAAGATGACGTTCCACCTCGCCGACCCCGACGACCGCGAGGCGCTCAACCGCGAATGGCTCGCGATGTTCCCGGACCCGGCCGGCCGCCCTGCCCGGCAGGCGATCGCGGCCCGGCTGAGCCGCGGCGCCGTCGTCCACTGCGACCTGCTCGCCGTACTCCCCCGCTGAGGAGGAAACCATGACCCACGTACCCGGGCCCGGCGGTCCCCCGCCCGGCCCCGTCACCTACGAAGCCCCCGTGACGATCAAGCGGATGCTCTTCGCCACCTGGGCGCTGCTCGACTCGCTGCGCCCCGACCTCAAGGCCGCCGCCCTCGTGCCCGATATGCGGGCTCCCGGCCGGCTCGACTGGGACTTCATCCCCAAACCCGACCGCGCCGGCATTCCGCTGCACGCGCTCGACCGGCACCAGAAGGTCATCGCGCAATCGCTGCTCAAGGCCGGCCTCAGCATGCGCGGCTACAGTCAGGCGCTCTCCGTGATGGCCACGGAGAACATGCTGCGGGAACTCGAGGTCGTCGAGCGCGGCTTCGGTGCCCTGGCCGGCAACTTCCGGGACCCCGAGGGTTACTGGTTCAGCTTCTGGGGACGTCCGGGCTTCGAGGACACCTGGGGCTGGCGGGTCATCGGCCACCATTTGTCCCTCAACTACACGATCGTGGCGCAGCGTTACCTGGCCGTCACGCCGCTGGCGATGGGCGCGCAGCCTGTCGGCGCGGGTGTGCTGGACGCGCTCGGTGAGAACGAGCGCCGCGCCCTCTCGGTCCTGCACTCGCTGTCACCCGATGCGCAGGACCGTGCCGTCATCCACGATGTCGCACCCGCCGACTTCGTCACCCGCCAGGTCCCCTACGTCGGTGCCGAGGAGTGGCCCGACTGGGTCGACCTCGGGATCGTCGGCTACGAGACGACCGACGAGGACCGCGAACGCCTGCGATTCGTGAAGGGCGACCCGTCCGGCATCAGCGGCGCCGATCTCACCGGTGAACAGCTCGACGCCGTACGCGGCCTTCTCCTCTACTACGTGGAGACCGGCCCCGGGGAACTGTCCCGGCAGTACCGCGAACAGGTCCTGGCGGCCGACCCACGCGATCTCCGTTTCGCCTGGGCGGGAGGTCGTGAGGCGAACAAGGCGCACTACTACCGGATCTCCACGCGCGACCTGCTCGTCGAAGCCGACAACGCGGTGGCCGCGGGGCAGCACGCCCACGCCGTCTGGCGCGACCTCAACAACGACCTCGGCCAGGGGCTGCTGCTCGACCACTACGCGCAGCACGGCCCGGACGGCAGGCATCTGCGCCGCCGGCTCGTCTCGAACCGGCCGACGGAGAACTCCCCTCTCGAAACAGACGGGTGGTACGTCCCGGAGGTGTACGCGAAACACTGACCGGCCCCGTGAAACCCATCGACCGCCGGGCCGCCCGCTTCCGGCTGCTCGGCGGTCGACACCTGGGGCGAAAGCTGCCGTGGTTCAGCCGCCGCCTCATCTGGCTCCGTCGCCTGCGCACCGTGCGGAAAGCCGAGTGGTCACAGGAGAATGATCGGATTGGTGAGAGCGGCGATGTCCCCGCCGCGGTGGCGGATCTCGACGCGAACGAACATGGACTCGACCGCCGTCGTGGCCCACTGCGCCACCCCCGTCCCATCCGCGGGGAGGGACTGCCGGTGCATCCTTCCTCCATCGGTGTGGAAACCGACCGCCCCCATCGGCACACCTCGCACTGCTGCCCGCACTTCGACCTGCCCACCAGACGTGATGAGCTCTTCCCCCACCCCGGCAACGCGACCATCGGCATGGGCGGTGAACGTCACGTCCACGTCCGCCGACTCGGCGATCCAACTGCGGCCGGCCCGGATTCCCGCCAGGATCGCCTCGGTGGCCAGCTCCTCGGCAAAGACCACCGTATGAGGGATACCGAGCTGCCCCTCGAGGTGAGTGTCGCTGTTGCCCATCGCCGGCCGCCACGATCCCGTCCGCATGTCCGCTGCGAGGCTCCGCCCCCACTCGGCCAAGGTGGCCTCGTTGTCAGCGTTCCACGGTCGGTCCGAAGTCCACAGTCCGTTCCAGACCTCCACCACGTCGAAGCCCCGCAGCGGAAACATGAAGTCGCCCGACGGATAGGGCGCATGCGGGTGGGCGGCGACGCACAGCCCTCCGACTCGGTGGACCTGATCCAGGCACTGATCGATCGAGCCGTCCCCGACCTGGTGGTTCCAGTCGATGACCTCGTCGGGCATGATGCCGAGCGCGAGCCAATGCCCGGTCCTCGTGGTCACTTCCTCACCGAGAACGATCAAGAAGTCGTCGGCGGCCAGGTGACCCCATACCCCGGATTCCGCAGCCGAGTTGTGCTCCGTCGTCGCCATGAAGTCCAGCCCGGCAGCGCGCGCACGAACGACCAGCTCTTCAGGGGTGAGCTCCCCGTCCGAGTGAACCGAGTGGACATGGCAGTCCCCGCGGTACCAGGCCGGCCCACGTCCCCTCGCCCGCGCCGGCGGGAAGCTCACGTTCGAGGCCCGCTTTCGGCGGGCCCTGGAAGGCTCGGCGTCCTACGGAATCGACGAGGGTTCTTCCCCGAGCCGGACTTGCTGTGCGTCGTGCACCGCGAAAAGACGGTCACCGGCCGACTCCCAGGTCTCCGCCTCCGCCCGATGGAATCGCTCGCCTCTGTCGACGTGATCGGGTCCCGCCGAATCCGTTCGATCACTCCCGCTTTGATCGTCATCCGGATGAGGTTACAAGAGCGTGGGTGTACCCACTTTCGGGGCGGGGCGGCCACGAACTGTCCTCGCTCGCCCCGACTGCCTTGTCACGCAGGCGAGTTCACCTTCCGTTTGCCGTGCAACCTTCTCACCGTCGTACGTGTCTCCCATGCGAGCCCTCATACCTCGTACGCCAGTGGCTCCGCGTACGCGACCAAGGAGAATTTGTGGGCATTCGCACCACACTGGCCATAGCCGTCTGTGCCGCAACGGCGTTGTCGGCCGGTACGGCCGTCGCCGCCCCCGGCAGCACGTCCGCAGGTACGGCCAGGAGTACAGCAGCTACCACCGTGCGCGAGGACTTCAACGGGGACGGCTATCAGGACCTCGCCGTCGCCGCCCCCGCCGCCACGGTGGCCGGGCACACCTGGGCCGGATACATCACCGTCAGCTACGGCTCGGCCGAGGGTCTGACGACAGCGAACACCACGGTCATCGATCAGAACACCGCGGGCGTACCGGGGGCACCGGGTGACGATCACGGCTTCGGCTACCGGATGATCGCCAAGGACCTCGACCACGACGGGCTGACCGACCTCGCTCTGGTCACCCACGAACGGTTCCTGGGCGAGGGATACGCCATCAACGGCTCCGTCATCCTGCTCTGGGGCAGCACCGGCGGCATCACCGGCCAGGGCGCGGTCCGTATACCGGCTTCGCCCGATACCCAGATCGGGGACAACATCACCGCCGGGGACTTCGACGGCGACGGGACGACGGACCTGATGATGCTGCGCGGAGACGACGGGGAGCAGCGCAGCGTGCTCTACGGGCCGTTCACCCGGGCCGGGGAGCCTGCCCGCGAGCAGCGGATCTTCATGTTCAGCACGGACAACACCATGTCGAACACGGCGGCCGGCGACTTCAACGGCGACGGCATCGACGACCTGTGCACGTTCTTCGTGTACGAGAACCATGCCGAGGGCGGCAAGCTGTGGCTGGGCACCCCGAAGGGGCTGTCCACGACCTCGACCCCGCTCCCGAGCGCCGCGGCCACCGCGGTCGGTGACTTCGACAAGGACGGCAAGGCCGACCTCGCCACCCGGGTGATCCCGAACGGCATCACGGAGGACCTGCCCACGGACCCGGGATCCATCAAGATCTACTACGGTTCCGCGTCCGGTCCGAGCACCACCCGGACGAAGACGATCACCCAGGACACCGCGGGCGTGCCCGGGGTGGGTGAGAAGGGCGACCAGTTCGGCGCCCGGCTCAGCGCGGGTGACGTCAACGGGGACGGTTACGCCGACCTGGCCGCGGGTGTGCCTTTCGAGGCCATCGAGAACACCAAGGGGGCGGGCGCCGTGGTGCTGCTGAAGGGTGGCTCCGGCGGACTGAGCGGTACCGGTTCGCAGTCCTTCCATCAGGACTCGGCCGGGGTGCCGGGCGTGGCGGAGGCCGGTGACCACTTCGGCGGATCGGTCCGGCTGCTGGACATCAACAAGGACGGCAAGGCGGACCTGGCTGCCGGTGCCCCCGACGAGGACCTCGACACGGTCGCGGACGGCGGTGCCGTGTGGTCGCTGCGGGGCGCTTCCTCGGGGCTGACCGCGACGGGCTCGTTCGCCTTCAACCCGGTCGACCTGGGCGCCCCGGTGCTCAAGGCCCGCTTCGGCCTCGACCTGTCGAACGACAACGGCCCGAACATCGGCTGACGTACCCGACGAAAGCGGGGTGGTGCCGTTCCGTGGTCACGGAACGGCACCATCCCGCGTCGTGGCTCGGGCGGCCGGCTTCGCGGCCGCGTCCACGACAGGCGCGACGAGCCGGCGGAGGTCGGAGATGTCGCGGTAGAGCACGGCGGTCATGCCGGCCCGGCGGGCAGCGTCGATGTTGGTCCGGCTGTCGTCGACGAAGGCACATCGGTGAGCGGGTACGCCCGCTCGCTCGGCGGCGATCTTGTAGATCTCGGCGTCGGGCTTCGCGATGTGGACACGGGAGCTGTTGACCACGTGGTCGGCAAGGTCGGCGAGGCCGAGCCGGGCGAGGTCGTCGTCGAGCCAGACGGTGGCGTTGGTGACCAGAACGACCGGGATGCTGCGACGGACCTGGCGGAGCAACCCGACCACGTGCTGATCCACACGGGACGGGGCATGGGCGAAGGCCGTGGCGAGATCCGCTGCCTGCCGGACGGGGATCTGAGCGGTCAGGACCTCGGCGATGGAAGCGGCCCACCGGTCCCGGCTGATCCGGCCCAGCAGCAGCGGCAGATCCCGCTCGGGGGCGAACGCGATCTCCATGGTGGTGCCGGGAGTGATCCCGGCGGCTCGCTCCTGGCGGGTCACCTCGTCCAGGTCATAGAAGCGGATGACGTTGTCCAGGTCGCACAGCAGGGCATCGAACGCGAGGTCGCTCATAGCCGGTGATCATGTCAGTCCTCTGGAGTTCTTCGAAGGGCTCTCTCTGCAGATCCGCGGCCGGCACTGACGCCTCGTCCACGCGTCGGTTCGAGGGCGACCGGCTGCCGCGCCGGGCACTGACCGCTCCAGCACGCGCCCGCGTGGACGCGCGTCGTCCGCGCGGTCCCCTCTCCTTCCTGGTGAAACGGCAGGCCGGGCCCGCGTCGACCGATGCGAGCCGGGCGGGCGCGGTATAGAGAGGAGTCATGCCGCAGCACGCCGAAGGACGCCGCCAGCCGCTGCGATCAGGCCGGGCACTGCTCGCTGTTCCCATCGGCTGGATCGTCGCGGTCTTCGTGGTCGACGTTCTCGCACCGCCCGACATCCATCTGGGCCCGTTGCTCGTGGCGGCTCCGGCGATCACGGCCTCGATCGGTGGCCCCTGGTCGGTGGGGATCGTGGCCGCACTGGCGGTGATCGCGCAGACGGTGGTCGGGCTGGTGCGCGATCCCGATGAACTGCTCTCGGCCAACCACGAGGCGCAGATCGTCGCTCTGGCGCTCGTGGGGATCTGTCTTGTCGTCTTCTGCGTGCTCCGGGAGCGCCGCGCACGGGAACTGGAGCAGGTGCGGTACGTCTCCGAGGCGGTGCAGCGGGTGGTCCTGCCCCCGCTGCCCCGGCGTCTCGGGCCGCTGCGCGCAGCCTCCCTCTACCTCGCGGCGGAGGCGGAGGCGCAGATCGGCGGGGACCTGTACGCGGCGGCGCGCACCGATACGGGGACGCGGCTGATCATCGGCGATGTCAGGGGCAAGGGGGTGAGCGCGATCAGCGACGCGGCCCTGCTGCTCGGCGCCTTCCACGCCGCGGCCCGCCACCGGGCGAGCCTGGACGAGCTGGTCGCCTATCTCGACGAGAGCGTGTCCTGGGGGCTGCCCGAGTCGGACGAGGGCGGCCCCGGGGAATCGTTCATCACCGCCACCGTGCTGGACATCCCCGACCGGCACGACCGCGTGCACATGGTCTCCTGCGGCCATCCCCCGCCGGTCGTCCTGCGCGACGGCCGGCCGCTACGGATGGACGCCGCCTCGCCCGCTCCCCCGCTGGGTCTGGGCGGGCTCTCGCACCCCGGCTACCACATCGACAGCTTCCGGTTCGTCCCCGGCGACCTTCTGCTGCTGTACACCGACGGGGTCACCGAGGCCCGTGACGACTCCCGCGCCTTCTACCCGCTGACGGAACGCATCACCGGCTGGGCCGAGGACGATCCCGACGCCTTCATCGACCGGTTCCGCTGCGATCTCCTGCGGTACGTCGGCGGGAATCTCGGCGATGACGCGGCCATGATCGCGATCGGGTACGACGCCGCTCGTGGGGCCTGACGTCTCCATACGATCCTGCGCACCCGGCCCGATCACGTAGCGGCGGGCCGGGCACGGACCTGTAGGCTCCGCGCTCGTGGACGACATACGGCACACCACCATCGTCTTCAGCGGAACCCTGACGCGGGAGGAATTCGACGAGGCCCTCGCAGCAACTGGATGGCTCGGGCGGCTGCGCCGGCTCATTGCCGTGGCCGCGGTGGTGATGACGGCGCTGAGCCTGAAGCCCGCCGTCGACGGCAACTCGCTCAACGCGGGGCTGCTGATGCTCGCTCTTGTCTACGGTGCGCTCTGCATGTTCCTGCCTCCGGTGCTTGCCGGTCACATGTTCCGCGCCGACCAGGCCACGGGCGAAAAACAGGCTGTCATCGGCCATACCGGTTTCGTCCTCTCCCGCGGCTCCGACGAGATCATGCGGGTGCCGTGGCGCACCATGAAGCGCTACTACGAGACGGAGCGGGCCTACGCCGCTACGGGCCGCTTCGGCTGGAAGCCCGGACTGTTGATCGTGCCCAAGCGGCTGCTCACCACGACCGGCGAGACAGAACTGGTGGGCGTCTTCCGGGAAGCCTCGCTCCGCTGCTCCACGAGCAGCAGGACACCCGGCGGTTAGCTACTTCCTGACCAGGGTGGCGGGTTGACCGACCCGGTCGATGACGAGACGGCTCTCGAGTCCGTCGAGCGGTGCGGCACCCGCTCCGTCGGCGCCGGCGTTCGCCCCTTCTTCCTCCGTCACCCGCACCGCTCGACACGATCCTTGGCCCACCACAGGAACGCGGCCGAGTGCTGCTGGTTGGCGAAGCCGTCGCCGACGAGGCCACGAAGGAGATCATTGCTCCAGAGAATGAGGCGCCCACGGGTCCAGCTCACGGACTCCGGTGCCGGAAGCTCCAAGCCGTAGACCATACGCGCGATCTCGCGCTTGCCGCCCGCCTCCGTCATGTACGTGAGGAGCGTCAGGAACCGCTCGGGGTACACCACGCACAGGACCTTCGTGAGGAGCGCTTCCTTGAAGCCGGTCATGGCGAAGGGCTTCGTTCCGTCGAGCAGTTGCTGGAGCCGCTCCTCCAGGGGCACCTCGTCGGGGCCGTAGAGGAGGTAACCGATCGTCGAGCGGGTCGCCTCGGCTGCCACCTCGTCGCCCATGCCGTTCCACGCCGAGTTGAACGTGGCCTGGTTCCCGGGACGAGCACCGATCTCGGAGTTGGCGAAGTCCTTGAGCACCTGTGGGTTGCACGTCTGCAGTCCGTCGGGGGCGAATACCTCTTGGTACTTGGACCAGTAGACGGCCACGCGCGCGTCGAAGTCCGGCTCGATCTCAAGGTATTGCGCCTTCAGCCGGGCCACGCGCTCCATCCGCTCGGGATCGACGTCCTCGGGTTTCGGGAATCGTGCCCGGAGAACCTCGAAGGACGGGGCCGTGTGTCTCTGCGGGGACGGCGGCTGCCTGTGCTCCCACTCGTATCCGCACCGGTGTCTCAGCACCCGGCGTCCACCGTCGAGCGTCGCGCGCACCTCGATGTCCTCGTCGTCACTGCACAGCGGACACATGGCCAAGGACATGGCTACCCCCCGGTTCTCCGCAAACCGCCGCCCGCCTCCGGGCCGGCCCGCTCCCCCTGCGGTGTGAAGGATGCGGTTGAGCGGCTGCACCGGTGGCGAGCGTACCCGCCGCATCGGGCCTGGTGCTGCAGGTATCCGTGAGCCGGACGGCGGTGGCAGGCCGGTCACGCCGTACCGCCCTCGTCGGGCACTCGGCGGGGCTCACTCAGTCGGCCGCGGGCGCTGCGGAGCGTGCCTGCAGAATGCCTTCGACGCCCTCCAGGAACGTCTCGGTGATCAGTCCGGGATCGGCGAGGCATCCCGCGGCCATGGCCCCGTCCCGCAGCATGACGAAGTGCCGTCCCGCCGCCTCGGCAGGCGCGCCCCCGACCTCTGCCAGCAGGTACGTGACGGTGTCGAGGAACCACTGCCGGTGCGCGAGAACGGCCTGGTGGATCGGGTGCGAGGGGTCGGGGTACTCAGCCGCGGCATTGAGGAAGGCGCAGCCGCGGAAGCCTTCCGACCGGATGCCTTCGGCGATGGCCCGGCCGACCGCGCGTACCCTGTCGCCCGGGGTCCGAGCGCCCTCCTGGGCGGCCGACAGCTGCGCTCTTATGCCCTGGTCCGCCTGCTCGAGGTACGCGAGGACGAGGTCCTCCTTGCCGGTGAAGTGGCGGTACAGGGTGGCCCGGGTCACCTGCGCCTCGGCGATGATCCGGTCGATGCCGACGGAGTGGATGCCCTCCGCGTAGAAGATCCTTACCGCCGTCCCGAGCAGCCGCGCTCGGGCCTCGGATGTGCTGCCCTCTTTTGTCTTCCGGCTCATGGCTCCCACTCTACAACCGAGGGAGAACGTTCGGTCTTGACAGGTCACCCCGAGCGCCTGACGATAGAAAGAGACCGAACGTTCTCCCTCATTCAGGAAGGCGGCTTCGCCATGAACACCGTCGTCAGCCGGCCCGCTCCCACCGCACCGGCCCCGTTCTCGGCGCCTCTGCGCAAGCTGTATCTCCTGCGGTTCGCGTTCGCCGCCGTCTGGGCGGCCCTGCTGTTCGCGACGGCCGACACGCTGGGCCCGCTCAACGGAACGCTGCTCGTGCTCTACCCGCTCTTCGACGCGGCCTGCGCGGTGGTCGACCTGCGGTCGACCCGGGCGGCAGGCGGTGCCGCCTGGAGGCTATGGGTGAACGTCGGCCTGAGCGCCCTCACCGGCATCGCCCTGGGTGTCGCACTCACCTCCGGCATTCCGGCCGTCCTGCGCGTCTGGGGCGTCTGGGCCGTCACCGCGGGCATCGCACAGCTCGCCGTGGCCCTGGTGCGGCGCCGGATGGGCGGGCAGTGGCCGATGATCGCGAGCGGGGCCATCTCCACCCTCGCCGGCACGAGCTTCTTCCTTCAGGCCGGCAAGGAGGGCGCGACGCTCGCGAATCTGGCCGGGTACGCCTTCCTCGGGGGCGTCTTCTTCCTGGTCTCCGCACTGCGTCTCGGGGCCTCGAACCGGAACGACTGAACGCCCGTCGGTGCGACGGTCCCTTCCCGCCGGGTCGGGGCCGTCGCACCTTTCAAGGCGTTCGCCGATCGAGGACTCGGGCCGCGTCAGCGCTTCTCCCGCACCGGTCACGGCTCCCGAACAACGGTCGACGGCCACTGACGGTTCGGTCCGGTGCCTCAGCTCCTGGTCAGGGCGCGGCCGAGAAGAGGCAGCAGGCGGTCCCAGTGGAGCTGTAGCGCAGCGGAGTTGAAGGCGTCGGTGTCGGACATGGTGAAGCCGTGCACGGTGCCGGGGTAGATCTCGGAGGTGTAGGCGACACCTGCCATGTCCAGGGCCTGGTTGAGCCGGCTGAGGGCTTCGGGCGTCAAGTCGCCCTCGGCGTGGCCGAAGTGGACCTCGGCGGTGAGCCCGGCGAGACTGTCGCGTCCGTCGGCTCCCACCGGGCCGTGGAAGGCGGCGAGGGCGGCTACCCGGCCGGGGTGGGCCGCCGCGGTGCGCGTCGCCAGCAGGCCGCCGATGCAGTAGCCGGTCACGGCGACCGGTCCGGCGGCGACCTCGGGCTGAGCCGTGAGGAACGTGAGGTAGGCGTCGGCGTCGCTCAGGACGCGTTCGGTGGTGTGCGCCTCGATCAAGGGCATCAGCTGGGCGAGGACCGCGGGCCGGACGTCCTCTCCGATGTACTCGGGAAGTTCGATCACCGGTGCCGGGCCGTTCCGGTAGAAGAGGTTGGGCACAAGCACGTAGTACCCGTGCCCGGCCAGTTCGAGGGCCAACTCCCGCAGGACGGGCCGGATTCCGAAGCCGTCCGCGTACATCAGCACCCCGGGGTGCCGCCCGCCGTCGTCGGGGAAGGCAGCGAACGCATCGGCCTGGCCGTCCGCGGTGGGAATCTGCAGCATCTTGATGGGCATGACTTCTCCTGTCGTGGTTGTCGTGTGGAGCTGCGATCAACACGACAGGAGGCGGAGCCCGCGCGACAGCGCCTGATCCCTGGTCCAGCGGCAGGCCGAAACCGGCCCTTACGGCGCTCAGAGGAGCACCGGGTCACCCATCCGTGTGTGGCGCGATGCCGTCCCGGTAGTCATCGCTGCACAATGTAGTCCACCGGACGCGGCCGATGCCGGCCCATCGGGTCCGGACCTTCCCCTGTCGCTCGGAGGGGCCATGCTCCTCAAGCGTCCGCAGCCTCTGGTGGCACAGAGCGCCGCCTTCCGAAGCGCGAAGCCGCCCGCTGAAGGCCGGTTTCCGGTCGAGGATCCTCTGCGGACAGGGTCGATTCCCCCAAAGGTCCTGCCGGTTACGTCAGTTGGCGGACGTGGAGTCCTCGGCCGCCTGGGCCTTCTTCACGCAGGCATCGTCGAAGGCGTTCAGACTGAGCACGGGGTAGTCGGTGAGCATGCGGTACTCCATGACGATGGTCCAGCCGAGCTTCTTGAACACCGCTTGCACCACGTCGACGGTGCCGTCCGGCGCCTTTCGCGTCGTGCGCTTCTTGTCCTCTGCCCACCCACGGCCGGTCAACGCGGCCGCCAGGGCGTCGGTCCGGTCCACCTCCAGCGGGGAGGCGGCCGTGCCGAACCCCTTGTAAACGACGAAGCACGCAGCCATCGGGTTGTCGGACGACTTCAGCGTCGAACCCCATTCCGGATCGCTCGGCGGCGCCCCGACATCCCTGGTGATGCCGTCGAGCACCAGGCGCATCTTGGCCTTGGTGATCGCACCGAAGTCTTCCGGCCTCGCCGCAACCGGGGCGGAGCGAGCCGCGGACGTCCTGTCCACATCCCGACCGATGCCGTCGCCCCCGCAACCGGCCACTCCGATCGTCACTGCCGCCATGCAGACGACAGCCCACCCCACCCTCTTCACACGCATCCCCTTCACCCCACGCGAGACGAACGCCCCCGCGCCATCAGTGAAGGAGTGTGACACGAGGCGCCCATGCTCCAGGACACTGGTTCGCCCCTCCGCTGCACTTGCGGACGCCGCGCACTCCAGGGTGAGTGGCGTCGCCCCCTTCGCGGACTCGGCCGGGTGTTGAGGACGGCGAGGAGGCCGTCAGCGTGTGTCTCTTCGCTACGCGAAGCGCCGGGCAACGATCACCCTGCGTGGCGGGTCAATGATGTGAGGAGCGCGCCCCTCAGCTGATCAGTCACGTCCGGGCCCCGCGCCGCGTCCAACCGCTCAGCCCGCAGGCCAGTGTGGGTTCGGCAGGCCGTCATTGCCCATGTGCGCCCGCCGCCAGATCCCCTTCCAATGGAACGGCGTCTCCGGGACGGACCGGTGCCGCTCACCGCACGGACATGGCGCCGGTACCCACGCGCAGCCGCGGCACAGCTCCACCCAGCCGTGCCCGGTCGAGTGCGACACCAGCGGTCTCTCGTCTCCACAAGCGGGGCAGCCGGGGAGCTCGGCACCGTCCAGGATCGCGTTCTGCCGCCGGACGTACTCGGGCAGGCGCAGTGAGGGATGGCGGAACGGGTCCTCGTACCAGGCGCGGTTCGGGCCCTCCCACCAACTCCGCAGCCACCACGGTCGCGGACTCGCCACAGCCCGCCGCCCGGCCCGCTTCTCCGCCCGCCGTTGCACGGCGTACTCCTCCGCTCGCGCGAGCCACAGCACCCGCGCCTCATGCAGCTCCTCCACCGCCCGCACCAGCGCCTCCGGGTCCGCCTCCAGCCGCCGGGGGATCTCGGCGCTGAGCGTGAGGTGGTGGTATGTCGCCCGTAGCCCGTATGGAGCAAATATCGTGAGGCAGGTGCGCAGCGCGCTGTGCCGCCGGTGGACGGGGTGACGGGCATCGTGCACGTACGCTCGGTGGGTCAGGAAGCTGGTCATCTTGCGGGGGCCGGGTTCAGTGCCTGTGCCGGGGCAGCGGTGACGGCGGCCGCGTGTGCCGGCAGCACCCCGTACCGCACGAGGTGGCCATAGGAATCGTGTTCGCCAACCCGCCGGAGCGCGAAGTCGTCAGCGGAGATTTCCGGAACGGGTTGCATCACCATCACACGGGGATGATGCCGGACCCACAGCTGCGCCGCCACGGGCTTTCCGCCGGCACAGGGTTCGGAGCGGCCCTGCTGCTTGGGGCAACGTGGAGGGGCGAGCACTGGTCAGCACCTGCGGAACCGCGCGTCTTGGCCCAGTCACTGGACCTTCGGGAGGTGGGTGTCGCACGGACCGGAACCCGCAACGTCGTCAATCCCTCCCGGACCGGCGGGCAGCGCGCTCGTCGGCGTCGGCCAGCCAGAACCACACCGGCGGCAGGACCAGTTCGATCGCGGTCAGCACCACCTGGAACGGGTGCGGCCAGCCGTGCGCGGCCAGGGACAGCAGCCGGCCCGCGGCACCCAGCAGGAAGACCGCCGCGAGCCACCGCACGACGCCCGCCGGGACGGGGCTCTGCCGGGCCGCCCACAGCCAGGCCAGGCCGTAGCCGGCGAAGATCGCGCCGAAGAAACGCCCCAGGCTGTCGATGGTCGCGCCTGCGTCCGCCTCGCCGGGGATCGCGGCGTTGCCGCCGATCACGTGGAACAGGCCGATCGCCACACACGCAACTCCCGTCACCCAGGCCAGTATCCGCAGTGTTCTGCTCATGACTCCCCCTGCCTTAGTTGACATGCGTCTACTAAGCACCACCCTAGAGGTCACTGCTAGACATATGTCAAGTAAGCTGCGCGTGTGCCGACCCGCCGACGCCTCAATCCCGCCGACCGCCGCACGCAGCTGCTCACCGTCGGCGCGCGCTTGTTCGCCGCGGCCCCCTACGACGACGTGCTCATGGAGGACATCGCGCGGGAGGCCGGGGTGTCCCGTGCCCTGCTCTACCAGCACTTCCCCAGCAAGCACGCCCTCTTCGCGGCCGTGTACCAGCAGGCGGCCGACCAGTTGCTCGTGGCGACGCGGTTCGATCCGGATGCCTCGCTCGTCGAGCAGCTCACCCAGGGCCTGGACGCCCACCTCGACTACTTCGTCGCGAACCGACACGCCGTACTGGCCGCGAACCGGGTGCTGGCGGGGGACCCGGTCATCCAGACGATCATGACGAATGAACTCGACGCCCTGCGCTCACGCCTCCTCGGCGTGCTCCCTCTCGGCGACGAGCGCGTGCGCGACGCCGTCTCCGCGGCGCTCAAGGCATGGCTGGTTTTCGTGCAGGTGCTCTGCGTGGACTGGCTCACCCGTGAGACCTGCACCCGCGCTGAGTTGCGTGACACCTGCGTCGGGGCGGCGGTGGGGGCCTTGCGCCCGCTGCTCCCCGCGGACCCGGCTGCCGACTGGCCGGCCGCCTCGGGGTGAGAAGCGGCGGGCCCAAGACCACCGCGTACGGCGTCCACGCCGCTCCAGCAAGGGTGATGCCGGTGACCGGAATCTGCCTCCTGTGCCGACTCGCTGCCGCGTGCGACCTGCCGCCGGCGGGACGGCCCCAGGCACGGAATCACCCCGGAGCGACGCAAGGTGAGCACCCATCAGGTGACTTCCACGGAGGGAAGCGTGCCCCCTCTACATCACCGAAACATTGATGTACGGTCCACTCGCATGCGTACACGACTTGTTCTCGCGTGGACCTCAGCCGTGACGGCCGCACTCGCGGTGGCGACCGCGACCGGCCCCGTGGCAGCCGCCCCGGCCGATCGCGCGTCCGTGACGCCGACGGCCCGCTGCCCCCAGCTCTCCGACGATCTTCCCTGGTACGGCGGCAACCGAGCCCAGCTGCAGCGCGTGATCGACGAGCGCGGCACCTGCCACGGCAGGGGCGGGCCCCGCCCGGTCGCGGCGTTCGACTGGGACAACACCATCACCAAGAACGACGTCACCGATGCCACCATCAGCTGGTCCCTGCGGCACGACAAGATCCTTCGGCCCGCCAGCTGGAAGGACACCAGCACATGGCTGACCGACACCGCGAACAAAGCCCTCACCGAGGCCTGCGGAACCGAGGTGAAGGTGGGAACGCCGCTGCCCACCTCCACCAACGCCCGCTGTGCCGACGAGATCCTCCAGATCCGTGAGGACGGCCACACGATGAGCGGCGAGGCCGCCTTCGCGGGCGAGTGGAACCACCGGCGTACCGTGCCGCAGTACGCGTGGGTGCCGCAGCTGTTCGCCGGACACACCGTCCCCGAACTGCGCGCGTACACCGAGGCCGCCCGCAAGGAAACCCTCGCCGCGCCCGTCGGCGCGACCCGCACCGTCGGCACCCATGTCCTCCCCGCCTACGTTCGTTACTACGACCAGCAACGCGACCTCGTCCGGACGCTCCAGAAGGCCGGCTTCGACGTCTGGATCGTCTCGGCGGGTTCGGAACCGGTCACCGAGGTGTGGTCGCGCGGCATCGGCATCGACCGTGCGCACACCGTCGCCATCCGGTCCGTGCTCGACCGCAAAGGCCGCATCACGACCAGCAACGAGGGCTGCGGCGGCGTGGGCGTCACCGAGGGCGAGGCCATCCCGTACATCGACGGCAAGCGTTGCTGGATCAACCAGGAGATCTACGGGATCAAGGGCGCGGCTGCCTGGAACCGGCAGGCTCCCCACCGGCGGATCACGCTCGGCGGCGGTGACGCCGACACCGATGTGACGTTCGTCGGCGACGCCACGGGCGCACACCTGGTGCTCAACCGCAACAAGAACGAGGTGATGTGCCGCGCCTACGACAACGCCGACGGCCGATGGGTCGTGAACCCCATGTTCATCGAACCGCTGCCCCGCAGGACGACGGCCTATCCCTGCGCGACCGCCGCCTACAACGAACCCGACGGCGCCCACGGCCCCGTGCGGCGTGGCGACGGCAGCGTCGTACCGGACCAGCAGGACACGGTCTACTGATAACTGATCCGGGCAGGGGTGCGAAGATGGGCTCGTGGTGACGGACGCCGAGTGGACTCGGATACGGAGGGGCCTCCGCTTCGGGCAGGTTTTCGAGGGCGCGGTCATGCAGGTTCCCCGGCCCGGTGCGATCGGTATGTTCGTGGACATCGGCCTGAGCGTCGGAGGCTTCGTCGACGTCCTGCTGCTTCCGGAGCAGAGCGAGGACTGGCCGGTGGAAGGCACGGTCGCGGATTTCGAGATCTGGTGGGCCGACAGTCGTCAGCAGATCCGGCTGAAGCCGGCCGACTCACGTTATCTGCGGAGCGACTTCACCGACTTCGTGGAACGCGTCCGGCCCCATTGGCCGGCCGAGGTCGGTCAACCCATTCGTGCCCCCCGGGCCCCCGGCGCTCGATGAGATGCGGTCGGCGGCGGACGCGGGTTCGGCCCGGAGGACACCGCCGGTGCCCGGGTCGTAGCCGGAGCCCGGCATCGTCGTGAGGACGGCGTATCACACAGCCGATCCTGCCTTGTCGCCATGGAACAGTGCCGGCCCGGATGGCCGGTCCGCGGTGGCAGAGCCGCAGGCCCAGCCCTTCCCGTGCCACTATCGGCGGGTGGACTACCCGAACGATCAGGCACCCGGCGCCCCCGTGCGCTCCGGCATCCCGGAGCATGGACGCATTCCGAAGTACTACGCGGTCAAAGCTCAACTCCTCTCTCTCATCGATGATTTGAGGGAGGGGGACACTCTCCCCACCGAGCGCGACCTGGCGCTGCGCCACGAGGTTTCACGGGAGACGGTCCGGCAGGCGCTTCGTGAACTGCTTCTGGAAGGGCGGCTGCGCCGTCAGGGGCGGGGGACCGTGGTGGCAGGGCCCAAGCTGGAACAGCCGCTGTCGCTGGCCAGTTACACCGAGGGCGTGCGCCGGCAGGGCCGGCGGCCGGGGCGGCATCTCATCGGCCTTGAGCGCTTCCCCTGTCCGGCGGCGCTGGCCGCCGAGATCGAGGTGGAACCCGGCGAACCCGTCTGGCACATGGAGCGGGTGCTGCTCGCCGACGACGAGCGGGTGGGGCTGGAGAGCACCTACGTCACGGTCGCCCGGGTGCCGGCCCTCGACACCGAGTTCGATCCGGATTCCTCTTTCTACGCCTACCTGACCGAGAAGCTCTCCCTCTCCTTCGGTGACGCCGACGAGCGGATCGAGACCGTGCTGGCGACGCCGCGTGAGGCGCTGCTCATCGGCACTCCGCCCGCACTGCCGATGCTGCTGCTGCACCGCCTGTCGCGGGATGCCGGAGGCCGTCCGCTGGAGCGCGTACGCACCCTCTTCCGGGGCGACCGGTTCTCCTTCCGTACGCACCTCGGTCGCGAGCGACCGCACTGACCGCCAGGACACCGCGCCGACGGTCGGATGCGGTGTGGCGCTCACCCTTCCCAGGTAACGTAAACATAACGGGTCTAGGCCAAACTTGCAGGCCCGTTCACTGTCCCGTTGCTCCCCGGACCGACCGGGGTCACCGGCCCCGAAGAGTGTTTCCGCCGTGAAGGTCATCGTCGTAGGAGCCGGCGTGGTGGGAACCATGCACGCCTGGCACGCAGTGAAGCGCGGCCACGAGGTCGTACAGATCGAGCGCGAGAGTGAGGCGCGCGGGGCATCGCTCCGCAACTTCGGACAGATATGGGTCAGCGGCCGGGCCGGTGGCGAGGAACTGGAAACCGCGCTGCGGGCGCGTGAGCTGTGGGAGGGCATCGGCGCCGAGGTGCCCGAGCTGGGCTTTCGCCCCTGCGGCTCGCTCACCCCGCTGCGTACCGACCTGGAAGTCGCCGTCGCCGAGGCGGCCGTCGCCCGGGACGACGCCGCTGCCCGCGGCTACAAGCTGGTCACCGCCGGCGAGGCCCGCGCGATCAATCCCGCCCTGCGCGGCGCGTTCGTCTCCGCCCTGTGGTGCGAGCGAGACGCGGCCGTTGAGCCCCGGACCGCTCAACTCGTCCTGAAGCGGGCGCTTCTGGCGTCCGGCCGGTACACCTTCCTCGGTGGCCGTGAGGTCCGCGAGGTGGTCGGTGCCGCCTCGGTGCGCGACGACCACGGTGACGTCCACACCGGTGACGCCGTGATCCTGGCGACCGGTGCCTGGCTGGGCGGCCTCGTGCGGGAACTGGCAGGACCCGGGCTGCCGGTGCGACGCGTCCGCCTCCAGATGATGCAGACCGACCCGCTCGGCGACACACTCACCACCTCGATCGCGGACGCCGACAGCTTCCGCTACTACCCGGCGTACGGCGGCCCGGCGCTCGACGCGCTCAACGACGGGCAGGCGCAGGCACCGACCGCGTCCGCCCACAGGATGCAGCTGTTGATGGTGCAGCGCCGCGACGGCGGGCTGACCGTCGGCGACACCCACGAGTACGAGCACCCCTTCTCGTTCGACACCGTCGAGGAGCCGTACGAGCACCTCGCCGCCGTCGTCGAGTCCTTCCTCGGTCGCCCGCTGCCGCGTATCCGGCACCGCTGGGCCGGGGTGTACGCCCAGTGCACCGACACCAGCCGCGTCGTCCACCGTCAGCAGGTGAGCGACGGGGTCTGGCTCGTCACCGGGCCCGGGGGGCGAGGCATGACCTGCTCCCCCGCCATCGCCGAAAAGACCGCCGACGAACTGGGCTGGTGAAGATGACCACGTATGACCACTCCTACCGACTCGTCGTCCTGGACATGGCCGGCACAACGGTCGCCGACGGCGGCCTGGTCGAGCGGGCGTTCTCCGCCGCCGCCGGGCGCCTGGGCGTCGAGGCCGGCTCCGCCGACCATGCCGAGAAGCTCGGTTACGTCCGCGCCACCATGGGCGAGTCCAAGATCTCCGTCTTCCGCCACCTCTTCGGGGACGAGGAGAAGGCGCAGCGCGCGAACTCCGCCTTCGAGGAGGCGTACGGCGAACTCGTCGACGGTGGGGCGATCTCGGCGATACCCGGCGCCCGCGAGGCCATCGGCGAACTCCGCGCAGCCGGTCGCACCGTCGTCCTGTCCACCGGCTTCGCCCGCGTCACCCAGGACGCCATCCTCGCCGCACTCGGCTGGCAGGATCTGGTCCCGCTGACGCTCTGCCCGGCGGACGCCGGCGGCCGGGGCCGGCCCTACCCGGACATGGTGCTCGCCGCGTTGCTGCGTACCGGCGCCGTGGACGACGTACGGCGGATCGTGGTCGCCGGGGACACCTCGTACGACATGCTCAGTGGTGTACGCGCCGGGGCCGGCATCGTCGCGGGTGTCCTCACCGGCGCCCACGACGGGGAACAGCTGCTCCGGCACGGCGCCACCCATGTCCTCGGGTCCGTCGCCGAGCTGCCCGGACTGATCGCGAGGGCGGAGGCATGACGGCCGGGTCGGTCGGACCGGGCATCCGGTTCGACCAGGTCACCGTCGCCTACGACGGCACCGTGGTCCTGGACCGCCTCGACCTCACCGTCGAGCGCGGCGAGGTCGTGGCCCTGCTCGGGCCGTCCGGATCGGGCAAGACCACCGCGCTGCGCGCCGTCGCCGGATTCGTGCGCCCCATGTCGGGGCGGGTCCACCTCGGTGACCGCGACGTCACCGCTCTGCCCCCGCACAAACGGGGCATCGGCATGGTGGTCCAGCAGTACGCCCTCTTCCCGCACATGCGGGTCGAGGACAACGTCGCCTTCGGCCTCAGGACCCGCAAGGTCCCCAGGGCCGATATACCGGCGCGGGTCGGCGAGGCACTGGAGATGACCGGCATGAGCGCCTATGCCAGGCGCTACCCCCGGGAGCTCTCCGGTGGTCAGCAGCAGCGTGTCGCGATCGCCCGCGCCCTCGCGATCCGGCCGTCGGTGCTGCTCCTGGACGAACCGCTGTCCGCCCTGGACGCGCGGCTCCGGTCCGGCATGCTGGCCGAACTCGCCCGTCTGCACAGGGAATTGCCGGAGGTCTCGATCCTCTACGTCACCCACGACCAGATCGAGGCGCTGACGCTGGCGGACCGGATCGCGGTCATGGACCGGGCCGGGCTCCAGGACTGCGGTACGCCGCAGGAGCTGTACCGGCGCCCGCGCACCGAGTTCATCGCCTCGTTCATCGGCAACGCCAACCTCCTGCCGGTCCGCGTCGGCCCGGGTGGGGACACCGTCGACTTCGCCGGGCACACCCTCGCCGCCACCGGCGGCGCCGGCCCCACCTCCGGGGCAAGCGCCACGCTCTGCGTACGGCCGCACCGGGTCGGGATCGGGGACGGCCCCAACGCCCTGACCGGCACCGTCGCCGAGGTCCAGTGGCGCGGCGACACACACCGCCTCTGCGTCGACGTCTCGGGGCACCGCCTCACGGCCGACGTGCGCGAGCTGCGCGAGACACCGGGCCCCGGTGACCGCATCACCGTCCACTTCGCCGCCGAGGACGCCGTCCTGCTCCCGGGCGCGGCGGCCGCCGTGTCCACCCCGGTCAAGGAGCCCGCCGGCGCGGCGGCCGGGCCGTCCGGAGGACTCCATGGCTGACGCCTCCCCCATCCCCGTACTGCAGCCGGTCGGTCCCGGAACCTCGCTGCCAGGCACGGAACCCGGACCGCGGGCCCCGTCGGCCCCTCGTGAGCCGCGTCGCGCGCCGGCGTTCCTCTGGGCGCTGCCACCGGTCGTCGCGCTCGCACTGATCTTCCTCTATCCGCTGTTCCTCGTCGTCCGGCAGTCCGTCAGCCCGGACGGGGGCGGACTCTCGCTCGCGCCGTACGCCGACGTCTTCGGCTCCGAGTCCTTCCGCTCCGCGCTCCTCACCACGGTCTGGCTCTCGGCGGGCTCCGCGGCCGGCTGTCTCGTCCTCGGTCTTGTCCTGGCCCTGGTCATCGCGTTCGTCCCGTTCCCCGGCGGGGGTTTCGTCGCCAGGTTCATCGACGTCTTCCTCTCCTTCCCGTCCTTCCTCATCACCCTGGCCCTGCTCTTCGTCTACGGAAACGTCGGCATGGCCAACGGCGTCTGGACCGGCCTGACGGGAGCGGCCGAAGGCCCCTTCCACTTCCTGAGCACACCCTGGGGGGTGCTGCTCGCGGAGGTCACCTACTTCACTCCGTTCGTGATGCGCCCGCTGCTGGCCGCGTTCTCGCAGCTGGACACCGCGCAGATCGAGGTCGCCTCCTCGCTCGGTGCCGGGCCGGTCCGGATCGTGCGCCGGGTGATCCTTCCCGAGGCACTGCCGGCGCTCGCCGCGGGTGGCAGCCTCGTCCTGGTGATGTGCCTCAATGAGTTCGGCATCGTGCTCTTCACCGGGGCCAAGGGCGTCACCACCCTCCCGATGCTGGTCTACAGCGAGGCGATTCTGGAATCCGACTACCCGACAGCCTGTGTGGTCGCCGTCGTCAACATCGCGATCTCCGTGGGCCTGTACGGCCTGTACCGGGTGGTGAGCCGACGTGTTGGTGCATAGCAGGGCCGCCCGGTGGGCGATCCGCCTCGTCTTCTTCCTGCTCTTCCTGCCGCTCTTCGCGGTGCCGCTGCTGGTCATCCTGGCCGCGTCACTCGCCACCAACTGGTCCGGCGCCTTCCCCTCCGGCCCCACCGCCGAGCACTACGCCGCCGCCACGAGCGGGGACGCGCTGCGGGCGCTGACCACCAGTCTCCTCACCGCCCTCACCGCCGGGCTGCTCGCCCTGCTCGCCGGCAGCTGGGCGGCCATCGCCGGAGCCTCCCTCGGCAGGCGCGGCAAGCGGTTCATGGACGCGCTCTTCGTTCTGCCGGTCGCCGTGCCGTCCGTGGTCGTGGGTCTGTCGATCCTCGTCGCCTTCAGCCGGCCGCCCCTGCTGCTGAACGGGACGCCCTGGATCGTCATCCTGGCGCACACCGTTCTCGTCACCGCGTTCGCCTACCAGTCGGTGTCGGCGGCCCTCGTGCGGCTCGACCCGGTGTACGTACAAGCGGCGGCGAGTCTCGGCGCCCGCCCGGCGTACACCCTGTGGCGGATCAAGCTGCCGCTCCTGCTGCCCTCGCTCACCGCCGCCGCGGGGCTCTGCTTCGCCCTGTCCATGGGCGAGTTGAGCGCCACGATGATGCTCTACCCGCCCGACTGGACACCGCTGCCGGTACAGATCTTCGCCGCGACCGACCGCGGCTCGCTCTTCACCGGCGCCGCCGTCGCCACGGTTCTGATGGCCGCGACGCTGTTCGTCCTGCTCGCCGTCTCCCGTATCCGTACCAGAGCCTCCTACCGCTGACCGACGGGCCGGGCCCACCGGTGAGCGCCTCTCGCACCCACACTCGTTCTCACGTATCAGGAGTCACACACCCATGCGCAACCACTTCAAGTCGCTCGCCGCCGTCACCGGCTGCCTGGCCCTCGCCGCCTCGCTCTCCGCCTGTGGTTCCTCCTCCGCCTCTGACCAGAAGGTCGTGACCGTCTACAGTGCCGACGGTCTGAAGGGCGAGAAGAACGACGGGTGGTACGACAAGGTCTTCGCCGACTTCGAGAAGAAGACCGGCATCAAGGTCGAGTACGTCGAGGGCGGCTCGGGCGAGATGGTCCAGCGCGTCCAGCGCGAGAGGACCAACACCCAGGCCGATGTCCTCGTCACCCTGCCGCCCTTCATCCAGCAGGCCGACAGCAAGGGGCTGCTGGCGAAGTACGCACCCGCCGGCTCCGCCCGGGTGGACGGCGCCGACAAGGCGCAGCACGGCACCTGGACCTCCGTCGTCAACAACTACTTCGGCTTCATCTACAACAAGAAGGAGCTGAAGGAGGCACCGAAGTCGTGGGAGGACCTGCTGGATGCCTCCTACAAGGAGAAGGTCCAGTACTCGACGCCGGGTGTGGCCGGCGACGGTACGGCGGTGCTCATCAAGGCCATGCACGACTTCGGCGGCAAGGAGCCGGCGATGGCGTACCTGAAGAAGCTCCAGTCCAACAACGTCGGTCCCTCGGCCTCCACCGGCAAGCTCGCCCCCAAGGTGGACAAGGGCGAACTGCTCGCGGCCAACGGCGATGTACAGATGAACTACGCCCAGTCCAAGGACATGCCGAACCTCGGCATCTGGTTCCCGGCGAAGGGCGACGGCAGGGCAACCACCTTCGCCCTCCCCTACGCCGCCGGTCTCGTCAGCAAGGCACCGCACACGGAGAACGGCAAGAAGCTGCTCGACTTCATGCTCTCCGAGGCCGCGCAGAAGAACGTCAGCGCCATCGGCGGCGGATTCTCGCCCCGTACGGACGTCGAGGCCACCGACGCCAACGCCAAGGCACTCGCCGAGCTGATGAAGGACGTCGACGTCTTCGAACCCGACTGGTCGGAGATCGCCGCCAACCTGGACTCCTACGTGGACGCCTGGAAGTCGGCAACCGGCAGCTGAGCGACGCCAGTTGTTTCACCGCAGAGGTATGGACCCGCGACGAGTTGTCGCGGAATGATAACGGGTCTGGACCCGCGTACGGTGCCCTGTCATCGGCGCGGGCCCGGCACCCCCACACGATCACGGAGGCTCTTCCATGTCCGCTGGACCGTCCCGCCGCACAGTGCTCCTCTCCGCCGCCGTCGCGACGCCCCTCGCCGCCGTCACCGCGCATGCGGCGGCCCGCACCCCGAAGGTGCTGGTCATCGGTCTCGACGGAGCGCTCCTCGGCCGCATCAAGGACGCCTCCACGCCCCACCTCGACGCCCTGATGGCGGGCGGCGTCACCGCCGGCAGCCGCATCTACGCGGATCCGCTGGCCCCCACCCTGTCCGGCCCCGGCTGGTCCACGATCCTCACCGGCGTCTGGCCCGACAAGCACCTGGTCAAGGACAACGCGTTCACCGGTCACGCCTTCGCCAGGTACCCGGACTTCCTCACCCGTGTCGAGACGGCGAAGCCCGCCCTCTCGACGTACGCGGTCTCCTCCTGGGCCCCCATCACCGACACGGTCTTCTCCTCCGCCGTCGACACCCGGGTCTCCACGCCTTCCGCCGAGTACGACACCGGCACGACCAGCCGCGCCGTGGCCGAACTCGGAGGCGGCAACCGGGACGCGGTCTTCGTCCACCTCGACAACATCGACCACGCGGGCCACAGCTACGGTGCGGCGAGCAGCCAGTACCTGACGGCGATTCAGACGGCAGACGCCCAGGTCGGCCAGATCCTGGCCGCCGTCACGGGCAGGTCCACGTATGCCTCCGAGGACTGGCTGATCATGGTGACCGCCGATCACGGCCACACCGACGCGGGAGGCCACGGCGGAAACACCGACCCCGAACGGCAGACCTTCCTCATCGCCAAGGGCGGCACCATCACCGCCGGCACCACTCGGTACGACATCAAGATGCCGGACGTCGCCGCCTCCGCCCTCGCCCATCTCGGCGTCACGATCGACGCCGCCTGGGGCTTGGACGGCCGCCCGCTCCAGACACCCGCGCCCGACGCATTCGACACTCTGCGCCCGCAGTTGGCCACACGCGTCGACGAGACGGGCATCGCCGCGGGCGTCACCGGCTTCACCCACACCCCGCCCACCGGCTGGTCCGTCGAGAACGCCACCATGGGCACCGGCGGGATGACGGAGTGGCGCGGCTGGTCCTTCACCACCGACGAGTTCTGGACCGCCGCCGAGCGCGGCCAGCAGCGGGAGTCGAACATCCGCGCCCGCAACGTCTTCGCCGTGGCCGACGGCGACGAGTGGGTCGACAAGTCCTATACCGGCACGTTCGACTCCACCCTCGTCAGTCCCGCCTGGACGGTCACAGGCGGATCCACCGCCGTCCTGCGCTACACCACCCTCTACCGCCAGGAATCACCGCAGAAGGGCGAGGTATCGGTGTCCTGGGACGGAGGAACCCCTGTCATCGTGAAGACCTACTCCGCCGATGCCTCCTCGCGCAGCGAGGCCATCACCCTCCAGGTCCCGGCCGGTGTACGCAGCGCCCGCATCCGGTTCCGCTACACGGGCGGCAACAACTGGTTCTGGACCGTCGACGGAGTGTCCCTCAACGCGTCCTGACCGTACGGCGGCCCCGGCGAGTCGGGGCGGCCGTACGACGGAAGGGTTCCGCCACGGTGGGGCATCCTTCGAGGCCGCCCCACGTCCGGCCGAGGCCCACGATGACGCGCGCGCATGCCACCGCACACCACACGCGAGCAGCAGACCCCGCGATGCCCTGAGACCGCGCTCGCGCGCGGTCTCAGGGCATCGCGGGGACGCCAGGAAGGCGCAGCAGGTGTGGCGCGCGCCGGCCGAGGGATGCGTGGAGCCAACGGGCATCGTCCGGTTCGTCGATGGTGTGGCAGTCGAGGAGTCGGCGCAGTTGGAAGAGCGGCAGCAGCGCGTCCAGGTGGTCGGAGTTGATCCCGTCCCGGCCGTAGGCGTCCAGGAGGGGATCCGGCTGGGCTCCTCGGGGCATGTCGACAGCGAGAGCCCAGGCAAGGTCGAACTCGGGGGGTGCGATGTGGACGGCTCCGGGATCGAGGATCGCGGCGAGTCTTCCGTCCTCGCCCACGAGCGTGTTGTGGGATACCGCGACGTCCCCGTGGATCGCGGTCACCTCCAGGCCGCGACTGGCTTCGGCCAGCAGTTCGGCGAAGGCGGGGTAGGTGTCGGGGTGAAACCTTCGGGCGCTGCCCAGCATGACGCCGAGGGCGCCCGGATCGTCGAGAGCGAGGCCGGAAAGGGGCGCCGACTCGTGCCAGCTCCGGAGTGCGGTGCCGAGGCTGTGCTGATGCGCCGGAGCCGGGTGGCGAACGGCGTCCCCCTGAATGCGTTCGAGGACGAGCCACCAGCGGCTGCCGTCCTTCCGGGAGGTGACGCCGAAGTCCAGGAGGGCGGGAACCGGGATGCCGGTGAGCGCTCCGAGCCGGGCGAACCAGACGGCGGTGTCGAGGTGTTCGTGAAGTCGGTGTTGGGCTTTGACGATGGTGGCGGCGCCAAAGGCAACGGGGCCGCCGTCGTGGTCATGGCGGGGTGGCGGGCCGTCGTAGGCCGGGCTTCGGGAGGCCGCGGTCAGGGCCGCCCGGACTTGGCGCTCGGGCACGTGGCCGGTGGGAAGTGTGGCGCGGGTGTCGCCGAGGTCCAGGGGGCCGCAGCGGGCGGGACGTCGTGGCATGGCTGAATTAAACGCTCCCCTTTCGCGGCGGTCCCAAAGAGCCCGACGAATTGACATGCGCACGTCGCTTTGTGGATAGGGTCAGGATGTCAGCCCGCCCAGCCCGCCCCGCGAACCCGCACGGGAAAGAGGAGCCATGAGACTTCCTCGTACATCCGTCATCACAGCCTTTGCGCTGTCGGTGCTCCTGGCACTCACGATGTCACTGATGACCGCCCCATCCGCCGAGGCCGGCCAGACGGGCATTCGAGGCGCCGACCCCAGCGTGCTCCGCGTCGGCGGGACATACATCTCGGTCCAGTCGACCGGTGGCGGGATCAGTGTCCGGCAGGCCTCCTCCACCGGTGGTCTGGCGTCGGCCTCGGCCCGGCAGGTGTGGTCCGACACGGGAAATCTGGGTGAGGTCTGGGCCCCGGAGATCGTGCGGGACGGGGGCCGTTACTACATCTACTTCTCGGCGGGCCGCGGGGCGGCTCACCGGATGTACGTGATCAGCTCCGCCGCACCGGACAGCGGGTACGGCGCCGCGACGAAGCTCGCCCTCCCCGACGACAAGTGGGCCATCGACGGCACCATGTTCACCTTCAACGGCCAACGCTGGTTCGTCTGGTCGGGCTGGGCCGGCACCACCAATGTCGAGCAGAACCTCTACATCGCGCGGATGAGCAACCCGACCACCCCCACCGGCGCGCGCTACATCATCTCCCAGCCGAGGGAGAGCTGGGAGCGCGTCGTCGGCAACCCGTTCATCAACGAGGGACCCGAAGCGATCAAGGACCCGAACGGTCAGCTGCATATCACGTACTCCGCCAACGGCAGTTGGAGCGAGCAGTACTGCATCGCGGAACTGCGGCTCCGGGCGGGCGGGGACCCGACGTACGTGTGGGACTGGTACAAGTCCAACGGCTGCCTGTTCGGCTCCAACGGCGCGACCATGATGGCCGGTTGGGATCCCACCCTGCACGTGAACGGCCCCGGCCACCACACCTTCGTCCTGCTCGACGGTGACATCGGCACCAGCCCGCCGGCCGGACCCACCTTCCCCCTGATGTTCCACGCGGTCCCCAAGGGCACCCCCTACAGCTGGGAGAACCGCTACTGGTACACCGGTTCCTTCTGCTGGTGGGGTAACACCACGTACAGCCGCGCCAACGTCCCCGGCCCGAACACGGACACGGGGTGGAGCCTGAAGTTCTTCGAGTGACCCCGTGTCGCCGCCGGCTGCTTCACGGGAGCCAAGCCGCCTCCGACTGCCCGAGGAGCTCGGAGACCGAGGTGAGCAGCACGGTGCGAAGAGGGGTGGCCAACCAATCGGGGTGGATGGCCACCCCCATGGTGTGCTCCATGAGCGCGAAGGATTCGGCGCACAGGGTCTCCATGTGGAAGTCGATTCCTTCCGCCCAGGCCGGGACGTCCGGTTGTGGGTCCATCCAGGCCGCGTCCTCGAGTTCGAACGGGTCGAACAGGCCGTCCACGCTGCCGTCCAGGGCGTGCATGACCTGGTACCGGGCGTTGACGCTCTTGTACACGCTGAAGAACTCCCCGCCGTCGGCGGAAGCCCGGCGGGCGACCTCGGGGATGCAGCCGTGGAAGCCCGGCTCGATGGCGATGACGTGATGACCGGCGGTCATCACGCCGAGCAGATGGTGGTCCTTGTACAGGTGGGCCGCCTGCTCGTCGGCGGCCTCGTCGAAGGTCATCTGCCGCGGCGCCCCGGGGTCGCCTCCGAACGCCCGGATGACTTCGTCCTCCGATGTGCCCGCCACTACGGAGAACGTGAAGGCGGTCGGCTCGTCGGCGTCGGCCCACGCGTACCGGGTGACAAGCTTCTCCCACTGCGCAGGGTCAGGTCGTTCCGCCGTCCGGGGCACGTCGCGCTTCATGACGCCGCAGCCTACAAGGCGGCCGCTGCCGCGACCTCTTCGGCGGAGGTAGAGGTTCTGACCGCCTCTCAGAGGGAACTACTGAGACCGGGTGCGTGTCTATGGGGGTGCGTGGCCACGGGCGCGCCCCTGTTCCGCGGAGGCCGCCCCATCTCAAAACAGGGGGCTGGGATGAGTGAGTCGAGCAGCGACGACGACGGCACAGGCATCCTGATCGCGCTCGGCATGACGGCCGGCCTGTCGTTGGCCTGGGCCTACATCATCAAGGACCAAGCGGACATGATGACGTGGGGCGCCTTATTGGTGGCCGGAGTCACCGGCCTGGTCGCCGGAAGCTACAGCAACAACAGCCAGTCGGTCGCCGTCGTCTGTGCGTTGGCCGCTCCGCTCGGCACCTACCTGGGCACGCTCCTCGGCCTCTGTCTGATCGCCGTCGCTCCGTACGGAGGTGACTTCAGCGACGCCTGGCACCTCTTCACCAGCGAAACCGGCGATGTGTCCCACGTCTTCAAGACGGAGGCCCAGGACCACGACTGGCTCTTCCTGTTCCTGTCGGCACCGGTGGGGTACGGGGCGGCGATGCTGGAGAACTGACCTTTCGGCCAACCGGCCTGCGTGGTCGTGCCGTTGCGGGAACTGGATCGGTGCAGTTTCCACCGTTCCCCGAACGCGCTCTCCCGGGATTTCAGAACCGGCCGAAAGACGCGTGTTCGACATGGTCGCTGCGTCGTTGGACATCCCGGCGCCACCATGTCCACCGCCGGGGGGAAGCACCTTGACGGACACCGAAGCGGCACAGCCGCTCCACGGTACGACGCGACATCGGCGTGCCCGCATGGTTGACCGGCTCACGACCGAGGGAGCCCTGGACGAGTCGCAGTTGCGCGATGCGCTGCTCCGCCTGCCGCGCGAGGTCCTGCTCCCGCATGCGTACGTCCGCGTCAGCGGCCCCGGCGTGGACCCCATCGAATGGCGCCTGTTGGACGGCTCCCACCCGGATGACCGTCAGGAGTGGCTCGACCTGATCCACAGCGACGACTCGGTCCTGCTCCAGCGCGACGGCGAGTCCCTGGACGCTCTTCCCCGAGGGCCGGTGACCGGCGGACACATGTCGTCCATGTCCACCTACACGCCCGCCACGGTCGAAGCCCTCCAGTGCATCGGGCTCGCGCCGGGGCTGCGCTACCTGGAACTGGGGGCCGGCCCCGGCGTCTCCCTCGCACTCGCCGCGGCGGTCACCGGCCCCGGTCGCGCCACAGGCGTGGAGGCGAACCCGCACATGGCGGCCTTCGCCCAACGGAACCTCGACCGCCTCGGGATCGGTGCGGTGGTGGTCGAGGGCGACGCGATCGAGGGCTTCCGGGCTCGGGCACCGTACGACCGGATCCACTCCGGCATCGGCGTGCCGTGCGTCCCGCGCGCGTGGGTGGAGCAACTCGCTCCCGGTGGACGGATGCTGAGCACTCTCACGACCCGTACGCCGAGCTGGCCCGGCCGGCTCCTTGTCACCCGGTCCGATGGGGGCCGGATCAAGGCCGTGCTGCGTGGCAGGCCGCGGGGCTACCGGCCCATGCGGGGCTACCGGTGGCTGAGTGCCCTGGACCACCGGGCGCGGGTCGAGGCAGAGCCGGGCGAGGCACGGCGCACGCGGCTCGTGCCGCCGCCTGACGAGGCCTACGGCTTCTGGCTCGCCGCGGCCTACCTCGCACCGGGCCTGGTGCGGGACTTCCAGGCGGAAACGATGACGATCGTCGCCCCCGAGGACGACTCCTGGGCCGTGGCCGGTCCCGGCGACGGCGCGGTCCGGGTCCGCGGACCGCGCGACGTATGGGCCGAGCTCGAGGATCTGCACGTCCGCTGGGAGGAGGCCGGCCGGCCGGAGACGTACGAGGTCGACCTTGCCGGAGGCACCGGCGACCAGCGCGTCAGCTCCGGGTCCGCGCCGAAGGCGCTCGCCTGGACGCTGCCGCCGCACAGGAAGACCACCACGCCGTGACCACCGCCACGACCCGGCACTTTCGCCTCGGTACCCGGCCCAGCCCGATGGCCATGGAACAGACCGGCCGCTTCGCCGAGTTGTTCCGCGCCCGCCCGCCGGCCCCTCACCCCCGTTGCCGACGACGGCTTCGCCTGAGCATGCCGGTCAGCGCTGCTGCGTGCCGTTCCCGTTCAGGAACGCGCGGGCGCCGCGAAGCCGGGTACGCAGCTTCTGCTGGGTCGCGCGGCTGTCGAGCCGTACGTCGAGGCCGCCGGGCAGTCCGGTGTCGGCGCGGCGTGCGGAGGGGAGCCGTGCCGGGTCCAGTCCGTCGCGGCGGGCGATGAGCTCACCCAGTTCATGGCGGCTCACGGCGTCCGTGCCGGCGAGATGGAACACGCCGGTGGCATCGGAGCGGGCGATCTCCCACAGGGCGGCGGCCAGGTCCTCCACGTGCACGGGGCAGCGGATGTCGTCGGTGAACAGGGCACCTTGCCGGGTTCCGGTCGCCAGGTCGTGGACCAGTCGCTCGTGCTCCGACAGGCCTTTCCCGATGATCAGCGAGGTACGGGCGACGACCGCGTCAGGGCACAGGAGGCGGACGGCGGTCTCGGCGGCCGCCTTCGCGGCCCCGTACGGGGTGAGCGGATCCGGAAGGCACGATTCGTCGTGCCAGTCGCGGGTCGTGCCGGAGAACACCGCGTCGCTGGAGACGTGCACCAGGCGGGCACCGTGACGGGCCGCGGCCTGGGCGAGGCGGATGCCGCCCTCCGCGGTGACCGCCCAGTCCGGGCCGCCACTCGTCGCGTTGATCACCACGGCCGGAGCCACCGCGGCGAGGACATCCTGCAAGCGGGTCGGGTCGCGGAGGTCCAGGTGGTGCCACGCCGCCCCGTCGTTCTTGCCGGGACCGGAACAGAACGTGGCGGCCGGGCGCACACCCGCGGATCCCGCCTGGCGAACGAGTTCGGCCCCCAAGAAGCCGCTGCCACCGATGATCAGCACAGTCATGACGCCCCACGCTACGGGCGGGCCCGTCGGTCCGGGGCACCTTCCCCGAGATCAGAAGCGCGACGGAATACTGCGTCTGCCCGTGCGCCCGCTGCGACACGCACCGATTCCTGTGCCGCGATTCAGTACGCGTGCGTCACAACCGGCTGCTGGCAGCCGCCTGCGGCGGAGGCCCCGATAGAGTCGGTCTCCGGACTCGTACACGTGGGGGCGCAGCAGTGACGACGGACGTGACGCCCGAACTGGCCGAGGCGATTCAGCGTGGCTACGACCAGCGCGACCGGGCGAACATGGCGCCGACGATCGCCTACTTCCAGGCTCTGCTCGCCGAACACCCGGACCATCCGGTCCTCGTGTACGAGGTGGGTGGCGCCTACGACACCGCGGGGCAGGAGGAGACGGCGCGCGGCTACTACGAGCGCGCGCTCGCTCTTGGACTCGGCGGTGATGTCCTGCGCCGGTGCCTGTGCCAGTACGCCAGCACCTTGAGGTGGCTGGGCGAGTTGGACGAGTCGCTGGCGGTGCTCGACCGCGCTCGCAGGGAGTTTCCCGACTCCGATTCCGTACGCGTCTTCCGTGCCCTGACCCTCAACGACGCCCAGCGGCCGGATGAGGCGGTGGCCGACCTGCTGACTGTCGTCACCGGGCACGCCGAGGTCACCGACCTCGGGCGGTGGGCGGTCGGGCTGCGCGGCCTCGCCCAGTGGCTCGCCGACGGCCGCCCCGAGTAGGAACAGCCGGCTGCGGAGGCCGCGTATCACTCCGTCAAAGGCACGCATTCGGCGAGCAGGCCGACGACATCGCCCCAGGCTCGCCGCGCGTGCCCTGGGTGGTAGCCGACGCCGGGGACCGTGGGGTGGTCGACCGTCGGGTGGTGGAAGGCGTGCAGGGCGCCGCCGTAGACCGCGAGCCGCCAGTCGACGCCCGCGGCCTGCATCTCGGCGGTGAACGCCTCACGCTGTGCGGGCGGCATGATCGGGTCCTGGGACCCGACCCCGGCCCATACGGGGCAGCGAATGCGTGCCGCCTCGCCCGGCCGGCCCGTGGTCAGTGCGTTGAGGGTGCCGATCGCGCGCAGGTCGGCGCCATCGCGCCCGAGTTCCAGCGCGATCGCTCCCCCGGTGCCGTACCCGATCGCGGCGATCCGCTCGGGGTCGGTCCGCGGTTCGGCGCGCAACACGTCCAGCGCCGCATGGCCGATGGCTCGCATCCGGTCGGGGTCACCGAGCAAAGGCAGGCAACGGGCCAGCATTTCCTGCGGGTCGCCCACATAGCGCCCGCCGTGGAGGTCGAAGGCCAGCGCCACGTAACCCAGTTCGGCCAGAGCCTCGGCCCGGCGACGCTCGACATCGCTGAGCCCCATGCCTTCAGGTCCGATCAGAACTGCGGGGCGACGCCCGGCCCCGGCCGGGAGCGCGAGGTGCCCGACCATCGTCAGACCGTCCGCCGGGTACTCGACCGTGCGCGTGGTAATCGTCGTCATGGGAATCGACCGTAATGATCTCCGCGACCGCACGGGCCGGGGTTCGCCGCCGGCGGAACAGCGGGAGTGCGATCCGGAATGCGGCGGTGGCTCGCCGGATCCGTCACCGCCCCCGTTCCACGACGGCTCGGCCTTCAGCGGGTGTCACAGATCGTCCAGTCGCTCAATCACTGTGTCGAGTGTCGGCCACGGTGGACCCTCGCGCAGCAGGCGCAGGAGTACTTCCCCGAACCGCCTCCCTTTCGGGAACTGGTCGCCACGCTCCCATCGCCACGCGGCGACCATGGCGATGACGAGTTGCCGGCAGTCGTCCAGCAGCCCCTGGTCAATGCCTGGGTACTGCTCACCGACCGCCTCGGGAACATGTGCCAGATCGAATGCGAGGGGACCACGGCAGCACGTTTCGAAATCGATGAACAAGGGGCCGTTCTCCGTGCCGAGCACGTTGCCCGGATGCGGTTCACCGTGGAGCAGCTGCTCCGCGGCGCCGCGTTCGTCGATCGCACGACGCAGGCTTGCGAGCCTGCTGCCGAGGAACGCGCGGTCCGGGTCGGCGAGTTCCGGCGAGCGAGTCCGGTCGGCGACGATCTCCTCCGCTTCAGTGATCCGGTCCGTGAACCTCGGGCTCGGCACCTCGACCTCGCGCATGCCGTGGTGCAGCCGCTCCAGCGCCTTGGCGTAGTCGGCGGGCGACATGGGCGGTGTTACGGGCCCGTAGTACGTCCACAGCGTGATGGCGAAGCCGTCGTGCGTATACACACGCGGCTCCACCCGTGGCTCCAAGGGGCACACCGGGCCTTTGACCTCGGTGAGTCGCTGAGCGAGGTCGACCTCGAACTGTGCGACCTCTTGCCCCACGAATGCGACGCGGGCAAAGACATCGCACGGCATCAACCGCAGTGCCAGCTTGTTGGAGTTGTGCAGAACGCTTGCCTGACGGGCCGGCAGGCCGAGCGACGCGGCGACCGAAGTCGCAGCTGTGATCGCCCGCGTGACGTCGGTCGTATCCACCCTCGCATCCTCACACGGACGAGCGAGCACGATGCCGGTCATCGCGGCCCGCGGCCAACTGCCAGGTTCACCCGCCCCGGCTACTCCCCGGGCACCCAGGCGATCAGCTGCTCGAACACCTGCGGGTCGCCCTCGATCTTCAGGTCGCTCAGCGTGCGGCGGCCCCAGACGAAGAGCAGTAGTTGCTCGGCCGTGCCCGTGGCCGACGCGGATGCGGGCGCGGCGTCGTCCGTGAGGGGTGCGGGCCAGGCACCGGTGTCGTCCAGGGTGAGGAGCCAGGAGCGGCCCTCGGTGGCGTGGTAGTGGATGGTGGCCGGCTCGTGCGGCCAGGCCACCGGGGTGGAGTTGCACGTGTCGAGGAATTCGGCCACGCCGTCGAGCGCGACGTCCGGGGGCATCGGCTGTACGGCGCCCGCGGCGAGCTGGGCGTCGTACGTGTGCACCAGCACCTCGTGCACCCGGCGCCGGGCAACGCCCCGGGCGGTCGCCGGTGACACGCCGGCGCTCCACCAGGTCCAGCACTCGCGTTCCGGGCCGGCCTCGCGCAGTGTGCTCAGCAGCAGTTCGTTCGACTCGGTGTACCAGGCCGGCAGCGCGTCGGGCTCGCCCGGTGCCTCCACCGCGTCCCTGGCCGGCGGCGAACCGGCCGGGCCTGCCGCGACGATCGCGGCCCACCAGCGCTGGCCCGTACCCAGGTGCCGCACGAGATCGGACAACGTCCACCCCGGGCAGGACGGCACCGGCGCGTCGAAGCCGGGTGCGGCGGCAACCGCACTTCGGAACGCGGCGGACCGCTCGTCGATCAGTCGGAGCAGGGCGGAATACTCAAGACTCTCTGTCACCTCGCTTGGGTATCACTCCAGTCCAGGCGACCGCATCTCATTTTCCCGGCTGCCGGCTCCTCTTCGGGACGGCGGCCTGTTCGCGGAGTGCGTCGACGGCGATGCGGGCGGCGGTGCCGATCACCGCGTCGGCGGCGGGCACGATCGCCGCGGTGCTGAGGGTACGGGTGAACACGGCGACGGCGTACTGGCCGCCGTCGGGGTACTCGACGACACCGACCTCGCCGCGCAGGGTCGGGAGCGATCCGGTCTTGCCGGCCACGTGTACGTCGTCGAAGGGAAAGCCGGAGGCGAGGCGGTGGGGCCAGACCTGCAACGCCATCAGCCGCCTGATAGCGGCTCCGTTTTCGGGGGTGCAGCCCTTGTCCCGCCAGATCGAGGCGAGGAGCCGGGTGAGTTCGCGCGGGGTGCTGCGGTTGGCCCATGCCGGGTCGAGTGCGCGGAGGCGGGCGATGACGTGCGGGTCGGCGAGGGCCTGTGCACCGCCCGCTCCCGCGTCCTGTTTGACGCTGGCCATCATCGCGCCGAAGGAGTGGGTGGCGACGGTCCGGGTGAGGCCGAGGTCCGCGGCCGTACGGTTCACGGCGTCGAGGCCGACGCGGTCCAGGAGCAGGTCGGCGGCGGCGTTGTCGCTGACGGCCATCATCAGGTACGCGAGGTCGCGCAGGGAGAGCCGGGCGGCGTCCAGCATGGCCGCGAGGCCGGTCGGGCCCGCGGAGCGTCCGAGCGGCGGGCAGTCGATCTGCTCGGTGAGGTCGAGGTCGCCGGCGGCGGCCCGCTCGTGCAGGGTCACGAGCAACGGCAGCTTGTGGATGCTGGCGGTGCACACCACCTCGTCCCCGCATACGTCGAGTTCGGCGCCGGATTCGATGTCGAGCGCGTGCATCCGGCCGGTGACTCCGGCATCGGTGAAGGCGGCACGGAGAGCGGTGGGTGTGTCGGTCATAGCCAGTACTCCGCTGCGGGGCGCAGATACGTCGGACGGGTGGGGGTGTCGGGACGGGCGCCGGCCGTGGTGCGCAACGCGTGCGCGGTGGCGTCGGCGAAGGCGTGCACCGCGGGGTCACCGTGTCCTCGTGGCCATGCGGCGGAGTGCCGCCAGGCCAGCGGGGCGCCGGCGAGGGGGCGCCACACGAGGTCGGGGGGTGTGGTGTCGTCCGCGGTGTCGCGCGGGGTGAGGGCGACGGCGGCGGCGGAGAGGACGAGGCCGCGCACGAAGCTGGTGCCTCTGCCGTGCCGGACGGCGGGCGGTGTGTAGCCGCCGCGCGCGCAGGTGGTCAGCAGGTCGTCGTAGAGCGCGGGGGATCCGGCACGGGGGAAGAGCACCAGGTCGTGTGCGCCGAGCGCCGCGAGGGGCACTTCGGTGTGCTGTGCGGCGGGTGCGTCGCGGGGCAGCAGGACGCCGAGGTCGCGGCGGAGGACCGGCCCCAGTTCCAGGCCGGTCACCTCGCAGGGGTGGTGTACGAGACCGACGTCGAGCTCTTGCGACGCGAACCGTTCGAGTTGCTCGGCGGTGGACAGTTCGTGCAGCTCCAGCTCCACCGTGGTGCAGTTGGCCCGGAATTCGTTCAGCAGAGCGGCGACCGTGGCGCCCGCGATGTCGGGCGGCAGCGCCGCCCGCAGGAGTCCGCTCTCGCCGTCGCGGATACGGAGGGCCGCGGCGCGCAGTGTGCCGGCGCGGGCGAGGACCTCGCGCGCTTCGGGCAGCAGGAGCGTGCCGGCCTTGGTGAGGACGACCTGGCGGCTGTTCCGGTCGAAGAGCCGTACCTCAAGCTCCCGCTCCAGGCGCTGGATGCGCTGGGACAGGGGCGGCTGGGCCATGTTCAGGCGGGCCGCCGCACGGCCGAAGTGTGACTCTTCTGCAACAGCGACAAAGCATTCCAGGTGCCGGATCAGGTCCACGACCAGCAATCATATCGGTTCTTGATGAATGAGTCAGCCATATCAGACTTGGACATGTGGTGAGGAATCTTGGTCTCCTCGCGGCATGACACACACATCTGTCCGGGGAAGAAACAGGCGCACCCCGCTCAAGGCGGCCACCGCCGCGGCCGTGATCCTCGCCGTCGTCGCGGGCGGTGCGTACGCGGCGGAGCTCGGCCCCTTCGACCGCAGTTCCGACGCTCTCGATCCGGCTGCCGACGCACAGGCTCGTGCCTTTCTCGCCGACTGGTCGGCCGGGCGCTACGACGGCGCGGCAGCGCGTACCACCAACCCCACCAGGGCTCAGGATGTGCTGCGCAATTTCACCTCGGGCCTGGACATCGACAAGCCTCGCCTGGCGGCGGGTGCCGCGGAGCGCGAGGACGACGGCACCGTACGGGTCCCGTACACCGCGAAGATGCCGGTGAAGGGGCTGGGCACCTGGACGTACACCTCCCGCGTCCCGCTGCGGGAGGAGAACGGGACCTGGAAGGTCGACTGGGCCCTGGAGCTGGTGCACCCGCACCTGAGCGACAAGGCGAAGTTCCGTCTGGAGCGCGAGGACACCAGTCCGCCGGAGGTCGCCGACCGGAACGGGAAGTCCCTCGTCGGCAAGGAGTATCCGTCCCTGCAGCCGTTGCTCGCGCGGATGGCCGGTGCCGACGGGGCGCCGCGCGGCGCGATCCGGCTCGTCGACCGGGTGACCGGGGAGATCGGTGGCACGGAGGCCACGTTCGGACAGCGGGCGGACAAGGGCGGCAAGGCCGGAGAGTCGGCGACGAGGACCACGCTGGACGCCGGCTGGCAGTCCGCCGCCGACCGGGCGCTCGACGCCGAGTCCGGTGGCCGGAACGCCTCGCTGGTCGCCCTGCGCATCGACAACGGCGAGATCCTGGCCATGGCCAACTCCCCCGCCACCGGCTTCAATCGGGCCGCCTCGGGGACGTACGCACCCGGCTCCACCTGGAAGATCGTCACGAGCAGTGCGCTGCTGCTGAAGAACGCCGTCACTCCGGACACCGTGGTGGACTGTCCCAAGTACCTGACCGTGGGCAAGGAGTTCCACAACGTGGAGACGTCGGAGTTCCACGGCGCCACATTCCGTAAGGACTTCATGGAGTCGTGCAACACCGCGTTCATCAGCCTGCGCGGCAAGCTCGGCGCCGGGGAGACGGGCGAGGTGGCGCGCAGATACTTCGGCGTCGGCCAGGAGTGGCACGTGGGCATCCCCTCGTACGACGGGTCGGTGCCCGTGCCGAAGGACGAGACGGAGAAGGCGGCGGCCATGATCGGGCAGGGCCGCATCCAGGCGAACCCGCTGATCATGGCCTCGGTCACCGCGACCGCGGCGTCCGGCCGTTTCCACCAGCCGACGATCCTTCCCGGCACCGAGGACAAGACCTCCACCACCGCACTCCCGCAATCCGTGGTGGCGCAGTTGAACTCGATGATGCGGGCCACGGTGACGGAGGGGACCGCGCATGTCCTGGCCGACCTGCCCGGCGACATCGGGGCGAAGACCGGCACGGCGGAGGTCTCCGAGGACGAGCCCAACAACGGCTGGCTGGTGGCCCGTCGCGGCAATGTCGCCGTGGCCTGTGTGGTCGAGCAGGGCGTCACGGGCGGCGGCTCGGCCGGCCCGATCCTGCACCACCTGCTGTCCGCCGTCCCGGACGATCCGTCCTAGCAATCTGCGGCCGGAGAGGAGAAGCCCCTGCTCCGCATCCTCCTGGCCCCAAAGACGCGAAGCCCCTCCCCCACGCGACATTCGTTCCTATGATCGAATCCGGCTCCCGGTCACCGGGCGCCGTACAGGAGGAGGGGACCATGTCGCAGGTATCCAGACGGTCGCTGCTGGGGTACACGGGGACGGCCGCGGCCGGCGCGGTGTTCGCGACCGGCGGTACGTCCGAGGCCGCAGGCCGGGACGAGGCGGGGGACACCACGGCGTCGGCGTCCGCCACGACCCCCGTCGAGTTCATGGACGGATCCGAGTTCAAGGCCGACCACACCATGGCCGAGAGCGACCTGATGATGGAGATGAGTTTCAAGGTCCGCGTCGACAAGCCGAACGGCTACCCGTCCGCCCAGGACATCACTCCCCTGGAGGTGGCGCAGGCCCTGTCCGCGCTCGCCCAGTCCAAGGGCTGGCCGCCGCTCACCTTCTACGGCACACCGCCGCCGGCGCCGCTGAACTGAGGCCGGGGGCGCCGGGCCGGGTCGGCCCGGCCGGTGCCCCGCGTGTCCGGTCGGAGTGCATGGTTCGCCATGGGGGGCGGGCGTACAGGGGTGGGAACGCGAGGATTTCGATGAGTGACATACATCCGGTACGACGTCGCGGACCCCGTCCGGCGGTCGGGGCGTACATCATCGCCGGGGTCGTCCTGGTCGCGATCGGGGCCGTCGGTGCCTGGCTCCAGCACCATGCCGCCGCCCGGAGTGCGGAGCCGCGTACGGAGTTCACCGCGAGCAACCCGCCCGCCGGGCTGCCCACCGGGCTCACCACCGGTCAGCACATCCACTGGTCACGCTGCACCTCACCGCCCGCCGCGCGCACGGGCTACGACTGCGCCTCCATGAAGGCCCCCCTCGACTACCGGAAGCCGGACGGCAGGACGATCGACGTCGCCCTGATCCGCCACAAGGCCATCGGCCCGAACGCCCGGCGCATCGGCTCGCTCGTCCTCAACTTCGGTGGCCCCGGTGTGTCCGGCGTGAGCGGACTGCCCCGGTTCATCGGCCAGTACAAGCCCCTCCTCGACCGGTACGACCTGGTGTCCTTCGACCCGCGCGGTGCCGGCGCGACCATCCCCGTACGCTGCGGCAGGACGAAGGACGACACCGGCTACGAGGGGGCTGACGCCTGCGCCGAACACTCCGGGGCAGTCCTTCCGTACATCGGTACCTCGCACACCGCGCGCGACCTCGACCTGATGCGCTACCTCCTCGGCGACGAGCGGCTTCACTACTTCGGCGTCTCGTACGGAACGGCGCTCGGCGCGGTCTACGCCCATCTGTATCCCTCGCACGTCGGACGGCTCGTCCTGGAAGCATCCGTCGATCCGGCCGAGGACCGCGTCGAGGAGCAGATGTCACAGGCCAAGGCGGTGCAGGCGGCGTTCGACCGGTTCGCCACGCACTGCGCGGCCCGTATCCGCCCCTGCCCGACCGGCGACGGGCCCGAGGAGGCCGCCCGCCGCATGGCGCGCCTGGCCGACCGTCTGGACAAGAAGCCCGCCCCCGCCGGCGCCGGAAGGACCCTCGATGCCGACGACCTCGCGTATGCCGTCAGTGACCATCTCGACCTCGGCACGGACGGCTGGCCGCCGCTCGCGAAGGCGCTCGCCGCGCTGATCGACCACCACGACGGCCGCCTGCTGAGCAGGGGCGCGGACGACGTCGGCTCCGGCGACCGCACGGTGGTCCCGGGCGACAACAGCCGCGCCGCCCGGACCGCCATCACCTGCGCGGACTCCAGCCTGCGCCCCGGCGTCGAACGCCTCGACCGCGACGAGGCCCGCGTCAGGGCCGCCTCGCCCGTCTTCGGACCGGCATGGTCCACGGGCGTCTACCTCTGTTACGGCTGGCCGTTCGACGGCGAGCGCGCCACGCTCCAGGTGAACGCCGAGGGCGCGGCCCCCGTCCTGGTGATCGGCGGCACCGGCGACCCCACGACGCCGTACCAGGGCGCCCGCCACATGGCGGACGCCCTGGGCGACGACGTCGGCGTGCTCCTGACGGCCGAGGAGGAGGGCCACGGCACCTACCCGCAGAACCCCTGTGTCACGAAGGCCGTCGACCGGTACCTCCGCACCGGCCGCACCCCGGCTCCGGGGACGGTGTGCCGGGGCAGCATGTCCTGAGCCCCGCGCGGATCCGGCCGGGCGGGCTCAGGACGCGCGCGCCCGCCGGATCCGCCGGGCGGCCGTCAGCGGGCGGCCCTCTCGTCCTCGCCCGCGACCTTCGCGGTGCTCAGGGCGATGCGGTTCCAGGTGTTGATGGCGAAGATCAGGGCGAGCACGCGCCCCAGTTCCTGCTCGTCGAAGTGGTGGGTGGCCTCCGCATAGACGTCGTCGGGGACTCCGTCGCGGGACACCAGAGTGACGGCCTCCGTCAGGGCCAGCGCCGCCTGCTCCTTCTCCGTGAAGAAGTTACGGGCTTCGCGCCACACCCCGATCATGTGCAGCCGTGCCTCGTCCTCGCCTGCCTTGCGTGCGTCGGTGGTGTGCATGTGGAGGCAGTAGGCGCAGCCGTTGAGGAGTGAGGCCCGGATCTGGATCAGTTCGACCAGGGCCGGGTCGAGACCCTCGCGGGCCGCGGCGTCGAATCCGATGAGTGCCTTGAACGCCTTGGGGGCGGCCTTGGCGAAGTTGAAGCGCGGGGCCCGGTCGTGGGCGGTGCGGGAAGTGTGCGTGGTCTGCGTCATGACCATGAATCTACGGGTGTGAAAGACCTCGGATAAGGTGCACTTCCATGCCAGATTCTTGGGTCAATTCGGCTCAGCGCGTGGGCAGTGACCTGCACCTGGACCTGTCGGGGCCGGGCAGCCGCCGCGCCGTTCTCATTCGCGCGCTGCGGGATGCCGTACGCGAGGGCCGGCTCGCGCCGGGCACACGGCTGCCGCCCTACCGTTCGCTCGCCGCCGATCTGGGCCTCGCCCGCAACACCGTCGCCGACGCCTACGCGGAGCTGGTGGCCGAAGGCTGGCTGGCCGCACGCCAGGGGTCCGGCACGCGGGTGGCCGAGCGGGCCGGGCCGCCTCGCGCCGTCCAGCGGTCCGCTTCGGTTCCGATACGGCCCGCGGCACCCACGTACGATCTGCGCCAGGGCGCTCCGGAGACCGCGTCCTTCCCGCGCACGGCCTGGCTCGCGTCCGCCCGGCGTGCGCTGAACACCGCACCCGACGCTGCCTTCGGGCCCGGCGATCCGCGTGGGCGCATCGAGTTGCGGCGCGCTCTGAGCGATTACCTGACGCGCGCTCGCGGGGTGCGTGTGACGCCCGAGCGGATCGTGGTGTGCTCGGGCTTCGCGCACGCGCTGCGCCTGCTGTTCGGGGGCACCCAGGGCGCCGGCACGGGTCCGCTGCGCGGCCCGGTCGGTGTGGAGGCGTACGGCCTTCCCTTCCACAGAGGGATCATCGAGGGCTCCGGTGCGCGGACCGTACCGCTCGGCCTGGACGAAGGGGGCGCCCGTATCGAGCAGTTGGCCGATGAGCCGCGGGTACGCGCCGTCCTGCTCACGCCCGCGCACCAGTTCCCCACCGGCGGGCCGCTGGCGGCCGCGCGGCGTGCCGCTGTCGTCGACTGGGCCCGTACGCGTGGCGCTCTGATCCTCGAGGACGACTACGACGGGGAGTTCCGCTACGACCGCGTGCCCGTCGGTGCGCTGCAGGGACTCGATCCCGAGCGGGTCGTCCACCTCGGCTCGGTCAGCAAGAGCCTGTCCCCCGCCGTACGCATCGGCTGGATGGTGCTGCCCGCACACCTCGTCGACGGGGTCCTGGCGGCCAAGGGCGAACGGGAGGCGTGGGTGAGCGTCCCCGACCAGCTCACCCTCGCCGACTTCATCGAATCCGGGCGTTACGACCGTCACGTACGCCGCATGCGGCAGCGCTACCGGCAGCGACGCGACCGGCTCGTCACCGCCCTCGCCGACCGGGCCCCGCACGTCACCGCCACCGGCATCGCCGCGGGTCTGCACGCGGTGCTCCGGCTCCCTCCCGGCACGGAGGCGTCCGTGGTGAAGGCCGCGACCTGGCAGGGGCTGGCGCTGGACGGCCTGTCCGCGTTCCGGCACCCCGCGGCGGTCATGCCGGCCGGCGACGGCCTGGTGATCGGGTACTCGACACCGCCGGAACACGCCTACGGAGCCGCGATCGACGCGCTGATCGGCTGCCTGCCCCCGTTCGACGCGGTGCCGGAGGGACCTTCCCGCTGACGGGCGGCCCACCGAGCGCACCTGTCCCTGACCGCCCGTCCGGGCCCTGCGGGGCGGGCCCGGACGGGACTTAGGCTGTCGCAGAGATCGATCAAGGAGCTGAGCAGTGCGGATAGAGCGTCACCAGGTGGGCCGGACAGCCGTGTCGGCAGCGCGCGAGGACTTCACCCGTCGCATCGGGAGCCGGGTCCGGTCCATGTCGAGGGCCGACCGGATGACCACGTGCGAATGGGGGTTGATCGCCGACGAGTTCCTCGACTACCTCGGCGCCCTCTCCGTCGAGACCCCGGGCCTCGGCACACCGGAGGCCGAGGCTGCCCTCAAGGACGCCTCGGAGGCCGCGGCCGGCGCCGTCGCGTACGCCGCCTACCACCCGCACTGCAGCTTCCACGTGTTCCTGGACTACGTGAACTTCGGCATGAGCTACGACCCGGGCGAGGACGCGCCCGCGGAGAGCGTCACGACCGGGGAGTGGACCGACGCGCTCTGCCTGGCCGTTCTCAGGGACACGGCCGGCCGGCACGGCGAGGCCTTCCACTTCGCTCGGCGGAAGTTCGCCGCTGAGGCGCAGGGCACGCCTGCCGGCGAACTCGCCACCGGGTTCATGGCCGTGGTCCTGGACGACACCGGCGACGACGAGGAGTACCCGCCGAGCGCTCAGGCCAAGCTCGCCGCCGTCGACGCGGCCCTGGACCGCGTCCGCACCCGTGCCGCGGAGACCGGCCGCCCGCTCCTGGAGCGGCCGGACAGCACCGCGCTCCAGGCGTTGCGCGCCCTGGTCGCCGAGGACCGGAACGCCTTCGACGCGACGCTCGCCGGTCTTCTGACCGAGTACGCCGCCCGGCAGAGCCCCGCGGCTTCCCCGAGCACTCTGCTCCCGCTGGTCCCCCTCGCTCTCGCCGCGCTGGCGTACCGGACGCTGGGCTGGGCGCCTGCCGTCAGCACCGACTACCTCCCGCACGCGCTGGTCACCGGCTTCGAGACCCGGGGCCCGCGCGTCGGAGGGCTCGGCCGGGACCGGCGCCCGGACGCGGTCGCCGCGCTTGCCGCGGGTCCGCTGGTGGTGGAGCGGCCCGCCTGTGAGCGCGAGGGCCTGGCGCGCATCGAGGCCACGTACGAGAAACACCTCCGGGAGGTGTTCGACCCGGCCGACGAGGCGGCTCTTGCCGTCTGGCGTCTCGGCAAAGCCATGAGCGAACAGGAGCGCCTGTTCAAGTGGCGGGCGGGCAACCCCGGCACCGACCCCCACGCCCAGCTCACGACCCTGCGTCTGGCCTCCCGGTTGGGGGCGGCGCTGTTCCGCATCGCCCTGGCGGAGCCGGGCACCGAGGCCGAGGTGACCATCGACGGGCGCACCCTGCGCTATCCGGCCGAGCGGGGCGAAAAGGCGGGTCCGGGCCCTTGGCAGACGGCTGTCGCCCTCGCGCTGATCACCGGCGCGCGCGAGGACCTCGCTCCCTTGGTCCTCACCGGCCCCGCCTTCGGCCACCCGGACGGCTCCGCGTTCGCCGCGTACCGCAGGGCCCTCCACGCCTACCTGAAGGGCGCCGACCCCGAAACCGCCGCACAGCCGGCGCTGCGGGAGGCCGAGAAGGCCAAGGACTGGGGCTTCATGATGCCGCCCACCGTGCTGCTGTCACAGCTCGTCGAGGGTGACGAGGAGAGCTTCAACCTCGCCCTGGCCGACGCGCTCGAAGCCCACCGCGCGTTCTACCAGGTCGCCGACCGCGCCGAGGACCCGGAGGCATCCGTCAACCTCGACATCCTCGCCCTGGCCTGTCACGCCCGTCGCCGGGGCTGGGCTGTGCGGGTGGAGAGCCCCTACCTTCCGCTGGATGTCCTGCTGGCCGCTGAACCGTTCTAGAAGGTGTCCGGCCGACCATGGTGCCCGGCAGGGGTGCGCACGTGTCACGGAGGCGAGCGTGGCCCGCTGAACGTGGAAAAGCCTTCGACCGGCCACACGCCGGTCGGGCACCCTCCTGATCATGACCACACCGCCCTTCGTCCCCGGACTGGAACTCTCGCGTCGCTTCTACCTCCAAGCCGTGCGACCGCTGCTGGAGGAGGCCGTCCCCGGGATGACGCACTCCGCCGCCCGGCTCGGCAGCGGCTCGGAAGTCCTGGGATTCGACACCGCCCGCAGCGCCGACCACGAGTGGGGACCCCGGCTGCAGATCTTCCTGGAACCGCGGGACGTCGCCCGTCACGGCACGGCCGTCACGGCGCTGCTCTCCGAACGCCTCCCGAAGACGTTCTGCGGCTACCCGACCCACTTCGCCGACAACGGCGGAACAGGCATCGGAGTCATGCGGCCGACCGACGGACCCGTGCGGCATCGGGTCGAGATCACCGACCCGAGCACCTGGTTCACCGCACGGCTGGGCTTCGACCCCGGTACGGGCATCACCTCGGCGGACTGGCTGGCCACCCCCAGCCAGCGCCTCGCCGAGGTCACGGCCGGTGCGGTCTTCCACGACGGACTCGGCCGCCTCGTGCCGGCCCGGACCGCGCTCGACTGGTACCCCCGGGACCTGTGGCGCCACGTCCTCGCCTGCCAGTGGCAACGCATCTCGCAGGAGGAAGCCTTCGTGGGGCGCTGCGGCGAGGTGGGCGACGAACTCGGTTCCGCCGTCGTCGCCGCCCGCCTGGTACGCGATCTGATGCGGCTCTGTCTGCTGATGGACCGCCGCTACCCGCCCTACGGCAAATGGCTCGGCAGCGCCTTCGCCCGTACGCCGCAGGCGTCCGCGCTCACCCCGTCGCTCACCGCCGCCCTCGCCGCCACCGACTGGCACACCCGCGAGCACCACCTCGCCCGCGCCTACGAGACCGTCGCGGCGGCGCACAACCGACTCGGCCTCTCCGCCCCGGTCGACCCCACGACACGGCCCTACCACCAAAGGCCGTTCCAGGTCCTGCACGCCGAACGCTTCGCCGAGGCACTGACCGGCCGCATCACCGACCCGGCCGTCCGCGCCCTGCCGATGACCGGCGCCGTCGATCAGTTCATCGACAACACCGACGCCCTCAGCCGCCCGGACCTGACACGCGCGGCTTTCAGGGCTGCCGGTGAGAACCCGGCTTCCTGAGGCTCCGGCGCCCCTCCCCCGCTCCGCCCTCATTCCTGACGGACGCCGACGTGCGGGTGGGCCGCGACGAAGAATCGTCGCGGCCCACCCGCACGCCACGCAAAGTCAGCTCGACCGGCGAATGTCACCACCGGTACCAACGGCCCCGCTTTCCATTTGCCGTCGGCCGGACAATGAATCCGAGCAGCCAGACCACCAGCACAATGACCGCTATCCACCACAGCGCCTTCAGTGCGAAACCGGCACCGAAGAGAAGCAGAGCCAGCAGAAGAACGAGAATGATGGGGACCATGATTATCAACCTCCGCTCCCTCCTGTGCCCCGAAAGGGCGGCCCCACTCCCCTGACTTTATGGAAATCTCACAACTGGCTCAGCCAGGGGTGCGCCGGGGACCGCGCCCGCACCCCCTCCCAGCAGCTGCGGCACCGTGGGTGAAAGCCTCTCCGCATGGACACGTTCGCGGACCGGCTGGACGCCGGGTGGAAGTGGTGGGATGCCGCCATCGAAGAGGCACAGGAGGGGCGGTGGATCCGTGACGCCGTGGAGCGGCAGGTGATCGTGGACATCGGCGCCGCCACCAATCCTCTTCATGGTGGGAGGCCGGCCCCGTTCACGGAGGACTCGTGGCACGTACGCCTGGGGAGGATCGCGAACTGGGCCGGAGTCCTGCGGCTCGCGGCCAGGGCGGGCGGCTGGGTCCTCCAACCAGTTGTCGGACGGAACCCGCCGCCCCGTTCCGGCATGGCCGAATTGCTGTCCGGAATCTACGCGATAGCCGAGCAGGGAGAGATCTGGATGGGTCGTCTCCTGAAAGGCGAACTGCCACCGGAGAACCAGGTCGCGAAAGCCGAGGCCTTCTTCACCGGACCCGGATCCATCGAGGACCTGGAACTCTTCTTTTACGACTGAGCGCCGGGTAGGCTTTTGCGGGCGCCGGAAGCGCCGATCGCGCGCGTCGCCAGTGGAGAGCAGGCTCTCGGTGATCTGGCACGACCCCTCCCCCGCGGCGGCCCTGGCCTACGCCGAGACCCATGTCCTGGTCTCCACGCCCGGCTTCACGCGCTGGACAGGGGATCACCTGCGCGGAAGGCCCGTCCGGGACCAGTGGCATGACGGACCCGTCGCCGGCCCGGGGTCGCGCCGGTCGGTTACTCCTGCGCCCGGCGGAAGAGTGACAGGAGGGTCCGGGCCGGAGGCGAGTCCGGGGCGAAGAACTGGGTGGACAAGGCGGGCTGCACGGCCGTTCCCCGCATGCGGACCTCGTGGCATGTGAAGCAGAACGCCGCCTCGAACAGGGCCTCGCCGAGGTGTTCGTCGTAGGCCCGGACGCTCCAGCCGGGCGCGAACCCGCAGCGGTGCTGTTCGCTGCCGGGCAGGCTCGCCATCAGCGACAGCGCGGTGCTGACGTCGTTTCCGGACCAGTGGGCCACCACCGTGCCGGGGTAGGGGTCCTCGCGCCCGGCGGGAAGGCCGGAGAGCCGCACGACCTCGATCAGCGCGGTGTCGTCAACGGCCTCGTCGGGGATGCGCATGTGCGTAGTCTGCCCGGCCCGGGTCCGTTCCGCTTGGCCTGTCGGTGAGTTGGGTCAGGATGCGTGGTGGATGATCCCGCGCGCCGCGCGGACGAGGGAGGCATTGTCGGCGGCGGGATCGCCGTCGGGGAGGCGGAGTACGTCTTCCAGGCCGATACGTGTGTCCAGGTGGCGGGCGACCGCGAGGCGCAGGACGGGCCAGGCGCCGGTGTCTTCGCCGTGGAGGAGGATCGGTGCGGTCGCCGGCCGGAGCTGTTCCCTCAGCTGGGCCGCGGCGTGGAGCGCGTCCTGCGGGGTGGTGTCAGTGACCTCGGCCAGGACGCGCAGGACCCGGTGGGATCCGGACCACCCGAGGAAGCGTTCGGCCGCGTCGGTGCCGGAGTAGATGCCGGCCTCGACGCCGATCCCCCGGTCCAGCAGGGCCTGGGCAACCTCGGCGGCGCCGTCTTCGTGCCAGTTCACCGAGGCGTGGTCGGGCAGGACCGTCCAGGACCGGAGCTGCGCCACACGTTCGGACGGATCCGGGACCGCCCACGCACCTGTGGTGACCCCTACGGGAATGCCCGGCACAGCGGCCCGCACCGCGCTCACGGCGGCGGCGACAGCGGTCGCTTCCAGCGTGTCCCGCGCGTCGCTGTCCTTCGGGTGCAGATGGATGTCCACCGCACCCGCGGCAACGGCCTCGCGGGCCGCCACCGCCAACTCGGCTGCGGTCACTGGCAGATGGGGGCACTCGGCGCGGCCGCGGGCGCCGTTGAGGCAGACCTGAAGCATGCCGCCATGATCGCAGACGACGGGTCGCCGTCCCGGCAGGCCGCGTTCCTCCGGTCTCAGGCGTGCGTCTTGCGCGGGGCGGCGTGGTGTGCGGGACGGTACGTGGCGTCGGCCGCGAGGCGCCGCAGGGACACGGCGGCTGTGACGAGGAGGCCGGTGAAGACGGTCAGGAGGAGGGCGGAGACCCACATCTGACGGCTTCCGGGGGCCTGTTGGCCGGTCCAGACGACGGACGCCGCCCACAGCAGCGCGCCGACGGCGTAGAAGGAGCGGGCGCGGTGGAGCTGCCGCAGGGCCCGCAGGAACTGGATGCGCTCGGTCTTCTTCGGTGCCATGCGCACCCGTGTACCCCGATGTGCCGCGCTCATCGGGCATCGGGCCGACCGGGTGACCGGGAGGCAGTCGCTGTGGTGCCCGCGTGGTGCGTACGCACGCGATGCCCGTGTACACGTACGACAGGGCGAACCGACGCACGTCGCACGATGAGTTCCGGGGGCGGGATACGTACGAGAAGCAGGGGTGGGGTTCGGCCACCCGGGGAAGCCGGACGCGTTCGCGCGGCGCCTGCGCAAGGTCCTTGAGGGCGCCTCGTAACCCGATCCGCAGGTCTTGTGCGGCCCGTGTCCGGACCGACGGATCGCACCGGCCACACCGGATCGAACCCCGCCGGCCACGTCGGCCGGCCCGGCTGCCCCTTGACGCCCACTCTGGTCCAGTCCAATCTTGGCACCCGTCGCACTGTTGTGTCCCTGCCAAGACGGTGTCCGTTGCGGTCGCCGATCCGGAGGTGCCGTCATGTTCCGAGTCCTCTCCCCCGCCGGCCGGCCCGCACGGCCGGCGCAGCGCGCCGCTGTCGCCGTCGCGCTCGTCGGCGCCGGGCTGCTCGGCATGCCCGGAGCCGCGTCGGCGGACGTCCCGCCCGGGGTCTCCGCCGGGACGACGGTGCGAGTGACGAACGGCAAGGAGCTCAAGACCGCGCTGGCCGCCGCCGTACCGGGCCGGACGATCGAGCTGGCGGACGGCTCCTACTCGGGGAACTTCAAGATCACGACCGGCGGCACGGCGAGCGCACCGATCACCCTGACCGGCTCACGTGCCGCGGTGCTGACCACCCCATCGGGAGGCGGCAACGGCATCCAGCTCACGAGTGCCCCGTACTGGGTGATCAAGGGCATCACCGTGACCGGCGGCCAGAAGGGCATCATGATCGACTCGTCCGACCATGTCGTCGCGGACTCGGTGGAGATCCACCACACGACCATGGAAGGCATCCACTTCCGGACGTCGAGCAGTTACGGGGTGGTCAGGAACTCCTCCATCCACGACACGGGCACGTCCGGCAACGGCATGGGCGAGGGGGTGTACGTAGGGACGGCGAACACCCTCACGGACGCCAGCGACCACGTCCAGATCCTCGACAACCGCATCGGCCCTCGCGTCGGCGGCGAGAACATCGACATCAAGGAAGGCACCACCGGGGGCCTGATCTCCGGGAACATCTTCGACGGCGACGGCCTCACCGGGGCCAACTGCGACGACTCCTGGGTCGACGTCAAGGGCAACGGGTACACCGTCGAGAACAACCGGGGCACCGGCACGACCAACGACGGCTTCCAGACGCACACGCAGGACCCGGGCTGGGGCTGTGGCACGGTGTTCCGCGGTAACACCGCGGACCTGACCGGCGCCGCCGGCCCCACCCGGTTCGCCATCGACGTCACCCACTACGACCCGTCGGACTGCCCGGTCACCGTGACCTCGGACAACCGGGTGACCGGGGGCGCGGGGCTGGTGAACCCGGGCATCCCCGTCAGCTGACCGACCGGACCTCCCCCGTGAAGACCGCGTCGGCCGCCTGGCAGCGTCACGGGCTTCCGGGGAGCGCGTAACGGTCCCCGGGGTCCCGCCGAAGGTTCCGCCGGCGCACCCTGTTACGCCTTCTGCGCTCCCGGCAGACGGGAGGTGCGGGCGCCACCCCGGCCGGGGTGGCGCCCGCCGGGTTCAGCCGACGCGCAGCGTCAGGGCCGCCGTGTGCAGCGCTCCCCCGGTCCGGAACTGCAGGAACAGCCGCCAGTTGCCCGCCGTGGGCAGCTCGGCGTGGAAGGACAGGTCGGGGCCACCGTGGTCCCCGTCGACCTTCGTGGTGGGGTGCAGGTGGGCGAACGCGGCGTCGCCCTCGTGGAAGGCGGTCAGGTGGGCGTAGGTGTCCAGGTAGGGCTGCAGATCGGTGACCGGCTTGCCGTCCTTGGCGACGGAGACGGTCAGCGGGTGCGCCATGCCGGCCATCGGCTCACCCTTGACGGTCACGGTGTATCCGTCGGCCTGAGTGCTGCCGGCCGCTGCGGGCAGCGGCGTCCTGGTGGCCTCGCCCGGGACGGTGACCGTGCGGCTGAGCACGAAGTCCTTGCCCTTGCCGGACCCGCTGTCGGGGGTGAAGGAGGCGAACATGCGCCAGGACCCGGGGGTCAGGGAGGCGAGGCCGGCGCTCCAGGTGCCGTCGGCCGCCATGGTCGGGTGGAGGTGCTGGAAGCCGGTCAGGTCCGAGCGGATGGCGTAGAAGTGCATCCGCTTGGTCTGGTCGACGGCGAACCCGGTGACCGGCTTGCCGTCCGGGCCCGTCACCCTGAACCGGTAGGCGGCCTGCTTGCCCGCCGCGAGGGACCGGTCGGAGGAGGTGAGGCGGTAGCCGCCCTGGTTGCCGGACAGGCCGTTGCCGACGGCCATGTGGTCCATGCCGGGCATGTCGTCCGTCGAGGCCGTCGCCCTCGGCGAGGGGGCCGCAGAGGACGTGCCGCCGTGGTCCATGCCGGGCATGGACGAGGAGTCGCCGGACGACCCGCAGGCGGCCAGCGTCAGCGCGAGGGCGGCAGCGGTTCCGGCTGCGGCCAGGGCGCGGCGACGCATGGTGAAACGGGAGGAGAAGAACATGGGATCGCGATGTCTTTCAGGGCGGGCGCACCACACCGGTGGCGCGCGGGAAGGGCAGGACACGGTGCCGGTCCCCGGCCGGTGGCCGGGGACCGGCGGCGCCTGTCACGTCCGCGCGATACACACCCACGTCAGGAGATCTCGTCCGCCCGCCGGCGGACCGCGCCACCGCATCCCGTTGATGGCCGCCCGCCAGGCCGCCGACGCCCATCCGGCCAACACCGCGGCGGCGAAGGCGAGAAGGGCCGGGGCCGGCAGCGGGTTGCGCTCCTGGGCCGGCGTGGACAGGCACAGCGCGCCACGCATTCCCGCGCTGTCCCCGGCCAGGAAGGCCGGGGCACCGTGCACGGTGGTCCGCATCTGCGCCGGGGCCATCGCCGAGGCAGTGTGACCGTCATGCATCGCAGCGGCCACGGAGGGCATCGCGCCGTGGCAGCCCTCGGCGGCGGTGGCGGGAGCGCCATGCATCAGGAAGAGGCCGAGCAGCAGCACGCACACAGCAACCAGCCGGGCGCTGCCCCGCCTGCCTGCCGCTCCGCCGCTCATGCCCGAATCCTCGCTTCCGCCTCGCGCCCGCCCCAAAACAGAATACCCCCGTGGGGTATCGTACAGCCTGAGCGCCTGTCCGTCGGCCAGTGCGTCGAGCCCCCTGCCCCGCGAACACCGCGACAGAGCCTCGCACCGCTTCCGGCCGAGGACGGACAAGCCGCCGTCCGAGCGGAGGCATCCCGCCGCTTCGCCGGTCAACTCGGCCAAAAGCGTGCACAGTTCGAGTTCCGTACGTGACGATGCAGAGCGGTCGGGTCGAGTGCGAGGCGACCGCTTGGGCTACGGCTTCCCCGCGACGGGGAGACAGGTGGGCACGGGGCATGCGGTGGGGTGGGGCGGAAGCGGTGCGTCCGGGCCGGCGGGTCGGACGGTTCACCGTGCTGGCCGAGCTGGCGAGCGGCGGTATGGGGCGCGTGTACCTGGCACGGTCGCCGGCGGGACGTACCGTCGCGCTGAAGACGCTGATCACGAACAACGCGGACGACCGGCGCCGGTTCGCCCGGGAGGTCGCGTGTGCGCAGCGGGTGCACGGTATCTACACGGCGAGTGTCGTCGATGCCGACCCCACGGCGGAAGTGCCGTGGATGGCGCAGGAATACGTGCCGGCGCCCTCGTTGAAGGAGCTGGTGGAGGACTGCGGCACGCTGGGAACGGACGCGCTGCATTGGGTGGCCGCGGGTATGGCGGAGGCGCTGGCGTCCCTGCACTCAGCAGGGCTGGTGCACCGGGACATCAAGCCGTCGAACGTCCTGCTGCCCGTGGAGGGGCCGCGCGTCATCGACTTCGGCATCTCGCAGGCACACGACCTGACCCGGACCCAGTCGGCACTCGGCACCGTGGCGTACGCGTCGCCGGAACAGGCCCGGGGGGAGCCGACCACGGAGGCATCCGACGTGTTCTCCCTGGGGGCGACGCTGTACTACCTGGCGGTGGGGAGGCCGCCCTACCGGGACATCGAGGAGATCTCGGCCCTGGAACTCCTGATGCGCGCGGCCACCGGCGAGACCGACGTCTCGGGCCTTCCGCCCGCTCTGGACGCCCTCGTTCTGCCCTGTCTCGATCTGGATCCGCGGGCGCGGCCCACACCGGCCGAGCTGGTCGCTCACTGCGCCGGACACCTCGGTGACGGTCCGGCGGCCCGCGGCGACGGGGATGTGCTGGACGCCCGGTGGACCGCGGCCATCGAGCGGCACCGTGCCGAGCGCACCGATGCCCTGCGTGCGGCGCTGCGCCATGTCGGCGCCACCGGCCCGTCCTCCCGGACCGGGCGCAGCGGACCGGACGAGCCCACGCGGGCCGTGGCCGGGGCTGCCGGGACGGTACGCCTCCCGGGCCCGCCGCCCGCCAACGCCTCCGGACGGGGCCGGCGTGTGCGGTGGGCCGTCGGTGGGCTGGTCGCGGCCGGCGCATTGGCCGGCACGCTGCTGGTGCTGAGCCCTTGGGACGGGTCCGGCGACGGGGGCGCCAAGAGCGGTGCGGCAGCCCCGGACCGGCCGGTGCGCTTCCTCGAAGTGGAGCGCGAGCAGCCTGGGGCCTGCCCCGGCAGCGGCACCTCCGAAACCACCGCGTTCGGGACGTCGCAGCCCGGGGTGCCCTCGGGGCGCGGCTTCACCTCGGACGACCGGCAGCAGTGCGTGGTCGTCTCCACCGCGCCCGGCATGACGGTCAACAGGTTCAGGGAGGTCTCGGCGTTCGAGGACACGGGGGACGGCGCTCCGGGCGGATGGTCGGTGCGGGTGACGTTCGAGGACAAGGACGCCAAGGCGTTCACCGCCCTGACCGGCAAGGTGACGGGCCGGACCGAGCCCACGAACTCCCTGGCGATCGTCCAGGGCGAGGGCCGGCTGCTCGCCAGGGTCGCCGTCATCGGCCGCATCACGGGCAGTGAGGTCGTGATCGCGACCAGACTCGGACGCAACGAGGCGCACTTCCTCGCCGACGTACTGGGAGCCCGCTCCTGAACCCCGGCGGCCGAACGGTCCGTGGAGGAGCCGTCGCCCCGGCGGCGTGCGGTCCCTCGTCGCCGGTGGCACACCCGCCTGCGCGTGGTGTGCCACCGGCAATCGGTCAGGACCAGGGCTGGGCGGTCAGCCAGGAGGTGTCTTCGCTCCACAGGGCGTCGCTGTCCCAGGTGTTGCCGCCGACCCCGTCCCCCGCGAGGTAGCCGGTGTAGGAGTAGTGGCGTATGAAGCGGTTGGGATAGTTGGCCGACTGGAAGGAGTAGCCCTGCCCGCTGTGGCCTGCCCGGAGGCAGAAGGTGGCGTCGCGGTTGAACAGGGCGGTGGCATCCGAGGCCGCGGTGCGGAGCTGGAATCCGGCGTGGCGCAGATACTGTCCGGGGGCGCCGGCGGATTCGAAGGACAGGCAGGCGGAGTTGGCCAGTCCGGCGCGGACGATCCAGGTCGCGTCGTTCTTGTCACCGCTGGAACTTGCGGCAGTGATCGGCGAGATGGCCACGGTGCCGTCGGCCTGGTGGCGCAAGTAGTCGGCGTTGCAGCACGTGGTGGTCGCCTTCAAGGAGACCCGCGCCCCCGGGGTGAGGGCGCTGGACGTGAGTGCGGGCGCCTGGTAATCGGCGGCGGTGATGTTGGCCTGGACCGCGTTCTCCGTGGCGTCCGTCGGATAGCCGGAGGTCATGACCCCCTCGTAGAAGGTGCCGCTGGAGGACTTGCTGTTGTCGCCGCCGATACCGAGGATGATCGCGCCCTCCTTGTGCATGGGGTTGTATCCCTGGACGTTGGGCCGGGCTCCGCTGTAGTACGTGGACAGGCCGCCGGACTGGGCGTTGCCGGCCTTGATGGCCCACAGGTTGGGGGCGCCCTTGACGATCGCGGTCAGGAAGCGGTGGCTGACGCTGGGATCATTGGCGTTGTAGCCGGCGTCGGGACCCGAGAAGAGGCCGTTCTCCAGGTCTGCCATCACCCAGGGGCCGCTGCCGGTGCCCTTCCCCCAGATCGTGCTGTCGCCGAAGTAGATGGCCTCCATGTGGCCGTTGCCTGTGTCGAGATTGTTCGTCTCGGCGTTGCCGTAGTCGAAACAGCACCCTCCGCCGAAGTGCGTGCCGTCGAGGACGGCGTACATTCCCTCCGGCTGGTCGCCGGTGGCCACGCCGTTGGTCCGGTTGTTGCGGTAGCCGGTGCCTGCGGCGACGTATACGCCATAGGCCCGGTGGCCTGCCACGGTGACCGGGGCGGCCGTGGCGGGGGCAAGGTTGTCGGGGCCGGGGGCGGCGCCGCCGGCGGGGGCCTGGGTGAGGCTGTTGCCCCGTCCGGACTGGTCGTGGATGACGGTGATCACGCAGGTGGTTCCGGCGCAGAAGGCATCCTGGGCGCCGGCATCGGCATAGCCGCCGGCACTCAGCAGTCCGATGTCCTTGGTGGCGTTGTCGGACGCCCGCCGGACCTGGTAGAGCGCACCGTTGTACGCACCATAGAGGGCGCGGGTGGTCGAGTGGGCGGCCACGCAGGGCGTGCCGCCGGAGGCGTAGAGGTCGCAGGGCCCCTGCGTGGCGGCCTGCGAGGTGGCTTCGGTGCCGACCAGGAGGGCGACAGTCAGCACGGCGGTGCTGCCGGTGGCGAGAAGGCTGCGCCGTGCGTGGCGCAGCCAGGTCTGAACGGTCAAGGGTGGGCTCCTTGCTGGTGCGGGCCATTCCGGCGCGTCGCCGATTGTTAGCGCTAACAATCATGGCCGCGAGCCGGCCTGGAGGCATGGGCGGGATGTGCGGCCTACCGTGCGGCCGGGCCTCACTATGGAGACTTGACGTGACCCAGTCAAGCCTTACGACCCAGCCCCTTCCGGATTGTCCTGCGCCCCACGCGGCGACAAGTCGCCGTAACATGAGCGGTGTTATCGCTCACAGCACCCCGCTCCCAGCCACGAACTGCGTGTTCCGCACCTCGACGTTCAACGGCCCCCGGCAGCCGCTCCTGCAGGAACCCGCTCGTCGTCGCAGGCTGACCGCCACGGCCGGGAATCTGCATCCAGGGACGAGATACAGCCGTTCTTCACCGGGTTCGGGCAGCAGCACGTGGGGGGCTCGCTCCGGTGCGCGGCACCTCACCAGCCTGACCTCGCGCTGTGGTCCCCCACAGTCTTCCGGGGCAACTCAGCGCTCATACGGAGCGACGAACGACGGCATGATGGCCGCATGAGCCCATCTTCCGCGGTTCCGGTCACCCTTGTGCAGGGGGACATTACGCAGCAGTCCGTCGACGCCATCGTCAATGCGGCCAACTCCTCCCTGCTGGGCGGCGGCGGGGTGGACGGCGCGATCCACCGGCGCGGCGGCCCCGAAATCCTGGCCGCCTGCAGCGAGTTGCGCGCCTCGCGGTACGGCAAGGGACTGCGTACGGGCCAGGCCGTCGCCACCACGGCCGGCAGGCTCGACGCCCGCTGGGTCGTGCACACGGTCGGCCCGGTGTGGAGCGGCACCGAGGACCGTACGGCCCTCCTGGAGTCCTGCTACCGCGAAGCCCTGCGTGTGGCGGCGGAACTGGGGGCGCGAACCGTCGCCTTCCCCGCGATCTCCACAGGAATCTACGGCTGGCCGATGGACGACGGAGCCCGCATCGCCGTGCGTACGATGCTGACGGAGGCCACACCGCCGGTCGAGGAAGTACGGTTCGTCCTCTTCGACGCGGAAGCCCACCTGGAGTTCAGGAAGGCTCTGGCGGAGGCCCTGGGCTGAGCCCGGGGTGCCGGCGACGGTGAGCGACCGGCTCGCCCCGACGCTCGGCGAGAGGGGGGTGCTCTGCTCGAGGCCGACGTCGCCCGCTGTGATGCCGAGTGGTTCAGCCTCCGTGGCCCAGCGCGGGCCGGGCGTTCGGCGGGGGGACCCCGACCTCGTCAAGGGTGTGGCCGTCGCAGGGGATCCGGGTCACGGCGGCCTGCTCGATGCGGGACACGGTGAACCAGCGCATGGCGTTGCGCAACCGGCACCAGCCGACCAGGTACCACTGGCTGTTCGTGAAGGCGAACATCACGGGTTCGACATCGCGGCCGGTCGTGGTGGCGTCGCCCGCTGTGTAGCGGATCCGGAGCACCCTCTGCTCGGCCATCGCCTCCTCCAGCGCCGACTTGCTCGCGCGCGACTTCAACGGGGGCGCGTCGACCCAGACGCGGCGCGCCAGTTCCTCGGCCTTCGCCCGTGTCCTGGGGTCGAGGACGTCCACGATCTTCCGCACCCCGGCCGAGGCCAGATCGGCGTACGGGGTATCGGCCGCTGCGGAGACTGCTGCCAGCAGGGCCACCGCCTGGGCCGACGTCAGGCTGACCGGCGGCAGGGACGCGCCTGTGGCCATTCCGTAGCCACCACCGGGGCCGGGGCGGGACCAGATGGGTGCGCCGCTGTTCTCCAGCGCCGTGAGGTCTCTCTTCACGGTGCGCGTGGACACGCCGAACTCGGCGGCCAGTTGCCCGGCGGTGCGTCCTCGCGCGCCGCTGCGGCGCAGCGTCTCCGACAGGGCATGGAGCCGTTCCGCCCGCTTCACTGTCCCCACCCCGAGAAATTCATGACGGAAATGGTGACACACACCTGTCCGCGGGAACTGTAAGCATCAGGGCATGACGACGACCACGAGCAGCCCGACCATCATCCTGATCGCCGGCCACTGGCTGGGAGCCTGGGCCTGGGACGAGGTACTCGAACACCTGGCAGCCGACGACGCGCGCGCTGTCGCGATGACCCTCCCGGGTCTGGACCCGCACGATCCCGACCGTTCGTCGAAGACCCTCGACGATCAGGCGGCGGCTGTCGGACAGGTCATGGCCGAGGCCGGGGTCCGCGAGGGTCAGCCGGCTGTTCTCGTCGCTCACAGCGGGGCCAACGCACCGGTCAGCCTTGTACTGGACCGGCACCCCGAGCTGGTCCGGCGGGTGGTGTGGGTCGACTCCGGACCGGTGGCACCAGGAAGTGTCTTCGCCCCGGACCTGCCGGAGGAGTGGGAAGAGCTGCCGCTGCCGCCCTTCGAGGTTCTCGGGGAGCAGGCCGGCCTCGATGGGCTGAGCCCCGAGGTGCTGGAGCGCTTCCGCGCCAGGGCCGTCCCCGAACCCGGCCCCGTGCTGCGCCAGCCCGTGGAGCTCACGAATCCCGCACGCCTCAGCGTCCCGACCACGCTGGTGTGCTGCTCGATCCCGAGCGCGCAGCTGATGGATCTGGCACGCGCCGGCCATCCCATGTTCGCCGAGGTAGCCAACCTGGAGCACCTTGAGGTCATCGACCTGCCCACCGGGCACTGGCCGATGTGGAGCCGGCCCGCGGATCTCGCGAAGGTGATCGCTTCAGCGGCTTCCTGAGCCGGCCGCGCTCCGGACGGCGAGGGGAGTTCGAAGAGAGGCCTAGGGCCTGTCCGGCGGATCTTCGCGGGCCCGACAGGCCCTAGGGTGCGAGGCTGCGTACGACATCGAACTCATTGCCCTCGGGGTCGGCCATCACCACCCAGGTCCGACCGGACCCCTGGCCCACGTCCACCCGGGTGGCGCCGAGGGCCAGCAGCCTGGCGACCTCGTCGGCGGTACTGGCGTCGACAGGGCTCACATCGAGATGGAGCCGGTTCTTGCCGGTCTTGGCCTCGGGCACCCGGACGAAGAACATGGTCGGCGGCATCTGCCCGGCCCGCACGGCCTCGGCGGTCGGCTCCCACGAGCCGATCTCGACCGAGTCCTCGCTTCGGTCGAGCACGGTGAAGTCCAGTACTTCGCACCAGAAGTCCGCGAGCCGCTGCGGGTCGAGGCAGTCGACGACGAGTTCGGTGAACCTGCTGGTCATGGTTTCTCCAGGTGGGTGGTGGTCGCGGCGTTCAGGCGCGCGGCAGGGTCGGGGCGGCGGCTTCGAGGTCGTCGACCGTCCCGGACATGAGGGTCCGGATGTGGGCGGTGATGTGCTCGGCGGGCCAGTCCCACCAGGCCAGAGCGAGGAGGCGCGCGATGTCCTCGTCCGCGTAGCGGGTACGCAGCAGCCGGGCCGGGTTGCCGCCGACGATCCCGTAGTCCGGCACGTCCTTGGTGACCACGGAGCCGCTGCCGATGATCGTGCCGTGCCCGATCCGCACGCCGGGCAGCACCGTCGCCCCGTGTCCGAACCAGACGTCGTTGCCGACGACGGTGTCGCCCCGGTTCGGCAGCCCGGCGAGCAGGTCGAAGTGGTCGGCCCAGGAGCCGCCCAGGGTCGGGAACGGGAAGGTGGAGGGACCGTCCATACGGTGGTTGGCACCGTTCATCAGGAAGCGCACACCCGTACCGAGCGCGCAGAACCTGCCGATGACCAGCTTCTCCGGGCCGTAGTGGTAGAGGACGTTGCGGGTCTCGAACGCGGTGGCGTCGTCCGGGTCGTCGTAGTACGAGTACTCCCCCACCTCGATCAGCGGCGAGGTCACCAGCGGCTTGAGCTGCACCACCCTCCGCTGACCGGGCATCGGATGGAGCACGGTGGGGTCGGCGGGTACGGGCATGGCAGGTGTCCTCATCGTGTGCGAGTGGTTGATACGCGGCCGGTGACCGGCAGGGCGTGGGACCACGGGTCTCCGAGGCACGTGCCCGCGCCCACGGTGATCATCTCCGCGTCCACGCGCTCGCCCCCTCGGACAGAACGGCACGGGCCGTGCCGTTCGCTGAAGCGTGCCTAGATCATGGAGCGCTTGTCAAGAACGGCACGTGCCGTGCCGCTAATATCGGAGCATGACTGCCGCCCGACGCAACGGCCCCGCCCTGACCGAAGCCATCATGCGAACCACTCTGGAACTGGGACAGGAGCTCGGCTATGCGAAGCTCAGCATCGAGGCGATCGCCGCACGGGCCGGCGTCGGCAAGCACACCATCTACCGCCGGTGGCCCTCCAAAGGCGCCCTGCTGCTCGACTCGCTGCTGTCGCTCGGCGAGTCGGCCCTCGACTACCCCCACACGGACGATGTCGTGGCAGACCTGCGCCAACAGATCTACGCAGCCATCGGCCTCCTGGCCGGACCGACGTTCCGGCCGCTCTTCCAGGCACTGATCGGCGAGGCCCAGCACGACCCGGGCGTGGCCACCGCGCTCAACGAACGGTTCATCAGCCCGCAGGCGGACAAGACCGTCGCGCGTCTGGAGGCAGCGCAGAACGAGGGCCGGCTCTCACCGGACTTCGACCTGGACCTGGCGATGGCACTCCTCTCCGGCCCGCTGTACTTCCGGCTGCTCATCACGCAGGAACCACTCACCCACGCGTACGTCGACCGAGTGCTCGACGCCCTCTTCGCGGGAATGGCGAAGAGGGCGTGAGAGGGGGCGTCGCCGCCGGCGTTCTCAGGAGGTGGGCAGGTCCACCTGCGGCTTCAGCCGGACCTCGGTCACGCTCACGCCCTGCGGGGCGCCGAACGCCCGGACCATGACGCCGCCGCCGATGTCGGTGACCTCCAGGGCCAGGTGGTCGGCTCCCACGCGCAGGTCGAGTCTGGACACGGGCCTGCCCGCGAAGTCCGGCATGCGGTGGATCCGCGCTCCGGGGTACCGCAGAGTCGTCAGCCTGTCCCGCATCTGTGCGTACGTGGCCGCCACCGTGCCGGAGAACGCCTTGCTGATCCGGAGCTGGTGCCTCTGAGCTGCGCACTCCTCCGCCGGATGCAGCGCCACCGGGTCGGCCGGGGTGGGGGCGAGAGCCGATGCCGGTGCTATGTGGCCGGCGGCGCCGAGAACGTTCGGTTCGCAGCTCTGTCCGATGAGGTCGGCCAACTCCAGGAAACGCGCCTCCGCCTCATCGGCGCTCGCCACGAACGTGGCTGCCCTGGCGGTCCGTACGACGACGGGGCGGGAGGTGGCGTGGACGGCGAACGCACGAGCCGAAGGGGCGGAGGCAGCAGTACCGGCGGAGGTGCGGGGGGCGGCGTGGGCGCTCTGGGTAGCGGCGGCCAGGACGACGACGCTGCCCAGTGCGGCGGTGAGCAGGGGCTTCGTAAAGAGATTCGATCGCATGTCGTCACCTTGCGGGCCAGTTGCCACCCGTCGCCTGAGTAGTCGTACTCATTCCACGGACCGGCTCAACTCGGCCCGCCCGCCGTGGCACGGTCGCACCTACCGAGCGATGAGTTTGCGCCGTGCCAGCGGTCCTACAGGGCAGATGGTGCGTTCTGGATGAAGGAGGCTCCCATGAGCAACGATGTCTGGCCGATGGTGCATGCGGAGCGTGCGGCGCTGATCGATGACCTCGCGCGGCTCGATGACGGGCAATGGGGGCAGCCGTCGCTCTGTGTGGGATGGACCGTGCATGACGTGGCCGCCCATCTGGTCGACACCGCTCGGACGACACGGCTCGGTTTCGTGGCCGGCCTGGTCAGGGAGCGGTTCGACTTCGACCGTCAGAACGCACGCGGTGTGGAGCGGGAGCGAGGTGCCTCGCCGCAGGAGACGTTGCGGAGGCTTCGCCAGGTGGCGTTGCGGGCCTCGACTCCCCCGGCGCCCTTGGACAGCCGGCTCGTCGAGGAGGTGGTGCACGGCGAGGACATCCGCCGGCCGTTGGGCCTCACTCGCGCCTACCCTCCGGAGGCTGTCACCCGCGCCCTGCGCCTGCAGCTCCGTACTCCCGCGTCCTTCGGCGGAGCCAAGGAGCTGACAGCCCGTGTCCGGCTCACGGCGACGGACGCCGACCTGTCCGTGGGGAACGGTCCGGAAGTCGGAGGGCCCGCGCTCTCCCTTCTGCTGGCCGTCTCCGGGCGACAGACGGCGCTGGAGGAGCTGGCCGGGCCGGGAGCCGCCGCGCTCGTGACGCCGCGTCGGTGACGCCGGAGTCCAGGTCGTGGGCCGCGCCGCACTCGGACGTACTGTCAGTGGCCGCCCCTACGCTTCCCTCATGGCCACGAACCGCACCAAGGTGCCTCGCCCCTTAGCCCGTCAGCTCTTCGTCGAGGCCGGCCACCGGTGCGCCATATCGACGTGCCGCGCGACCCCTCTGGAGATCGCGCACATCGTGCCCTGGCACCGTGTCAGGAAGCACGAATTCCACAACATGATCGTCCTGTGCCCCAACTGCCACACCCGCTTCGACCGCGGAGACATCGACCGGCAGGCCATGTTGCGGTACAAGGACCTGCTCCGCCTCTCGGACCCCAACCGCGTGGCACCCGACGACCCTTCTCCACGAGCCGGTCTCCTGCGGGCGTACCGGCTGTTCCAGAGCGACATGACCACATGGCACACGTCCATTGCCGAGCTGGTCCTGGCGGTCACGCTCTCCAGCTACGGCTTCCCCACCGGGAATCTGGAGTCGTGCCGCACAGCGGCGTCCCTCGCCCGCGCGGCCACCGACAAGCTGAGCGACCTGGGCGACGAGGGTGTCACCGAGGCGGCGAACTACGTCTTCGACTGGTCCCTGAAGTGGGCACACGACGTGTTCGACCTGGAGGAGTCCGCCTTCAACCGGACCAGGGAGGAGGCCGGCGCCTGGGCTCGGGAGAAGCTCATGGCCTTCGCCATGCTCCATGAGGAGATCTGCGCGGCGCTGGACCTGGGGCCCAGGGAGCTGGACTTCTTCGAGACCGAGAGGTCCGGCCAGAACCTTCCCGACGTCCCCCTGGGCACCCGCGGACTCTGGGACGCCGACGCGGAGGCGTAGCCGGTCGAGGAGGCCGGCGGCGAGGGCCCGTTCCGCCGAGGCTCCGCGGGGCAACCTTCCGCAGATGCCGGTGGTCCTGTACTGCATGAGAATCTCATTCCTCATCCACAACGCGTACGCGATCGGAGGGACGATCACCACTACCTTCAACTTGGCCCGAGCGCTGGCCGATCGGCACGATGTGGAGATCATCTCCGCGCTCCGGAACCGGGAGCGGCCGAGCCTCGCACTCGATCCACGGGTGCGGCTGCGGCCCCTGGTGGATCTGCGGCACGAGAAGAACGACCCGCGCCACCTGACGCCGGCGAAGATCTTCCCCTCGGCCGAGTACCGCTACCAGGAGTACAGCGCGCTGACCGATGAGCGCATCGGCCACGCGCTGGCGTCGCTCGACAGCGATGTCGTCGTGGGGACCCGCCCGGGGCTCAACGTCCACCTGGCGCTGCACGCGCCCGCGCGGACGGTGCGGGTCGGGCAGGAGCACCTCACGCTCGACCACCACTCACCCCGGTTACGCAAGGCGCTCCGCCGGGCCTATCCGCGGCTGGACGCGATCACCCCGGTCACGGAAGCCGACACCGCCGTCTACCGGCGCAAGATGCGACTGCCGGGCGTACGGGTGCAGGCGCTGCCCAACAGCGTCCCCGCCCCGGCCCTCGCGCCGGCGGACGGTCGCGGGCGCATCGTGGTGGCCGCCGGGCGGCTGGCGACCATGAAGCGGTTCGACCTGCTGATCGAGGCCTTCGCGGCGGTCGCCGCGGCCTATCCCGACTGGCAGTTGCGCATCTACGGCAGGGGCGAGGAGCGGGAGCGGCTGCGCGCGCTCATCGACCGGCTCGGGCTGTACAACAACGTGTTCCTGATGGGCGCGGTGACTCCGATGGAAGCCGAGTGGGTCAAGGGGTCGATCGGGGCGGTGACCTCCGACTACGAACCCTTCGGCATGACCATCGTGGAGGCGATGCGCTGCGGGCTGCCCGTCGTGAGCACGGACTGTGCGTACGGCCCCGGCGAGATCATCGCCGACGGGGAGGACGGCCGGCTGGTTCCCGTCGGGGACCGGGACGCGCTGGCCGGCGCCCTGCTGGACCTCGTGGGCGACGACGAGCTGCGCCGGCGCATGGGACACACCGCCCTGGAGAACTCCCGGCGCTACGGCCCCGCCCCCGTCGTCGCCCAGGCGGAGCAACTGTTCGAGGAACTACTGGCCGCCCGCAACGAGGGCCGAGCACCGGCCGGCACGGGCCGCGCCCTGGCGAGCAGCGGTTTCGCGGCAAGGGACACCATGCTCATCGCGGCCGGCAGTGTCGTGAGGGCCGCACGGAAGGCGCGACGATGAGCGGCAGCACGGGCGACGGCACGAACGGGCCGGCGGAGATGCCCCGGGGAGCGGTGACGGTGCAGGAGGACGGGCGGCTGCTCGTACGCGTCCACGCGCCGCTGCCCGCCTCGGCACAGCCGCGGTTGCTGCTTCAGCTGCGTCCGAAGAAGGGGCAGCCGGAACGGACCGGCCGCCATCTCGATCTGGAGCCCGCCGGGCCGGACCAGTGGCAGGCGGTACTGGAGACGGCGCCGGCCCTTGAGGAGGGCCGCTGGGACGCCTACGTCGTGGGTGTTCCGGGCGAGGACCGTGTGCCGTTGCTGCCGGGCCTGCGCGATCTGCGCACGCTGGCGACCGGTCAGGGCGGCGATCGGCGGGCCACGCCCCTCGCGGTCCGGGTCCCGTATGCCACCAAGGACGGCCGGCTCGCCGTACGGGCCTGGCGGCGCACCGCCCACGCGGAGGCCGGCCGGATCACCGTCGCGGGTGGCTCGATGACCGTGGCGGGGCGGTTGTTCGGCGCCCGGCCGGCGGAAGGCGCGGTGGCGTCGCTACAGCGGCGCGGGCAGGGCTCCGCCGTGCGGGAGTTCCCGCTCCGGGCGGAAGGGGAGCAGGACTTCTCGTTCACCGTCGACTACACGGATCTCCTGGCGGAAGGCGGGGGGCCGGCGGTCGGGGAAGCGCCGGTGGTCTGGAACGTCCACGTCCAGCCCGCCGCCGGGGCGCGGCGGGTCCGGGTCGCCCGCCTGCTGGACGACATCGCGGACCGGAAGGCGGTCTTCGTCTACCCGGCCACGCTGCTCGGCGAGGTGTCCGTGCGCCCGTACTACACCCTCGACAACGACCTCTCCGTGGAGGTCACAGCGCAGAGCCCACGGTGAACACGGGATGTCCGGGCGGTCCCGGCAGCCGGCCGGGACCAGGACCAGCGACCGATGGCACACGGGTCCATGATCGCTAGGCTCGCTGCCATCCACGCCCACGGACGCGGCCGCTGAAGCGCGCCGGGCCCGCACCGATCATGAGGTAGGAACCATGCCGGCTCACTCCGCAGCTCACATCCGCATCGCCCGGCCCTCGCGCGACCTGGCCGCGGCCGAACGGTTCTGGGTCTCCGGCCTCGGCCTCGACGTCCTGTATCAGCATGCGGCGGACGGGACCCCCGGCCGGAGTTCGCTTCTCATGGTCGGCTGGCCCGACGCCGGCTGGCACCTGGAACTCGTGCACGATCCCGCCGCGCCCCTGGAGCCGCGGCCGACCGCCGAGGACCTGCTGGTCGTCTATCTCGGCGAACCGGTGCCCGACGCCCTCGTGGAGCGGCTCGAACAGCACGGCGGGAAGCGCGTGCCCGCCCATAATCCGTACTGGGACACCTGGGGCGTGACGGTGCGGGACCCCGACGGCTATCTGCTGGTCCTGTCCACCCGTACCTGGTCCCACTCGTAGGCCCTGGCCCCTCGCCGCGCTTCCGGCTGTGGAGGCGCGGGGTCAGTGCGTCCCGGCGCCCTCGTGCGCCGGCGCCGTACTGCCGCGTTCGATGAGCCGGGGCAACGGCATCCGCACGGTGCGGGCCTGCCCGCCGTCGAGCAGTGTGGTGAGCTCCCGCGCCGCGAGCCGGCCGAAGGCGACCGGGTCCCGGGAGAGCGCGGTGAGCCACGGAGCGGTCAGCCTGCACAGTGCGGAGTCCTCCCAGGACACCACCGACACATCGCCCGGGACCCGCACGTCCAGGCCGGACGCCACGGCCACCCCGGCCGCCGCCATCACGTCGTTGTCGTAGATCAGAGCGGTCGGCGGGTCGTCCCGCTCCAGGACCCGGCGGGTGACCGCGGCGCCCTCGGTGTCGGAGTAGTCCGTGGTCACCGAGTGCGCCCCGGTCAGGCCGCGCCGGTCGGCCTCCTGGCGCAGGGAGCGGATGCGGCGGTCCGTGTGCGCGAGTGAGGGCAGGCCGGCGATGTGCACGATGCGCCGGTGACCCAGCTCGTACAACCGGTCCACGATGGCCGCCATCGCGCCCGCGTCGTCGGCGCGGACCTGGGAGAGTCCGGGGTGCGGGCCGGTGTCGGTGCCGGGGAGGGCGCCGATGACGACGCCGGGCAGGCCGAGTTCGTCGAGGAGCGCCACGCGGGGGTCGTCGGTGCGCGGGTCCACGACGAGCACGCCGTCGACGCGGTGTTCGGCCCACCAGCGGCGATAGACCCCGCACTCCGCCACCGCATCGTCCACCACCTGGAAGAGCAGGCCGAGCTGACGCTCCGACAGCACTTCCTGGATGCCGGAGATCAGCTGGAGGAAGAAGGAGTCCACGCCGAGGTTGGCCGCCGGGCGCGCCACGACGAGCCCGACGGTGGCCGAGCCCTCGCCGGACAGGGCGCGGGCGGCCGTGCTCGGGCGCCAGCCCAGCTGTTCGGCGACGCGCCGCACCCGGGCGCGGGTGACCTCGGAGACGCCCGGACGGTCGTTGAGCGCGAAGGAGACGGCGCTCTCCGAGACACCGGCCCGCTGGGCGATGTCCTTCATGGTCGGCCGCTTGGGAGCCACCCGTGCCTCACTTCCTGCGTCCATGGGGTGCTGACGGACCGTCGGTTCCGCTCGTCCCCGGGGGCATCGTAGAGCTTCCCCGGCTCGCTGGTCGAGCGAGGGGGCCGGGACAACTAAAGCGCTTGAGCTGAAACCATCTAAAGCGCATTAGTAAGCGCGCGTCAATAGAGACTCACAAGCCTCTGACCTGCACTGATGGGCGGACTAAAAATTACGTTCCGGTGAATGTATTGACTTTGCGCCCGGGTGCATTGCAGGGTCTGTCGGGCGAACGCGGCCCGCCGGGTCAGGGACCAGGGCCGCCGTCCGCCCGCCTGGTCCGAGCAAAGGAGCCGTTCACCGTGCGCATCTCCCGCAGAGCAGTCGCCGCTGCCGCCGTCCTCGCCACCGTCCTGCCACTGAGCGCGTGCGGCGGCGGATCCGGCTCGGACTCGTCCGACGCCTCGGGCAAGGTCGAGGGGAAGATCACCTTCCAGACCTGGAACCTCCAGGCGAACTTCAAGGACTACTTCAACGGCGTGATCGCGGACTTCGAGAAGAAGTACCCGGGCACCGAGGTCAAGTGGGTCGACCGCCCCGGCGAGGGCTACGCGGACAAGATCAGCGCGGACGCGGCCGGCGGCACCCTGCCCGACGTCGTCAACGTCTCCCCCGACCTGGTGGCCCCGCTGGCCAAGGCCGGTATCGCGCTCGACCTCGACAAGGCGGCGTCGAAGTACCGCAAGGAGTACCTGGACGGGGCCTGGAAGAGCCACCAGATACCCGGCACGCAGGGCACGTACGCCTTCCCCTGGTACCTCAACACCGGCCCGATGTTCTACAACAAGCGCCTGTTCAAGGACGCCGGACTCGACCCGCAGAAGCCGCCGGCCACCTACGACGAGGTCTTCGCGGACGGTCTGGAGCTGGCGGAGAAGAGCCACGGCAAGGTCGCCACCCTCGCGAACGTCCCCACCATCGAGGACTTCGGCCGCTACGGCGGACAGCTGATGAACAAGGAGGGCACGGGCTTCGCCTTCAACGACGCGAAGGGCGTCGAACTCCTCACGCACTACAAGAAGCTGTACGACGCCAAGGCACTCGACTCGCAGGCGCTGACCGCGACCCCGGAGTCCTCCGGCCACAAGTTCCTCACCGAGTCCGTGGCCATGAACCCGGGCAGCGCGCTGGACCTGGCCAACTTCAAGAAGCAGGCCCCGAGCCTCTACAAGAACATCGGGATCACCGACCAGGTCAGCAACACCGGCAAGGCCAACATGTATGTCATGGGCGTCATGGTGAACGCGCAGACCAAGCGCAAGCCCGCCGCCGTGGCCTTCGCCCACTACGTGACCGACGCGACCCGGCAGATGGAGTTCGCCAAGCAGGTCGCCATCTTCCCGAGCACCGCCGGCTCGCTCGACGACCCGTACTTCACCAAGGAGGACGGCACGGACGTGACCCGGGTCCGGGTCGCCGCCGCGAAGTCCCTGAAGACGGCCGTCAACTACACCCCGGTGCTGTTCAGCGAGCAGATGAAGACCGAACTGCGCAACCAGATCGCCAAGGCGCTCCAGGGAAAGCAGAGCCCCAAGGAAGCTCTTGACAACGCTGTCAAGGCCTGTGACCGGCTGTTGCAGCAGAGCTGAGCCCCTCGTGAACTCCCCCGCCACCCCCGCCCCCGCCGTCGCGGCGGCCCGGAGCACCGACTCCGGCCGCCGCCGGCCCGCGGGCCGGATCCGCCGTCACCTCCCCCTCAGCCCCTGGCTGTTCGCCGCGCCCGGTCTGATCGTGGTCGGCGCCTTCAGCCTCTACCCGTTCTTCAGCACGCTGGTGAACTCCTTCACCGACCGGCGCACGCTGGTCCCCGGCTCGTACGTCGGCCTGGCGAACTTCCGGGAGCTGCTGCACGACGAGATGTTCTGGACCGGCCTGCGCAACAGCGTGCTGTACGTCGTCGGCGTCGTCCCCGCACTCGTCATCCTGCCGCTGCTGCTGGCGATGCTCGTCCAGCGGCACATCCCCGGCATCACCTTCTTCCGGTCGGCCTTCTACACCCCCGTCGTCGCGTCCATCGTGGTTGTCGGCCTGATCTGGGTGTGGATGCTGGACGACCGCGGGCTGGTCAACGCGGTCCTGGAGGCCGTCGGCGTCGGCAAGGTCGGCTTCCTGAGCGACCAGTGGCTGCTGCTGGGCAGCGCGATGACGGTCACGGTCTGGAAGGGCCTCGGCTACTACATGATCATCTATCTGGCCGCCCTCGCGAACGTCCCGAGAGAGCTGCACGAGGCCGCGTCGGTGGACGGTGCCGGAGTCGTACGCCGCTTCTTCACGGTCACCGTGCCCGCCATCCGCTCCACGATGGTGCTGGTCGCGGCCCTCTCCTCGGTCTCCGCCTTCAAGGTGTTCTCCGAGGTCTACCTGATGGCCGGCCCCTCCGGCGGACCGGCCGGCGAGGACACCACGCTGGTGATGCTCGTCCAGCGGGTCGGCACCGGGCTGAGCGGGCGGGTCGGTTACGCCTCCGCCATCTCGGTCGTCATCTTCGTCGTCACCGTCGGCCTGATGCTCCTGGTGCTGCGCGCCGACCGCAAGGAGGACGCGTGAGCTTCCTGAAGACCACCGACGCCGAGGGCCGGCGCGTCCCCCTCTGGCAGCTCGTGCTGCGGTACGTGCTGCTGCTGGCGGTCCTCGCGCTGACCGTCGGGCCGTTCCTGTGGCAGCTGTCGACCTCGCTGAAGGGCCCGAACGAGGACATCTTCAGCTCCCCGCCGAAGTTCTTCCCCAGCGATCCGACGCTGGACAACTACAGCCGGGTCGCCGACACGATCCCGGTCTGGGACTACGCGCTGAACTCCCTCAAGGTCGCCTCCGCCAACGTGGTCACCAACTGCGTCGGCTCGGCACTCGCCGGGTACGCCCTGGCGAGGCTCCGCTACCGGGGGCGCAGGGCCGCGACGCTGGCGTTCATCCTCGCCATGCTCGTCCCCGTGGAGGGCATCATCATCGCCCAGTTCACCACCATGCGTGACCTGGGGCTGAACAACACCCTGCTCGGTGTGCTGCTGCCGGGGTCGGTCGGCGCGATGAACGTGCTGCTGATGCGCAACGCGTTCCTGAACCTCCCCGTGGAGATCGAGGAAGCGGCGTTCGTGGACGGGGCCAACGTCTGGCAGCGCTTCCTGCGGATCGCGCTGCCCTCCGTCAAGGGCACCCTCGCCGTCGTCGCGATCTTCGCCTTCATGGGTTCCTGGGACGACTTCCTGTGGCCGCTGATCGTCCTCAGCGATCCGGAGAACTTCACCCTGACCATCGGCCTGAACTACCTGCACGGCACCTTCGCCAACGACGAACGGCTCGTCGCGGCGGGCACGATCATCGCCGTGCTCCCGCTCATCGTGCTCTTCGCCGGGCTCCAGCGCTTCTTCTTCCGGGGCGTCGGCGAAGGCGCCGTCAAGGGCTGACCCGGCCGCCCCCTCGCACCACTAGAACCAGGACTCCTGTTCCGTATGAGCACCTCCCCCTTGCGTTTCGGCGCCAACTACACGCCCAGCCAGGGCTGGTTCCACCACTGGCTGGACTTCGACCTCGACGCCGTACGCGCCGACCTGGACTCGATCGCCGGCCTCGGGCTCGACCACATCCGGGTCTTCCCGCTCTGGCCGCTCTTCCAGCCCAACCGCACCCTGATCCGCCCGCGCGCCGTCGAGCAGCTCGTCCAGCTCGCCGACGCCGCCGCCGAACGCGGCCTCGACGTCAATGTGGACGGGCTCCAGGGCCACCTGTCGAGCTTCGACTTCCTGCCCGCCTGGACCGGTACGTGGCACCGGCGCAACCTCTTCACCGACCCGGACGTCCTCTCCGGGCAGGCCGAGTACCTGCGCACCCTGGCCGCCGCCCTCGCCGACCGGCCGCACTTCATCGGGATGACCCTCGGCAACGAGATCAACCAGTTCTCCGGCGACCCCCACCCCGACCCGGACCGCATCACGCCCGAGCAGGCGGGGGCCTGGCTGACGCGGATGCTGGAGGCCTGCGAGGAGGGGGCACCCGGGAAGCTCCACCTGCACGCGGAGTACGACGCCGCCTGGTACCAGGACGACCACGCCTTCACCCCGGCGCACGCGGCACGCCAGGGCGCCGTCACCGCCGTGCACTCCTGGGTCTTCAACGGCACCGCCCAGCGCCACGGCCGGACCGGCACCGCCACCGAGCACCACGCCGCCTACCTCATCGAACTCTCCAAGGCCTGGGCGCTCGACCCGCACCGGCCGGTCTGGCTCCAGGAGGTCGGCGCGCCCGCCCCGCTGATCCCCGCCGAGCACGCCGCCGCGTTCACCGAGGCGACCGTGGCCAACGCCCTGGACTGCGAGGACGTGTGGGGGGTCACCTGGTGGTGCTCCCACGACGTGTCGCGCTCGCTGGCCGACTTCCCGGAGCTGGAGTACAGCCTCGGGCTGCTGACCAACGACCGCCAGGTCAAGCCGGCGGGCCGGGCCATCGCCCGGATCGTCGAGGAGCAGCGTGCCCGTACCCGCCGGCCCGCGCCCCGGACCACGGCCCTCGTCGTAGACACGGGAGACGACGAGACGGCGCCCCGCCGTTCCGTCTGCGCCCCCGGCGGCGCGGTCTTCGAGGCGTTCGCCCGGCTCACCGCCGACGGCGTCCGCCCCACCACCGTCCTCGCGAGCAGGGCGTCGGACCCGGAGCATCTGACCGCCCGCGGCATCACGAAGGTCGTCACCCCCGAAGAGGTCCGCTGACCTCGCACCACCCCGCACCGCACCGGAATCGAACCGCGCACGATACGGAGCACACCATGACCCAGCCCCAGCGCCCCTCCTCCGGCCCCGGCCGCCGCACCGTGGTCCTCGCCGGAGCCGGAACCGCCGCCGCCCTGCTGACCCCCGGCCTCACCACGACCGCCCACGCCGCCACCCCGGCCGCCCATCAGCCCTGCGCCTCGTACTGGTTCCCCGACTCGCTGCCCGCCGGCGCCCCCGGCGACGGCATCACCTGGCGCAGCCTGAAGGCCTGGCGCCCGGAGACCGACCCGGACCTGCCGTTCAACACCGCGTCCGTGCCGCTCGCCGACCGCTTCACCCCGGTCCCGGCCAACACCACGGCCCGGACGGGCCAGGCGCGGATCTCGTCGCTGGTCTCCTTCGGGAACACCGCGGGCAATCCGTCCCAGGGCTCGGCCACCGCCGACTACTACGCCCTGAACCACTGGGCGTACATCGACGAGCTGGTCTTCTGGGGCGGCTCGGCCGGCGAGGGCCTGATCCTGGCGCCGAACGCCCCGGTCGTGGACGCGGCCCACCGGCACGGCGTGCCCGTCCTCGGCACCGTGTTCCTGCCGCCCGTGCACCATGGCGGCGACCTGCGGTGGACCCGCGACCTCGTGCAGCGCGATACGGCGGGGCGCTTCCCGCTGGCCGCGAAGCTGGTGGAGGCGGCCGTCGCGCACGGCTTCGACGGCTGGTTCCTCAACGCGGAGACCGAGGGCGGTGACGCCGCGCTCGGTGCCGAAATGCTCGCCTTCGTCACCGACCTGCGGGCCCGCAGCGACGCGGCGGGGCTGCGCATCACCTGGTACGACGCGATGACCGTGCGCGGCGAGGTCGGCTGGCAGGGCGCGCTCAACGCCGAGAACACCGCGCTGTTCGAGGAGGCGGACTCGATGTTCGTCGACTTCCGCTGGACACCGGGGACGCTCGCCGCCTCCGCCGGGCACGCCGAGTCCGTCGGGCGCAGCCGCTACGACCTGTGGGCGGGCGTGGATGTCGAGTCCACGGGCTGGGACGCCTCCGTCGACTGGGACGCGATCATTCCGGCCGGCCGCCCGCACACGGTCGGGTACGGCTTCTACCGGCCGGAGTGGACCCGTAACCACCTTCCCGAGGACCGGACCCCCGCTCAGTTCCACGCCGCCGACCAGCGGTTCTGGACCGGGCAGTCCCTGGACCCGGCCCGCCCGGACCGTGCCGCCCCCTGGCGCGCGCCCGCCACGGCGGTGGCCGACCGCTCGACCGTGGACCGGCTGCCCTTCGCCACCACCTTCAACACCGGCCACGGCCTGCGCTGGTACGAGAACGGCCGGGTCGCCTCGGACGCGGAGTGGAACCACCTCGGGGTCCAGGACCGGCTGCCGGGCCGCCGCTGGGCCGTCCGCACCGAGGGCCGGCGCCCGTCCGTGGGCTTCGACTTCGCGGACGCCTGGCGCGGGGGCAGCAGCCTCCTGGCCGCCGGGGACCTGGACGCCCCCGTCACTGTCGAACTCCACCGCACCCGGCTGCCGCTGTCCCGGCGCACGGTCGTGGAGCTGACCCACCGCACCGACACGGGCTCGGGCCCGGTCACCGTCGAGCTGGCCGTCGCCCTGCACGAGCCGGACCGGCCGGGCGACCCGGTCGCGTACACCTATGTACCGGCAGGCGAACTGCGGGCGGGCGGCACCGGCTGGACCACCGCCACGCTCCGGCTGAACTCCCTCTCCGGGACGGTCCACGCGCTCGGGGTGCGCCTCACCGCGGCCGGTCCGGTGCGCTGGCGGCTCGGTGCCCTGGCCGTACGGGACCGGGCCGAGACCACCGCGGCTCCGACCGGGCTGCGTGTCACCGGGGCGTCCCGGGGCACCGACGGCACCGACCTGCGCCTGCGCTGGCACCGGGCGCCCGGCGCACCGCGCCACTACGAGCTGCACCGCGTGCTGCCCGACGGCTCCCGGCGCTTCCTGGGCGCCACCGCCTCCACCGCGTTCTTCGTGCCCGGCCTGCGCCGGGAACCGGGCGAGAACACCGCTCGTTTCCAGGTCAGGGCCGTGGGCGAGCTGTACACGACCTCCGGCGCCGCCTCCACCGCGCACCGCTGGTAACCACCCCCCACCCGACCCACCACTCACAACGGAGTCCCCCTCATGCACGACGACCGCAGCCTGGTCGAAGCCCGTCTCAAGCGCGTCCTGGACGAGCGCATCCGGCCCGCCGTATACCCGGAGTCCGTCCCCCTGGACGTCGCCGTGTGGAACGCGCCGGGCGAGCCCGTCCCCGTCGCCGAGGGCCTGGCGGGACCCACCGAGCCGATCGCGGTCGGCGACCGATGGGGCGCTCCGTGGGGCACGTCCTGGTTCAAGGTCTCCGGCACGGTGCCGGCGGCGTGGACGGGCCGGACCGTGGAGGCGCTGCTCGACCTCGGCTTCGACGAGAACATGCCGGGCTTCCAGTGCGAGGGCCTCGTCTACCGTCCCGACGGCACCCCGGTGAAGGGCCTCAACCCACGCAACCAGTGGGTGCGGGTGGGCGCCCCGGTGGCGGGCGGCGAGGAGGTGCTGCTGCACATCGAGGCGGCGTCCAACCCGGTGATCCTCGACTACCACCCCTTCCTGCCGACCCAGCTGGGTGACAAGGAGACCGCCGGCAGCGAGCCGCAGTACACCCTGGCCCGGATGGACCTCGCCGTCTTCGACGAGGTCGTCTGGAACCTGGTCCAGGACCTGGAGGTGCTGGGCGAGCTGATGCAGGAGCTGCCCGTGGAGGGCGCCCGCCGCTGGGACGTCCTGCGCGCCGTCGGCCGCGCGCTGGACGCGGTCGACCTCCAGGACGTCGGCGGGACGGCCGCCGCGGCCCGCGCGGAGCTGGCCGGGGTCCTCGCGACGCCCGCCGCACCCTCCGCCCACCGCATCAGCGCGGTCGGCCACGCCCACATCGACTCCGCCTGGCTGTGGCCGCTGCGCGAGACGGTCCGCAAGGTGGCCCGTACGACGTCCAACATGACCGCCCTCCTGGAGGACGAGCCGGACTTCGTCTTCGCGATGTCGCAGGCCCAGCAGTTCGCCTGGATCAAGGAGCACCGCCCCGAGGTCTACGCGAAGGTCAAGGCGGCCGTCGCGGAGGGCCGGTTCGTGCCGTCCGGCGGCATGTGGGTCGAGTCCGACACCAACATGCCGGGATCCGAGGCGATGGCCCGCCAGTTCGTGCACGGCAAGCGGTTCTTCCTCGACGAGTTCGGCATCGAGAACGACGAGGCGTGGCTGCCCGACACCTTCGGCTTCGCGGCCGGGCTGCCCCAGATCATCAAGGCGGCGGGCTCCAAATGGCTGCTCACGCAGAAGATCTCGTGGAGCCAGACCAACAAGTTCCCTCACCACACCTTCAACTGGGAGGGCATCGACGGCACCCGGATCTTCACGCACTTCCCGCCCGTCGACACGTACAACTGCTCGATGAAGGGCAGCGAGATCGCCCACGCGGCGACGAACTTCAAGGACAAGGGCGTCGCCCAGCACTCGCTGGCGCCGACCGGCTGGGGCGACGGAGGCGGTGGCACCACCCGCGAGATGATCGCCAAGGCGGCCCGGCTGCGGAGCCTGGAGGGCTCGGCGACGGTGACGTGGGAGACCCCCACGGACTTCTTCACCAAGGCCGAGGCCGAGTACACCAACCCTCCGGTCTGGGTCGGCGAGCTCTACCTGGAGCTGCACCGCGCGACGCTCACCAGCCAGGCGAAGACCAAGCAGGGCAACCGCCGCAGCGAGCACCTGCTCCGCGAGGCCGAGCTGTGGGCCGCCACCGCCGCCGTACGGACCGGCTTCGCCTACCCGTACGAGCAATTGGACCGGATCTGGAAGACAGTGCTGCTGCACCAGTTCCACGACATCCTGCCCGGATCGTCGATCGCCTGGGTGCACCGTGAGGCCGAGAAGACGTACGCGGCCGTCGCCGAGGAGCTGACCGGCATCATCGACGCCGCGCAGCGCGCGCTCGCCGGTGACCCGGCCGGCGGCCGGGCCCTCGTGTTCAACGCCGCGCCGCACACCCGCGGCGGCGTCCCCGCCGGTGCGGCGGCCACCGCTCCGACGCCCGGGACCACCCGGTCCACCCCGCGCGAGGGCGGCGGCCATGTGCTCGACAACGGCCTGCTCCGGGTGGAGATCGACGGCCGGGGCCTGGTCGTCTCCGCGTACGACATCGCCGCGGACCGCGAGACCGTGGCGCCGGGTGCCGCCGCGAACCTGCTCCAGATCCATCCCGACTTCCCGAACATGTGGGACGCGTGGGACGTCGACGCGTTCTACCGCAACACCGTCACCGACCTGACCGGCCTGGACGAACTGACCCCGGTGACGGACGGCGTGCGGATCGTCCGCGGCTTCGGCGACTCGAAGGTGACCCAGGTCCTCACGCTGGAGCCGGGCGCCAAGCGGCTCGACATCGACACCGAGGTCGACTGGCACGAGACGGAGAAGTTCCTCAAGGCCGCGTTCCCGCTGGACGTGCACGCCGAGCGGTACGCCTCCGAGACGCAGTTCGGGCACTTCTACCGGCCGACGCACACCAACACCAGCTGGGAGGCGGCCAAGTTCGAGGCGTGCAACCACCGCTTCGTCCACCTGGAGGAACCGGGCTGGGGCGTCGCCCTCGTCAACGACTCGACGTACGGTCACGATGTGACGCGCACCGTCCGGGACGCGGACGCCGGGACGACCACCACCGTCCGGGTCTCGCTGCTGCGCGCCCCGCGCTTCCCCGACCCGGAGACCGACCAGGGCGTGCACCGCTTCCGTCACGCCCTGGTGCCCGGCGCGGGAATCGGCGACGCGGTCCGCGAGGGCTTCCGCGTGAACCTGCCGGAGCGCCGGATCACCGGTGAGCGCGAGGTCGAACCGCTGGTGGGCGTCGACAACGACGCGGTCGTGATCAGCGCGGTCAAGCTGGCGGACGACGGGAGCGGCGACCTTGTCGTACGGCTCTACGAGTCCACGGGCGGCCGGGCGAAGGTGACCCTGGCCACCGGTTTCCGGGCCGCCGGCGTCGTGGCGACCGACCTGCTGGAGCGCCCGCTGGCCGAGGCGCCGGTCCCGGAGAGCGACGGCGACGGCGTGCGGTTGTCGCTGCGTCCCTTCGAGCTGGTGACGCTGCGCCTGACGCGCGGCTGAGCCCTCGGGAGCAGCCCGCGACGGCGAAGCGGCGTGCCCCTGGCCCGGGGCATGCCGCTTCGCCGTCGTGGGACTGCGTCAGCCGGGGAAGGAGAAGTACAGAGCCTCGCTGTAGAAGGACGCGAAGTGCTTCTGCCAGTCGGCGCGGACCGAGGCCAGCCAGTCGTCGTTCCGTCCGGCGATCGCCGCCTCGGCGTTGGCGACGGCGTCGGGGATGTCCTCGGACACCAGACGTCGCACACTCTCTGCCGGGTCGTCACCCGTCATCGAGACGATCTCCCCGGTCTCCAGAACGACGTACCGCGCCCGCTGCTTCTCCAGGTGGGCGGAGGTCCTGGCCACGCATTCGGCGAACTCCGCGTCGTCCTCCAGGCCCTTGCCGACCGCGAGCAGGAGGTCGTGGAGCAGGGACGCCCCGTCGGCGTAATCCGCGCCGATGCCGATCGGAGGATTCCAGATCATGGACGGAACGATCGTCGTGCCGCGCCCCGCCAGCAGCTTGTGCGCGAGCGGGATGTCCCAGTTGTGCTCCGATATGCACCGGATCTTCTTGGGCAGCTCCGCGTCGTCGGGCAGCGAGTCCGCGGAGTAGAGATAGGAACGGTTTGCCATGGTCCCGAAGCTAGCACCGGGCACTGACAACACCGGCCCCGCCGAACCCGGTTGCCATGCCGCCGGAGCCGCGGTGGAATCCGGTGGGCCGCGGACCTGCGGTCAACGGCGTGTGGGGAGCGGCTGATGGATGGGACGACTGCGCTGGACGGCGTGCTGCAACAGGCGTACGCGGTCCGGGCGAGCCCGGTGCACGGGTACGAGGCGGACGGGGAGATCCGGGTGGACTTCTCCGATCCGGCGGAGTGGGCCGCGTTCAGGGCGGCCGTGGCGGTCGAATCGCTGCCCGGCTTCCACTGCATGTGCGGCGGGGATGTCCGCTTCGAGATGCTCGACCGGCGGGGTGAGCGGCTCGCCGTCGTCTTCCTGCACCACGGGGAGACGCTGAGGTGGGAACAGTGGGACGGCGACGCCGTCCTCAGCGACGGCCGCCTGCTCCTGAACTGGCTGGCCGGGCACGGCATGACCGGGCCCCTGCGGGAGTTCGAAGCCGATCGGCAGCGGGCGGAGGAACGATCCGAAGAGGAGCGCGGCTGGCTGGCCGCCATGCCCGCCGGTCTCGAGGAAACCGCCGACCGGATCCTCGCCCTCTCCCGCACCGGCGGCAGGCCCTCCCCCGAACTGCTCGCGGAACTGACGGGCCGCCTGCGGTCGGCGTTCCCCGACCCGGTGGAACGGGTGCTGGCCCTGCTCGACTGGTACGGCTCCGGCAGCGGACGCTGCTCCGGATACCCCGTCCACGAGGGGGTGCCGGGCGAGCTGCTCGGCAGCGTAGCCATCGCCGACCTGCTCGCCGCGCTGGCCGACCCGCGCGCCGAGGAGCGGCACGACTCCGGGGCCGTACGGCATCTGGTCGGCTGGAAGACCCGCCCCGATCAGAAGCGCGACGTCGCCGGCCTCCCCGAGCCGCTGCGCGCCAGGCTGCTGGCGCTCGCCCGCCGCTCCGGGGACACGGACAAGCGGGGCCGCGCGGAACGGTGGTTGGCACCCTCGCGGGCGTGAGCCCCGCGGGGCGTGGAGTGACAGGCGGCCGACGTTGCCGCATGGGCCGAGCCGGGCCCGAACAGATTTGGTGCGGCGCACCAATTTGGCACACCGCACCAAACTGTGTCACCATGGAGGCATGACGCAGCCGGCCCGCCGACCTCAGCGGCGTAATCAGGTGCTCTCCCGGGAGCAGATCCTCGACGCCGCCGTCGGCATCCTGGACACGGGTGGCGAAGGGGCGCTGACCGTCCGGGCGCTCAGCGAGCGCCTGTCCACCGGGTCCGGCGCGATCGCTTATCACGTGGGAAAGCGGGAGGACCTGCTGGACGCGGCGACGGAGACGGTGGTGACGGCGGCCCTCGCCGCGACGCCCCCGTCCGACGCGCCCTCGCCGTCCGGTGAGGTCAGGACCGTCGCTCTGGCCCTGTTCGACGCGATCACCGACCACCGGTGGCTCGCCACCCGGCTGACGCTGCAGATCGTCCGCAACCCGGTCGGCCCGGTGACGGTCGGCATCTTCGAGCGGATCGGGCAGCAGATGGGTGCGCTGGGCGTACCGCGGGAGCGCTGGTTCGACGCGGCCTCGGCGCTGGTGCACTACATCCTCGGGGCGGTCAGCCAGAACGCCCGTATCGAAGGGGACACCTCGGGGATCGACCCCGTGGTGGACCGCGAAGAGTTCTTCGAAGCCACCTCGGCGGCATGGCGGGAACTCGCACCCGCCCAGTACCCGTTCATGCACGCCATCGTCGACCAGATCAAGGACCACGACGACCGCGAGCAGTTCCTCACCGGCATCGCCGTCATCCTCGACGGCCTGTCCCGCCTGCGCTGATCCGCGACACCGGTCCGGCAGGCCCGAGCCGCGGTCCGCGGTGGTTCCGAGAAGGGAAATCTCCATGCACGACGTCGTTGTCGCGGGCGCGGGCCCGGTCGGTCTGTTCGTGGCCTGCGAGCTGGCACTGTCCGGCTGCTCCGTCCTCGTACTGGAGCGGGACCGGGATCCGCACCCGCCGCTGAAGGCCCTTCCGCTCGGCTTGCGGGGCCTCAACGCCGGATCCGCCGAAACGTTTTACCGTCGCGGGCTGCTGGAGGCGGCGATGAAGGCCTCCGGCGCCGAACCGCAGAAGGTCGGTGCGGACCCCGAAGCCGTCGAGGCCCCGGGTCCGCGTGCGCTGAGCCATTTCGCGGGCATGACGCTCAACGCCGCCGATGTCGATACGGCCGCTCTCCCCTTCCGGTTGCCCAGCCCGGCGATGGAGGGATTCATGACGAGTCTGGACGCCGTCACCTCGGTGCTGACCGAGCGGGCCTCCGCGCTCGGCGTGGAGATCGTCCGGGATGCTCCGGTCACGGCGGTGAGCCAGGACGCCGAAGGCACCGTCACCACCGCGGGCGGCCGGCCGTACCGCTCGCGGTGGCTGGTGGGCTGCGACGGTGGCCGCAGCGCGGTACGCCGGCTGGCCGGCTTCGCGTTCGAGGGCACCGAGCCCTTGTTCACCGGCTACGTCGCCGAGGTCGTCCTCGCCGACCCCGATCAGCTGCCCCTGGGCTTCCACCTGACCGACAGCGGCATGTACCTGCGCACACCCCTGCCGGGACACCTGGGCCTGATGGACTTCGACGGCGGCACCTTCGACCGCTCCCAGCCGCTGACCCGCGAGCACCTTCAGGCGGTACTGCGCCGTGTCTCCGGCACTGACGTCACGCTGGACGAGGTGCGCCTCGCCTCCAGTTTCACGGACCGCGCCATGCAGGCGACGACGTACCGCATGGGCCGCGTCCTGCTCGCGGGCGACGCGGCGCACATCCACTCGCCGCTGGGCGGGCAGGGGCTCAACCTCGGCGTGGGCGATGCCATGAACCTCGGCTGGAAGCTCGCCGCCACCGTTCACGCCACCGCGCCGGACGGCCTGCTCGACACGTACACCACCGAGCGTCACCCCGTCGGCGCCGCCGTCCTCGACTGGTCCCGCGCCCAGGTGGCGACCATGAACCCGGGCCCGAACGCCCCCGCCCTGCGCAAGCTGGTCCACGACCTGATGCGGACCACGGACGGGACCACTCAGGTGTACCGGCAGACGTCGGGCCTGTTCGCTCACTACGACCTGGGCGACGGCTCCCCCGTGGTCGGCCGCAGCGCCCCGGACTTCCGCTTCGAGGACGGCACCCGTCTCGGCGACCTGCTGCACAACGGCCGGGGTGTGGCTCTCGACTTCACGGAGGGCCGGGCGCTGGACGGTACGGCACAGAGGTGGGCGGGCCGCATCGCGTACGCGGCCGGCCCGGTGCGCAACGACCTCGGCTTCGCCGCCCTGCTCATCCGCCCCGACGGCGTCGTCGCCTGGGCCGCCGCGCACACCCCGGACCGCCACGCGTTCGAGCGGGCCGCCCACCAGTGGTTCGGCGCGCCGAGCCGGCTCACCACCGGTGCGCCCAGCCTCTGACCACCGGCACACACCCCCACCACCGAAGGGCGACGACCATGGACCATGTCATCCACACCCCTGCCGACTCCGAGGTGTCCGTTCCCGACGGCGCCACGTGGGTGCGTACCTGGGGTGCCTCCCCGCAGGATCCGGACGACTCCGTCAGCTCCATCGACGCCTTCGAGAACGCGACGCTGCGGCAGCTCGTACGCATCAGCGGCGGCGGACAACGCATACGCGTCCGCCTCAGCAACGAGTACGGCACCGAGCAGCTGGTCATCGGCGCCGCGCGCGTCGCCCTCGCGGACGCCGACGGCGCGGACCGGGAGGGGAGCGGCCGTGCGGTCATGTTCGGCGGCCGGCCGACGGTCACCGTACCGGCGGGCGCACCCGTCCTCAGCGACCCCGTCGACCTGCCGGTCGACGCGCTCGCCCGGCTGGCCATCAGCCTCTATGTGCCCGGCCGCGTCGATACGGTCACCTGCCACGGCACCTTCCACGCCCTCGGCCTGCTCATCCCCGGCGACGCGACCGGGCTCGGCGCCCCGCCCGAGGAAGCCGCGCCCCTGCCCGCGCAGGGCTTCCTCACGGCTGTGGAGGCATGGCCGGGAACCCCGGCCGGGGCCGTCGTCGTGCTCGGCGACTCCCGGACCGACGGGATCGGATCGACCCCCGGAACCGACCGGCGCTGGACCGACCTGCTCGCCGGACGGCTGCACGCACGCGGGGGCCGGACGCGGTGCGTGATCAACCAGGGCATCGGCGGCAACCGCCTGCTCAGCGACGGCGTCGGCACCGCCGCCCTCGCTCGCTTCGACCGCGATGTCCTCGCCACGCCGGGCCTGGGGCACGTGGTGGTCGCCGTCGGCAACGACCTCGTCTTCTCGTTCGCCCCGCGCACCGGGGAAACCGCCGGATTCCTCGCGATGTTCCCCGGCGGGCCCGTGGGCGTGGACGACATCATCGCCGCGCACCTCCAAGCGGCGGCACGGGCCCGCGCCCACGGAGCGCGGGTCCACGCCGCGACCATCGCCCCCTACGGCGGCTCCGAGATGTACTCGGCCGAAGGCGACAGGGCGCGCCGGCAGGTCAACGAGTGGATCCGCACGGGCGGCGCCTTCGACGGGGTGCTCGACTTCGACGCCGTCTGGCGCGACCCCGCCGACCCCACCCGTATCCGCGCCGGCCTGCACATGGGTGACCATCTCCACGGCAACGACGCCGGCTACGCCGCCCTGGCGGAATCCGTCGACCTGTCCCTCTTCGACTGAGTACCTGCCGGTCAGAACGGCTCGGTGGGAAGGTACTTGCCGTCCAGGGTGATGACGGCGCGTTCGCCGCCCTCGGGGTCGGCGGCCTTCTTCACCTGGCCACCGTCCTTCCCGACGCCATCACCCACGACCACCCCCACCTCACGCCCGTTCTCCTCGCCCGGGACCTCGTCCGGGCCCGCGGCTACGCCCCACCGCCATAAACCCGCCGCACTCGCCCGGCTTCGGCACGTACGCTCCGCTCATGGATGACCCCGTGCTCACCGCCCGCGCACTGATACGGAACCGCTTTCCCGCCGCCCGTGCGGTCTTCCTCGCCGGCAGCGTGCTGACCGAGCGCCGGACGCCGACGTCCGATCTGGACATCGTGGTCCTCCTGGACGGGCCGCCCGCCCCCAGCCGGGAGAGCCTGGTGTACCGCGGCTGGCCGGTGGAGCTGTTTCTTCAAACGGAGACCGTCTGGCACGAGTTCGCCGACCGGGAGACCGCGAAGCGGAACTCACCGCTGCTCGCCATGTGCGCCGACGGCATGCTTCTGGTGGACGCGGACGGGCTGGGCGCGTCGCTCCAGGACGAGGCGCGAAAGCGCTGGGCCGCGGGCCCGCCGCCGCTCTCGGACCGTGAGCGGGACCGGGCGCGGTACGCCCTGACCGACCTGCTCGACGACCTGCGCGGCTGCACGGACCGTGCGGAGCGGCTGTACCTGGTCTCGCACACGCTTCAGCACGCCTCCAAGCTGGTTCTCCTCGTCGGCGGGCACTGGCTCGGCCGGGGCAAGTGGCTGTCGCGGAGGCTGGCCGCTGCCGACCCCGGCATGCACCGTGCGCTGTCCGAAGCCGCCACACAGGCGATCGCCGGAGAGACCGAGGCCTTCGCCGCCGTCGTGACGGACGTGCTGGAGCGGGCGGGCGGCCCGTTGTGGGAGGGGTACGCCGGCCGATGAGCCGGCGTTTCGGCCAACCCGCTTACGGGACATAGGCGTTGCCGCACAAGGATGGGTGTATCCGCCATCACCCGGCACCGGCGCTGTTCCGGCATTCCAGAGCGACTGAAACACCCCAGTTCGATAGGGCGGGCGGCTCGTTGAGCCGGACAACCGTGCCCGACGCATCCCGAGGTGATCACGTGCCGCTCTCCCGCTCCCACATTCGCGCGACCGTAGCGGCGTATCTGGACCGGCATGCCGGGGAGAGAGAGGCACTGAGCGAACTGCTGAGGGTTCTCGACGGCGTCGCCGAGCCGGCCGACCGCGCCACGCTGCCCGGTCATGTCACCTGCAGCGCGGTGGTCGTCGACCGCGACCGTCGCGTACTGCACGTCGGCCACCGGGCGACCGGGCTGCTGCTCGCTCCGGGCGGGCATGTCGAAGCGGGCGACCGTACGCTCTTTGCCGCGGCCGTGCGGGAAGTGTGTGAGGAGGCCGGGATTCGTCCCGGGGACCTCTGTCTCACCCCGCAGTTCCTCGGCGCGCCGATCGACATCGATGTGCACGACATCGACGCCGCTCCGCTCAAGGGCGAGCCCGCGCACCGGCACTTCGACTTCCGCTTCGTCTTCTGTCTCACGGCCGAGCAGCCCCCACCGCTCGCCCTGCAGGACGAGGAGGTCACCGGCGCCCAGTGGCTCCCCTTCGCCGAGGTGCGGTCCCCCACGCTGCGGTCCAAGCTCCTGGCCGCCGAGGCACAGGGATTCGACGCACGGCCGGAACCCGTCAACGCCAGCGCGTTGATCCACGACGGGCACGGCCGGTACCTGCTCCATCTGCGGGACGACCAGGAGGGCATCTGGGAGCCCTGGGTGTTCGCCCTCCTCGGCGGCGGTCGCGAGCCGGGCGATTCCTGCATCGAGGCGACGCTGCGGCGCGAGCTCGCGGAGGAGGTGCCGGGTCTGGAGGTCCGTGATCTGCGGCCGTTCGCCGTGGAGGAAGCCACCGGCGTGGACGGCCTCTCGGTGCCGATCCAGGTCTACAGCGGGGTGTGGCGCGGCGCTGCCGAGGCGGTGGAGCTCCACGAAGGTGTGCTGCTGAAGTGGTGCAGCGTGGGCATGCTGGACCGCCTCCGTCTGAGCCCCGGACTGGGAGAGCTGATCCGGCGTCACGCGGCCGGGCATGCCGCGGCGGAGGGCGCCCGTCCGCTCCCCGGTGATCCGTCTACGGACCTCGCACGGAGCGGCCCCGGTTGGCTGCCACCCGAGCTGTACGCCGAAACGGTCCTCAAGGCGACCGCTTCCGCGTGCGTGTACTTCACCGACGAGGAAGACCGGCCGCTCCAGGTGCACTCGGTGTACTCCCCCGCGCATCCCTGGCAGCTTGTCGGCGGCACGATGGACCCCGGCGAGCGGCCCTGGGAGACCGCGGTGCGCGAGTGCCGGGAGGAGACGGGCCTCACCGTGTCCGGCCCGCCCCGGCTGCTGGCCGTCGTGTACGGACTCCCCGGCTCCAGGTGGCGCTACAGCACGATCGGAACGGTCTTCGACGGCGGCCGTCTCACCGCGGCGCAGATCCGGGGCATCACGCTCGGTCCGCATGAACACGATGACGTACGTGTCCTGCCCCTGGCGGATTGGGAGGCCCTGATGCCCGCCCGTGATTTCGCGCGCCTGAGCGCGCTGGACCAGGCCCGCCGCACCGGTGAGGCCGCGTACGTCGGCGACTGGGACTGGGGGACCGCATGAGTCCATGGTTGCGTTCTCGCGCCAGGACCCGTACCCGTACCGCTCCCGATGACGGGCCGTCCGCAGCCGAGCGCCGTCTCTTCGGCGACCGTCTCACCTACGATTTCGGGTTCGCCCGGCATGAACAGGTGGGATCCGAGGCCACATTGAGGCGGGTCGCGCGGCAGATTCCGGCCATGCTGCTGCTCGCCTGCCGGTTGTCCTGGCGAGCCAACCGGCGGGCCCTGCTCGCCGTGGTCGCTGCCGAGACCGGCCAGGCGGCGGCCGGAGCGCTCGCGCTGGTGGCCACCAACCGGGTGCTGGCCCAGCTCGTCGGCGGCGGAAGCCCCGAGCAGATCCTGCACCGTGCCCTGGTGCCCCTGCTGGTGGCGGCCGCCGCGACCGGGGCCGTCAGCCTGCTGAACACCGCCTCCACCTGGGCGGGCGCGGTGCTGGAGCCGACGGTCGAGCGGGCCACCACGCTCACGCTCCTGCGGCACGCCGGCGGGGTGGAGCTCTCCGCCCTGGAGGACCCGGAGTTCAACCGCGTCCTGGAGTCGGCCCGCTTCGGGGCGGACTCGGTACGCCGGCTGACCTCCGAGGCCACCTCCGTCCTCGGCTCGCTGCTCACCATGGCCGCCACCGCCGGGGTCATCCTCTCGTTGCACGTGGCCCTGCTGCCCATGCTCGTCCTCATCGCCCTGCCCCGCGCCTGGGGGGCTGTACGCACGGCCCGGCGCCGGCACGCCTCATTGATGGCCTGGCTCACCCATGCCAGGGCGTCCAGCCTGATCAGCCAGCAGATGACCAGCACGCACACCGCCGCCGAGCTGCGGGTGCACGGGGTGGGCCGCATGCTGCTGGACGCGTACGACGACATGGCGCGGACCTCGGAGCGCGAACGGCACCGGCTGGCGCGCGGCGCCGCCGGCACCTCCGTCGGGGCGTCCGTCCTGTCCGGCGCGGCCTCGGCCGCCACCTTCGGGATGCTGGCCTGGCTCGTCGCCACCGGCCGGATGCCGGTGGCCGCCGCCGTCACCGTGGTCGTCGGCATCCGCAGCGGCGCCGCCTCCGTCTCCACCCTGCTGACCGGCGTCAACCGCATGTTCGAGGAGTCGCTGTACGTCCGGGACCTGGAGCGGCTCGGCGTCGAGGCCCGCGAGCGCGCGATTCCGGCCGGTGGCGCGGACCTTCCCGAGCACCCGGCCGTGATCCGTCTGGAGAACGTGTCCTTCACCTACCCCGGTCGGGACGAACCGTCGCTCAGGGACCTGACCCTGGACATCCCCCGCGGCCAGGTCGTCGCACTGGTGGGTGTCAACGGCGCCGGCAAGAGCACCCTGACCAAGCTGCTGTGCGGGCTGTACCAGCCCGACACGGGGCGGATCCGGTGGGACGACGTGGACGCCGGCACCGCCGACCGGGCCCAGGTGTTCGATTCCGTGGTCGTGCTGGCCCAGGACTTCGTCCGGTGGCCGTTCACCATCGGCGCGAACACGATCGCCGGGCGCCCGGAACGTGCCGGCGACAAGGACGCCCTGGAGCAGGCCATCGACTTCGCCGACCTGGCCCCGCTCCTCGAAAGCCAGCCGAACGGGCTCGACACCCTGGCGGCCAAGGGCTACACCGGCGGGGTCGAACTCTCCGGCGGCCAGTGGCAGCGCATCGGTGCCGCCCGATCCGGCTTCCGCGCGGCCACCCGCGGTACGGGGGACCGGCCCGCGCACCTGGTGATCGCCGACGAGCCGACGTCCGCCCTCGACGCCGCCGCCGAGGTGGCCGCGTTCGACCGTATCCGCTCCCTGGCGGACGGCGGCCGGAGCGTCGTGCTCGTGACCCACCGCCTCGCGGCCAGCTCCGCCGCCGACCTGATCTACGTACTCGACGGCGGCCGTCTCGTCGAGCAGGGCACCCACGACCAGCTCATGGCCGCCCGGCCCGACCCGGACCGGCCGGGCGCCGGCAGCTATCGCAGCGCCTACCTCCTCCAGGCCCGGCAGTACGCCGCGCGACCACCGCGCCAACGCACCGGCCACGACACCGCCTCCGAGCAGAACAGCCCGGGAGCATGACGATCGCCGCCGCGTCCGCATCCGGCCGAGGCGAACCCACTGGACCCATGCGCAGAGGAGAGGCCCCGATGAACACCACCCCCGCCGGCAACGACCAGCAGGACAGGCAGTCCGAGGTACGCACCGGCGGCTGCCTGTGCGGCCGTGTCCGCTTCACGACCCGGGGCCCGGCCGTCTTCCCCCACACCTGTGCCTGCGGGCACTGTCAGAAACTGGGTGGCGCCCCGGTGATGTGGTGGGTTGGATTCGAGTCGGTCACCTGGAGCGGCGACACCGAGCCGACCTGGTACGAGACGTACGAAGGTGAGGCCAGGCGCGCGTTCTGTCCCACCTGTGGCAGCCGGATCGCGGCCGTCGACGGCGACGTCCCGGAGACCGGAATCAACGTCACCGCCCTGGACGACACCAGTGGCCCGGACCTCGTTCCGGTCCACGCGTCGTTCCGTGACAACGCCGCGCCCTGGCTGTCCCCGGCCGCGGCGACCGACCGCGACGCGCAACCGATGCGACCAGGAGATGCCTCATGACCCGGAGCAGCCCGCCCGACCCCACGGATGCGCACACCGCGCGGTCCGTGCTGAGCGAGGCCAACCGCGCACATGGCACCGGGTTCCGGCTGCTGCGCCGGTTCGATGACGGGGTCCAGTCGGGGGCCTGGCTCCTGACCGACGACTCGGATCGGCGGGCCGTACTGAAATGGAGCCCTGACCCCGCGTGGGCCTGCCAGATCGAGCGTGCCGCCGAAGGCGTCGCGAAGGTACGGGCTGCCGGGTATCCCACACCGGCCTGGCGTGCCGTCGGCACGAGCACGGACGGCTTCGGGTACCAGATCCAGGACTTCGCCGCCGGTCGCAGCCCGCACCAAGTGGCAGCAGCCGACGCCCTGTTGCTGATCGGCCTCCTGGAGACGCAGGCAGGGCTCGATCCCGATCCGCAGAGGTGCTGGTCGCGGTACGTGACGCACTGCATGTCCGACCGGAGTGCGGGGCTGTGGGCGCAGGCGGCGGCGACCGGCCCGGCCGGGCAGGCACTCGTCGACGCGTGCGCACGCCTCCTCACCGCCCACGGCACCGTCACCCTGCCCACCGGCGACCTGGTCCACGGCGATTTCCGCCCCGGAAACATCCTGATCCAGTCGGATCGGGTGAGCGCTGTCCTCGACATCGAGGCGCTGGGCAGCGGCACCAGGGTCTTCGACTACGCGACGCTTCTGAGCGCCCCCGACATCACCCCCGAGGCGTTGCGGATGCTCTTCGACGCGGGCGCGCGGGTCGCGGGCCCCGGCGTCCTCGCCCACTGCTTCGCCCATGTCGTGCTCGACCTGGCCGTCTTCGTCCACCAGCGAGAACTTCGGCAAGGCATCCAGGGCCTCGGCACGCTCCATGAACGCGTACTGACGCTGCTGAACCGCTCTCCCTGAGATCGCGCGGCCCTCGGCGTGCCGTCCGGCGAGCCTTCGGCGGGCGCGTGTACAGATGGTGCGCGCCCACGAAGGAGTGAGATGACTCTTCAGCACCGCCCGGCTCCGGACGTCATCGTCGTCGGGGCGGGTCTCGCCGGACTGGCCTGTGCGCTGGATCTGTGCCGGGCCGGACGGCGGGTGGCGCTGCTGGAGGCATCCGACGCCGTGGGCGGCCGGATGCGTACGGACCGGCGGGACGGGTTCCTGCTGGACCGCGGCTTCCAGGTGTTCAACACGTCGTACCCGCAGGTGAAGCGGCGGTCGGATCTGCCCGGTCTGCGGCTGCGCCCCTTCGCGCCCGGCTTCGTCACACGTACGGCGACCGGCCCGGTGCGGGTCATGGATCCGACGCGGCGGCCGGCCGCCGCCGCGAAGCTGCTGCTGAGCCGGTCCCTGCCGCCCCGCGACCTGATCGCGCTGACGGTGCTCACCGCGCGCGATGCCCTCCTGCCCGCGCGGCTGCCCAAGCGGCGTCCGGACCGCAGTACCGCGGACGAACTCGCCGCGGCCGGGCTGTCGGAGGCGGTGACGGCCGAGCTCCTGGGCCCTTTCCTGTCCGGTGTCTTTCTGGAGGACCGGCTGGAGACGTCGGCGCGGTTCTTCCGGCTGGTCTGGCGGAGCATGGTGCGAGGAACGCTCTGTCTGCCCGCCGCGGGTATCGGGGCCGTGCCCGCGCAGCTCGCCGAGGGGCTGCCCGCCGGCGTGCTGCGTCTGGAGACCCCGGTCGCCGAACTGACGGCCGAGGGGGTACTGCTGGCCGACGGCCGGGAACTGCCCGCAGGCATCGTCGTCGTCGCGACGGACGCCACCGCCGCGTCCCGTCTGCTGCCCGGTCTGCCCACACCGGCCGGGCGGGCGGTCACCACGTACTACCACGCCGCACCGGCCACGCCACTGGCGGAACCGACGCTGGTCGTGGACCGTGCGGGACTCGTCCTCAACACCTGCGTCCTCAGCGAGGTCGCCCGCACCTACGCGCCCCGCGGCAGCAGTCTGGTCTCCACCTCCGTGCTCGGCGGGGACGGGCCGGACAGGGCGGACGATGTGCTGCGGCGTCTGGCCGAGCTGTACGACACCGACACGAGCGGCTGGCAGCAGATCGCCGTGTACACCGTGGAGGGTGCCCTGCCCGCGATGCCGCCGCCCTGGCCGCTGAGCCGTACGACCCGGTTCGCTCCGGGGCGCCATGTGTGCGGCGACCATCGCGCCACCGGGTCGGTGCAGGGGGCGCTGGCCTCGGGCACGCGCGCCGCCCGTGAGGTGCTGGCGGACCGGGCGGAACGGCCCGCCCGGTGAGCCGACGCCCCGACATCGCTTCGGACGTGGTCATCGTGGGCGGTGGCGCGGCCGGGCTCAGCCTGGCGCACCGGCTGGCGATGGACGGCACCGCCACGGTGACGGTCGTCGAGGCTCCGGACGGACCGCTGCGTCCGCCCGAACGCACGTGGTGCTACTGGGAGGAGGGCCCGGGGGACTTCGAGGAGGCGGTGGACGCCTCGTGGTCGCGGCTGCGGGTGCACGGCGCCGACGGGGGCCCCGTGACGGTCGCTCCGTTCCCGTTGCGGTACCGCATGCTGCGCTCCGAGCGGTTCGAGCGGCTGGTCCATGCCCGGCTGGCGGAGAGCCCCGGGGCGCGGGTGGTGCGGGCGACGGCGGGCGCGGTGCGCGATGTCGGCGACGGTGCGGAGGTGCTCTGTACGGGGCCCGACGGCGAGGCGTCGACGCTGCGGGCCCGTCTGGTCTTCGACTCGCGGCCCGTGGCCGCCCTGCCGCCGGCCCGTACGCGGTTGCTCCAGCATTTTCGAGGCTGGTTCGTCCGCACGGCCGGTGACCGCTTCGATCCGGAGGTGGCGGACCTGATGGACTTCCGGGTGCCGCAGCCCCGCCATGGGCTTGCCTTCGGCTACGTGCTGCCGCTGGCCCCGGACCGGGCGCTCGTGGAGTACACGCAGTTCTCCCGTGCTCCGCTGGACGCCGACGCGTACGACGCGGCGCTGGACCACTACAGCCGGGCGGTCCTCGGGCTGCGGTCCTGGAGCGTCGAGGCGGTGGAGCAGGGCGTCATCCCGATGACCGACGGGCGGTTCCCGCGCAGGGCGGGGCGCCGCGTCTTCCGTATCGGTGCCGCGGGCGGCGCCACCCGGCCGGCGACGGGGTACACCTTCGCCGCGGTGCAGCGCCAGAGCCGGGCCGTCGCGGCCGGTGTCCGCGCGGGGCGGGCGGACGTGCCTCCCGCCCATGGCCGGCGGGCGCTGGCGATGGACGCGGTGCTGCTGCGGGCGCTGGACACCGGCCGGATCGACGGCCCCGCCTTCTTCACCGGCCTGTTCCGGCACACACCCGCGCCGCGTCTGCTGCGTTTCCTCGACGGCGCCACCACTCCGTGGGAGGAATGGGGCATCGGACTGCGCTGTCCCGTGGGTCCGATGCTGCGCACCGCCGTGGAGCTTCCCTTTCTGCGCCGCCGTCCGCAGCCGGCGCCGGTCACCCTTGCCCCTCGCGAAAGGAGCCGTTGATGGTTCTGCTCCACGACCGCGACCTGGCGGACGCCTTCGACGACGCCGCCCCCGCCTACGATCTCCTCACCGCTCTGAATCCCGGCTACCGGGCCGATCTGGCCCGTTCGGCGCGTCGGCTCCAACTGCCGCGGGCGGGGGCGGGGTTGCATGTGCTGGATCTCGGCTGTGGGACCGGTGCCTCCACCCGCGCCCTGCTGCGGGCCGCGCCGCTCGCCCGGATCACCGCCGTCGACGCGTCGGCCGGCATGCTCCGTCGCGCCCGCGCCAAACGCTGGCCGGCTCAGGTGCGCTTCCTGCACCGCAGCGCCGAGCAGCTGCCCGAACTGCGGGAAGGGCCTTTCGACGCGGTCTTCGCCGCCTATCTGTTCCGTAACGTCACGGATCCGGACCGGGTCCTGGCAGCCGTCCGCGACCGGCTGCGGCCCGGCGGGAGACTGGCCGTGCACGAGTACAGCCTGAGCGGTTCGGCCGTCCACCGTTCGCTCTGGACTGCGGTGTGCCGGGGCGTGATCCTCCCGCTGGGAACGCTCACCGGGGACCGCGCTCTGTACCGGCACCTGTGGCGCAGCGTGCTCGGTTTCGACACCGCCCCGGCCTTCGCCGACCGCCTCTCGCGCGCCGGGTTCACCGGTGTGCGGGTCGCCCCGGCGGCGGGGTGGCAGACGGGCATCGTGCATACGTTCCTGGCGGGCAACGGCTCCCTCCCCGGCGCGGGGCACTCCCGGTGACCGCCCGCCCGCGCGCGGCCCGGCGCGGCCGTGACCGCAAGGCCGAGGTGCTGATGCCCGCGGAGGGCCGTAGCCGGTTCTCCCGCACGGATGCGCCGGCGGTGGCCGTGATCGGGGGCGGCATCGCCGGTCTGGCCGCCGCGACCGCGCTGGCCGAACGCGGCGCGCGCGTCACGCTGTACGAGCAAGGGGAAGCGCTCGGCGGCCGGGTGAGCGGGTGGCGCACCCGCCTGGCCGACGGCTCCACGGCGACCGTGAGCCGTGGCTTTCACGCCTTCTTCCGTCAGTACTACAACCTGCGCGGTCTCCTGCGGCGCACCGATCCCGCCCTCGCCCGGCTCACGCCCCTGCCGGACTATCCCCTGCGCCACAGCGGCGGGCTCACGGACAGTTTCGCCCGTGTCCCCCGGACGCCGCCGCTGAGCGCCCTCGGATTCGCCGCCCTGAGCCCGACGTTCGGCTGGCGTGATCTCGCCGCGATGAATCCCGGGGCGGCGCTGCCTCTCCTGGATGTGCGCGTACCGCAGGTCTACGAACGCTTCGACTCCATGGGCGCGACCGCCTTCCTCGAACGGGTCCGCTTCCCGGAGGCGGCCCACCATCTGGCGTTCGAGGTGTTCTCGCGCAGCTTCTTCGCCGACCCCCGCACGTTGTCCGCGGCCGAACTCGTGCTGATGTTCCACATCTACTTCCTCGGGTCCGCCGAGGGGCTGCTCTTCGACGTGCCCGACGCCCCGTTCCCGCAGTGCCTCTGGGAGCCGCTGGGCGACTACCTCCAGAGCCTGGGGGCGGAGATCCTGACCGGAACACCGGTGCGCGGGGTGCGGCCCGGGGACGGTGCGGGAACGGAGGTACGTACGGACTCCGTCGTACGGCCGTACGACGCGGTTGTCCTCGCCCTCGACGCGCGGGGGCTGCGCCGGCTCGTGGCCGGGTCGCCGGGCCTCGGTGACCCGGCATGGCGCGACGACATCGCCGCTCTGCGCACGGCGCCGCCGTTCCTGGTTTCACGGCTCTGGCTGGACCGGCCCGTGGACCCCGATCGCGCCGCGTTCCTCGGCACCAGCGGCTACGGCGGCCTGGACAACATCAGCGTCCTGGAACGCTATGAGGACGAGGCCGCCCGTTGGTCCGCGCGCAGTGGGGGCTCGGTGGTGGAGCTGCACGCATACGCCGTCGACAGCGGCGCGGCACGCGGTGAGGTCGAGGCCCGGCTCGTCGGCCAGTTGCACGAGGTGTACCCGGAGACCCGGCGGGCCCGGGTGGTGGACGCCCGGCACGAGTGGCGGTCCGACTGCCCGCTGTTTCCCGTCGGCTCGTATCACCGGCGCCCCACGGTACGCGGACCCCACCGCTGGCTGACCCTTGCCGGTGACTCGGTGCGCTGCGACCTCCCCGTGGCGCTGATGGAACGCGCCGCCACCACCGGGTTCCTGGCCGCCAACGCTCTGCTCGCCGGCTGGAACGTCCGGGGTCAGGTGCTGTGGACGGTGCCCCGGGCGGGGCGCTCGTCGTTGCTGCGCGCGCTCGGCCGCCTCGCGGAGCGCTGACACCGGCCGGCGCACCGGGTCACCCGGGGAACCGGCCCGTGCCGCGCAGGGACCACCGCCGCTCCGCGTAGGCGAGGTCGTCGCGCCACAGGCGGCCGGCGGTGCGGCGCATCAACGGCCGCAGCACGGGGGCGGCGACCCGTGCCAGAGCGAAGCCCCTGCGGTCCGACGCGGCGACGATCGCCTCGACCACCGCCGTCCTCGGCCGTACGGCGTGGGCGGCGGTGAGCGGCGTGGCATGGGTCTCCACCACCGAGGAGGCGCCCTCCCCCTCGGTGATGCGCATCAGGACCGTACGCGGACCGGGTGCGGTGAACTCGGCCCGTACCGGCACGACCAGACGGTTCGTCACCCGGAAGGAGACGTCCACGACGAAGGCATCGCCATCGGCCCCCGTCGGTGTCCGTCTCACCGTCAGGTCCGCGAACGAGTAGGGGTGGAACCACGATCCGTGCCAGGGGTCGAGCCGGTTGGCCACGACATCCTGCGGTTCGCAGCGGCCGACCGCGGTGAACACCGCCTCCAGCGCGGTGCCCGGCGCGGGACGGTCCACCACGTCCGGGCGTTCGGTGGGTACTTCGCCCCCGACCGCGTCCAGCCGCACCCAGAGCAGGACTCCGTCGTCGTGCACGGGGTACGGCTTCCAGCCGGCGAACGGCTCGCCGTCGAGGGCGAGTCCGTGCCAGTGGCAGACCAGCGTGCCGCACACCACCCGGCTGTCGCGCAGCGGGGCGCCCAGATGGGGGCAGATGCCCGGCCCGGCATGCGGTTCGCCCTTGTCCGAGCGCCACAGCACCACTTCGACACCGCCGACGGTCCTGCCGTACGGGCCTCCGCCGGCCCGTACGTCCCGGGAGGCTCCGACGACGAACCAGTTGCCGGAGGGGCGCGCCGAGGCCCGTTCGAGCGCTGCGGAGATCAGGGCGGGGCGGGCCGCCTGCCAGGTGGGCGTCTGCGCGGCCCAGCCGGGCCCCCGGCGCCGGCGCAACGGCGGTGTCCAGCGGGCCCGGCGCTCATGTTCCGTCACTGCCCCCGCCCTCCCGCCGGAGCACCGGCCCCGGCCCCGGCGCGGGCGCGCCAGCGCGCTCCGACGGTGCGCAGGGCTCCGTACGCGGCTGTCGTCGCACGGCGCCCGCGGGACACCACCGCGCGGTGGTGCAGCACGGCGTAGTCCTGGCCGGCGATCGCGTCGAGGATGCCGCCGTACAGGGTGAACGCGGTGCGGATGCAGGGGCGCACCCGCGGATCGAGTATCGCGATGCCCGGCTCCGCCTCCCGGTACACGCCCCGCGTCAGGGCTTCGGCCGCGACCAGGGCGGCACGGATCCGCCGGTCCCGCCTCCCCGTTCGCCGGCTCCACTCCAGCAGCGCCCGGTCCACGCCATGGGCGGCGAGCAGGTCGGCCGGGAGGTAGACCCGGCCCCGGTCGAGGTCCTCACCCACGTCCCGGAGGAAGTTGGTGAGCTGGAAGGCCACGCCGAGAGCCGCCGCGTGCGGCGCCGCCTCCTCCCGGGGCCCGGTCGTGCCGAGCACCGGCAGTATCTGCAGTCCGATGACCGCGGCGGAGCCGTGCATATAGGCCAGCAGGTCGGAGTAGGCGGGATAGTCGGTGACGCTCAGGTCGCTGCGCATGGAGACCAGGAAGTCGGCGAACAGGCTGTGGTCGATGGCGTAGCGGGCGGCCGTGTCGGCGACGGCACGCACCACGGGCTCGTCGCCGTCGCCCGCACACAGGCCGTGTGCCAGGTCGGCCTCCAGGCGCCGCAGCAGCCGGTCGCGCGCGTGCCCCGTCAGCCGGCGGTCGAGGTCGTCGACGATGTCGTCCGCCCAGCGGGCGAAGCCGTACAGCGCGTGGACCGCGGAACGGCGCTCCACCGGCAGCAGCCGGGCGGCCAGGAAGTAGGTCTTGCCGTGCCGGGCGTTGAGCCGGCGGCAGTGCGTGTAGGCGGCGCGCAGCGTGGGATCGGTGATGCCTGCGGCGTCGAGTTCACGACGGGTCATGGATACCTTCCGCGAGAGCGGCGGGCGCGGCGTGGCGGACCGGCGCGGTGGACGGGGTACGGCGGCTGCTGCCCACAACGCGCGCCGCGGCGAGCTTTCCGCTGATGAGCACGGTCGGCACCCCGACGCCCGGAGTGGTGCCGCACCCGGCCAGTACGACGTTGTCCAGGCCGCTCACGAGGTTGCGGGGCCTGAACGGACCGGTCTGGGCGAATGTGTGGGAGACCGAGAAGGGGCTGCCCGCCGCATGCCCCTGGGCGGCCCAGTCGAGCGGTGTCACGAGCAACTCCTCCTGGACACTGTCCCGGAAGCCCTCCAGGCCACGGCGTTCCAGGGTCGCCGCCAGGTCGTCGCGGTAGCGCGGTCCGAGGGTCCGCCAGGCGGTGGTGGAGGGGCCCACTTCGGTGTTCGGGCAGGGAGCCAGTACGTAGTGCAGGTGCTTGCCGGGCGGCGCCAGGGCGGGATCGTGCGCCGTGGGGCGGGTGATGAGCAGCGACGGGTCGCTCATCAGCCGTCCGGTGCGGGTCAGCTCGTCGAAGGTCCGTTCCCACGCGGTGCCGAACGACAGTGTGTGGTGGGCGAGGCCGGGCCAGGTGCGGTCGGTGCCGGCGTGGAGGACCACCGCCGAGGGCGCGTGGCGCAGCCGGACCGGGCGGCGCGGTGAGCGTCCCATGAGCCGGTAGGCGGAGGGCAGTTCGCAGGAGAGCACCACCGCGTCGCAGGCGATCCGCTCCCCCGTGGCCAGGTGGACGGCCCGTACCCGGCCGGCCGGCCGTTCCAGGGTGTTCACCTCGGCCGACCACCGCAGATCGGCACCGGCGTCGCGGGCGGCGTCGGCCATCGCGCGAGGGAGCGCGTACATGCCGCCCTTGGGGAACCAGACGCCGGCCACGGTGTCCATGTAGGCGATCACGGCGTACGCCGCGAGGGCCCGCGCGGGGGCGACTCCGGCGTACAGGGCCTGGAAGGTGAAGACGCGGCGCAGCCGGGGGTCGGAGAGGAAGCGGCCGATGCGGCGGTCGAGGCGTCCGAAGCCGCCGAGCGCCGCCAGCCGGGCCAGATCCGGGTGGAGCAGCTGGAAGGGGGAGTCGAAGTTGGCGTCGATGAACCGCCGCATCTGCGCCCGGTGGAGCCGCTCCAGCCATGTGCGGAGTCTGCGGTAGCCCGCGGCCTGGGCCGGTCCGGCGAAGCGCCGGACCTCCTCTTCCATCGCCTCGCCGTCGGTGTGGACGTCGAGTGTGCTCCCGTCGGCGAAGTTCGCCCGGTAGGCGGGGTCCAGGGCCATCAGTTCCACACGCGCGTGCAGGCTGTCGCCCACGGCGGCGAAGGCCTCCTCCGCCAGGTGGGGCATGGTCAGCACGGTCGGCCCGGTGTCCAGCCGGAAGCCGCCGAGGTCCAGGCGTCCGGCTCTGCCGCCCGGCCCGGCGTCGCGCTCGACGACCGTGACCCGGCGTCCTGCGCCGAGCAGGTGGAGCGCGCAGGAGAGGCCGGAGAGCCCCGCGCCCACGACCACGACGTGATCGGTGGGCCCCGGGACCGTTCTCACCGCCCCTCCCGCGTGGGAGACGCCGCGCACGCGTCGCGCGGTGCGGTCGGGCGCTGCCGGTCCCGCCATGCTTCCGGTCATCTGCCCACCACCACTTCCGCCGCGAACCGAAGCCAGAATCCGCTGATTCCTGCCCGGTGGGCGTGGTGCCCGGCCCCCGCTCACGCGATCGGCCCAGTCGGCCCACGCTTATGGCGGTGCGGTGCCCGTGTGCGCGGCACGTCCGGGGCTGCCGGGGCCTCGTCAGCCCCGTTCGCTCCCGCTGCGGCTCAGGGGCCGCGCCAGACATTGGCGAAGGCGGCGTTCTCGATCGTGCGCCGCTGGCGTACGGCTTCCAGCTCCATCACCGCGTCGTGGACGGCGGCCATCACGGTTGTCACCGCCTCGTCCTCGAAGCCGGGCTCGTCGCCGAGTTGCGCGCCGTCGACGCCGACGGCCGAGGCCAGGGCGGCGAGGACGGGCTCCTTCTCCGCCCAGCGCTCGGCGGCGCGCCTCCCCGTGGGCGTATCGGCCGGCTGCACGCGTTCCGCTCCGAGGGAAAGACGGCCGGTTCGCTCGCGCGTCAGCTCGCCGTCCTCCTCCAGCGCGGCCTGATAGGTGGCCGCGAGGTCCCGGCCGCGTCGCCAGAGCCAGTCCTCGACCGGCTCGTGGGGTGCCTGCGGAACGAGCCCGCCGGCTGCTTCGCGCAGGAGCCGGTCGTCCGGTGCCGGGGACTCGCCCGGCACGATGCGGTCGCCGTCCACGACGACCGCGCCCGCTCCGACGAGATCGATCAGCTCGGCTCCCGCCAGGGCGAGCGAGAGGTCGCCCTGCCCCACGGAGTGGTCCGGGTCCATGGCGATGATGAACAGGTCTTTCGCCGTGGTCATGAACGGCCCTCCTCGGAAACATCGGCACAGGTCGGTGGCCGCCGGCCGGCCGGGCCCCTGCGGACCCGCCCGTGGAGACAGCCTTCACGGTCAGTATCGCCCCGCCCCTCGCCGCCGCGTCGCCTTTCGCGGACGACGGGGCCGTTCGGCTGCCGGGACCCGGACCTGGTGGCGGACATGTCGCTCCGCGCGGAGAGCGGCACGCGACGCACACGCGTAAACAGGCTTCATGCAGACATTCCTTCCCTTCCCGGATTTCACGGAGTCGGCCCGCGTCCTGGACCCCAAACGACTGGGCAAGCAGCGGGTGGAGGCCCTGCAGGTGTTCCGCGGCCTGACCGTGCCGGGTTACGGGTGGCGCCGGCATCCGGCGGTCCGTATGTGGGCGGGGTACGAGGAGGCGTTGGTCCGGTACGGGCTGGACATCTGCGCGGTCTGGACGGCCGAGGGGCGCGCCGACACCTGCGCGGACACCCTGGTACGGGACTTCCGGGCCCACCGGGCCGCCGTAACGGTCCGGTCCCAGGACCGGCTCGGCGCGGACGGAGATCTCCCGCAGTGGCTGGGTACGGCGGACTTCCACCGGAGCCACCAGTCGGCGCTGGTCCGCAAGGACCCGGAGCACTACCGCGACCGCTTCCCCCACGTACCGGACGACCTGCCCTACGTATGGCCGACGTCGGACCGCTCCTGCGATCCGGAACCCGGATGAGCCGCTCCGAGGAATTCCGAGACATGGACGGCGAAGAAATACTCAACGGAATTTCGCGGCGCCTCTGTTGAATCCCCTTCTCTAGAATCGGTGGGCTGCCCGCTCGAAATGGCCCGGGAGGTCATGTGAAGCCTGGAATCATGTACTGCCATACCTGCGATTCCGACGAGAGGCACCGCCCTCTCACAGCCGACGAGAAGACCTGGCTGAAAGGCAAGGCCGGACGCAGCAAGGTCGATGAGTTCCACATGTGCGAGGCGGAGGGGTGCCGCAACGTCCGGAGCGGGTACAACAAGCGCCCCTTCGAACCGGTCATCCGTATCCCTCTGCCCTGAGGTGCGGGCCCCCGGACCATGCGGGTGAACCACCTCCTCCGGTACCCGTCGCCCGCCCGTCACCAGGTGAGTCATGGCGGGTGGCCGGCCCCGGGGCACGCTCACGGCGGCTGCCGCGGTGGCCGCCGTTCTGAGCCGTGACGAACCGGTGGTGGGCTGTTCCGGCGGCCGTCGCCGCGTTCCTGGCGGGGCGCCGGCCCGGACGTACCGCGCCGACGGCCGGCCGCGGGCCGGCACCACTCGCCCCGGCAAGCGCGGTGGCCACCTGCCGTGCATGTCGCGGTGCCGTGCGGTCGAAGGCCCGTGACGACCTGTCAGCCGGGCAGGTTGCCGTCGCCGCCGAGGTTGGCGACCATGCGGCGCAGCACGTTGATCGTGGTCACGAAGTCGGCCGTGCCGACGCCTTCGTGCACCTGCTGGTGCACGCGCAGATTGCGGTCCCTGGCCCGGACGCGCCCGTCCTCCCCCGCCTCGGTCAGCGTCATGAGCCCCCTGTCCTCCGTCAGCCAGCCCCGGTCCACGAGGTCGTCGAAGACCTTGTCGAAGTCGGTACCGAGGTCGTCCCATTTCGCCAGCCGCTCGGCCAGCGCCGCGCGGGTCCACGTACCCGGTTCCCCGGCCACGTGGTTGAGCGTCCACCAATGCGGCTGCGCGAGGTCCTCCACCGCCAGCTGCTCGCGAAGGGCTCCGACCACCAGCCTGCCCGCCATGCCCGCCCATGCCCCGATGGGCTGGGCGGCCAGTTCCTTCTGCGAGTACTCCCTGAGCGTCGCGCTCATGTGCCCCTCCTCGTCATCAACGGAATGCGATCACCGTAAAACCTCAAGTCCAGTTGAGGTCAAGGGAGTCTCCGGGGCGGCTCTCGGCACGCCCGGCGTGGTCGGCGTCTGTCTCAGGGGGTCGGGTCCCAGAGCCCGCCGGCCGCGCCCCGGGCGAGGTGCTCTTCATAGACGCCGACCTTCCAGGCGATGACGGACCGGCACTCCTCCAGCGCCTGGATCTGCGCCTCGACGCGCTGTCGGTGCCCGTCGAGCAGGCGAAGGCGCTCCGCCTCGTTGCCCGGTCCGCGGCGCACCAGTTCGGCGAAGTGCCGGAGGTCGGCGAGGGGCATCCCGGATTCGCGGAGCTTGACGCAGATCAGCAGCCATTCGACGTCGAAGGGGGTGTAGCGCCGCCGGCCGCCCGACGTGCGCCGGACCGGCCCGACGAGCAGGTCTTCGCGCTCGTAGAAGCGCAGGGCGTGCACGCTCAGTCCGGTTCGCCCGGCGACCTCGCCGATGCTCAGCTCCTGCTCGGTGGCGTCGGTGGCTGTCATTCCGTTCACTCCCGGACTTGATCCAGACCTTGCTCCGGATCGTAGCGTCAGCGACACGACCGCTACCGATCAGCAGCCGCCCGGCCCCGTGCACATCGGCGACCGTCCGGGCCGGCCGCCCACCGCTTCGGGCACTTCGCACTTGCCTGCGCGCCCCACCCGCTCCTGGCCGCCGCCTACAGGCGGGCGTCGAGGTTCGACGGCGGCTTCCGGGGCACCATGTTCCCGTGCGGTGGGCAGCCACGTCGTCCTCCGGCGGCGCCGCCGGGACGCCACGCGAGACGCATGTAGGGAACAGGAAATGACTCTCCCCGACCAGTCGAACGGCACCGACGGGAACGCCGCTCTCCGGCCCGTCCGCGGCCAACGCCCGATGCGGCGCGCGCGGGCCGCGGTTCTTCTGCTGCACGGAGGCCGCTCCGAGTCGCTGGAACCTCCCGCGGTCCTCAATCTGCCCGCCCTGCGCATGCGGCCCTTCGCCACGGCCGTCCTGCGGGCCCTCGCCGACGAGGACGTCTTCGTGGGCCACGTCCGCTACCGCCACCGCGGCTGGAACGGCGGGAACGCCCATCCGGTCGCGGACACCCGTCGCGCGCTGAGCGAACTGTACGAGGCCACGGGCCCCGTTCCCGTCGTGCTCGTCGGCCACTCCATGGGCGGTCGGGCGGCGCTGCGGGCTGCCGCCGACCCCCAGGTCAGGGGTGTGGTGGCCCTCGCCCCGTGGTGCCCGCCGCACGAACCGGCCACCCATCTGCGCGGCCGTGCCGTCGTCGCCCTCCACGACGAGAGCGACCGCGTCACCCGGGCCTCGGACACCTGGTCGTACCTCTCCCGCGCCCAGTCCGCCGGTGCCCGCGCCTACGGCCTTCGTATGCCCATCGGGGGCCACACCATGATCCGCGACGCCCGCCGGTGGCAGCGCATCGCCGCGGAGGCGACCACCGGCCTGCTCGGGATCACTCCCCTTCCCGCCCCGCTGGAGGAGGGCGCGACCTGGTCGGGCGAACCGGTCGTCCGGCTGCCGTGACGGCCCGCCGGGCACCCGCTGGCGCGGCGGCGGACGGTGACCCTGGAGGATCTCATCGAGGCGCGTCACGGTCACCGGTGCGACGGCGATACGGACCTGGGGACGTTCCTGACGAACAGCACCGGAGTGCATGCCGTCGCCGCCGCGAAGAGCCCGAACGCGAGGCGCATCCCGCCCAGTTCGGCCAGGAGGCCCACCCCGGGTCTCGCCCCGGAACGCGAGCCTCTGGCCTCCCTCGCGATCGCCTGGAACGAACTGACCACCACCGGCGACGCGACCCGGCTCAAGCGCTGCGCGGAGCACACCTGCGCATGGGCGTTCTGGGACGTCTCGAAGAACCGCAGCCGCCGCTGGTGCTCCATGAGGGTGTGCGGCAACCGCAACAAGTCCCGCACCTACGCCTCCCGGAAACGGCAGACCGCCTGACGAGGGCGACGGGCACGGCGGGGTGCGTCAGGAATCGAGAAGCACGGCCCGCCGGGGCGTACCTAGCCTGCTCAGCATGGACATCTCACACACACGCAGTACCGCGCGGGGGCGTACGCCCGTCGAGCCGCAGCGCCCGACCGATGTGAAACGGCTGCGCCGCATACGTGACCGGATCGACCGCGAGTACGCGAAGCCGCTGGACGTGGTGGCGCTCGCACGCGGGGCGAACCTGCCCGCCGGGCTGCTGGGCCGGGCGTTCCGTGCCACCTACGGGCAGTCCCCGTACGCCTATCTGACGGCACGTCGCATGGACCGCGCGACGCTGCTGCTGCGCGGCGGTCTCGGCGTCGACGCCGTCTGTTCCGCCGTCGGCTGCGCGACGCCGGGGATCTTCGTCACCCGTTTCGCCGAGCTGGTGGGCATGACGCCCGAGGCGTTCCGCGGCCTCGCGGCGGACGGCATCGAGGGGATGCCGGTCTGCGTCGCTCAGCGGGTGGCGAGAGCGGTCAGGAATCAAGAAGCCCCGGCACCGGGACGGCCTCTAGCGTGATGTTCATGGAAACCACCACGAACACCAAGACCACGGCCTCCCTCTCCTCCGTCACCCTCGAGGTGGCCGACATCGAGGCGGCGCGCCGCTTCTACCGCGCCTTCGGCGTGGACACGTACGTCCGGCTGCGGGCCTCCGAGGACCTGCCCGGCACCGGCTTCCGCGCCTTCACCCTCGCGCTGACCGTGTCCGGACCGGCCACCGTCGACGGCTTCGTCGCCGCCGCGGTGGAGGCCGGTGCCACCGTCCTGAAGCCGGCCGCCAAGTCGCTGTGGGGTTACGGCGGCGTCGTACAGGCCCCGGACGGGACGATCTGGAAGATCGCCACCTCGGCCAAGAAGGACACCGGCCCCGCGACCCGCGAGATCGACGAGGTCGTGCTGCTGATCGGCGTCCAGGATGTGAAGGCCACCAAGCAGTTCTACGCCGACCGGGGGCTCACCGTCGGCAAGAGCTTCGGCGGGAAGTACGCCGAGTTCACCCCCGGCGGCTCCGACCCCGTGAAGCTCGCCCTGTACAAGCGCCGCGCCCTGGCCAAGGACCTCGGCGTCGCCGACGACGACAGCGGCGCCCACCACATCGTTCTCGGCAGCACCGGCCACGCCTTCACCGACCCGGACGGCTTCACCTGGGAGCCCACGGCTTCCACCGACGCCGACCGGGCCTGACCCCCATCGAGCGCGTCCACAAGAGCATCAAGGAAGCCGCACCCCCGCGCTCGTCACGAAGGCCGTGACACGAAGGCCCTGAGCCGAGGCAACCGCCGCCGGTCCCTGCCCCGAGCCGGGGCAGCGATGGCAGACTTGCGGCATGGACATGGGGCGGGAGTCGCGGTGGGAGAAGGATGCGATGACGGTGGAGATCGTCTTCGCTCTCGTCACCGCCTCCGTCCTGGCCGCGACGGTGTTCGCCGCGGCCTTCGCCCTGGTCGTGGCCCTCGGCGTCTCCGGACCGGCCCGGCACCCCACGCTGACCTGCGGCGCGGCGCTCGGAGCGGCCGTCGGCGTATGGCGCGTGGTCCGGGTGCTGCGGCGGTTCGACGCGCAGCGCCGTAAGGGCCACTGACCGCACGCAGCGCCGTAAGGGCCACTGACCGCACCGCGCCCCGGGCGGTTTACGCCCCCGCCTGCAGCCGCAGCCCGGCCAGCGTGAGATCCAGTGCGGAGCGGAACTGGTCGACGTCGTCGTGGCCGTCGAACTCGTCGACGATCTCGTGCACGAAGGGGAAGTCCTCCGGGTCGAGCTCACGCCAGGTCCGGGCGAAGCGGCCGAGGTACTCGTCCCGGTCCACAGCGCCGTCGAGGATCTCCGCCGGCGGCTCCTGGCCCATGTCGACGGCGGAACCGACGACGACCCCGACGATCGCGGACACGGCGTGGAACCGCTGGCGCGCGTCGAGCTTCAGGCGCAGCGTCTGCCGGCCGAGCTTCTCGTACAGACGCAGCGAATTGCTCTGGACGTCGGTGTTGCGCATGAAGTACGCGCCGAGCCAGGGCCGCTCCACGACCGCGTCGAACAGCGTGACGGCCATCGCGCGGAGGTCGTCGATGGGGTCGTCGCCGCACGGGAACTTCTCGATGTCGGCGAGCACCGTGCCCATCACATGGTCGGTGGCGCGGTCCAGCAGCTCGTCCTTGCTCGCGACGTACCAGTAGATGCTGGCGACGCCGCCGCCCAGGCGCTGCGCGAGCGCGCGGAACGTCAGCGCGGACGCGCCCGCCTCGTCGAGCAGGGCCACCGCCTCGGTGAGCACCGACTCCATCGAGTGCGAAGCCCGGCGGCGTCCTCCGTCGGTGCGGCGCCGCTGCTGTGCCATGGCCTCTTCCTCTCGCTCTTTGCATCTCATCGAACGCTGTTCTATCGTAGCGCATCGTACGGCGTTCGATAGCCGAACGATGTTCGATCGAAAGGACCGCGCCATGACTACCGCCCCGCCCCGAACCGGGCCTCGCGCCTATCCCTCCCTGCGAGCCGCCTGGATACCCCTGGCCGCCCTGTGCCTGGCCTTCTTCGTCGAGATGGTCGACAACACGCTGTTGTCGATCGCTCTGCCCACCATCGGCCGCGACCTCGGCAGCGGGACGACCGCGCTGCAGTGGGTCACCGGTGCCTACTCGCTGACGTTCGGTGGCCTTCTGCTCACCGCCGGGTCCATGGCGGACCGGCTCGGGCGCCGACGGGTGCTCCTGATCGGGCTCGCCGTGTTCGGCGCCCTCAGCCTCTGCGTCGTCCTCGTCAGCACCGCGGGCGAGCTCATCGCCCTGCGGGCCGCACTCGGCATCGCCGCCGCGGCCATGGCCCCGATCACGAACTCACTGGTCTTCCGCCTGTTCGACGACAAGGCCCTGCGCATGCGCGCGATGACCGTCATGATCATCGTCGGCATGTCCGGCTTCGTCCTCGGGCCCCTGCTCGGCGGCACGGCGCTGGCGCACGTGCGGTGGGAGTGGCTGCTGATCGTCAACGCCCCGATCGCGTTGATCGCGTGCATCGGCGTCCGGCTCGGCGTACCCGCCGACCGGCCGGAGGACCTGACCAAGGACCGGCTCGACGTGCCGGGGGCCGCCCTGAGCGTCGCCGCCATCGGCCTCGCCTGCTACTCGCTGACCAGCGGCGTCGAGCACGGCTGGCTCTCCGGGATCACCCTGGCGTCGGTCGTGGGCGCCCTCGCGGCCGGGTTCGCGTTCGTCCGGCACGAGCGGCGCAGCGCGGCACCCATGCTGGACCTGCGCCTCTTCTCCAACGGCACCGTCCGGGGCGCGGCCATCGCGCAGATCGGGACGTCCATCGCGATGGCCAGCGTGATGTTCGGCCTGATCCTGCACTTCCAGTACGCGTACGGGTGGAGCCCGGTACGGGCCGGCCTGGCCAACCTGCCGATCATCGTGACGATGCTGATGGCCACGCCGCTGTCCGAGTGGCTGGCCCGCCGGTTCGGCCACCGCATCGCCTGCCTGGTGGGCGCGGCCTGTCTGGCGGGGTCGCTCGCCGGCCTCTCCTGGGGCGTCGCGCACGGTTACGCGGTCATCGCGCTGTGCATGGTGCTCATGACCGTGGGCCTGCGTACCGTGATGACGATCTGCGCGGTCGCCCTCGTCGACGCCATGCCGAGCAACCGCACCTCGATCGCCGCCGCCCTGAACGACACCGCCCAGGAGGTCGGCACCAGCGTCGGCACCGCCGTGGTCGGCACGCTGATCGCCGCGCTGGTCACCACGCAGCTCCCCGCCGGTGTGTGGAGCAGCGACCTTGTGTCCTCGTTCTTCCACGGTGAGCGGATCACCTACGCGCTGCTCGCCGTCGTCGTCGGGCTCATCGCGGCCGGCGGTGCGCTGAGCCTCACCGATTCCCGCTCGGTGGAGGAACACCCCGTCGAGGAACCCGCCTGACGCGCGCCCCGGCGCCGGGCCCGTCGGTCCCGGGCCCGGTGCCGGGCGCCCAGCGGGCGGAACCCGCTTTCGCGGGAAGGGCGTTCGCCCGGCCACGTACACGGCCGGGCGAACGCCGGTTCATCCGCGGCCGCCGAAGTCCCAGTTGTGGACCTCCACGTCCGCGTACCGGTCCGCCGTGAGGACGGCACGTGCCTCCTCCCGGCTCGCGGCCCCGAGCAGGACGGCTGTGCCGAGCCAGGTCTCGCCGTCGTCGGCCAGCAGCGGCCCGTACGCGATCAACTCGTCCTGAGCGGATGGCAGTTCGAGGTCGACGGCGGGGCCTTCACCGAGGCCGAGCACGAGGTAGCGACTGCCGGTCTCCGGGTCTCCCGGGTATTCCCACATGGTGCGGCCCAGCACGTTGCGCCACCGGCGTATCAGCACGTCCCGATACGCACCTGCCTGGTAGTTGGGCTCGTCGAAGGCGAACGCACGGGCGGTGGCCGCATCGGGAAGGTCGACGATGTGCACGCTTCCGGTGGGCGTCTCACCGTCGGCGGCGAGGGTCGGCCCCCGGGCGATGAGTTCCTTCACGTACCGGTCCATGTAGGACCAGTGCTCCTCGATCAGTTCTTCGCGCAGGGCGCGGCAGCCCGGCCGGTCTCGGTGGTAGCAGAAGTACTCCATGGGCACAAAACCTTCCCCGTTGACAGCGTGCGCCCCACCGGCTGTGGGCCGCGGTGCCCACAGTAGGGCGCCCGTGGAACCGGCGGCGCTACGGAGGTCCCATCCCCGGGCCGGCTCCCGGTATGACGTCGTCGGCCCGCCCTCGCCCCTGCTCTCCGGCCACGACTCCGTGCAGCGCGGCAGCCGACTCCGGCGTCAGCCGGTAGAACCCCTGCAGGCTGATCGAGTTCTCCAGGCGGCCGTCCACCACGTACTTCAGCACGCGTGTCCGGCCCCGGCGGTTCTGCCAGGTCAGTTGGGCGAGCAGGTCGCCGGGGACCGGTACGTCGAAGCGTACGGGTGTCGCGGCCACATGCACCGGCTCGGCGCCGCAGCCGTCGGAGCCGAGCATGGACCAGTCGTCGTGACCCGGATGGGCGGGGTCCTCCCACGTGGCGGGAGGCGTGCCGCAGCACGCGCCCCGTTCCCTGTCGGCCACGCGCAGTTGGCTCACCACGTACACCTGGCGCTGGTTGACGTGCAGCGCGTACACCGTGTCCCCGGTGTTCGCGCCCGCCCACCTGGGCAACGAGGAGTGCACACCGCTGAAGGCGACCGGCGGGCGTTCGCCCGTCCGGCCCGCCTTGCGCAGCGCACGGCACACGTCTTGGGTCCACAGGACCGTAAAGGCATCGGACATGGCGTGATCGTACGAACGGGCACTGACATCGGCGGTCGCGGGACATGGCGCATCGGCGCGGCACCGTGCCAGGGTGATCCACATGGACTGGCAGGCCGAGAGCCCCGAGCTCTGGACGTTTCTGGAATCACTGCACAGCGGCGAGATACTCACGGGCACCGTCACGGCGATTGAGAGGTTCGGGGTCTTCGTCGCGCTGGACGAGGGGCCGGGGCATCCCGTTTTTCCCGGCGTCGGATTCCTCACCGTGCCCGAACTGTCGTGGCGGCGCCTCGACCGGCCCGAGGACGTCGTCCGGGTGGGACAGCGTGTCACGTGCGAGTTCCTCGGTTTCGACACCCACAACGCGGAGGCCAGGCTGTCCCTGTGCGCCCTGCAACCCGATCCGCTGAGGGCATTCGCCTACCGCACCGAAGCGGGCCACGTACTGCGCGGGACGGTGACGAAGGTGTGTCCCATCGGCGTATTCGTCGATGTCGGGGACGGGATCGAGGGGTTGGTTCCCTTCAGGGAGCATCTCGATCTCGCCGAGGTCCCCGGGCTCCGTTCGGCCGGCCGGCCGGAGGACTTCGAGGTCGGTGCCGACCTCGTCATCGTCGTCCTGCACATCGACCTGTCGCGCAGACGCTTGCTGTTCGCCCTGGCGGACGACACCTGGCAGACGAGTGTCGCAGCGCCCGATCAGCGGACCGGCCGTGGAGCATGGGCATCCGGCCGGCGATGAGTTTGCGCGCCGGCGGAGGTCACCACTGGGACACACGCCGATCGTGAAGGGACAGTGCGATGACAAGCCTCACGGTGGACTTCATCATCTCGCTCGACGGATACGCGTCCGCGGAGGGCTGGCCCGGGTTCTGGGGCATGGAGGGGCCCGAATACCTCGCCTGGATCAACAGCGAGAGCGAGAAGCAGCACGTCAGCCTGATGGGCGCCACGACCTACCGGCTGATGTCCGGGTTCGCCGACCAGATGGCCGACGACCCCGGATTCGCCGAGCTGAACGCCATGCCCAAGGTCGTCTTCTCGTCCACCCTCGAAGCGCCCCTGACCTGGCGGGCCACCGAGCTCGTCCGGGGTGATGCCGTCGAGGCCGTGCGGGAGATGAAGAAGAGCGGGACGCGGCCCCTGCGTACCCTCGGCAGCCTCACTCTGTGCAGGTCGCTGCTGAAGGCCGGTCTCGTGGACCGCTTCCGGGTCGTGCTCTTTCCCGTGATCACCGGCGCCACCGGTCGCGAGAGAATCTTCGACGCGTATCCCGACGTACGCCTCGATCTCGTCGAGAGCCGCGTCTTCGACGGCCGGCTCCAGCTGCTGGAGTACGTCCCCACCGTCCTCGACGGGCCGCCCGGCGAGAGCGGCGGGAACGGCTGAATCCGGAGGCCGGTCAGACGTCCTGGGACCGTGCCGGGGCGACCGTGTCCGCGCCGGCCGTGACCCTCTCACCGGTGGCGGCACGCCGAGCGCCGGGAGCCGGCGCGTCCAGTGGTGAGCACGCATCCGTGACCCGCAGACCTAATTGCGCAGCCCAAGCTGCGCACTTTAGGCTGTACGTATGCCCGAGAACGAACAGGCCGTCTCCGAGACGGCCGCGCACGCGGCGCACGAGGTCCGCGTGGTGTACAGCCGGCTGCGGCGGCGTCTGCGCGAGACGTACGACCGTGCCGAGCTCACGCCCTCCCAGACCTCCGTCCTCAGTCGCCTCGACAAGGACGGCGAGGCGTCGGTCGTCGACCTGGCCGCCGCCGAGGGCGTCCGGCACCAGTCCGTGGCGAGCACCGTCGGCGCTCTCGTCGAGCGCGGCCTGGCCGCCCGCCGCCGCGACCCCGAGGACGGCCGCCGCCAGCTGGTCCACGTGACCGAGAGCGGCCACGCGTTCCTGGAGGACCGCCGGCGCGCCGGTGAGGACTGGCTCGCCCGGACCCTGGAGGAGCGGTGCACGGAGGAGGAGCGCCGGACCCTGCTCGCCGCGACCGCCGTGCTGGAGCGGATCGTCAACTCGTGAGTACGGCCCTGACACGCGCGGTCCGACGGTGGCGCCCCGGGCGGGACAAGGGACTGGCGAACGGTTTCGACCGGCGGCTCCTCGCCCCGATGATGACGGGGGCGGCGCTCAACCCGGTCAACTCCTCCATCATCTCCGTCTCCCTGGTCCCCATCGGGGCCGCCTTCGGCGCACCGCCTTCCCGGACCGCCTGGCTGATCTCCGCGCTTTACCTGGCCACCGCGATAGGCCAGCCGGTGATGGGCCGGCTGATCGACCTGTTCGGGCCCCGGCGGCTGTTCCTGACCGGGGCCGCGCTGACCGGGGCCGCCGGAGTCGTCGGCATGCTGGCGCCCGGCCTGGGTGTGCTCATCGCCGCTCGGGTCCTGCTCGGCTTCGGCACCTGCGCCGGCTACCCGGCCGCGATGTACCTCATCCGCAGCGAGGCGCGGCGCACCGGGGAGGAGAGCCCGGCCGCGGTGCTGACCGCGCTCGCCGTCACCACCCAGACCATCGCCGTCGTCGGCCCTGCCCTCGGCGGACTGCTCGTCGGTGTCGGCGGCTGGCGCGCCACGCTGGCCGTGAACATCCCGCTGTCGCTCCTCGGCCTGTACCTGGGGGCGCGCCGCATCCCGGCGCTGCCGGGGACGGGCCGCACGGACGGCCGCCATCCGCTGCGGAGCCTCGACCTGCCGGGGATGAGTCTGTTCGCCGTGGCGCTGCTGTGCCTGCTGCTCTTCCTGATGGACATCGGCAGCGGCGCCTGGTATCTGCTGGTGCTCACCCTCGCGGCCGGTGCCGGTTTCCTGTGGCGCGAGCTGCGTACGGCGGAGCCGTTCATCGACGTACGCGTGCTCGGCGGGAACCTGCCGCTCGTCGCCACCTACACCCGCGCACTGCTCTGTTACGTCGTCACCTACGCCTTCCTGTACGGGTTCACCCAGTGGACCGAGCAGGGCCGCGGGCTGTCCGCCTCCCAGGCCGGGCTGGTCCAACTGCCCCTGTTCGCCACGGCGATCGTCGTCTCCACGCTCACGGGACGGCGGCAGGCGGTGCGGGGGAAGCTCGTGGTGGGCGCCGTGGGGCAGATCGCGGCCTGCGCCCTGCTGCTCCTGCTGAGCACCGGCAGCCCGGTGTGGATGCTGCCGGCCGTGATGGCCGTCCTCGGCGTCCCGCAGGGTCTGAACGGCCTCGCCCTCCAGAACGCCGTCTACCACCAGGCCGGCAGCGACCGCATCGGCTCCTCCGCCGGGCTGCTGCGCACCTTCGGCTACCTCGGCGCGATCACCGCGTCGGCCGCCAACGGCGCCTTCTTCGGCCAACGCGCCGACACCGGCGGGCTGCACCATCTGGCCTGGTTCATGCTCGCCGCCAGTGTCCTGTTCCTGCTGGTGACCGTCCTCGACCGCTCGCTGCGTCGCATCGGCGAGAACTGAGAAGGTCATCTCGCTGCGGCAGGCTTCGCCCTCTCCTCGTATCTCAGCGGCGGACGCACCCTGTGCGAGTTGCCGCATGCGGACCGTTACCTGCACCATGGGGGTATCGTCCGGGTCGGCTCGTACGGCCCACCGCCAGGGACGGGATGGGTGCGGCTTATGGCCAGGTACTTCGAGAACGGCGCCGGGGAGCTCGTCACCGCCGCACTGTCCGGTTTCGCCCGTGCGCACGCGGATCTGGTGCGGTACGAACCGGCGGACGGATACGTCACCGCCCGGCACACCGCTCCCGCGCGGCGGGTGGGGCTGCTGTCGGGGGGCGGGTCCGGGCACGAGCCGCTGCATGCCGGGTACGTCGGCGCGGGCATGCTGGATGCCGCGTGTCCCGGAAGGGTCTTCGCCTCGCCGCACAACCGGCAGATCTTCCGGGCGTCGCGCGCGGTGGCGCGGCCCGAGGGCGTGCTGCACATCGTCAAGAACTACACGGGCGACCGGATCAACTTCGGCATCGCGGCCGAGCGCCTCGCCGACGCGGGGATCGCCTGTGGGCGGGTCCTCGTCGACGACGATCTCGCGACCGATTCGCAGGACATCGCCGCCGGCCGGCGCGGTACGGGTGCCACGGTGCTGCTGGAGAAGGTGCTGGGCGCCGCCGCGGACACCGGCATAGGGCTCGACCAGCTGGTGAAGCTGGGCACGGGCCTGGCGGGCCGGTGCCGTACGCTCGCCGTCGCCTCCGCCGCCCACCACGCACCGGCCACCGGTGAGCCCGCGTTCGTCCTGCCGCCCGGCGAGCTGGAGTACGGCGTCGGCATCCATGGCGAGCGCGCCGCCCGCACCCGGGCGCAGGGAGCCGTGGGTGAGCTGGTTCAGGGGATGACGGAGGCTCTGCTGGACGCGGTGCGGCCCGGTCCCGAGGGGCCCGTCGTGGCCCTCGTCAACGGGCTCGGTTCGGTCACCCCGCTGGAGTTGTACGGCGTCTTCGGCGAGCTGGGACGGGTGCTCGACGCCCGGGGAGTAAGGCTCGCGCGGCAACTGGTCGGTGACTACGTCACGGCGCTGGACATGCGGGGGTTCTCGCTCACCCTCATGGCCGCCGACCGGGCCGCCCTGGATCTCTACGACGCACCGGTGCACACCGCGGCACTGCGGTGGTGACCGGTCCGCGCCGCGCGACGGACGTACGAGGAGAGCCCATGAGCAACGCACTCGACGGCACACGGACCCGCGACTGGGCGGGGCACTTCGCGGAGTCGGTCGACGCCACCGAGGCCGAGCTGACCGCGCTCGACCAGCAGGCGGGGGACGGGGACTTCGGTGCCAATCTCGCCGCCGGCGTCCGGGCCGCCGGTCCGCTGCTCGACCGGTTGGAGGCGTCGGCGGGCCCGGCGCAGTATCTCGGCGCCATGGCCACGGCCTTCCTCGACGAGGTCGGCGGAACCAGCGGCCCGCTGTTCGGCCTGCTGTTCCAGGCGCTCGGCCGGGCCGCCGGCCCGGGGCCGGAGCTGACGACGAAGGCGCTCGCCGAAGGTGCCGCCGAGGGCTTGGCGGCCATCCGGCGGGTGGGCGACGCCTCGCCCGGCGACAAGACACTCGTCGACGCGCTGGCACCGGCCGCCGAAGCGCTGCGGGCGGCCGGGCAGGCACCGCCCGCCGACGCCCTGGCCGCGGCTGCGGAGGAGGCGTGGCGGGGTGTGCGCGAGACGGCCTCGCAGGCGGCGCGCATGGGGCGCGCCAGCTACCTGGGCGAGCGCGCGACCGGAGTGCCGGACCCGGGTGCCGTGGGCATAGCACTGTTCTTCGCCTCCGCCCTCGGCACGGTGCGGTCGCTGGCACCCCACCTCGCCGGCGACTGAGCATGGGTCCGGGACACCCGTTACGCACCGAGGCGGCTACGGGCCCAGCTGAGCAGGTCCGGGTCGGCGAGGCTCTCGACCCACAGGTCGGCCTGCTCCGCCTCCGGGCCCGGCGGGCGTGTTCCGAGGCCGATGACGCGGAGGCCCGCCCGGCGGGCCGACTCCATCCCGGTCAGCGAGTCCTCCACGGCAAGGGCCTCCTCGGGCGGTACGCCGCAGAGGCGGGCGGCGACTCTGTAGACGTCCGGCTCCGGTTTCGGCCGCACCTCCACGTCCGCGACCACGATGTGCTCGAAGCAGCTGAGGAGTCCGGCGCGGTCGAGGCACGACTCCACCGTGACCCGGGGGCAGTTGCTCGCCACCGCGAGCGGACGGTGGCGGGCGGCCAGCCGGACCAGCGCGGCGGCGCCCGGCATCGTCACCGGGTCCTCCTCGACCAGCGCGGTGAAGGTGCTCAGCAGCGTGCCGGCCAATTCGTCCACGAGTTCCGGTTTACCGGTCTCCTGGGCCATGAGGGCGCCGCATTCCGTGTAGTGGACGCCCTTCGCCCGGTCGGCGAACCCTGCGGGAGGGGTGAGCCCGAACAGCCGGAAGGTGATGGTGCGGGCGTCCTGCCAGTGCCTTTCCGTGTCCATCAGCGTGCCGTCGCAGTCGAAGACGATGGCGGACGGGGACCAGGAGAGGATTCGATGAGCTGTCATGTAACCGCCGTTCTCGAAGGCTGCGCCGACCGGTTCGGCAGAAGGGCGCAGACGCGTGCCGGGAGGCACACCTGTGGAAGGGAGGTATCGGACGCGGACGTCGTCTCGCGGCTGCTGCGGCCCGACCGGCACCGCTGAGTGCACCGCGGCGGACTTGGACCCTCAGGATCAGCCCGTCCGAAACATCATGGTCGTTACGTTAATTTGGCGGCTTCGCATTTCGCAATCACCAATTCGAGTGCACTGAAAATCCCCGCGATGCGTCGAAGGAGTTCGCGGGGCACCCCGGCCGGGACGGTGGCACCGCACCGGTGGATGCGCCAAAAGCCCTGGTGGGCGGCGAAATCGGAGGGGGTTCCGGTCGCGGACGGGGCCATGGTCCGCGTACTCCCCGAAACGATTCTTCCGACCTGACGACGGATTGGGCGGAGCCACCCACACACACGGCCGGACGATGAATAATAAGATCTTCGCGCGATGCGACTGCACCCTCCATCGAGGGGGCGGAATGGACTTTCACGTCGCGGCGCCAGCACGTATGAGCGAAGGTGGAACAAGTGCAGGACAGAGCGCGCGCAACCCGCAAAGTGCTGCTGGAATCGGCGGCACATCTATTCGTCGAACGGGGATATGCGGGAACGAGTGTCAATGACATAAGCGACCACTCGGGAAAGACGAGCGGGGCCATCTATTTCCATTACTCCAGCAAGGAGAAGCTCGCGCTGGCCGTCGTCCGCGCGCAGTTCGCCACCTGGCCGCAGCTCGCCGCCGCGTACGCCGCGCCCGGTGTCCCACCGCTGGAGAAGCTGGTCGTCCTCAGCTTCCGCGTCGCCCAGTCCCTCAGCGAGGACGTCCTGGCGCGGGCGGGCGCACGGCTGTGGGCGGAGCGCCGCGCCATCGAGGCTCCCGTGCCGACACCGTTCAACGCCTGGGCACTCGCCTGTGCCCGGCTCCTCGCCCAGGCCCGGACGCGGGGCGAACTCGCCGAGGGGGTCGAGCCGTCGGCGGCCGCCGTGGCGCTCGTATGCGGGTTCTTCGGGCACTGCACCCTCACCGACGAGATGCCCGGCAAGTGGGGCTGGACCGAACGGCTGGAGCAGTGGTGGGGCATGGTCCTCGCATCCCTCCAGGCGGAACCCGATCCGGCGGGTCTGCTCGCACGGGCACGGGCCCGGATTCCCGCGCAGTCCGACGCGTCACGCTCCGGCGCCCTCCCGGCCGAGCGGCTGAGCGGCTGAGCGGCTGAGCGGCTGAGCCCACCGCGGCCGGGCACCGGCCGTTGGTGGCGCGTTGGCGTGCCGTTGGCGGGCCCCGGCACAGTGATCGACACCAGGAACGGGACCCCGGCTGCTTCGCGCATCCGCCGTCCCCGCGCTGACGATCGCGCGGCGGGTGCGGGCAACACGGGGGTGTGCCCGCACCCGCCCCCGGCGTGCCGTTTTCACGTCTCCGCACGGCTTACCATGTTCCCCAGCCGGTCCCTCGTCCATACGGATGCCGACCGTTGACGCTGGTGGGGGACGTGGTGCTGAGGTTCGGACTGCTCGGGCCGCTGGTGGTCGACGACGGGGTGGCGCTGCGGCCGGTCACCGGACTCAAGGTCCGGGTGCTGCTGGCCGCCCTGCTGCTCGCGCCGAACCGGGTGGTGTCCAAGGACACCCTCATGGACGCCATGTGGGGCGAGCACCTCCCCTCCAGCGCCGGGGCCTCCTTCGCCAACCACACGACCCGGCTGCGCCGCATCCTCTCCCCGGCCGGCGACGACCGCCTGCGGACCGTACCGCCCGGCTACCAGCTGCTCGTGGCCGAAGGGGACCTGGACATCGAGGTGTTCGAGGCACGGGCGCGTGCCGCGGGCCTCGCCCATCAGGCGGGCGACTGGCCCACGGTCCGCGAGGAGAGCGCGGCGGCACTGGCTCTGTGGCGCGGCGCGCCGCTGTCCGACCTGCCCGGGTTCCGCGACCAGCGGGCGCCGTCGCTGCGCGTCCACCAGCTCGATCAGCTGCGCCTCCAGGTCCGCGAGTGGGCCTTCGACGCCGGCCTCCGCCTCGGGCACCACCGCGAGATCCTCGATGAACTCGGCGTCCTGGCCGCGGAGAACCCGTTGCGCGAGGAACTGCACCGCCAGCTCATGGTCGCCCTGCACCGGACCGGGCGCCAGGCCGAGGCGTTCGAGGTCTTCCACACCCTGCGCCGGGAACTCGTGGAGGAGCTGGGGACGGAACCCGGCGCCACCGTCCGCCGGACGTACGAGGAACTGCTCAACGGGGAGGACTCCCCCCCCCCGCCTCCCAGCACCCCGGCACCGGCTGTCGGTGACGTCGCCGTCGCGCCACGGGCCCCGTACCAGATCCCGTCGTCCGTACCGGAGTTCACCGGCAGGGACACAGAGGCGGCCGCTCTGGTGGCGCTCCTGCGCCGGGCGGCGGCCGGGCCGGCCCGGGAAGCCGGGGACGGGGACGCACCCGATCCCCTGCGGCCGGTCGTCGTCTCGGGGATGGGCGGCATCGGCAAGACCGCTCTCGCCGTGCAGGCCGCGCGCCTGGTGCGGGAGGAGTTCCCCGACGGCACCCTCTACGCGGACCTGCGCGGGTTCAGCAGCGGCGGACCGCGCAGCGCCCATGATCTGCTCGCCCGGTTCCTGGACGACCTCGGGGCGCGGCCGGCCGCGCTGCCGGACGACACGGACGACCGGGCGACCCTGTTCCGGTCGGCGGTGGCCGGCCGTCGTGTGCTGCTGGTCCTGGACAACGCCCGGGACGCGGCGCAGATCGTCCCGCTGCTGCCGCCCCACGGCCCGAGCGCGGTCCTCGTCACCAGCCGCCACCTGCTGGCCGAGCTGCCCGGCGTGGAGCTGATGCCCCTTCACCCCCTGCGCTCCGACGAGCAGTTGGCCCTGTTGTCCCGGTTGTGCGGCGCCGCCCGGATCGAGCGCGAACCGGCGGCGCTGGCCGGCATCCTGGCGGCGTGCGGAGGTCTTCCGCTGGCTCTGCGGATCGTCGGCGGCCGGCTGGCCTCCCGCCCGTCCTGGCCGCTGGAGCTGCTGGCGGAGCGGCTCGCCCCGAACCCCGGCCGGCTGCGGGCCCTGGCGATGGGCGCGGTCGCCGTACAGGACACCTTCGACATGAGCTACCTCGCGATACGCGACAGCGGCAACGCGCCGGAGCAGGCGGCGGCGCGAACGTTCCGGCTGCTCGGGGTGTGGAAGCCGCACACGTTCAGCGTCGGGTCGGCCGCGGCGCTGCTGGGGGTGACGGAGGGCGACGCGGCGGCCGCCCTGGAGCTGCTGGTGGACGCGAACCTCGTGCACAGCCCGGAGCCGGGCCGGTACGCGCTCCACGATCTCCTGGGCGAGTACGCGGCCGAGCGCGCGGCGGAGGAGGAGCCCGCGCCGGAGCGGGAGGCCGCGGTCGTCCGGATGCTCACCTGGTACGCCCGCGCCGTGGTCGCGGCCAGCGCCCTGGCCAGCCACGAGACGCAGTCGCCGCCACCGCTCGACGGGCCCGCGAGCCCGGACCTGCCGCGTTTCACGGAGGACGCCCAGGCCATCGAGTGGACGAGGAACGAACTGCCCACGATCCGGGAGGCGATCGGCCGGGCCGGGCGGATCGGGCGCTCCGACATCGCCTGGCGTCTGGCCACCGGGCTGTTCGGCTACGCCACCACCCACTGGTGGACCGGTGAGTGGGACGCGTGCCTGCGCCAGGCCATGGAGATCGCGGTGGCCCACGAGGACGTGCTCGGCCGGGCGTGGCTGCATCGCAGGATCGCCGTCGCCCACGGGATGGCCTCGCGCAACGCGGAGTGCCTAAAGCATCTGCGGGCGGCCCTGGGCTTCTTCACGGAGGCGGGCGACGCCTTGGCCCAGGCCTCCATCCTCGGCAACATGGCGGCGGTGCACACCCAGTCCGGGGACGGCGCGCAGGCGCTGGTGCTCGCCGAACGGTCCTACGAGCTGTACCGCCGCTCGGCCAGTGACCGCAGCGAGGCGCTGGCCCTGAACCGGATCGCGGAAGCCCATGACCTGCTGGGGGACCACGCGCTCGCCGCGACGTACCACCGGAAGGTCATCCGCATGCTGCGCGAGCAGCGCCACGGGGTCTTCCTCGCCACCTCGCTCACCAACCTCGGGGACTCTTTGCGGAAACTGGGCGACAGGGAGGCCGCGTTGACGGCGCAGACGGAGGCCCTGTCCATCCGACGGGAGATGCGCGACCCGGGCGGCACGGCGGACTGCCTGGCCTCCATGGCCCGCACCCACCTCCACTTCGGGGACCGCGAGGCGGCCCGCGCCCGCTGGGAACAGTGTCTGGAGCTGGCGCTCCGGCACAACATGACCCAGCACATCGAGGGGACCCGCGAAGGGCTCGCCGCGCTGTCCTGACCAGGGACCGGTGACGCGCATCACACGTTCCTGCCTCTTGACGGCCTCTTTCCAAACCGGTTTGGTTGTCCTCGTTCGAGCAGTCAAACCGGTTTGAAGACCCGTCGTCCTCGGCCCACCGGCAAGGAAGTCCAGGCACATGGCACGCAAGCCCACCATCGCGGATGTCGCCCGGCGTGCCGGTGTCTCACGCGCCACGGTCTCCTTCGCGCTGAACGACCGGCCCGGTGTCGCCGAGGAGACGAAGCTGCGGATCCTCGCGGTGAGCCGGGAGCTCGGCTGGACCCCCAGCCGTCAGGCGCGGGCCCTCTCGCTCGGCAAGGCCGGCGCCTTCGGGCTCGTCCTGGCCCGCGACGCGGAGCAGGTCGGCGCCGATCCCTTCTTCCCGGCGTTCATCGCCGGTGTCGAGGCCGTGATCGGGCAGCGCGGTGACGGGCTCATGATCCATGTGACCGCGCCGGACCAGGAGCAGGGCGTCTACCGGCGGCTCGCCTCGGAGCAGCAGGTGGACGGGGTCTTCCTCACCGACCTGCGCCGCGACGATCCGCGTCCCGCGCTGCTGCGGGAGCTCGGTCTTCCGGCCGTGGTGGTCGGTCAGCCCGAGTGGGGCGACGGCCTGACCGCGGTGAGCCTGGACGACGAGCCGGCCTACACGGCCGCCGTCCGGCATCTCGCGGAGCTGGGTCACCGGCGCATCGCCCACGTAGAGGGGCCGCAGGAGCTGCTGCACGCCCACCGGCGCCGGACCGCGTGGGAGCAGACCCTGCGCGCGCTCGGCCTGCCCGAAGGGCCCGTACTGCCCGGCGGGTTCACGCCCGAGGGCGGTGCGCAGGCGACCAGGCGGCTGCTGGCCTCGGCCGAGCCGCCGACCGCGATCGTCTACGGCAACGACCTCGCCGCCATGGCGGGGCTCTCGGTCGCCCAGGAGCTGGGTGTCCGCGTTCCCGGCCAGTTGTCGCTGGTCGGCTACGACGACGCGCCCCTGACGCGGTACAGCTTCCCGCCGCTCGCCTCCGCGCGTGCGGATGCCCGGGGCTGGGGCGAGGCGGCGGCGCGCGCACTAGACGCGGTCGTCGCCGAGGGAGCCGCCGACCATGTGCGGCTGCCTCCGGCGCAGTTCGTGCCCCGCGCGTCGATGGGGCCCGCGCCCCGCCGGTGACGTAACGGGGGCCATCGACCGGTCGTGCTCGCGCCGACCGGGAATTCCGTGCGGCGACGAGGCCGCGCGTGAACAGTTCGGAGATCAATCATGCTGAGGAGAACGGCGTACGCGCTGCTCGTGCTCGCTCTCGCGGGCACGGCGACGGCCTGCGGCCGGTCGGCTCCCGATCCGGCCGCCGCCGCCGAGGCGCGCGGCCCGATCACGGTCTGGCTTTCCAACAACGCGCAGGAGGTGCAGTGGGGCAGGGCGATGGTCGCCGCCTGGAACAAGGACCATCCCGGCCAGCACGTCACCGCGCAGCAGATCCCGGCGGGCAAGACCTCCGAGGAGGCCATCAGCGCCTCGATCATCGCGGGGACGACGGCCTGTCTCGCCTTCAACACCTCGCCGGCGGCCGTGCCGACCTTCCAGAAGCAGAACGGCCTCGTCTCCCTGAGCGACTTCCCGGACGGCGAGACGTACATCTCCGAGCGCGGCGGCGCCCTCACCGACCAGTACCGCTCGACCGACGGCGGTTTCTACCAGCTGCCGTGGAAGAGCAACCCGGTCATGATCCTCTACAACAAGAAGCTGTTCGCGAAGGCCGGTCTGGATCCCGAGCACCCGAAGCTCGCCACGTACAAGGACTTCCTCGACACCTCCCGGAAGCTCGTGCGCAGCGGCGCCGCGAAGGCGGCGATATGGCCCTCGCCGAGCAGTGACTTCTTCCAGCCCTGGTACGACTTCTACCCGGCGTTCGCCGCGCAGAGCGGCGGCAGGCAGCTGATCGAGAACGGCAGGCCGCAGTTCGACTCGGCGGCGGGCCGGCAGGTCGCGGCGTTCTGGCGCACGCTGTACGCGGAGAAGCTGGCGCCCCAGGAGCAGTACCCGGGCGACTCGCTCAACGACGGCAAGGCCGCCATGGCGACCGTGGGCCCGTGGGCGGTGGCCGCGTACAAGGACAACGTGGACATCGGTGTGGCACCGGTGCCGACCGCCGACGGCGGGAGCGGCAAGCACTCCTTCAGCGACGAGAAGTCCGCGGCGATGTTCAGCTCCTGCGAGAACCGGGCCACGGCCTGGGATGTGCTGAAGTTCGCCACCTCCGCCGCCCAGGACGGGAAGTTCCTGGAGGCGACCGGGCAGATGCCGATGCGCGAGGACCTGACCGCCAAGTACCCCGGCTACTTCGCGAAGAACCCCATGTACAAGGCCTTCGCCGACCAGGCGGAGCGCGTCGTCGAGGTGCCGAACGTCCCGGGCTCCATCGACATCTGGCAGGCCTTCCGCGACGAGTGGACGAAGTCGGTGGTGTTCGGCCGCGAGTCCACGGACGCGGGGCTGCGCAACGCGTCGTCCGAGATCACCCACCTGCTGAACGAGTACGGGGACCCGTCATGAGCGTGAACCTGGACGCGGCGCCCGGCGCCGTACGTACGAGTGCGCCCGCTCCTCGCGGCAAGGCACGGCGTGGTCTGTCGCGGGCCGGCGCGCTGTTCGTGTCGCCGTATGTGCTGTTCCTCGTGGTGGTCTTCGCGGTCCCGCTGGTCTACACGGTGTGGATCTCCTTCCACCGCTTCTACTTCACCGCGCCGGGCACGGACATCGACTCGCCGTGGGTGGGTCTGTCGAACTACCGGGACGTGTTCACGGACCCGGTCGTCGGGCAGGCGTTCCTCAACATCCTGATCTTCCTCGTCATCAACGTGCCGCTGACGGTGGGCCTTTCGCTGGTCCTGGCGGCGGCGCTCAACTCGAAGATCCGGGGGCGCGGGTTCTTCCGGGCCGCCTTCTACGTGCCGTATGTGACGGCGAGCGTGGCGCTGGTCGCGGTGTGGCAGTTCCTCTTCGGCTCGGACGGGTTCGTCAACCATCTGCTGGGCTCGCACGCCCCGGACCCGTCGTGGCTGGTCAACTCGCATCTCGCGATGCCGATGATCGCCGTGTTCGTGACCTGGAAGCAGCTCGGCTTCTTCGTGATGCTGTACCTGGCCTCGCTGCAGAACGTCGGCAAGGAGCTGTACGAGGCATCCGCCATGGACGGCGCGGGCAAGGTCCGGCAGTTCTTCTCGGTGACGGTTCCGGGCGTACGGCCGGCGACGACGCTCGTCGTGATCTACGCGATCATCACCGGCGCCAACCTGTTCAGCGAGCCGTATCTGCTGACCGGCGGCGGTGGCCCCGACCACGCGTCGACCTCGCCCGTCCTGCTGATGTACCAGAAGGGCATCGAGCAGGGGCACCCCGACTTCGCGGCGGCGCTGGGCGTCGTCCTCGTCGCCTTCGTGATGGTCGTGTCGATCGCCGCCCGCAAGCTGACCGAGAGGGGCGACTGACATGAGCGCCACCACACCGAGGCCCACCCGCCGGTTGTCCGCCGGGAGCGCCGTCCGCTACGTCCTGCTGTCGCTCGGCGCCGTCGCCTTCCTGTTCCCCTTCTACTACATGGTCGTCGGCTCGCTGCGCGGGCAGACGGTCGGTGATCTGTCGGCGGCGGTCCCCTCGGGGCTGACCGGTGACAACTACGCGGCGGTCAACAGCGCGATCTCGCTGGGGCGGTCCCTGCTCAACTCGGGGATCATGACCATCGGGGTGCTGCTCTGCACGCTGGTGTTCGGCGTGCTCGCCGGGTACGCGCTGGCGCAGCTCCGCTTCCGGGGCAAGGGAGCGGTCTTCGCTGCCCTCCTCCTCGTACAGATGATCCCGTTCCAGCTGCTGACCCTGCCGCTGTACGTGCTCGTCGTCCGCGACTACGGGCTCGGCGACAACTACCTGGGCATGATCCTGCCGTTCGCGATCAACTCGACGGCCGTGTTCCTCTTCCGCCAGTTCTTCGCGCAGATGCCGCAGTCCCTCTTCGAGGCGGCGCGCATCGACGGCGCGAGCGAGCTGCGCATCCTGTGGAGGATCGCGCTGCCGATGGCCCGGCCCGCCGTGCTGACCGCGCTGCTGCTGACGTTCATCGGGCCCTGGAACGAGTTCCTGTGGCCGTTCCTCGTCACCAAGGACGCCGACATGCAGCCGCTGGCCGTCTCGCTCGCGAGCTTCCTCTCCAATCTTCAGGGCACGGTGGCCAACCCGGCCGGTGCCCTGCTGGCCGGCGCCTGTGTGCTGGCCCTCCCCGCGGTGGTCCTGTTCCTCCTGTTCCAGCGCCACTTCACCTCTACCGACATCGACTCCGGAGTAAAGGGCTGAACCCCATGAGCACCACCACCGCCACCCGCATCCCGTACCGCATGGTCCGCAAGGGCGTCGTCATGTCTCCCCTGGCCGGTGAGGCGAACGAGGTCGAGGGAGTCCTGAACCCCGCCTCCGGCCGCACCCCCGACGGCACGCTGCACCTGCTGCCGCGTCTGGTCGCCGAGGGCAACGTCTCCCGTGTCGGCCTCGCCGAGGTGACCTTCGACGAGGCGGGCGTGCCGAACGGCGTCGAGCGCCGCGGCACCGTCCTCTCCCCCGACGAGGGCTGGGAGCGCGGCAAGAACAACGCCGGCGTCGAGGACCCGCGCGTCACCTGGATACCGTCGCTCGGCAAGCACGTCATGAGTTACGTGGCCTACGGTCCGCTCGGCCCGAAGCCGGCGCTCGCCGTCTCGGAGAACCTCACCGACTGGACGCGTCTCGGGCCGATCCAGTTCGCCTACCAGCCGGACCTGGACACCGACCTCAACCTGTTCCCGAACAAGGACGTCGTCCACTTCCCCGAGCCGGTCCCGGGCCCGGACGGCGAGCCGGCGTACGCGATGCTGCACCGCCCGATGTGGGACCTGGGCTGGTTCCGCCCGGGTGAGGGCGTGCACCTGCCTGCCGGGGTCACCGACGAGCGGCCCGGCATCTGGATCAGCTATGTGCCGGCCGCCGAGGTGGAGGCCGACATCACCGCGCTGACCCGGCCGCGCGACCACCGGCTGCTGGCCCTGTCCGAGTTCCCCTGGGAGTCCCTGAAGATCGGCGGAGGCCCCGCGCCGATCCGGGTGCCGGAGGGCTGGCTGCTCATCCACCACGGTGTGTCCGGTTCCATCGAGGACCCGTGGGCGCAGAACCAGGACGTGTCCTACGCGGCCGGCGCGATGATCCTCGACCCCGCCGACCCGTCCCGCGTCCTCGCCCGCTCCGACCAGCCGCTGATGGCGCCGGAGACCGAGGAAGAGCGCTCGGGCACCGTCCCGAACGTCGTCTTCCCGACGGCGATCGAGGAGATCGACGGCGAGCTGTACGTGTTCTACGGCATGGCCGACGCGCACATCGGCGTGGCCCTCCTGGAGCGCACGCCATGACCGACGGCGCCCTCGGTATCGGCCTGGCCGGCTGCGGCGGGTTCGCGGAGTTCGTCCTGGACGCCGTGGCCGGGCTGCCCGGTCTGCGGCTCGCGGCGGTCGCCGATCCGTCGCGGGAGCGGGCCCGGCTGCTCGGTGAGCGGCACGGCGTCCCGGCGCTCGGTTCGCTGGACGACCTCCTGGAGCGGGAGGACGTGGCGGCGGTACTGATCGCCACGCCGCCCGCCACGCATGCCGCGATGGCCACGGCCGCGCTGCGCGCGGGGCGCCATGTCTTCTGCGAGAAGCCTCTCGCCACCACGGCCGAGGACGCCTCGGCGGTCGTCCACGAGGCGCGGCTCGCCGGGCGTGCCCTGGTCGTGGACCATGTGCTGCGCTACAACCCGCTGCTGCGGGCCGTGGAGCGGCTGACCGCGCGGGGGCTGCTCGCGCCGCCGCGCCGGTTCCTGTTCGAGAACGACGCGTCCGACGAGGACCTGGGGCCCGGTCACTGGTTCTGGGACCCGGCGCACAGCGGCGGCATCTTCATCGAGCACGGCGTCCACTTCTTCGACGCCGCCCGCGCGCTGCTGGGCTCCGACCCGTTGAGCGTGCGGGCCACCGCGGTCGCCCGTCCGGGCGGCCCGGTCGACATGGTCAGCGCCGATGTCGTGCACCCCGGGGGCGTGCTCGCCTCGCACCTGCACTCCTTCACCCATGCCCATCGCGCCGAGCGGCAGCTGATGCGCCTGGACCACGGGTTCGCGGAAACGCGGATCACCGGCTGGATCCCCGTGCACGCGGAGATCACGGCGTGGGTGGACGAGGCGGGTGCCCGTGCCTGGCAGGACCTGCCCCGGCTGCGGGACGACCTGCTGGCCGTCGAGGGGTTCCGGCCCGGCGGCGGCGAACGGCTCGCCGTGCACGTGGAGCGGAACGCCGGGTCCGCCGCGCCGGCCCGGGGCCGGGGCGAGGAGCGGACCGTCCCGCACCGGGTCACCGCCGTCCTGGACCTCGGCGGCGAGGCGCGCAAGCCGTACGTGTACGCGCAGAGCGTGCGCGCGGCGATGGCCGACCTGGTGCGCTCGGCCCGTGAGGGCACGGCTCCGGTGGCCGGCCCGGTCAGCGGGTTCGCGGCGGTCGCGGTCGCCGAGGCGGCCACGATCGCCGCCGCGACGGGCGCCGAGCGGAGCGTCCTGTCCCCCGGCCCCGCCCTCTCCCGGCCCGCCCTCTCCCGGGGGGTGTCCGCATGAGCTGGTGGCAGGACATGGTGTGCTACGAGGTCCACCCCCGGGCCTTCGCCGACGCGAACGGGGACGGGACCGGCGATCTGGCGGGCCTGACCGCGCGCCTGGAGCACATCAGGGACCTGGGCGCGGACGCCGTGTGGTGCACCCCGTTCTATCCGTCCCCGCTGGCCGACGGCGGCTACGACATCTCCGACTACACGGGGGTGGCGCCGGACCTGGGCACCGACGCGGACGCCGCCCGGCTGACCGCCCGCGCCCATGAACTGGGCCTCAAGCTGATCGTCGACCTCGTCCCGAACCACACCTCCGACCGCCACCCGTGGTTCCTGGACGCCCTCGCGGCGGGCCCGGGATCGGCGGAGCGGGAGAGGTACCTGTTCCGCAACGGCCGGGGCGAGGCGGGCGAACTGCCGCCCAATGACTGGCAGTCGGCGTTCGGCGGGCCCGCCTGGACGCGCGTCGCGGACGGCGAGTGGTACTGCCATCTGCACGCCCCCGAACAGCCCGACCTCAACTGGCGCGACCCGAAGGTGCGTGACGCCTTCACCCATGTGCTCCGCTACTGGCTCGACCGGGGCGTGGACGGCTTCCGGGTGGATGTGGCACACGCCCTGTTCAAGGCGGAGGGCCTGCCGGACGCGGGACCCGGGCAGCACACCGACCCACTGCGCAACCACCTCATGCCGTACTACGACCAGGAGGAGCTGCACCCGCTCTACCGCGAGTGGCGGGCGCTGCTCGACACCCATCCGGCGCCCCCGGGTGCGGTGGCACCGCACGACCGGGTGATGGTCGCGGAGTCGGCCGTCTTCGACCCGGAACGGCTGGCCCGCTACATCAGGCCCGACGAGATGCACCAGGCCTTCAACTTCGCGTTCCTGGAGGCGGCGTGGGACCCGGCGGAGCTGCGCCGGGTCATCGACGACTCGTTCGGTGTGCCGGGCGCGGCCGTCACCTGGCTGCTCTCCAGCCATGACGCGGTGCGGCCGGTCACCCGGTACGGCTCCCTCGCGCGGGCCCGTGCCGCCGCGCTGCTGATGCTGGCGCTGCCGGGGTCCGCGTACCTCTACCAGGGCGAGGAGCTGGGCCTGCCCCAGGCCGAGGTGCCCGTCGACCGCATCCGCGACCCGCTGTGGGAGCGGTCGGGCCGCACGGAACGCGGGCGCGACGGGGCGAGGGTGCCGCTGCCCTGGTCCGGTGAGCGGGCACCGTACGGCTTCACCACGGCGGACGCCGGGGACACCTGGTTGCCGCAGCCCGGGGACTGGGCCGGACTCACCGTCGCCGCGCAGGAGGCGGACCCCGGCTCCACGCTCGCCCTGTACCGGGCGGCTCTGCGGCTGCGGCGCGCCCATCCCGCACCGGACCCGGCGGCCCCGCCCGTCTGGCTGTCGGCACCGGGCGCGCCCGTACTGGCCTTCCGGCGCGGAGAGTTGGCGTGTGCGGTCAACCTGGGCGCCGAGCGCGTCCGTATGCCGGGCCGCCCGCTCCTCGCCAGCGGGCCGCTCGACGGGGGCGCGCTGCCGCCCGACACGGCCGTGTGGTTCCTCGCCCCGGCTTCCTCCCGTACCGCTCATGGAGACACCGATGACGACGCACGCGACTGACCCGACGCCCCGGACCGACCTGTCCGGGCTCGTCAAGGCGTACGACGTGCGCGGGGTGGTGCCGGACCAGTGGGACGAGTCGACGGCGGAGCTGTTCGGTGCCGCGTTCGTGCGGGTCACCGGGGCCGGGGCGATCGTGACGGGCCATGACATGCGGCCTTCCTCCCCCGGTCTGGCCCGTGCCTTCGCCCGCGGCGCCACCGCGCAGGGCGCGGATGTCACGGAGACCGGCCTCTGCTCGACGGACCAGCTGTACTACGCGTCCGGGTCGCTCGGACTCCCCGGCGCCATGTTCACCGCCTCCCACAACCCGGCCCGGTACAACGGCATCAAGCTGTGCCGGGCCGGTGCGGAGCCGGTGGGCCAGGACACCGGCCTCGCCGGGATCCGGGCGCTCGTGGAGCGGTGGACGGACCACGGCGCGCCGGCCCCGGCCGCCCGCGCGGGCAACCTCACCGCGCAGGACACCCTGGCCGGATACGCCGCGTACCTCCACTCCCTGGTGGACCTGTCGTCGATCCGCCCGCTGAAGGTGGTGGTGGACGCGGGCAACGGCATGGGCGGCCACACGGTCCCGACGGTGCTCGCGGGGCTGCCGCTGACGGTCGTGCCGATGTACTTCGAGCTCGACGGTACGTTCCCGAACCACGAGGCCAATCCGCTGGAGCCGGCGAACATCGCCGATCTCCGGGCCCGGGTGCGCGCCGAGGGCGCCGATCTCGGGCTCGCTTTCGAGGGCGACGCGGACCGCTGCTTCGTCGTCGACGAGAACGGCGACCCGGTCCCGCCGTCGGCCATCACGGCCCTGGTCGCCTCGCGCGAGCTGGCGCGGCACCCCGGTGCCACGGTCATCCACAACCTCATCACGTCCCGCGCGGTACCGGAGGTGATCCGTGAGGCGGGCGGCACCCCGGTCCGCACGCGGGTCGGCCACTCCTTCATCAAGGCGGAAATGGCCCGCACCGGGGCCGTGTTCGGCGGCGAGCACTCCGCGCACTACTACTTCCGCGACTTCTGGAACGCGGACACGGGCATGCTGGCCGCCCTGCACGTCCTCGCCGCCCTCGGCACCCAGGACGGCCCGCTGTCGTCACTGACCAGCCACTTCGAGCGGTACGCCGCGTCGGGCGAGATCAACTCGGCCGTCGGCGACCAGACCGCTCGTACCGCCGCCGTACGCGCGGCGTGGGAGTCCCGCCCCGGCGTCACGGCGGACACCCTCGACGGCCTCACCATCGGCGGCGCGGACTGGTGGTTCAACCTCCGCCCGTCCAACACGGAACCGCTGCTGCGGCTCAACGTGGAGGCGCGCACGGAAGACCTCATGTGCGCGGTACGGGACGAGGTGCTGGCGACAGTACGGGGGATCCAGCCAAGGTGAGCCCAAAAGGGGCAGTGGATGATCTTGAGGTGAAGCAGCCCGCCCCCTGATCTCAGAACGTCCTCCTTCCCACTGCCGGGACCGCCGGAATCTTGGTCATGCCGAATGACGACAGCCAAGAGCCAGTCGTGGTGAGCCGTATGGTCCCTGGGATCGACGGCCCGGTGACGTTCCATGACGGCCCGGTGGATCGGGAGAGCGCGACGCAGCCTTCGAGGTCGTGCGGTTCACGGGCGCGGAGGAGAGCGACATCCTCCATGCAGCTGGCTGGTGGCCAGACAAGGGGCCATTTCCCCGCGCTGGCGGACCGCGGCGAGCCATTGAGTGGTGTGCATCGTGAAGTGGCAGGTCACGATGCACACCACTCATAGGGACACCCCCCGAGGGCTCGTCGGTGTCGGGCGGTCAGGGGCAGAAGGACGCCTTCACCGCGGCGACGATGACGGCTCCCTGCTCGGGGGTGAGGGTGACGCTGCCGCCGCTGAAGCGCTGCGCGACGTTGTTGGCGAGGGTGGTGTCGTCCTCTCCGGCCTTGATCTCCTGGCAGACGCTGAGGGCCTTGCCGATGGCCTTGGCCTGGTCGGCGGCGAGGGCGGGGTCGACGGCCTTCAGGGCGGCGGTCAGCCCTGCGGTCTGGGCGACGGGACGCTGCCGACGGCCGGTGCGCTGGATGCCGGGGAGGCGGCGCTGCTGGCCGGGGCCCGCGCTGGTGGTGGCGGGTGCGGGCGCGACGGGGGCGCTGCTGGTGGCGGAGGCGCTGCCGCTGCCGTCGTCGTCGCAGGCGGTCAGGGTGAGGAGTGCGGCGGCGGTCAGGCCGACCGTGAGAAGTCGGAGTCTCATGACTGACCCGGTGTCAGCAGCGAGGGTGCGGCGGTGCCGTTGTCGCTGGACCGTGACGAGGCCATGGCGCGGCCGGGACGGGGAGTCGGCGGTCGGCGCGCGCACGGGCGGAGCGTCTGTGCGCGCATGCTCCGCCGACGCCACGGCCCTGCGCCCCACCGGCAGGAGCCATCCCCCCCCACTCCCCTCCCCGCACGCGCCCCTCGGAAAAGTCCAGCAGCGGCCCGGAGGGGCGGGCGTCCAGCCGGTGCGCCGCGGTCGACGGACTGCCCGGCACCGGCCCCTGGGTCACTCGGCCGGTGCGCGGGCCGAAGGGCCCGGTCGCTCAGGTTCCGCCGGGTTTGCCCGTCGAGACCAGCAGGAGGACGGACGAGCCCGGTGCCACCGGTTCTGCGCCGCCCCGGGGCTGACTGCTGATCACCTGCCCGGCGGGAGCGTTCCAGTCCGTGTGCCGCATGATCGTGCAGCCCAGTCCGAGTCCGCGCAGCAGGCTTCCGGCCTGTTCGACCGGCATGCCGGCCAGGTCCGGCAGCGCGATGCCCGCTCCCGTGGTCTGCTCCTGCTCCTGTGTCGGAGTCGCATCGGCGCTTCCGCTCTTGGGGGTGCCGGTGGCGAGCGGGGTGCACGCCCCGTTCGCCGGTGGGGACAGGGACGGGGAGGCGCCGGGCGCGGGCGACACGGGCTTCAGCGCGAAGAACCCCACCGTGGCGCACGCCAGCACGCAGCACGCCGCAGCGGTGCCGAGGAGCGCCCGGCGGGGGCGGCTGCGGCTGACGGCTCGCTCGATCGCGGCCGCGTCGACGACCGGCGCCGTCGGCCCGTCGGCGAAGGAGGCCACTGCGGCACGCAGCTCGGCTTCGAGGCCCGGCTCGAACGGGGCCGGTCCGGACGACGTGTTCCTCACTTCGTACCTCCGAAAGCGGCCGACGGCGTGTGCGGCGCCTGGGCGCCCGATACGGAATCGCGCAGCTTGGCCAGGCCGCGGGCGAGCTGGGACCTCACCGCACTCGAAGAGATGTCCAGGACGTCGGCGACCTGCCGGGCGTCCAGATCGTGCAGGTAGTACAGGACCACCACGCTGCGCATGCCCATCGGCAGCCCGAGCAGTGCCTCGATCAGTTCCGCGCGCAGATCCACCTGCCCGAACCGGTCCCGGGGGTCGGCCGTCTCGGGCACCCCCGACAGCCCGGGGCGCTCGCCCCGGCGCGACAGCCGCCGCCAGCGGTCGTTGGCCAGGTTGACCAGCACTTTGCGCACGTACGCCTCCGGCGAGTCCGCCACCGCGACCTTCCGCCACTGTCGGCACGCCCGCTCCAGCGTCTCCTGCACCAGATCCTCGGCCACGTGCACGTCACCGGTCAGCGCATACGCGGTGCGGAACAACGCTCCCGACCGCTGTGCGACGAACTCCGTGAATCCGATGCCCGGACCGCTCCTGCGAAACCTCACCCGCCGACCTCCTCTCCTCGTCCTGTCCCGATCACTGCCCCCATGACGGCGGAACGGGGCCGGATGCTGCACCGAGCCGCCGGCAGTGACGTGAGTCACAGCCGGGACGGAAGGGTGTCCCAGGACCTCGCGCCGCTGCCGCCCGGGGTGCGGGCGGGGCCCGGCGAAGCGGAGGGCCGCCGGGCGGGCGGCCCGCAGTCGGCCGAGAAGAACGGGGGCGCCTCTTGCCAGATACTACGTTCGCCGACGTCGGCGACGCGCTCGGCACCAGCCGACGGGCCGCCGAGCAGCGCTTCGGTCATGTCCGCCACGGCAAGAAGGTGGCCGCGGTGATCTCGCGGCGGGACCGGGTTCGGGAGGGCCCCGCCGACCCGCGCGGCGCGTACGGCGAAGTCGGCGACGCCGGGCAGTACGCGAGCGACCGGGGGATCTGGCCCATTGGCAAGAGGGTCCGTGCTGAGGCCCAGTACGCGATCGTGGCCGTGGACGGCCTCGTGCGCCGCGTCTACGAACTCGACCCGGACGGCTGGAGCGAGGTCGAGTCCAGCAAGTGGGAGTTCACCGCTGTCGGAAACCGCGAGCTGACGAAGGACGAGATCGACGCCGCGTACGAGGCCGGGAACCTGCCGTTGCGGCCTGGAGACGACTGCCCCACCCGCGCGGGCGGCGCCTACCGCCCCCACTGGTTCTGAGGAGGAGCCACGATGTTGCCTACGCTCTCGCCCACGGCACCGGTCATTCTCACGCCGACCGGCGACCCGACCCCGGTGGAGAAGGCCGTGGTCGACGGCATCGCCGCCGACTTCGGCCTGGAGATGTTCCTGTACACGGTGTTCTGCCGGCCGGACGGCTCCTGCCGGATCTGGTACGCCTGGACCGCCGGAGGCCACCAGCTCGGCGACCGCATCGACCAGACCGCACACGCTGCGGGCTTGGACTGCGCGGACAACTTCTACATCGCGAGGCGGCACCTCACCGAGCACCAGCGAGGCCGTGTCCGCGTAGAGGCCCATCCGCTCCGGCTGATCATGGCCGACGTCCAGTCCGGGGTCCGTGCGCCCGAGCCCGAGCGCGACAAGGTACGGCGGCTGATCGGCATCGCCGCCGAGGACTCCGGCCAGCCGGAGCTCGCTGACAGGCCCGTGCCCCGCTGGATGGGTGTTGGACCGGCCCTGCTCAACCGAGCGACCCCGTAGCAGCGCGCCGAAGGGCGGTCCCGGCGCAACCGCTGAGGCCGCCCTTCGGCGCTGACTCGCGGCCGGAAGAGTTTCGGTCGAAACTCTTGGCTCGGGCGTTCGACGGCGAGAGTCATTCCTGGGGCATCCACGCACCGGCGGGGCCAGATCCGGGCGAAGATCTCGAACTCGTTGAAGTCCCTGTACTCGCCGGTGGGGCGGCTGCGGGCCGGGCCGGACCGTCCTCCGTCCCCGCCCGGCACCCGGTCGCAGTCGGCGGACAGCGCGGCCAGACGCCGCTGTTCCTCGGCTTCGGCCCGGCGGCGTGCCTCTTCGGCCTCGCGGGCCTCGGGGGCCTCGCGGGCCTGGCGCTAGACGTAGGCGGCTGCTTCGGCGATGTCCTTCGGGGTCGCCCAGACCCATGACCAGCCCGGCCGGGTGGACCAGTCGTCGCGGGCGGGGCAGGTCACCCGGTGCGCGACGAGTTCGCCGGTGAGCACAGCACGCACGAAGTCCGTCAGCCGTGCCGGTGTCCGGCTCTCTGCGGCGGGGGTCCAGCTGCTGATCAGGTACGTCCAGTGGCCCGCGTGTACGGGCCGGGTGGGGCCGGTTTGTGCTTCGGCCTGGATGGTGGGGACGGCGCCCAGCCAGGCGCGGGAGCCGGTGGTGACCCACGCGGCCGGCACACCGGCCTCGGTCATGCGGGCGGTGCGCTCGGTCAGGCCGCGGGGGCCGTCGATCCCGATCGTGGACAGCTGGGCCTCGAAGGCGTACCGGCGGCCGGTCGCGGTGTGGGTGGCGAGGACATCGGCCCGCCAGGCGCGCTCGGGTCCGGCCTGTTCGAGTTCGGCGCTCCAGCCCGGCACCCGGCGGCAGCACTCGGCGAGGTCGCGCTTGAGCTGGCGGTGCTGCTCGGTCTCCTCCCGCAGCGAGCACTCGGGCGCGTCGGGGTCGTGGGCGAAGTAGCGCAGGCCCGTCTGCGAGTACTTGGGGCACAGGCCCCACTCGCACCCGGGGCAGGTCAGCGGCGCACGCGGGCGGGCCCGGTGGATCTGCTCCCAGGTGATGCGACCCTCGCAGCCGAGGCCGTCCAGGGTGAGGTCCAGGGTGCCGTGCTCGGCATGGATGGCGCTCAACGGCATGACCGGGCCCCGCCTTTCACGCTGCCGCTGCCTTGTCGTCGTCGCCGAGGACGCTGAAGTCGACGTCCAGGCGGGCGTCGTAGGCGTCGGGGGTGATGCCGAGTTCGTGGGTGGAGTACTCGCCGAACCGCTTGATGTGCTCGGTCAGGTACGGGGAGACCTGGGCGAGGTCGAGCGGGTCGACCGGGTGGCCCTCGGCCTGGAGGTCGCGGACGACGTCGGCGATGTCCACGGTGTTGTGGAAGATCACCAGGTTGGCCAGCAGGGAGGTGAACTTGACGTCCTTCTCCTGCTCGACCGGGTCCTTGGCCGCGACCGTGCCGTGTTGGCCGAAGCGCACCCAGTCGGAGGAGCCGTTGAACGCCTCGACCTTGTTGGTCGCCGCCGTCACCCGGGACCTGAGCGGCGCGTCCGAGAGGTAGCGCAGGAGCTGGACGGTGCGGATCACCTTGCCGACCTCGCGGAAGGCGGTGTAGGTGGCGTTACGCCGGGAGCCGGAGCGCAGGCGCCGCAGCAGGACGGAGGAACTCGTCGGAGTCCGCGGCCTCCTCCGCCCACGCCCGCTCCTCCTCGGACGGGGTGAAGAACACATGCAGCTCGCGCGCGGTGATCAGCCGCTTGAACCGCGGATACGCAGTCCGCTCGATCGAAGTCATCCCCACCCCCACCCGATGCCCAGCCCCTGCCGGACGCGCCGTACACGTCCGCGCGGGATCATCGCGGCGTCAGCGCCGGTGAAGGATCAGAACAGCGGAACCCGGGACAGGGCCAAGCCCTCGGTGGTAGGCCCGGAACACGGGCTCACGCCTTCAAGATCGTCTCACTGCCCCTTTTGGGCTCACCTTGGCTGGACCCCCTACGGGAGGGCTGACCGGCCGGGCACAGTGCGGCCCATGAGCCCGCACTACGAAGTCGTCTTCACCTGCTTCCTGCGCCACGACGGTGCTGGACGCCCTGCGGTGGCACCTCGGCCTGTCCGAGGTGCCACCGCAGGGGTACGGCGAGGAGGACGAGACCCGGCCGACGATCCTCACGTTCGGGGACGGGACCTACGGCCTGCTGGAGCCGTGACGCGCGCCGGTCCCCGCTACGCGGCGCCGTCGGTCAGCGTGACCGTGAGGGAGTCCTCGTCGCGGGTGAGGTGCTCGATGGTGATCGAGCCCTCCGCGCCGTCGTAGTTTCCGGTGCCGCCGGTGATGGCGAACTCGTGGGTCCACTGCCGTGAGCCGGTGGGCAGCTCGGTGACGGCGGGGAGCGGGCGCTGGAAGGCGGTGGCGGCCGTGATCATGCCGTCGTCGAGGCTCAGGACCAGGGTCGCCATGACGTAGGAGCCGTCGGGTCCGACGTTCACGGGCAGGCAGTGCGCGTTCTCGGTGCCCACGCTGCGGCCCTCGGCGTCCGTCAGGTCGTAGCGCACGTAGTACGGGACGCCCGCCGTCAGGATGTCCGGGATGTTCGCGCCCGTGCGTGTGCCCTTCAGGGTGAGCAGCCGGTCGGCCCTCGGTGCCGCGTGGGCGGTCGTGGCCGTCCCGGCCACCAGTCCCCCGGCGATCGTCGCCGCTGAGGTCAGCTGCAGCATGTTCCTGCGGTTCATGTCGGTCATCCCGTGCCTCACACCCTTGCTCGTCGTATGCGTGGATGCGCACTCGCATCCCACGGCCAACGGCACCGAGGGCCCGATGGGATCGCCCCGTGGCGGAAGATCACTGGAACGCAGGAGCGCCGCGCCGTAGCGCCGTTCAGCAGGCCGGGCCGAACCGGTCGGGGGCCAGTGACTTCAGCAGGGCGGTGAGTACGAGGTCCGTCGAGGCGGCCATGTCCACGGAGCCGGGCGCCAGGAGCCATTGCACCTGCAAGCCGTCCATCACGGCGATGACGGCGTTGGCCGCGTTCTCGACCTTGTCCGTCTCGTCGTCGGGGAGGTCGCACGCCTCGCGGAGGGCGTCGGCGACGAAGGTCCGCAGTCCGTCGTAGCGTTCCCGGAAGTAGGCCTGCGCCGGGTGGTCGTCCGTGACGGACTCGGCCGACAGGACGGCGTAGAGACGGACGATGCCCTCGCGTTCGGCGTTGCGGATCGCCGTGTCGACGAGATGGCGCAGGAACGCGAGGCCGTGCGGGCGGTCCGGGCCCAGTTGCTCGATGTCCGACTGGTCGCGGAGTTCGAGGACGCTGGTGAGCAGGAGCGCCTTGGACCGGAAGTAGTGCAGGACGCCGGCCTGGGTCAGGCCGGCCCGGTCGGCGATCTCGGCGAGCGAGGCGTTGTTGTAGCCGCGGGCGGCGAAGGTGTCCATCGCGATGTGCAGGATGTCCCGCTGCCGCTGCTGTGCTTCCGGGCTGCGCGGCGTGCGGGGCCGGGCCGACCGGCCGGACTTGCCTGCTGACTGGTTGCTCACCGGCACAGCTTAGACCGGCCGTAATGCCGGGCGGGTGGGGCCTCGGACGCGCTGACCTGCGCGCGTTCGGGGTGCGGAAAACGCTGTGCGGCAAAGCCGTACCGACTACTTACTAACCACTTAGTGGGTGTGCTTTCATAGCGCCGTCATCCCAGGGAGCCACTCCCCGCCACGGCTCCGCCGGATGCGCCATGTCCTCCCCCAGGCATGACCGAAGGAGAGCCGCACATGTCCCACGACAGTCCCCCGCGCCCCAGGGCGCGTGCCGCAGGCGCCGCCCTGGCGATGGCCGTCGCGGCCGTCGGCCTGGCCGGCAGCGGTACGGCCGCCCAGGCCGCCGACCCCACCGCGCAGGTATGGGTCACCACCCCCGACGGCGCGAAGAAGCTGTCCGCCGAGGGCACCGTCGCCTTCACGGGCTCGCCGCAGAGCGTCGACATCCGGGTCGACGGCACCAGCAAGGGCCAGCGGTTCACCGGGGCGGGCGCCTCGGTCACCGGGGCCTCGGCCCATCTCATCCAGGGCCTGTCGCAGGACAAGCGCAACGCGCTGATGACCTCGCTGTTCTCGTCCGCCGGCGACGGGATCGGGCTCAGCTATCTGCGCCAGCCGCTCGGCAGCAGCGACTTCAATGCCGACAGCAGCCTCTACACGTACGAGGACAGTCCCGGGTCCTTCTCCATCGACCGGGACAAGGCCGAGATCATCCCGGTCCTGAAGCAGGCCACCTCCGTCAACCCGGCCATCCGCTTCATGGGCACGCCCTGGTCGCCGCCCGCCTGGATGAAGACCAACAACGCCCTCAACGGCGGCAGCCTCAAGCCGGAGAGCTATCAGGCGTACGCCGACTACCTGGTCAAGGCGATCAAGGCGTACGGCCAGCAGGGCATCACGCTGACGGACCTCACCGTGCAGAACGAGCCCGAGTTCGCGGCGAGTTACCCGTCCATGACCATGACGTCCTCGCAGCAGGCGGACTTCTTCAAGGTGCTCGACCGCACACTGTCGGCCGCGAACCTGCCGACGAACCTGCTGGCCTTCGATCACAACTGGGACCACCCCAACTACCCGTTGGAGGTGTTCAACGGGACCCCGGGCATGAGCCGGGTCATCGGTGCGGCGTTCCACTGCTACGGCGGCAACCCCTCCGCCCAGCAGCAGGTCGTCAACGCCGGGAAGCGCGTCTTCTTCACCGAGTGCTCCGGCACCGAGAGCGCCGACCGGTCCACCACGTTCGCCGACACCCTCAAATGGCACGCCGAGAACCTCGTCGTGCAGAACATGCGCAACGGCGGCGAGACCGTCGTCGACTGGAACCTGGCGCTCGACCAGAACGGCGGCCCCCACCAGGGCGGTTGCTCCGACCGCTGCAACGGGGTCGTGGAGATCGCGAACGGCAATGTGACGCGCAACGCCGAGTACTACGTGCTCGGGCACGTCGCCAAGTTCGTCGAGCCCGGCGCCACCCGCATCGGCTCCACCAGCCAGGGCAGCGGCGGCGTGGAGAACGTCGCCTTCCAGAACCCCGACGGCACCCGTGCCGCGTACGTCGTCAACTCGGCCACGAGTTCCCAGCAGTTCTCGCTGACCGACAACGGCAGGTCGCTCGTCTACACCCTGCCCGCCGGCGCGGTCGCCACCTTCGTGTGGAGCGGCACGGACGGCGGTACGACGGAGCCGCCCGCGGGCTCCATCGACTCGTCGGCCTGGTACCGCGTGAAGAACGCCAACAGCGGCGCCTGCCTCGACGCCGCCGACTGGGGCACCGCCGACGGGACAGCCCTCCAGCAGTGGAGCTGCTCCACCGGCGCCAACCAGAGCTGGCAGTTCCGGCCCGCCGGGGACGGCACCTACCAGGTCGTCAACCGGCACAACACGAAGGTGTGGGACGTCGACGGCGGCCCCGGAGCCACCGCCGCCGGTACCAAGGTGCACCTGTGGTCGTACGTGGGCGGCACCAACCAGCAGTGGCGCGCCGAGCCCTCCGGCGCGGCCGGCCAGTACCGTTTCGTCGCCCGCAACAGCGGCAAGTGCCTGGCCGTGGACGGGGCTTCCACGGCCAACGGGGCGCACCTGTCGCAGCAGCAGTGCGACGGATCGACGGCGCAGACGTTCTCCCTGAACAGCTGAGCCGCCCGGCCGCCCCGCCCGACCGGGGGCCGGGAGAACCGTGCGGCGCCCTCGCGAGCAGACCGCTCGCGGGGGCGTCGCGCCTCCCCCGGGCGCGGGGCGCCGCCGCATCGGTGCGAGGATGCCGCCTCATGGTCCACGGAGGAGCGGGGCAGGACATGGAACTGACGATCGTGGTGCAGAACCTGGCACACGGAGGGCTGCGCAACGGCGCGGGTGACCCGGAGAACCGGTGGCCCCGGCTGGCCGAGCGGATAAGGAGTGCGGGCACACCCGACCTGGTGCTCCTGCAAGAGGCGGCCGACTGGGGGAAGTACGGTCACCGGCAGCTGGGGCAGGCGATGCGGGACCTGGACATGGACGCCCTGCCGCTCCCGCCGTGCGGTTCCGGGATGCCGCCGGCCGTGCTCTACCGGCGCGAGACGGTCGGCCGGTGGCTCAACTGGAACACCGACTTCGCGCAGGAGACGTTGCACGGCTTCGGGGTCGCCGTGTTCGACGTCGGCCTGCCCGCCCCGCTCGCGGTCGTATCGGCGCACCTGAATCCGTTCGTCGCCGACAAAGCGCGCGACGAGGCCAAGCTGATCGCGACCCGGGCGCTGCGCTACGGCCCGTACGGCATCGTGGCCGGCGACATGAACTACCCGCCGGCGGACCCGGACAGCCCCGCCCCCGACTACGCGGCGATGCTGCCGTACAACAGGTCGGCCCGGACCCGGCTGCCCTCCGAGTCGGGCGGGCGGCTGGTGCCCGACCGGCGGGTGACGGAGGTCCTGGCGTACACGGGCTTCGTCGACGCGGCGGCCAGGCTGTACGAGGAGCGGGGGGAGAAGGAGCTGCTGCGCAGGACCGCGTCGGACGACCGGATCGACCAGCTGTGGGTGTCGGCCCCGCTGCGCGACACCGTGGTCGACTACGCCCTGCTGGACACCCCGGAGGGCGCGTCGGACCACCACGGCCTCGTGGTGCGGCTCGACCTCGGCCGTGCGGCCCGCGACAACGTGTGGGAGTACCGGTAACGGTCAGCCGAGACCGCGGTGGGCGGCCCACAGCGCGCCGGCGCGGCTCGCCGCGCCGGCCACCAGGGCCGCCAGCTCCGGCCGGTCCGGCACCGGGAACGACACATAGGCACCGCGCCCGCCCTCCACCGGCCGTCCGTACGCCTTCACCGCGAGGTGGCCGTCGGGGAGGAGGCGGACGTTGAGGGTGCTGAGGAGGAACGTGGTGTCGCGCCGGGTGTCGGTCCAGCGGAGGTCCGGCGGGACCGTGACGTTGATCGCCAACGCGCTCACTTCCAGATCGCTGCTCATCCCCGCATGATCCCACGGTGCTCCCTTGCGCCGGGGCGTGCGGCGCATTGCGGGTGGGGGCCGTGCTTCCAGGGGGTCCCGCGCGCTCTACCGGGGTCCGTGGGCGGCGGAAATGATGAGCACACCGCAGGTCGACGAGGTGATCCGCACCTCAGCGGTGGAAGGAGCCCATGGTGTTGCTTCTCATCTCTCCGGACAGCGTCGAGGAAGCCGTCGACTGCGCGAAGGCGGCGGAGTACCTCGACATCGTCGATGTGAAGAAGCCCGACGAAGGGTCGCTCGGCGCCAACTTCCCCTGGGTGATCAGGGAGATCCGGGAGGCCGTGCCGGCCGGCAAGCCGGTGTCCGCGACCGTCGGAGATGTCCCGTACAAGCCCGGCACGGTGGCGCAGGCGGCGCTGGGGGCCGTCGTCTCCGGGGCCACGTACATCAAGGTGGGTCTCTACGGGTGCACCACGCCCGACCAGGGGATCGACGTCATGCGGGCGGTCGTGCGGGCGGTAAAGGACTACCGTCCCGAAGCGCTGGTCGTCGCCTCGGGGTATGCCGACGCCCACCGCGTCGGGTGCGTCAACCCGCTCGCCCTGCCCGACATCGCGGCCCGGTCCGGCGCCGACGCGGCCATGCTCGACACCGCCATCAAGGACGGGACGCGGCTGTTCGACCACGTACCGCCGGACGTCTGCGCCGAGTTCGTCGGGCTCGCCCACGCCTCCGGTCTGCTCGCCGCCCTCGCGGGCAGTGTCAAACAGGCCGACCTGGCGACGCTGACCCGGATCGGGACGGACATCGTGGGTGTGCGCGGGGCGGTCTGCGAGGGCGGCGACCGCAACGCCGGACGGATTCAGCCCCATCTGGTGGCCGCGTTCCGGGCGGAGATGGACCGGCACGCCCGGGAGCACGCGGCCGGCGTCACCGTCGCGGGCTGACCGCCGGATGCCGGCCTTCGACGCGGTGGCCGGGGCTCACGCGCCCGGCCGGACCGCCGGGTTCACCGTCGTCGACCCGGCCACCGGGGAGACCTTCGGCGAGGCCCCCGACACACGCCCGGACGAACTGGACGCGGTGATCGGCCGGGCCCACCGGGCCTGGCCCGGCTGGCGGGCCGAGCCCGCCGCCCGGACCCACGCGCTGCTCGGCGCGGCCGACGCCGTGGAAGCGGCGGGCGACGACCTCGCCCGGCTGCTCACCCGGGAGCAGGGCAAACCACTGTCCGAGTCGTACGCGGAGATCGCCCGCACAGCGGCCCGGCTGCGGTACTTCGCGGAGCTGGCGCCCAGGACACGGCGGATCAGCGACGGCAGGCCCGTGCGCAGCGAGATCCGCTGGCGTTCGCTGGGGCCCGTCGCCGCGATCGTCCCGTGGAACTTCCCGCTGCAACTGGCGGCGGCGAAGTTCGCGCCCGCGCTCGCGGCGGGCAATACCGTGGTCCTCAAACCGTCCCCCTTCACCCCGCTCGCCACCCGGCTGCTGGGATCCGTCCTCGCCGCCGCCCTGCCCGAGGACGTGCTGACCGTCGTCACCGGACGCGAACCGCTCGGTGCGCGGCTGGCCTCCCATCCGGGCATCCGGCATGTCACCTTCACCGGTTCGGTGCCCACCGGGCGGGCGGTCGCCGAGGGGGCGGCGGCCTCCCTCGCCCGGGTCACCCTGGAGCTGGGCGGCAACGACGCGGCGGTCCTGCTGGACGACGTCGATGTGGAGGGGGCCGCGGACCGGCTGTTCTGGGCCGCGTTCCGCAACTGCGGGCAGGTCTGCATGGCGGTCAAACGCGTGTACGCCCCCGCCCGGCTGCACGCGGAGGTGGTCGAGGCGCTCGCCCGGCGGGCGAAGTCCGTCGCCGTCGGCAGCGGCCTTGACCCGGGCACCCGGCTGGGCCCCGTCAACAACGCCCCGCAGCTGGCACGCGTGGAGGAGGTCACCGAACGGGCGCTGGCGGACGGCGCCAGGGCCGCGGCCGGCGGCCACCGGCTGGACGGGCCGGGCTATTTCTTCGCTCCGACGATCCTCACCGATGTCCCGCCTACCAGTGCGGTGGTGACGCAGGAACAGTTCGGGCCGGTGCTGCCGGTGCTGCCGTACGGGAGTCTCGACGAGGCCGTCGACGCGGCCAACGGCACGGGCTTCGGGCTCGGCGGCTCCGTCTGGGGCACCGACCTGGACCGGGCCGAGGCGGTCGCGGACCGGCTGGAGTGCGGGACGGCGTGGATCAACCATCACGCCGAGTTGTCCCTCGCCCAGCCCTTCGCCGGCATCAAGGACAGCGGAGTCGGCGTGGCGGGCGGGCCCTGGGGGCTGTACGGCAACCTGCGCCCGTTCGTCGTCCACCGCCCGGAGGACGCATGACGACGAGATTCCGGGCGGCGGTGCTGCGCGCGTACGAGGACCCGTTCGCTGTCGAGGACGTCGTCCTGGACGCACATCCCGGCGCCGGCGAGATCCTGGTCGAGATCGCGGGCGCCGGGATGTGCCGGACCGATCTCGCGGTACGGCGGTCGGCCGGCCGCAGCCCGTTGCCGACGGTCCTCGGTCACGAGGGGGCCGGGGTCGTCGTCCGGGCGGGTGGCGGCCCGGATACGGAGATCGGGGTCGGCGACCACGTCGTGCTGAGCTTCGACTCCTGCGGGCACTGCCGGAACTGCCGGGGCGCGGCCCCCGCGTACTGCGACTCCTTCGCCGCCCTCAACCTCTTCGGAGGGCGGGCGGGCGAGCCGCCCCGGCTGACCGGCGCGGACGGAAAGGCGCTGGCTCCCCGGTGGTTCGGCCAGTCGTCCTTCGCCGAGTACGCGCTCGTGTCCGCCCGTAACGCCGTGCGCGTGGACCCGGCGCTGCCCGTGGAACTGCTCGGGCCGCTCGGCTGCGGCTTCCTCACCGGGGCCGGGGCGGTGCTGAACACCTTCCGCGCCGGACCCGGCGACACGCTGCTGGTGCTCGGGGCCGGGGCGGTGGGGCTGGCCGCCGTCATGGCGGCGGGGGCGGCCGGTGTGCCGGTCGTGGCGGTGGACCGGCATCCGCACCGGCTGGAGCTCGCCGAACGGTTCGGCGCGGTCCCGCTGGCCGCCGGCGCGGCCGGGCTACCGGAGCGCGTCCGCCGGCTGACCGACGGCGGCGCGCGGTACGCGCTCGACACCACGGCGTCGCCGCCGCTCATCAACGACGCGCTCCGGTCGCTGCGCCCCACCGGCACCCTGGGTCTGGTGGCGCGCCTGCACACCGCGCTGCCGCTGGAACCGGGGACGCTGGACCGGGGCCGGAGCGTCCGCCACATCTGCGAGGGGGACGCGGTGCCGGGGCTGCTGATCCCCGTCCTGACGCGGCTGTGGCAGGCCGGCCGCTTCCCCTTCGACCAGCTGATCCGCACCTATCCCCTGGCCGACATCAACGAGGCCGAACGCGACTGCGAGGCGGGCCGGGTGGTCAAACCCGTCCTGCTCCCGGAGGGAAGAACCCGATGAACGAGGCAATCGGCACCACGGAATCACCGAGGCCGGACACGGAGGGGGTGGACGGCGGCGTGGGCCTGACCGCACTGCTGGTCGCCGCGTCCCGGGCGATCGAGAGCCACCGCCGCGACAGCCTGGCCCAGGATGTCTACGCCGAGCACTTCGTACGGGCCGCACCGGCGTGCGCCGAGTGGCCGGTGCGTATCGAGCAGGTCCCGGACGGGGACGACAACGCGTTGTGGGGGCGGTTCGCCCGCTACTTCGGACTGCGCACCCGGGTCCTCGACGACTTCGTCGTACGGTCGGTGCTCACCGGGGCCCGTCAAGTGGTGCTGCTGGGCGCCGGGTTGGACACGCGGGCGTTCCGGCTGGACTGGCCGTCCGACTGTGTGTTCTTCGAGATCGACCGGGCCGGTGTGCTCGCGTTCAAGCACCAGGTGCTGACGGAGCTGTCGGCCGCGCCGAGGGTGAAACGCGTGCTGGTTCCGGTCGATCTGCGCGATGACTGGGTCTCCGCGCTGACGAGTTCGGGCTTCGACCCGGCCGCGCCGAGCATCTGGCTGGCGGAGGGCCTGCTGTTCTACCTGCCGGGCCCCGCCGAGACGTATCTCGTGGACACCGTGGACCTGCTGGCCACCGAGGGCAGCGCCCTGGCCTTCGAGGCGAAGCTGGAGGCGGACCTCATGGCGTACCGCGACAGCGCGATCTACACGGCGACGCGGGAGCAGATCGGCATCGACCTGCTCGACCTCTTCGACAAGGGCCCGCGCCCCGACTCGGCGGGCCGTCTCGCCGCCCGGGGCTGGTCCGCCTCGACGCACACACCGTTCGAGTTCACCCGTCGGCACGGACGCGGTCCGCTGCCGGAGCCGAACGACGCGCTGGAGGGAAACCGGTGGGTGTTCGCGTACCGGAGACGGAGGTGAGGGCTACGGCAACTCACGCGTGAGCCAGACGACTTCGCCGTTCTCCTCCGCGGAGAGGTGATCCCGTACGAAGTCGAGCTTCTCCAGGACGCGGAGCGAGGGGGCGTTCCACGTGGCGACGGTCGACCCGGCGATTCCCTTGCGGCCGCGCTCGACCGTGAAGTTCTCCTCGCCGCGTTCGGAGAGGAGTTCGCTGAAGTCGGCGGCGTCGGATTCGGCCCAGGGGCGCAGGATCAGCCGCTCGGTCTCCAGGTGGTAGGACATCGTCGCGTAGCCGGTCATGGCCCCACTCTGCCGCACGGGCGCGCGCCCGCAGCCGCGAGGGTCCTCCCGGCTCGGGCTTCCGGCGAGGAGGCGTGCCGGGCGCCCCCGGAGGGTCAGCCGGTGGCGGCGTTGAGCAGGTCGAGCGCGCTCTGCTGGCAGCCGTAGTCGGTGGTGCCGCCGCCTCCGTTCCAGTGCGGGCCGTACTGGTCGAGGGCGTTGCGGTCGCGGGTGTAGGCGCTGTCGGCCCAGCGGGTGAGGGGCGCGGCATACGGGTGGTCGGACAGCGCACGGTTGAGGACGCCCAGGCCGCGCACATAGGCGCCCTTGAAGCTCGGGCCGTCTCCCGAGCAGCCGTCGCCCTCGCCGGGTTCGCGCAGGACACCATCGGTCTGGAGCCGCACGGTGGACGCGTCGGCCAGGCCGCGCGCGGTCGTCAGGAGGCCCGCGTCACCGGTGGCGCGGTGCAGTTCGGTCAACGCGCCCAGGATGACACCCTGGTTGTAGGTCCAGGTCGGCTGGCCGTTGTTGGCGCAGTTGCCGTCGAGACCGTCGTTGATCATGCGGTCCCCGTTGATCATGCCGCTCTGCCGGAACCAGTCCCACTCGTTCTTCGCCCGCTCCAGGTACACGGTGTCGCCCGGGATGCGGTTGTGCAGGGCCGCCGTGAGCCGGAGGAAGAGCTCGTTGGTGATGGCGTTCTTGTAGTTGCCGTCGGTGTTCCACCGGACCCCGCCGCCGCAGGTACCGTTCCAGTTGGCGAACATGTGGTCCGCGTCGGCCCGTGCGGTGTCGAGGTAGCGGCTCTCCCCCGTCAGGTCGTACGCGGCGATCCAGGCGAGGCCCCACCAGCCGGTGTCGTCCAGGTACTCGTTGCGGAACTGGCCGCCCTGGGCGTTGATGTTCTTCTCGTACGTGTCGGAGATGGCGTAGCGGTAGCTGCCCATGCCGCTGATCCGGGCGTTGTCGATGACGGCGGTCAGCGCGTTGGCGGCGGTCCACCAGCCGTTGCCGCCGAAGAGCTTGGTGTTCCGGTCGTACGCCATCATCAGGGCGGTCGCGGCGGCGGTGCTCCTGCTGCCCGCGTTCCAGGTGGTGCGGGCCCAGGGGGTGCACGCGATGGCGCCGCCGCCGGCCGGCTGTCCGCAGGCCCGCAGAGCGCCGACGCCCTGGGTGTTCCAGTCGTCCACGTTGTACATCTGGGTCCGCCAGCCCCGGCCCCCGGCCGGCACGGCGGTGTCGCCCAGCTTGCTGCCCGACGACCAGGTCCTGCCCCCGTCCATGGAGCGGTCGAGCCAGACGTGGTCCCCCTCGCCCCCGTTGTCGATGGAGCCCCAGCCCATCGCGTCGGTGTCGTCGATATGGAGGGCGATCGTGCGGGAGGAGACCGCGGCGGTGACGGGGATCCGCTCCTGCGGACTGAGCGACGGGTCGCGCGCGTCGCAGTACTTGTTGCACACCGCCGCCTCCGGTGCGGCGGCGGCCGGCACGGCACCCACCAGAAGGGCGGACAACGTTGTCAGTGCGGCGCCGAAAAGGGCTGCCCTGGATCGCGCAGGCTTCATGGGAGGACTCCCGGAACGTCTGGGGGGTGACGGAGGGCGCTCCGCCGGCGAACAGGAGAACGCTCTCCGACGCTAGCGAAGCGCCATGGGCACGTCAACGATGCCGCAAGGCTGGAGCCGGTCAGCCCCGCGCGGGGCCGGACGCGTACGCCAGCGGGGGTGCGATCGCCTGCGCGTCCGCGCCCTCGCCGACCCACAGCCCGATGAACAGCGCCGCCGTGGCCTCCAGGAGTCCCGCGCGCTCCAGGGCGCCGCCCGGCACGGGTTCGCACCCGGTGTCCCGTACGAGTCGGCGCACACGCGCGAGGGACGGTTCGTCGTCCCCGCACACCGGTACGGCGAGCGGCCGGCCGTCGAAGACGGGCGGGGCCATGCGCCACACGTCCTCGTGGCACAGGTTGAACGCCTTGACCACATGAACTCCCGGCGCCGCGCCGGCCAGTCGCTCCGCCGCGGAGCGGCCGTCGCGGGTCAGCAGCCGGAAGCCGGGGCCCACGGGGTTGGAGCAGTCGATCAGCGCCTTGCCCTCCAGGGGCGCGCGCAGCTCCCGCACCACATCCGCCCCGGCATCGAAGGGCAGGGCGGCCAGCACCACGTCACCGAATGAGGCTGCCTCGCGGAGCCCGGCGGCCTTCGTGCCGCCGCCGAGCCGCGCCGCGAGCCGCTGCGTGCGGTCCGCGTCGCGGCCTGCGACGACCACGTCGTGCCCGGCCCGCACCCAGTGGGTGGCGAGCGCCTCCGCCATGTTCCCCGCGCCCAGTACGCCGATCCTCATCACGTATGTCCTTTCGATGGCGGCCCGTTCAGCCGTTCGCATCGACGCTAGAACGCGGCTCGGGCACCATCTGGTACGTGACCACCGACGCCTTCCTCGCCGACTGCCGCGCACGCCTGGCCTTCGACCTGCTCTCCCACACGTGGAACGCCGTGGTGCTCTGGTCCCTGCGCGACGGCCCCCGCCGCCCGGTCGAACTGCGCGAGCACATCGGGTCGATCAGCTCCAAGGTGCTCACCGAGACACTGCGCCGCCTCCAGTTCAACGGGCTCGTGTCCCGGCGGGCGTACCCCGGTTCCCCTCCGCACGTGGAGTACGAACTCACCGCTCTGGGGCGTACCTTGCTGGGGCCCATCGACACCATCGGGGCGTGGGCGTTCGAGCACGGCGACGAGGTGATGGCGGCGCAGGACACCCACGTGGACGAGCCGTAGCGGCCGGCGGGCTCAGGGCAGGATCGAGTCGATGTAGCCGCCGTCGACGCGCAGGGCGCCGCCCGTGGTCGCGGAGGCGAGCGGAGACGCGAGGTAGACGACCATGTGCGCGATCTCCTCCGGCTCGATCAGGCGTTGCAGCAGGGACTGCGGTCGGTGCCTGACCATGAACGCGTGCTGGGCCTCGTCCCAGGGCAGGTCGTCGCCGACGAGCTCGCGGACGAAGTCCTCGACGCCGCCGGTGTGGGTGGGGCCCGCGATGACGGAGTTGACCGTGACTCCGGTGCCGGCGGCGTCCTTGGCGAAGCCCCGGGAGACGGCGAGCAGCGAGGTCTTCGTCATGCCGTAGTGGATCATCTCGGCGGGGATGACCACGGCCGAGTCGCTGGCGATGTTGAGGACGCGCCCCCAGCCGTTCTCCTTCATGGCCGGCAGGTAGGCGCGGATGAGCCGGACGGCGGAGAGGACGTTGACCTCGAAGTAGCGGCGCCACTCGGCGTCGTCGATCTCCAGCGGGGCGGCGGACCCGAAGATGCCGAGGCTGTTGACCAGGATGTCGACCGCCGGCGCGGCCTGGAGCACGGCCGCCGTGCCGTCCTCGGTGGCGAGGTCGCCCGCGGCGCCGGTGACCTCGTCGTTGCCGGACGCGGCGCGTACGGCGTGGACGGCCTCGGCGACCCGTTCCTGGTTGCGGCCGTTGACGACGACGTGCGCCCCCGCGCGGGCCAGCCCTACGGCGATGGCCTCGCCGATGCCCTGGGTGGAGCCGGTGACCAGGGCGGTGCGGCCGGAGAGATCGATGTGCATGGCGGGTCCTCCTCGTGCCCGGGGCGCTGCCCGCGCGGGCGGGTGGTCGGCGGGGGTGCCCGTCCGGCCGGACGGGCACCGCGCTGCGTCAGTTGAGGGTGTCGGGGTCCGGGCCCGTGCGCAGCCCCCGGTCGAGGGCGGCGATGTCGGCCAGGTCGGTGTCGGTGAGCTCGAATCCGAAGACGTCGAGGTTCTGCCGGATGCGGGCGGGCGTGACGGACTTGGGGATCACGATGTTGCCCGTCTGCAGGTGCCACCGCAGCACGACCTGCGCGGGGGTTACGCCGTTGGCCTGAGCGATCCGCGTGATCGCCGCGTCCTCCAGCACCGCGCCCTGGGCCAGCGGGCTCCACGCCTCGGTCGCGATGCCGTGCTCGGCGTGGAAGGCGCGCAGCTCCGTCTGCTGGAGGCCGGGGTGCAGCTCGACCTGGTTGACGGCGGGGACGGTGCCGGTGCGGTCCATGAGCCGCCGCAGATGGGGGACCTGGAAGTTGGAGACCCCGATGGCGCGGGCGCGGCCGTCGGCGAGGATCTTCTCCAGGGCCTTGTACGTCTCCACGTACAGGCCGCGGGCCGGGGTGGGCCAGTGGATGAGGTAGAGGTCGACGTGATCCAGGCCCAGCTTGCCCAGGGAGGCGTCGAACGCGGCGAGGGCCTGGTCGTGGCCCTGGTCCGCGTTCCACAGCTTGGTGGTGACGAAAAGCTCCTCGCGCGGCACGCCGGAGTCGGCGATGGCCCGGCCGACACCGCGCTCGTTGCCGTACACCGCGGCGGTGTCGATGCTGCGGTAGCCGGCTTCCAGGGCGTGACCGACCGCGGCGGCGGTCTCGTCGTCGGGGACCTGGAAGACGCCGAAGCCGAGCTGGGGCATGCGTACGCCGTTGTTGAGGGCGATGGGGGGTGCGGAGGTCATGGGGGCGGTCCTTTGCGTCCTCGACGTCGCGCTGCGGTGCGGGGGGGGGCGACCGGGGTCGCCGCCGACTTGCGCACGTAAATGCAAGCGCGTCTTACATGCATCGACAATACTTGCAGACGCGCACTAATGCAATCGACGGCTTCCCGCGTCGGCACCCATTCCCGTACCCCCGGTCGCGTCAGCCCCTCACATGGAGGCCGAAGCCCGTGCGGCCGGTCGGTTCCAGGCCCTCCTTGAGGTGGAGGGAGGGGATCTCGTAGTCGCCGAAGTTCTGGCGGCGGAACGCGATCGGCTCGGTCGATTCCAGGGTGAGCAGCCGCTGCTCCCAGGCCTTGGCCACCTCCGGGTAGTCCGCCTCGGTCATGCGGTCGGTGCCATGGAGGACGAACGGGGGCAGCACCTCCAGGCCCGGGTAGTACAGGATGCCGTGCTGGATCGGGAAGAGCAGGTCGTCGATGGGGCCGTTGATGCCCCGGGACGAGTAGTGGGACTCCAGGCCGCCGACGGTCACCGACAGCAGGGCCCGGCGGCCGGCGAGGGTGCCTTCGCCGTAGCGCTCGCCGTACTTGGTCTCATTGTGCTCGCCGACGCCGTACGCGAAGTGGAAGGTGAACACGCGGTCCACCCAGCCCTTGAGGATCGCGGGCATCGAGTACCACCACAGCGGGAACTGGAAGATGACGGTGTCCGCCCACAGCAGCTTCTCCTGCTCGGCGCGCACGTCCGGGGTGAGCGTCCCGGCGTCGAAGGCGCGGCCCGAGTCACGGGCCACCTTCAGGGGGCTCGAGGCCTCGGAGCCGTAGTCCGCCGCGTCGACGACGGCCTTCCAGTTCATGGCGTACAGGTCGCTCACCCGCACCTCGTGCCCGGCGGCCTCCAGTGTCGAGACCGCGAGGTCCTTCAGCGAGCCGTTGAGGGACCGCGGCTCGGGGTGGGCGTGGACGATGAGCGTCTTCATGACGGGCTCCTTCGGATCGGATGCCCCGATCCTGGCCGCCCCGGCGCCCCTTGTTCAGGGGCGCCGCTTCCGTCGGACGGGACTTCCTGGTACCGGCAGGGCCACCCTCGCGCGGGACGGGCGTGGCCATACTGGGGGGCATGGACGATCTCGCGGGATTCCTGCGGACCCGGCGCGCCCGGGTCGACCCGGCCTCGGCCGGCATCTCCGCCGACAGCCGCCGTCGGGTCGACGGACTGCGCCGCGAGGAGGTCGCGCACCTGTCCGGGGTCAGCGTCGACTACTACGTACGCCTGGAGCAGGGGCGCGCCACCCAGCCCTCCGAGCAGGTGCTCGACGCACTCGCCCGCGTCCTCGGTCTGGACGACACCGAGCGCGAGCACCTGGACCGGCTCGCCCGGCAGCGCCGCCGGCAGGCGAAGGCGCCCGGCGGGCGGGTCCGGCCCGAGGTGCTCCGGGTCCTCGATCTGGTCGTGGACGCCCCCGCGGTGCTCATGGACCACCGCATGGACATCCTCGCGGGCAACCGCCTCGCCCGGCTGCTGTACGGCCGGCCGCTGCCGGGGCTGAACACCGCCCGGCACCTGTTCCTGGAGGAGACCGAGCGCGGTCTGTACGCGGAGTGGGAGCAGTGCACCCTCGACGCGGTCGGCCATCTGCGGCTCGCCGCGGGCAAGTACCCGGACGACGCGCGGCTGGCCTCGCTCATCGGGGAGCTGTCGATGGGCAGCGACCGCTTCCGCCGGCTGTGGGCCCGCGCGGACGTGCGCGCCCGTACGCACGGGCGCAAGGTCTACCGGCACCCGCTGGTCGGGCTGCTGGACCTGCATCAGGAGAACTTCGCCCTCGCGGACGCGCCGGGCCGGGAGATGATCGTGCTCTCCGCGGCGCCCGGCAGCGCCGCCGAGGACGGACTGCGCCTGCTGGCCGGGCTGGGCGCGGACGCGGAGAGCGACGAGGCACCCGCCCGGCCCCGCGCCCGCGAGGAACGCCCCCGCTGAGGGCTGTCCCGCAATTCCCGGCGGGACAGCCCTCAGCGCGCCGCCTCGAACCGCGCCAGGTGGTCGTCGCCGAGCCGGACGTCCCGGGCGGCGAGCGCCTCCTCGACGTGCTGGACGCGGCTCACGCCGACGATGGGGGCGATGCCCTGGTGGAGCAGCCAGGCCAGGACGACCTGGTTCTTCGTCGCGGAGACCTCCTCGGCCACCTCGTCCAGGACCGCCAGCACCCGGGAGGTGCCGGGGTGGTCGTAGATGTCCTGGAACGGCTTGTCCGGGCGGGTGTAGGAGCCCCACAGCAGGGAGCTGTACGCCCACACGTCGAGCCCTTCGGACGCGGCGAGGTCCAGGTCCTCGGGGGTGAGGTGGCGGTGGCCGCCCTCGGCGAGCGGGGTCAGCGGGCGCGGCTGGACGAGTGAGTGGCGCAGTTGCAGAGCGGTCCACGGCTCCGCGCCCTGCTCCCGGGCGAGCGAGCGGGCGCGCTCGACGCGCCAGGCGGTGTGGTTGGCCGCGCCGACCCGCAGGGCGACTCCCTTGGCGACGAGTTCACCGAACGCCCCGGCTGTCTCCTCCAGGGGCACGGTGCGGTCCTCGGCGTGCGCCCACAGCAGGTCGACGTGGTCGACGCCGAGGCGTTCCAGGCTCTCCTGCATGCCCGCGTGAATGGCGCGGGCGGAAAGACCTTCGGCGCTCTGGGGCCAGGAGTGCGGGACGAGCGGGTTCTGCCGGACCTTGGTCGCGATCCGCACGGAGTCGCGCGCACCGGGCCGGGCCCGGAGCCAGGCGCCGATCACGCGCTCGCTGGCGCCGCCGACACCGCTCGGGTCGGCCCAGAAGGAGTAGCAGTTCGCCGTGTCGAGCCAGTCGCCGCCGCCCGCGACGAAGGAGTCGAGGAGAGCGAAGGACGTCTCGGAGTCGACCTGCGTGCCGAAGCCCATGGTGCCCAGGACGATCTGGGGGTTCGTGTTGTTCATGTCCCTCATGCTCCGCGTTGAAGTGCGCTCCAGGTCAAGCCCGTTCTTCCGGTGCCGCCTCGAAAGGTGCACGGGTCCGTGAATCACCCCCGTGGGCGGGCGGCACGGACCTAGGCTCCCGGTGACGGCGGGCGGAGGCCGTCCACGCCCGGACGACTCCTCGCGCGCGCCCGATACCTGGGGAGTGGAGATGGCGGATCTCGCCGCATCGGTGGAGTCGATGGAACAACTCGCCGTGGCCTGGCGGGCCATGGTGCTGGACCGGGACGCCGGCGCGGACGTACGCGACCTGCCGGGGATCGCCGTGCGCTGGGCCGACTGCGGCTTCGCGTTCTGGAACTGCGTCACCCTGACCGAGGTCGGCGCGGACGCCCGGCTCGCCGAACGGCGCCTGGGCGAGGCTGCGGAGATCATGCGGGCCAAGCGGCGGCCCGGCTTCCTCTGGGTCTTCGAAGACCTCCTCGACGCGGAGGCCCGCGCCTCACTGGACGAGGCGGCCGGGCGGGCCGGGCTGACGTACGCCTTTCCCGGGACGGGCATGGCGGGCGACCTGTTCCCGCTTCCCGAACCGGCGCACCCGGAGCTGGACTTCGTACGCGTCAGCGAGGAGGAGCAGCTGCTCGCCTACGCGGACCTCAACTCGCGCGCGTACGGCTTCCCCCTGGAGGACGGCCGCGACGGGCTCGCCGGGTCCTCGCTGTGGAGGAGCGGGGTGCACGCCTACCTCGGGCTGCGGCAGGGCGAGCCGGTGACCTGCGCGGCGACCGTGGAGGCGGCGGGCCGACTCTTCGTCGTGCTCGTCGCCACCGATCCGCGGTGGGAGCGCCGGGGGTACGGGGAGGCGGTGACGCGCAAGGCACTATACGAGGGGGCCAGGGCCACCGGCCTCACACGAGCGACCCTGCACGCGACGGCGGCGGGCGCTCCGGTGTATCCGCGCATCGGCTTCACCCCGAACTCGGCGATGCGGTTCTACGGGTTGCAGGCCTGACGGCAAGGGCGCCGGGCCTGTCACAGAACCGTGGCATTCGGGGTCACAACCCCGGGCCCGGGTGGCCTGTCCAACTGTGTGGGACGACGGGCCGATCCACCCGTCGTCGGGGGAAGGCGCGGCAACCGGCCGCGTCGCACACACATCACGGGGGAACACCTTGAACACCACTGCGCGCAAGCTGCGTTCGTCCGCCGCGGTCCTCGCGGCCGGACTGCTGCTGTCCGTCACCGGAGCCGTCCTGGCCCCGGTCGCCCTGGCAGCGCCGGCCGACACCGGCATGCCCGAGCTGGCCGTGTCCACCGCGGCACCCGCGGAGATCGGGCTGGGCGGTCTGCCCGTCGGCTTCACCACCACGGCGTCCAACACCGGCGCGGAGGACACCTCGTCGGCTCGGCTGATCTACCGCATCGACGGCGGCGGCGGGCTGCCGGACAACGCCTTGAGCCTGGAGTACCGCCTCGACGGTACGGAATGGAAGAAGGTGCCGCTGAGCGTCATCGACGGCACGGTCTACGGCGGCGAGCTGCCCGAGCAGTTCCCGCTGGCCGCCGGAAAGTCGCGGACCGTCCAGCTCCGCCTCGGTCTCCCCATGGGCACCCCGCACAACGGCGACAGCAACGGCGGCACCGACCACCTGAAGCTGACGACGATGATCTCCTACGGAGCGTCCGGCGCCGCCAACGACACCGATGTGGACAACGTCTCCGTCGGCGGGCTGAGCACCCACCTGTCGGGTGTCCCCGCGACCGCGACCGCCGGCGGGCCGGGGATCACCTTCAAGGCCACGGTCGACAACCCGACGGCGTCGGCGTACGAGAACGTCACGGATGTCCTCCTGACGAACCGCTACACCACGGTGCAGGTACTGCGGTCGGGGAAGTGGGTCACTCTCAAGCCGGTGACCGAGAGTGCCGACCCCGACGGGTACCAGTTCGACGTCATCGGTGCGGACGTCTCCCTCGATGCACACGCGAGCACGACCGCGCAGGTCCGCGTGACCTATCGCAAGGACGCCCCGCTCGGGAAGACCACCCTGGGCCCGTGCGCGGTCGTCAACAAGGCGCCGGACAAGCTGCGCGGCGTCATGAGCTGCGGCCCGGACGCCAACGTCACCGTGAAGGCCGCGAGCGCCTCCGGCACCGCGTCCCCGAGCCCGTCGGCCACCGCGTCGTCCTCCGCCTCCCCCGCCCCGGCGAACACCGGCGCTACCCCGGCCCCGTCCGGCATGACCGCTCAGCTGGCGGAGACCGGAAGCAGCGGTCTCTCGGCGACGGCGGTGGGCGCGGCAGGCCTGGTCGCGACCGGGGCGGGTGCCCTGGGCTTCACGGCGGTGCGCCGTCGTCGCAGCCACGCCTGAGCGTACGGGGGGGGCGGGCCGCGTCGCCGGTGAGGCTGGACGCGGCCCGCTCCCCCGTCTACGCTCGGCCGCATCGGCGGCCGGGAGCACTCGGCCCGCCGTCACCATCGCAACCATTCGAGAGACCACTGCCCGGTGACGGAGCCGGCGTGGGGTGCGCGTCCCCGCCCCGCGCCAGCACTGGACGGTTCCAGGCGATGACCACGGGCCGGCAGCTCAGGACGCCGACGGCCCCGTGTGGTCCGCCCCGCCGGGCAGCGAGAGGGACCCGCCGTGTCATCGGCGACCTATCGCGCGCTGCTCCGCACCCCGGGTACCGCAGCCTTCTTCCTCACCGCGACAGCGGGCCGCCTGGGCATCGCCATGACGGGCCTCGCCCTCATCTGGCTGGTGCACGACCGCACCGGCTCCTATGCCGCGGCCGGCCTGGTCACCGGCTGCTTCGCCGTCGCCGAGGCCGTGGCCGGACCCCAAGTCGCCCGTGTGGTCGACCGGTTCGGCCAGACCCGGGTCCTTCCGGGCGTCGTCCTCGCACACACCGCCGCCGTGGCCTCGCTGCTGCTCCTCACCACGGGCGGCGCACCGCACGGCCTGCTCGCGGCGGCCGGGGCGCTGGCGGGCGGCACGATCCCCCAGCTCGGCGCGCTCTCGGCCGCCCGGTGGTCGGCGCTGCTCCGGGACGAGCGGGAGGCCCTGCCCACCGCCTTCGCGCTGGAGTCGCTGGCCAACGGGGTGTGCTTTCTGGCCGGGCCCCCTCTGGTCGCCCTGGTCGGGGTGGGCATCGGTCCGGCGTACGGCCTGGCCCTGGCCACGGCCCTGGTGGCCGGTGGCGGGCTGGCCCTCGCCGCGCAGCGCCGCACGGCACCCGCACCGGCTGCCGCTTCCGAACGCCGTCACGCGGGGCGCTCGTTGCTGCGGGCGGGATTCGCGGTGCAGTTCGGGGTGAACCTCGGCCTCGGTCTGTACTTCGGTGCCCTGCAGGTCTCGGTGACGGCCTTCGCGGTGGAGCACGGGGCGGCGGGCGCCGCCGCGCCGCTGTACGCCGCGTCGAACTGTGCCGGGCTGCTCGCGGGCTGGCTCTACGGTCTGCGCAGGTGGCGTGGTTCTCCCGAGACACAACTCGGGCTGATCACGGCCGGACTGGCGGTCGCGTGTGTACCGCTGCTGACCGCCGGCACCCTGCCCGGAATGGGGATCGCGCTCGCGGTGACCGGCCTGGCAGTGCCGCCGGTGCTGGTCCTCTCCTCGGTGCTCACCACCGCAGCGGTGAAACCGGCCGCGCTCACCCGGGCGTTCACCTGGCTGAACTCGGCGAGCGCCGCCGGGTCGGCCGGTGCGGCGGCCCTGGCGGGGGGTGTGGTGGACGCCCACGGCGCGCGCGGTGGCTTCGCGGTCGCGGCGGCGGCCACGTCGGCCATGGCGGTGCTTGCCTCGGGCCGGCTGCACGGCGCCCGTCGGCGTACGTGAGGGGTCCGGTCCCCGGCGGCGCGGCGCCGGGGACCGGACCCGTCCGGGTCGCGCGGGGTCAGGAGGCGATGAACCGCGCGACCTGGCCGAGGACGACCGTGTCCGCCAGGTACCCGATGTGGTTCTGGCAGACCACGTTGTTGTTCGTCGCACCGCTCAGACGGGTGCTGGTGTACGGGAGGATGACCCCGTCGCACGCGGAGTACCAGGTGGCGTACTTGGTGTTGTCCGGGGTCTCGTCCCCGGAGGTGATCTGGGAGATGAACGAGGAGCCCGGATACATCTGCTGGCACGTCGTGTAGATCAGGCAGGCACCGGCGTACGTGGTGCCGTGATTGGCGCCGGCGATGGAGGCGAGGTGGCTGACGCTGCTGTTTCCGCCCAGCACCTTCAGGTAGTACTGACTGACCAGACCGCCCATGGAGTGGTTGACGATCGCGACCTTGCTCGCGCCGGTCCGGGACTTCACGTCGTTGACGAAGGCGGCGAGGCCCTGGGCGTTGGTGATGTTGTTGCCGTAGGAGTCGTACTCGTACGCGAACAGGTCCGAGCCGGACCAGCCGTTGAGGCGGAAGACGCTCATGGCGGTGACCCAGTTGGAGGCGCTGCCCGTGTAGCCGTGGACGAAGACGACCGGGGTGCTGGTCGACAGCGGCTGCACGGCGGCCGCGCGTGCAGCCGGGGCGGACGTCTCGGCGGCACCGGCCGTGGACGCCGCGGAGAAGAGGGTGAACGCGACCGTGACGGCCGCGAGAACGCCGAGGAGGCGGCGCGGTGAACGACGACGCATGGAGCACTCCTGAGGGGATGCGGGGATGGGGTTGCCTGCCCGCACAAGGTTCCGGGCGCCGGGGCACCCACGCCATCGGCTAATTCACCGGTCTTCAGGCCCCGGAAGCAGGTGCTCCGTGGCGGCTGGTCTCGCAGAGCGGCGGTTTTCGGCCGTTCGGGCCCGGGACGCGGTGTTCCGCCACCGGCCGGCGCGGCTCTCGCGCAGAGTGCTGCGTATGACGACACCCGCCGATCTGCTCCGCCTGCTCGCCCGCACCCGGGCCTCACTCGACGGGGAGGAGGTCACGTACTGGTGGTCGGGCGATGTGTACGCATGGGCTCCCGACCAGCCCTATCAGCGCCTCTTCGGCTTCGAGGGGATCAATGTGGCCCGCCTCGTCCAGGATGCCGAAGCGGGGCCGGACGCCTACCAACTGCTCACGCGTGAGGCCGCCTTCTACCTGGACCCGCAGAGCCGGGAGATCCTGGAGACCTGGCAGGACCTGCCGGTGGTGCACGTCTGGAACGACCCGGCCAACCAGAGGTGGCGGCCCTTCCCGGTGCCGATGACGGAGCTGGGCGCACAGGTGTGCTTCAGTCTGGAGATCCCGCTGTCCTACCCGTCGCCGCTGCCTGTCGCGCAGTACCCCCGGCACTCGTCCGGGGACACGTACCGGGCGCTGGAGCTCTTCCAGTTCTTCGCCGACCGTACGGACCTGGCCGGTTCGGCGCCCAGTGTGCCCGCGACCATGTCGTGGAGCCGGATGTCCCCGTGGCTGCCGTGGATGGCCCGGGGCCAGGCAGCCGGCGGGCTGACCTTCCACTGCCGGGGCCGGAAGCTCGGCTCGTACGGCGAGGTGCCCGAGCGCACCCGTGCCTATATCGCCGACCGGCACCCGGAGTTCGCGCACGCACCGGAACGGTGGAGCGAGCCGAACGAGACCAGCTGGACGTACTTCCGCAAGCTCAGCCCCCCGGCATAGCGGGGCACAGGGCCCGGCTCAGTCCTTGCGGCCCGTCGCGGCGATGGTGACGCCGAGGCCGATCATGGTGAGCCCGCCGACGCCACCGACGAGCGAGAGGCGCCGGGGCGAGCGGGCGAACCAGTCGCGTCCCGTCGCCGCGGCCAGCCCCCAGACGCTGTCGCAGGTCAGCGCGATCAGGTTGAACACCAGCCCGAGAAGCAGCATCTGGACCATGACGTGTCCCTGGGCGCGGTCGACGAACTGCGGCAGCACCGCCGCGAAGAACACAATGGTCTTCGGGTTCGCCACTCCGACGGCGAACCCCTCCCACAGTGTGCGCAGACCGCCCCGCGCACTCGGCCCGGCCGTGAACGCGGCCTGCAGCGAGCCCCGTTGGCGCCACGCCTTGACGCCCAGGTACACCAGGTAGGCGGCGCCCGCCAGCTTCAGGACGGTGAAGACGAGGACGGAACGTTCCACGACCGCCCCGAGGCCGAGCGCCACGGCCATGATGAGGACGTACGCCCCCAGCGTGTTGCCCACAACCGTGGTCAGGGCGGCGCGGCGGCCCTGCGCCAGGGCGCGGCCGATCACGAACAGCACGCTGGGGCCGGGAATCACGATCAGCAGGAACGACATGGCCGCGAAGGCCAGTACACGGTCGGAGGACACCATGCGGCACATGTAAGCACGCGGTGTGCCGGCCCCACAGCCGAATTCCGGGCGGGCCCTCATCGCCGCCGACTCGGCATTTCCGTCGGCCTTATGGACACCGGGCCAGGGCCGTGCTCTCATGCCACTTGCACTTTTCCAACGATGCACAAAGAGCGGTGCGCTGCGGGCGGGCGGACCGCTCGGCGTGAGAGCGGAGTCGCACATGAGACCTCCATCCGCGAGGCGGCCGGGAGGGCTGAGGCGGTGGATCGGTGCCGCCGCCGTCCTCGGTACCGCCGCGGCCATGACCGTGACGGGCACGGCCGGCCCGGCGTCGGCGGGCGGTGCGCACAGCCGTCGGATCCCGACGGTCACGTCCGGCGACGCCCGGTTCCAGATCCTGTCGCCCACGCTGATCCGGACCGAGTACGCGGGGGACGGCGAGTTCACCGACGAGGCGACGTTCAACGCCATCGGCCGGGGCTCCTTCGCCCCTGCGGCGTACACGGCGAAGACCTCGGGCGGCTGGCTCACCCTCACGACGAGCGCGGTCACCCTGCGGTACAAGGTCGGCTCCGGGCCGTTCGACGCGAGCAACCTCTCGGTGCGGCTCGACGCCGGCGACTCCCCCGTGACGGCGTCGCCCTGGCACCGCCTCACCTGCGCCCCGGGGGCACTCTGCGAGGCCGAGAGCCTGCGGGCGGGCGGGGTCTCCGTGGCGTCCGACCACCGCGGCTACACCGGAGCCGGATTCGCCGCCGGCTTCGAGAGCACCGGCGCCTCCCTGTCGTCTGACATCGATGTCAGGAGCGCGGGCACGTACCGGTTCGCGGTGCGGTACGCCAACGCGCGCGGCGGCGACGGCCAGACGGAGCCGCGCACGCTCACCGTGTCCGTCGACGGAGGGGCCGGGCAGCAGGTGACCCTGCCGCCGACGGCGGACTGGGACAGCTGGGATGTCGCCTCCGCCGGGGTGCGGCTGGACGCCGGGCACCACACGGTCGCCCTGACCCGCGCCGCCACGGATTCCGGCAGCGTCAACGTCGACAGCGTCGCGCTGCTCGGCGAGGGCGAGGCGTTCCCGCCCGCGTCCACCGCGGCGATCGCCGACTGCCGGTTCGGGGTGAGCTGCGAGGCGGAGGCCGGGCGCATCGGCGGCACGGCGGCCGCCGCGACCGATCACCAGGGCTTCGCCGGCAACGGCTTCGTCGCGGAACTCAACCAGGGCTCCTCGCTGACGACGCACATGGTGGAGGTCCCCTCGGACGGCACGTACACCCTGCGCGTCCGCTACGCCAACGGGCCGGGCGGCGACGGCCGGCACGAGACGCGCACCGCGACGGTGTCCGCGGGCGGCGCCACCGGCACCCTGTCGTTCCCGGCGACGGACGACTGGGACACCTGGTCCACGGCCACCCTGCCCGTCCACCTGAAGGCGGGGGCCGACGACGTCACGCTGAACTGCCCGGGTACGGAGAGCTGCCATGTGAACGCGGACACGGTGTCCGTCGCCGCGACCGGCGACCCGGCCCCCCAGCCGCATGTGGCCCTCGGCGGCTACCGGCGCGGCCTCGACGGCGTCACCGGCAACGGCGCCGCCCCCGTCACCACGCCCGGCCTCCTCAGCCGGGACGGCTGGTACCTCCTCGACGACACCCCGTCGGCGCTCTACGACACCGCTTCGCGCAAGGTCACCCAGCGCTCCGACCACGGTGGCGCCCCCTACCAGGACGGCTACCTCTTCGGGTACGGGCACGACTACAAGCGGGGCCTGACCGACCTGTCCACCCTCACCGGACCACCCGCGCTGCTGCCCTCCTGGGCGTACGGGGTCTGGTACTCGGAGTACATCGACCGCACCGACGCGGACTACCGGAACACGATCCTGCCGACGTTCCGGTCCGAGGGCGTGCCGCTGGACGTGCTGGTGACGGACACCGACTACAAGGCCGTGAACGCGTGGAGCGGCTGGGAGATCGACCCGGCCAAGTTCCCCGATCCGAAGGGGTTCTTCGACTGGTCTCAGGCGCAGGGGCTGCACAACACCCTCAATGTGCACCCCAGCATCCTCGCCGCCGATCCGCAGTTCGCGCAGGCCCAGAAGACCGCCAAGGGCAAGCTGAGGAAGGGCGGTTGTGCGGGCGGCGCGGGTGAGGACTGCTACACCTTCGACTTCGGCGACGCCGATCAGCTGAAGGCGTACATGGATCTGCACCGGACCATGGACGAGCAGGGCAATGACTTCTGGTGGCTGGACTGGTGCTGCGACGCGGCGCAGTCGTCGCTGCCGGGCGTGACCCCGGACGCGTGGATCAACCAGCAGTACGCCGACGCCACCGGCGAGCATCTCGACCGGCCGTTCGTCCTCTCGCGCGCCTACGGTTCGCTCCAGGCCGCCGGTTACAGCGGCCAGCAGTCGGTTCCCACCGGCCCCTGGGCGGACAAGCGCACCACCGTCCACTTCACCGGCGACACGTCCTCCACCTGGGGCACCCTGAAGTTCGAGGTGGGGTACACACCGGCCGAGGCGGCGGCGACGGGAATGGCCAACGTCACCCATGACATCGGCGGCCACAACGACACGACGGGCCTCAAGGGCTCGGAGACGTACACCGACGGCGGCGGCACGCACACCACGACGAAGCTTCCCGACGACCTGTACGCCCGCTGGGTGCAGTTCGGCACCTTCCAGCCCGTCGACCGCCTGCACAGCAACCACAGCGACCGGCTGCCCTGGCAGTACGGCGCGGAGGCATCGGCGTCCGCAAGCAAGTTCCTCAACCTCCGGGAGAAGCTGCTGCCCTATACGTACACGCTCGCGGAGGAGGCCAACCGGACCGGTGTGCCGATCGTCCGGCCGACGTATCTGGAGTACCCGGAGGAGCAGCAGGCGTACGCGACCGCCGGCAGCGAGTACTTCTACGGCTCCGACATGCTGGTCGCACCGGTCACCACGCCCGGCACGTCCACGAAGACGTCGGTGTGGTTCCCGCCGGGGCAGTGGACGGACTACTTCACCGGCAGGACGTACGAGGGCGGCACCACCCAGGACGTGACGACCACGCTGGACACGATGCCGGTGTTCGTCAGGGCCGGTGCGATCGTGCCGGGCCGCACGCGGGACGTCGCCCACGACGGGGCGGCCGGCGCGGACGATCTCACCCTCACGATCGCCTCGGGCGGCTCGGGTTCGTTCCGCCTGTACGAGGACGACGGAGGTGCTGCGGGCAAGGCCCGGAGCGCTACGACGGGGGTCGCGTACAAGGAGGCGGGCGGGCGCCACACGGTGACGGTCGGAGCGGCGAAGGGGTCCTTCCGGGGGCAGCCGCAGAAGCGCACGTGGACCCTGTCGGTCCGGGCGGACCACGCGCCCCGGCAGGTCAGCGTGAGCGGTGAGCGGCTGTCCGCACATGCCTACCGCTGGGACGCGGACACCGGGAGGCTGACCATCACCCTGCCGAGTCGTGGCGTCCACAGGGCCGTCACCGTGACCTATTAGGCAGGTGTCCGCGAAGTCCCGTCCATGCGACGGGACTTCGCGGACCTGCCGCCTCAGCCGTGCGCGGCCTCGGTGACCACGACCGGTTCGAGACCTTCACGACGCACCCGTTCGCTCCCCCAGACGCCGAGCGGACCCAGCGCCTCATTGAGCGCGCGTCCCTGCCCGGTCAGGGAGTACTCCACCCGCGGCGGCACCTCGGCATAGACCTCCCGGTGCACGAGCCCGTCCGCCTCCATCTCCCGCAGGTGCTGCGTCAGCATCTTCTCGCTCACCCCCGGCAGCCCGCGCCGCAGCTCCGCGAAGCGGCGTACGCCACGGGCTTCGAGCTCCCAGAGGATCAGGCCCTTCCACTTGCCGCTCACCACGTCGAGCGCGGCGTCGATCCCGCAGATGTAGGGCCCGCGTCGCGGCGCCTTCGCCATCACTGATCCCCTTACGAAAAGGTAAGTACCGCAGAAAATAGTGGGTACTTCCGAGACTAGCGGCACTCTTCGAGCATGGAGGAGTGAACGAACGACGGAACCACACCACCCAGCAGAACAGCCCTGTCACCGTGATCGGGCTCGGCCCGATGGGCCGGGCGATGGCACGCACCCTTCTCACCGCCGGCCACCCGGTGACCGTCTGGAACCGCACAGCCGGCCGCGCCGACGGTGTCGTCGCCGACGGAGCGACACTCGCGGCGACTCCCGAAGAGGCGGTCGCAGCGAGCGGCCTCGTGATCCTCAGCCTCACCGACTACCGGGCGATGTACGACATCCTCGGCGGCGCCACCGAAGCGCTCACCGGCCGGACCCTGGTCAACCTCAGCTCCGACACCCCCGACCGGACCCGCGAGGCAGCCGACTGGGCGGCCGGCCAGGGCGCCGGCTTCCTCGCCGGAGGGGTCATGGTGCCCGCACCGATGGTCGGGACGGAGGCGGCCTTCGTCTACTACAGCGGACCCGAGAAGGTGATGGAGCATCACCGGACCGCGTTGGCCCGGCTCGGAACGGTGAGGTATCTGGGCGGCGACCCGGGCCTCAGCCAGATGATGTACCAGGCCCAGCTCACGGTCTTCCTCACCACCCTGTCCGCGCTGCTGCACGCCACCGCGATGCTGGGCAGCGCCGGGATGAAGGCCGTGGAGGCGCTGCCGGAACTGCTCTCCTCCGCCGACTCGATCAGCGACATCCTGAGAGCCGGTGAAGAGCGGCCGGGCGCCGCACTCGACGCCGGAGAGCATCCCGGGCACCTCAGCACGGTCACCATGATGGGCGCGACGGCCGACCACATCGTCGAGACCAGCAGGGCGCTCGGTCTCGACCCGGCGCTCCCCCTAGCCGTGCGGGCGCATTACCGGCGCGCGATCGCGGACGGCCACGGCGGCGACAACTGGACCCGCATCATCGACGGCATCCGCGCACCGCGCTGACGCACCGGCCGCCCCTCAGTCCTTGCTGGCCGACTGCCAGGACAGGCCCCAGTTGTATTCGAGGTCGGCGGCCTGCTGCTTGAAGATGCCGGGCGGCAGGATGATGTACTTCGCCTCCCGCCGCACGATGAGTTCCCCGCCGATGTTCTCGATGAGGGCGAGGGCCGCCACCGGTGAGGGGACCGTGCACTCGTCGAGCAGCACCTCGATCGGGGGGCCGACGGGCGGGTGGAGCGTGGCCACGCCGTGCAGGCCGGCGAAGCTCGACGCTCCGGAGTAGATCACCACGAACACCAGGAGGCGCTTGATCTCCGAGGCGTGGTCCAGGTTGATCGTGAGGTTCTCACCGGATTCGCTGCCGCCGGTCCGGTCGTCGTTGTCCAGCTGGACGTAGGGCGCCTGGTGGAACGAGCCGAACTGGTTGTTGATGGGGTGGACGATCCCGCTCGCCCCGTTCTGCAGCTCCCACAGGCAGGAGAGGTCGAGGTCGACGTCCTCGAGCCGGACGGCGTCGCGGCCCTTGTTCATCCAGCCGCGCGGAGGCGTGCGGGCGCTCCAGGTGAGGTTGACCCGCATCGCGCCGGAGGTGGCGCCCTGTTTGGTGAGCGAGACCGAGGGCGCCGACTTGGTCAGCGTGATCTTGGACAGCCGCACGGGCTGTACGGGTGCGGGCGGCGGGGGCGGGGGCACGGGCGCGGGCTGCGGCGCGGGCGGGGCGACCGGCGCGCGCGGAGTCACCGGCACCGGCGGCGCGGTCCTGGCCGGCTCGTCGACGGTGATGCCGAAGTCGGTGGCGAGTCCGGCCAGGCCCGAGGCGTACCCCTGGCCCACGGCCCGGAACTTCCAGGCGCCGTTGCGCCGGTACAGCTCACCGAGGACGAACGCGGTCTCCGTGGTGGCGTCCACCGGGTCGAACCGCGCGGTCTCGACGCCGCTCGCGGCGTCCAGCACCCGGATGTACAGGCCCGGCACCCTGCCGAACGTGCCGTCCGTGGAGGCCGCGAGGACCACGGTCGCGACCTCCTGCTCCACCGCGGAGAGCGCCACCTGGATCGTCTCGACCACGCCGGCCCCGTCCTGACGACGGCCCTCGTGGCGCACGGCGCCCCGGGGGTGCACGGGCTGGTTGTAGAACACGAAGTCGTCGTCCGAACGCACCCTGCCGCCCGCCGTCAGCAGCAGGGCCGAGGCGTCGACGTCGGGGGCACCGGGGCTGGCGCGCCAGCCGAGCTCCACCCGCACGCCCGCGCTCGCGACCGGCGTGTTGGCACCTTTGCGCAACGACATATGGCTCCCCCTCAGCAGTCCGCCCGACTCAGGCAGCGTACGGAATCGCGAGGCCCCGGGGCCCCCGAAGCGACGAATTCGGCCGCCCAGGTGCGGAGTTGGGGAGGGCCCGCCCCGGCGTGAACCGGGAGCGGGCCCTGTGAGCGGCGCGGATCAGCGGACTTCGAGGCTCCGCTGCTCCTTGAGCGAGGCGCAGTTGGAGTTCTCCACGGAGACGTACACGTTGGCGATGTGGCCGCCCCAGCTGACGCAGTGGCCCTTGCCGTAGGCGTAGGCCGGACCGGCGTACGAGGTGTAGCTCCCGTAGTCCCCCGCCGACTCGTCGGTGTCGGTGACGTAGAGGTACGTGGACATGTCCTTCTTGACGCCCGGGGTGGACCGGATGGTCACCACACAGTTCTTGCCGTTCGACGCGTTGTACGTCAGGTAGACCGTGCCGAGGGAGCCCACGGCGGCGGAGTTCACGGTCTTGTAGGCGCTCCCGCAGACCTTCTGCGGGGTGGTGTTGGGCGCCGCGGACGCGGTCGGACCGACCGCGGCCGTCGCGCCCACCATCAGGGTGGTCAGGGCCCCGGCGGTCGCGAGAGTGCGGATGTTTCGCATATTTCCCCCTTGTAGCTCCAGGAGTCTTTTGCTCCCACTTGTTGGGACCTCTCAGGGGTGCCGATGGTTGTATCCGCATGCCCGGGGACTTCCTGACGACGTGGCGCGCTAGGACAGCGGCCGCGCCCCCGGGGCGGGCAGGAAACCCGTGACCTGGAAGTACGTCAGATAGCGCGTCAGGACGTCGTCGGTGAGAACTTCCTGGCGCACACCCGCCTCCGCCGCCGCACGGGCGGTGCGGCCGGAGTCGAAGCGGCGGTGGTCAGCCTCGTCCTCACCGGTCCCCCCGTCGTCACCGAGGAACAACTGTGCGGCGTTGTCCGGGTGTTCGGCCACGCAGGCACGCCATTCCCCGGGGGTCACCGGGCGCAGCTCGTATCCGAGGCGGGCGGCCACCTCGAAGACGCGGTCCAGGCCCGGCGCGTCCGGGTTGGTGTAGTGGTACGCCTGAGCCCCGGCCCGGTCGGAAGTGCTGAGCGCCACGACGGCGGCGCTGACGTAGTCCACGGGCACCCAGTCGGTCGTCCCGTGCGCCAGGTCCGGCACCGCCCCCGCCTGGAGGCAGCCCTTGATGAGCTGCCAGAGCAGGTCCCGGTCTTGGCAGGCCCCCGTGGCGGTGTCGCCGCTGATGCGGCCGGGGCGGTGGACGGTCACCGGCAGTCCGCGCTCGCGCGCCAGGCCGACGAGCTGCTCGGCGACCCATTTGCTCTGGGCGTACCCGTCGGGCAGGCCGTCCGCCGGGCCGGTCGGGGACGACTCGGTGAGCGGTGCGGGGTCCGCTCCGCGCGACGGGGCGTACACACCGGTGGTGGAGACGTAGTGCAGGCCGGGCGAGCCGGAGTCCGCGAGGAGGCGCAGCAGTTCCTCGGTGCCGGCCACGTTGGGCGCGCGCAGATCGCCGTACGGGGCGGCGAAGTTGACACGCGCCCCGTTGTGCAGGACCGGGCCGAGGCGGCGCGCGAGGGCGGTCCGCTCGTCCGCTGCGAGGCCGAGGCCCGGGGCGGCGAGGTCGCCCGGGACGGGGCGGATGAGGTCCGCGTACCGGGGGCGCCACAGCCCGTAGTGCTCCAGGTTCGCCCGGATGCGCTGCGCCGCGCTGTCGGGGCTCGCGGCCCGGACCAGGCAGTCGACCGGGCCGTCCGTGGCCTCGATCAGGTCGCGCAGGAGGAACGCGCCGAGGAAGCCCGAGGCGCCGGTGAGCAGGGGCCGCGCGGAGGGGCGTGCGGGGCGTCGTTCCGGGGCGGCCCGGTGCTCGCCGGTGATGTCGGAGGCGAGCCGCGCCTCGGCGGCGAAGTCCGGGGCGGGTGCCTCCTCGTGCTCCTCCTCCCCCGGCGGCCGGCCCAGCAGCCGGTCGACGCCCTCGACGGTGGGAGTGGCGAACAGGGCGCGCAGCGAGGGCCGTCGCCCGCAGCGCTCCCCGATCCGCCGGGCCAGGGTCACGGCGAGCAGGGAGTGGCCGCCCAGCGCGAAGAAGTCGTCGGTGACGCCGACTTCGGGCACTCCGAGGGTCTGGGCGAACACCTCGCACAGCTCGCGTTCCCGGGCGGTGCGCGGGGCCCGCCCGCCGGCCGCCACCGCGTGGTCGGGGGCGGGCAGGGCGCGCTTGTCGGTCTTGCCGTTGGGCGTCACGGGGAAGGCGTCGAGCCGGATGTGGGCAGCGGGAACCATGTGGTCGGGCAGAGTGTTGGCGAGGTGGGCGCGCAGCTCGGCCCAGCCGGGGGCCTCGGCGCCGTCGGCCGGGACGGTGTACGCGACGAGGCGCCGGTCGCCGGGGCGGTCCTCGCGCACGGTGACGCAGGCCGCGGCGACGCCGGGGTGCGAGGTGAGCGCCGCCTCGATCTCGCCGAGTTCGATGCGGAAGCCGCGCAGCTTGACCTGGTCGTCGACGCGGGAGACGTAGAGGAGGCGTCCGTCCTGCGTCCATCGCACCAGGTCGCCGGTGCGGTACATGCGCCCGCCCGTGCGGTCGAACGGGTCGGCGACGAAGCGGGACGCGGTGAGGGCGGCCCGGCCGTGGTAGCCGCGGGCGACGCCCTCGCCGGACACGTACAGCTCACCGGTGACACCGGGCGGGACGGGCGCCAGCCGCTCGTCGAGCACATGGATGCGGGTGCCGTCGACGGGGGTGCCGATGGGGACGCTGCGTTCGGGGGCGAGCGGGCCGTCCGCGTGCTGGAAGGCGCTCATGGTGGCGCAGACGGTGGTCTCCGTCGGGCCGTAGGCGTTGACGAGGAAGCGGTCACCGGCCCAGGCGTGGACCAGGGCGGGCGGGCACGCCTCCCCGGCGAGGACCATGGTCAGGCCGGTGGGCAGGGAGCCCGGGGGCATCACGGCGAGGGCGGCGGGCGGGATCGTGAGGTGGGTGACGCCCCGGTCGCGGACGAGGCCGGCCAGCGCGGGGCCGGGCAGCAGGGCGTCGCGTTCGTCGATCTCCAGGCAGGCGCCGGTGAGCAGCCCCATGCACAGCTCCCAGAACGCGGCGTCGAAGCTGACCGACGCCATGTGCAGCACCCGGCTGCCCGGTCCGACGCGCAGCCGCTCGCTCTGTGTCCTGGCCATGGCCCGTACGCCCCGGTGGGTGACGACGACGCCCTTGGGACGGCCGGTGGAGCCGGAGGTGTAGATGACGTACGCCGGGTTGGCCGGCCGGACACGGGCCCGGCGGGCCTCGGGGGTGCCGTCGCCCGCGTCGAGGTCGCCGACGCACAGGTGCGGCACCGCGTTCTCCGGGAGGCGGCGGTGGAGTGCCGGGGTGGTGAGGAGCAGCCGGGGCCGCGCGTCGTCGAGCATGTACGACAGGCGCTGGGCGGGATAGTCCGGGTCGAGCGGCAGATAGGCGGCGCCCGCCTTGAGGACGGCGAGCAGGGCCACGACGAGCTCGTGGGTCCGGGGCAGGGCGACGGCCACCCGGTCCTCGGGGCCCACGCCCCGCTCGGTGAGGTGCCGGGCCAACGCGTCGGCCCGGGCGTCGAGTTCGCCGTAGGTGAGGGTGGTCCGGGCGTCGCGGACGGCCGGGGCGCCGGGGGTGCGCCGGGCCCACTCCTCGAAGAGTGCGGGAACCGTCGTGGCGGGCAGGGTGTCGGCGGGCCCGGTACCGAGGGCGATGAGGCGGCCGTGCTCGGCCGGGGTGAGCAGGTCGTACGTGTGCAGGGGGCGGTCCGGGTCGGCTGTGACGGCGCCGAGCAGCAGGACGAGCCGGTCGGCGAGGGCCTGGACGGTGCCCTCGTCGAAGAGTTCGGTGGCGTAGTCGACGGTGCCCCGCATGCCGTCGAGGGCGCCGGTGTCGTCGTAGACCTCGGTGAGGGCGAACGACAGGTCGAACTTGCTGACCTCGGCCTCGGCGGGCACGCCGGAGACGGTGAGGCCGGGCAGGTCGACGGCGGCGGGCGCCTGGTTCTGGAGGACCAGCATGGTCTGGAAGAGCGGGTGGTGGCTCTGGGCACGTGCGGGGTTGAGGAGTTCGACCAGCCGTTCGAAGGGCACGTCCTGGTGGGCGTAGGCGGCGAGGTCGAATTCCCTGACCCGGCCGAGGAGTTCGCGGAACGTGGGGTCGCCGGACAGGTCGGTGCGCAGCACGAGGGTGTTGACGAAGAAGCCGACGAGGCCGTTCGCCGCCTCGTCGGTGCGCCCGGCGACGGCGGTGCCGAGGGGGATGTCCTCGCCGCCTCCGTGCCGGGACAGGACGGTGGCCAGGGCGGCCTGGAGGACCATGAAGGCGCTGGAGCCGCAGGTGCGGGCGAGCTCCGTGACATGGCGGGCGGTGTCGCGGTCGACGGAGAAGCCGAGGGTGGCGCCGGTGTGCCGGGAGGTGGCGGGGCGCGGCCGGTCCCAGGGCAGCTCGATCGCCTCGGGGAGGCCGTCCAGCGCGTGTCTCCAGTGGCTGAGCTGCCGGCAGACGAGGCTGTCGGGGTCCCGCTCGTCGCCGAGCAGGTCGCGCTGCCACAGGGTGTGGTCCGCGTAGTCGACGGGCAGCGGCGCCCAGTTGGGCTCCTCGCCCCGGACGCGGGCCCGGTAGGCGGCGCCCAGGTCGTGGGCGAGGGGGGCCAGGGATGTGCCGTCGGCGGCGATGTGGTGGACGACGAGCACCAGGACGTGGGCGTCGGGCGCCAGGCGGAGCAGGGTCGCCCGCAGCGGCAGACTGCGCTCGATGTCGATGGCCTCGGCGGTGGCTGCCGCGACGCGGTCGCGCAGCTTGGCCTCCTCCACGCTCTCCATGGCGAACGGGATGACGACGTCGTCGGGCGCGGTGATGTGCTGGTACGGCCCGTCCTCTCCCTCGGGGAAGACGGTGCGCAGGGCGGTGTGCCGTGCGATGAGGTCGGCCACGGCGGTGCACAGGGCATCCGCGTCGAGCGGACCGTCGATGCGTGCGGCGAGGGGGATGTTGTAGGTGGCGGAGGGGCCGTCGAGCCGGTGGAGGAACCACAGCCGCTGCTGGGCGTACGACAGCGGGAGCTCGGCGGGGCGCGGCTGCGGGACCAGGGCGGGGCGGGTGCCGCCCTCGGCGCCCTCCAGGGCGGTGGCGAGCGCGGCGACGGTGGGGTGTTCGAACAGGGTGCGGATGTCGGTCTCGGTGTGCAGGGCGGTACGGATGCGGCCGACGAGGCGGGTGGCGAGCAGGGAGTGGCCGCCCAGGGCGAAGAAGCTGTCGTCGGTGCCGACCCGGTCCACGCCGAGCACATCGGCGAACAGCCCGGCCAGGATCTCCTCCATGGCACTGCGCGGTGCCCGTCCGGCCACCGTGCGGGGGCCGGTGGGTGCGGGCAGGGCCGCCCGGTCGATCTTCCCGTTGGGCGTCAGCGGCAGGACGTCGAGCGGCTGGATGACGGCCGGCACCATGTAGGCGGGCAGCACCCGGCCGACGTGGGCGGCGAGCAGCCCGGGGTCCGGGTGCTCGCCGGGGGCGAGGACGACGTAGGCGGTGAGGGTGCGGTCGCCGGGCAGGTCCTCGCGTACGAGGACGCAGGCGGCGCGCACGGTCGGGTGGTCGCGCAGGACCGTTTCGATCTCGGCGGGTTCGATGCGGTGGCCGCGCAGTTTGATCTGCTGGTCGGCGCGGGCCACATAGCGCACGGTGCCGTCGGCGTCCCGGCGGACCAGGTCCCCGGTGCGGTACATACGGGCCCCGTTGCCGGCGAACGGGTCGGCGATGAAGCGGGTGGCGGTGAGCGCGGCCCGGCCCAGATAGCCGCGCGCGACGCCGGCGCCCGCGAGATACAGCTCCCCTTCGGCGCCGGGCGGCACGGGGCTCAGCGCCGCGTCCAGGACGTAGGCGCGCATGCCGTCGAGCGGGTGGCCGATGGGCGGCGCGCCCTCGGGTTGGTGGTCGGGGCGGACGTGGTGGGCGGTGGCGAAGGTGGTGGTCTCGGTGGGCCCGTACACGTGCAGGACGGTGGTCGCGGGGTGGGCGGCGGCGACGCGCTGCATGACGCCGGGGGCGGCGGCCTCGCCGCCGGCGGCGACCAGGCGCAGCTGCCCGAGGCAGCCGGGGTCGGTCTCCGCGAGAACGTTGAACAGGGCCGTCGTGAGGAAGGCTGCGGTGACGCCGTGCCGGGTGACGACGTTGCGCAGGACGTCGGGCTGGAGCGGTCCTTCGGGGGCGACGACGACGCGTCCGCCGCGCAGGAGCGGCGTCCAGATCTCGAAGGTGGAGGCGTCGAAGACGTACGCGGAGTGCAGCAGGACGGCATCGGCCGCGCCGTTGTCCCAGCCGTGATGGGCCGCCAGCGCGGCGATGTCGGCGTGGGTGACGCCGACGCCCTTGGGCAGGCCGGTCGATCCGGAGGTGAACATCACGTACGCGAGCCGGCTGCCGCCCGTCGTCTCCGGGAGCGGGCCCGGCTCGGCCGGTCCCCCGGCGAGGACGCGGCCCGCCGCGTCGACGGTCAGCACGGCGGTCTCCGGCCCGGTCTGGCGGACCCACGGGAGGGTGGCGGTCGTCTCGTCGACGACGAGGACGCGCAGGGGCACGACCTCGGTGACCCGGTTGAGGCGTTCGGTGGGCCAGCGTGCGTCCAGGGGTACGTAGGCTCCGCCCGCGCGCAGGGCGGCCAGTGAGGCGGTGACGGTGGCCGCCGAGCGGGCCACGAGGATGCCGACGCCTTCCTCCGGACCGGTCCCGAGACCGGTCAGCGCGGTGGCGAGCCGGTCCGCGAGACCGTTGAGCTGCTGGTACGTGAGCGGCTCGCCCGCCCCCGAGACGGCCACCTCGTCCGGGTGCCGGGCGGCCCGCTCGGCGACGGCCCGCGGAACGCTCAGGGTCGTGGTGCCCTCGGGGAGGGGGACGCCGGTCCCCCGGGCGATCAGCTCCTCGCGTTCGCCGTCGAGAAGGAAGGGCGCGGTGTCGGCGCGCCGGCCGAGGTCCTGCGCCAGGGACGTCAGCAGCTGCCGCATCCGGGAGACGGTCTCGGCGACCTTCTGCCGGTCGAGGACGGCCGCCCGGTAGCCGAAGGTGATCCTCAGAGTGTCCCCGGGGGCGACGGTGAGGGTGAGCGGGTAGTGGGCGGCGTCGGTGCCGCTGAATCCGGTGACGGCGAGGCCGGGCAGTCCGCTTTGGGCGGTGCGCAGGGCCTCCGCGTCCATCGGGTAGTTCTCGAACACGACCAGCGTGTCGAAGAGTTCGTCCAGGCCGGTGACGCCCCGGATGTCGCTGAGGCCCACGTGCTGGCTGCCGAGGAGCCGCCCCTGTTCGGCCTGGAGCCGGGTCAGGAGCTCGGCCAGGGTCTCGCCGGGTGCGGGACCGATCCGTACGGGCACGGTGTTGATGAAGAGGCCGACCATGGACTCGACGCCGGGGATCTCCGGCGGGCGCCCGGACACGGTGGTGCCGAACACCACGTCGTCGCGGCCGGTGAGGTGGCCGAGCAGCAGGCCCCAGGCGCCCTGGACCAGGGTGTTCAGGGTGAGGCGGTGGGCGCGGGCCGTCTCGCGCAGCCGGTCCGTCGTGGCCGCGTCCAGGTCGAGCACCAGGGTCTCGGGGAGTTCGGCGGCGCCGTCCGGGCCGTCCTCGGCGAGGAGGGTCGGCGTCTCGATGCCGGCCAGGGCGGCGGACCAGGCGCCGAGTGCGGCGTCGCGGTCCTGCTGGGAGAGCCACACCAGGTAGGCGCGGTACGGGGTGACGCGCGGCAGGGCGCTGTCGTCGCCGCCGGCCGCGTACAGCTCGAACAGCTCCCGTACGAGCAGCGGCAGCGACCAGCCGTCGAACAGGATGTGGTGGCTCGTCATGACCAGCCGGTGCCGGTCGGGCGCGGTGCGTACGAGGGTGAACCGCATCAGGGGCGGGGTGGCCAGGTCGAAGCGGCGGGTGCGGTCGGCGGCGAGGAAGGCGGTGAGCCGGTCCGGCACCTCGTCCGCGCCGGTGAGGTCCAGTTCCTCCAGGGGTACGGGGACCTCGGCCGCGACCGCCTGCACGGGCTCGTCCAGCTCCTCGTGGAGGAAGCCGACGCGCAGGTTGGCGTGGCGGCGCAGCAGGCCGGCGATGGCGGCGCGCAGCGTGGGGACGTCGACGGGGCCTTCGAGGTCGAAGACGAACTGCGCGGTGTAGACGTCCACGGCGTGCGAGTCGTAGAGGGCGTGGAAGTACATCCCGGCCTGCAGCGGCGTCAGGGGGAGTACGTCCTCCAGTTGGAACCCGTTCACTTGCGTCCACCCCACTTGTTCTGCAGTCGGTCGATCTGGGCCTGGTTGAGCGAGACCAGGGGAAGGTCGGACGGCGTGTAGCCGCCTGCTCCGGGTTGTCCGGTGTGTTCCGCGAGGGCGCGCAGCGCACGGTTGAACGCCTCGGCGAGTGCGCCCACGTCCTCCTCCTTGAGCAGGTCGCTGGGCCAGGTCCAGCGGGCCACCAGGCGGGGGCCGTCGGGCAGGTCCTCGGTGTGCGCGTTGATGTCGAGGACGTGGTGCACGGCCATGCCGGGGTCCTGGCTGCGCGGCCCGCCGGCGTCGAGCAGGACCTCCCAGTCGCCCGCGGCCGCCTGACCGGGGGCGGCGTACCGTCCCAGGTAGTTGAAGCCGATCTGGGGTGCGGGGGCGGCGAGCCGGGGGCCGGTCGCGGGGTTGAGGTGGCGCAGCATGCCGTGGCCGACGCCGTGGTCGGGGACGGTACGCAGCTGTTCCTTGACGCGCTTCACTGCACGTTCAACGAGCGCGGCGTCGATGCGTGCCGGGTCGCGGACGTCGAGCGGTCCCGGGTCGAGCCGGACCGGGTGGAGGCTGGTGAACCAGCCGACCGTGCGGGACAGGTCGATGTGGTCGGCGAGCTGTTCCCGGCCGTGGCTCTCCAGGTCGAGCAGGACAGCCGTGTCCGGGTCGAGGCCGCGGGTGCGGCGGCCCCGCCGGGCGTTGACCGCGAGGGCGAGGGCGGTGAGCAGGATGTCGTCGACTCCGGCGTGGAAGGCACCCGGGACGGTGGAGAGCAGGGGTTTCGTCCAGGTGGCGGGCAGCTGGGTGGTGAGGGTGCGGGTGCCGTCGGCGGTGTCCAGGAACGGGTCGAGCGGCCGGTACCCGAGCTGGGGGTCCGGTGTCCGCAGCACCTCTTCCCACAGGGGCAGTTCGCTCAGGCGCGCGGGTGCGTGGGCCTGCTCGGCCAGGAGCTGGGACCAGCGCCGGTACGAGGTGGTCGCGGCGGGCAGCGCGGGTGCCGCGCCGGCCGGCCCGGTGGCCGCCCGCCAGGCGTGGGCGAGATCCTCGGCGAGGATGCGCCAGGAGACCGCGTCGACGGACAGGTGGTGCACGACCAGGAGCAGCCGTCCGCGTGCGCCGGGGCCCGCGTCGCCCCAGACGGCCTCGAAGACGGCCCCGGCGGAGGGCCGCAGGCGCCTGCGGGCGCGTTCGCCCGCTTCGGTGAGGGCGGCGCGGGCGGCGTCGGCGTCGAGTCCGGTGAGATCGACACGGGTGAAGCGGCGCCCGGCCGTGACGGCGCCGGGCGGCAGGGCTTCGAGTACGGGGTCGCCCCCGGCGGTGCGGGTGACCCGCAGGCGGAGCATGTCGTGGTGGTCGGCGAGGAGCTGGAGGGCGGCGACGAGGGTGTCCTCGGTGGCCCCGGCGGGGGTGCTGAGCACGCCGGACTGGTTGTAGCCGTCGATGGTGCCGGGTCGTTCCAGGAGCCAGGCGGCGATGGGGGTGGGCGCCATCTCGCCGGTGCCCTGGCCGGCCGGTTCGCTCGTGCTGTCGTCGAGTGGTGCGGCGACGGCGGCGATGGCTTCCGGGGTGCGGTGGACGAAGATGTCGCGCGGTGTGACGCCGAGTCCGGCTTCCCGGACACGGCTGACGAGCTGAATGGACAGGATGCTGTCGCCGCCGAGCGCGAAGAAGTCGTCGTCGGTGCGGACGGCGGGGGCGCGCAGCACGGAGGCGAACGCCTCGCTCAGGACGCGTTCGGCCGCGGTGCGCGGCTCCCGGCCGGGGCGGCCGGCGGCGGGGCGCGCCGGCTCCGGGAGGGCGGCCCGGTCCGTCTTCCCGTTCGGCAGGAGCGGCAGGGCGTCCAGGGCCACGAAGGCGGCGGGCACCATGTACGGCGGCAGGGCCGTGGCGAGCCGGGTGCGCAGTTCGCCTTCGGCGAGGGGTGCGGCACCCACGGTGTACGCGACCAGGCGTCGTTCGCCGGGCCGGTCCTCGCGGACGAGGGCGCAGGCGGCGGTGACGCCGTCGAGGGCGGTGAGCGCGGCCTCGATCTCGCCGAGTTCGACGCGGAAGCCGTTCAGCTTGACCTGGTCGTCGGCGCGCGAGACGTAGTGCAGCAGCCCGTTCGTGTCCCGGCGGACGAGGTCGCCCGTGCGGTACATCCGGCTGCCGGCCGGGCCGAAGGGGTCGGCGACGAAGCGGGTGGCGGTCAGGCCGGGGCGGCCGAGGTAGCCCCGCGCGAGTCCGTCGCCGGCGATGTGGAGTTCTCCGGTCACGCCCACGGGCACGGGCTGGAGCGCGGTGTCCAGGACGTAGGCGCGGGTGTTGTCGACGGAGTGGCCGAGCGGGATGCCGCCCTCCTCCGCCGTTTCGCCGGCGCGGATGTGGTGGGCGGTGGCGTCGATCGCCGTCTCGGTCGGGCCGTAGAGGTTGTGCACCTCGGCCGTCCAGGTACGCCGGGTCCGCGACGCCAGGGCCCCGGTCAGGGGCTCGCCGCCGCACGCGACGGCGCGCAGCGCCGGGGGCGCCGCCTCGGGGCCGGTCTCGGTGAGCAGCAGAGCGAGGTGGGAGGGCACGAACTGGGCGATGGTCACGCCCTCGTCGCGCATCCGGGCCAGCAGGCCCGCCGGGTCGTGGTTGAGGGCGGGCGGCACGGGGCAGGTGGCGCCGCCGTGCAGCAGGGGCAGCCAGGTCTCCCACACGGAGGCGTCGAAGCTCGGCGAGGTGCGGGCGAGGACCCGGTCGTCGTCGGTGAGGCCGAAGTGGCGGGCCATCCAGGCCATGTGGTTGGTGAGCGCGCCGTGGGTGACGACGACGCCCTTGGGCCGGCCGGTGGAGCCGGAGGTGTAGATGACGTACGCGGCGTCGTCCGGGCCCGGCGAGGCGGCCGGCGGCACCCCGCGTCCGGCCGGCCAGGCGCTCCGGTCGCCGAGCGCGAGAAGGGGCACGGTCGTGAACCGGGCGGCGCGCGCCGGGTCGTGGACCAGGAACAGGGCCGGGCGGGCGTCCTCCAGCATGTGGGCGACGCGTGCCTCGGGGTAGTCCAGGTCGACGGGCAGGCAGGCCGCCCCCGCCTTGGCCACCGCGAGCATCGCGACGACCCGGTCGGCGGTGCCTTCGGCGGCCAGGGCCACGAGGTCACCCCGTCCGACGCCCCGGTCGTGCAGGTGGCGGGCCAGGCTGTCGGAGAGGGCGTCGAGTTCGGCGAAGGTGAGCCGCTGGGCGCCGGCCCGGACGGCGGTCCGCCCGGGGGTACGGGCCACCTGGGCGCGGAACGCCTCGGGCGCCGTGCGCGCGGGCACCGGCCGCACGGGTCCCGGGGCGGCCCGGTCCAGCTCGGCACGCTCGGCCGCGTCCAGGAACGCCGCGGTGCGGACGCGCCCGTCGGGGTCGGCGGCGAGCGAGGCGAGCAGGCGCGTCAGGCGCGCGGCCAGGGCGTGCGCGGTGGCGGGGTCGAACAGGTCGGTGGAGAACTCCAGGTTTCCGTCGAGCCCGGTGGGCCGGCCCGCGTCGTCGCGGGTCTCGGTGAAGGTGAACGTGAGGTCGAACTTGCTGATGCCGGTCCGCACGGGCTGTTCGGTCACGGTGAGACCGTCCAGGCCGAGCGCGGTGTCCGCCTGGTTCTGGAGGACGATCATGGTCTGGAAGAGCGGGTGGTGGTCCTGGGCGCGGCTCGGGGCGAGGGCGTCCACCAGCCGTTCGAACGGCAGGTCCTGGTGGGCGTAGGCGGTGAGGTCGAACGTCCGGACCCGGTCGAGGACTTCGGTGAAGGTGGGGTCGCCCGTCAGGTCGGTGCGCAGGACGAGGGTGTTGACGAAGAAGCCCACCAGGTCGTCGAGCGCTTTGTCGGTGCGTCCGGCGACGGCGGTGCCGAGGGGGATGTCCTCGCCGGCCCCGTGCCGGGAGAGCAGGACGGACAGGGCCGCCTGGAGCACCATGAACAGGCTGCATCCCCGGGCGCGGGCCAGCTCGGCGAGCGCCCGGTGGGTGTCCGCGTCGACGGGGAACGCGAAGGCGTCGCCCCGGTACGTCAGGACGGCGGGGCGCGGCCGGTCCAGGGGCAGGGCGAGCAGACCGGGGGCGTCGGCCAGGGCGGTGCGCCAGCACTCCAGCTGGCGGGCGGCCCTGCTGTCCGCGTCGTCCTCGTCGCCCAGGAGGGCGCGCTGCCAGAGGGTGTAGTCGGCGTACTGGACGCGGAGTTCCGGCCAGTCGGGCGCCTCGCCCCGGCTGCGGCGGTGGTAGGCGTCGCCTAGGCCGCGGGCCAGCGGGGCGAGCGACCAGCCGTCGCCCGCGATGTGGTGGACGAGGAGCACCAGGACGTGGGTCTCGGCGCCGATCCTCAGCAGCCGGGCCCGCACCGGCAGGTCGCCGGTGACGTCGAAGGCGTGCGCCACCTCGGCGGCCAGCGCCGCATCCAGGCCGTCCGGGCGGGTGTCCCGGGGCGTCAGGTCCAGATCGGCGTGGTCGGCACCGAGGACGAGCTGCCGCGGCACTCCCCCGGTTTCCGGGAAGACGGTGCGCAGGCTCTCGTGCCGTTCCACGACGTCCACGAGGGCGCTCTCCAAGGCCTGCGCGTCGAGCGGTCCTTCCAGGCGCAGCACCAGCGGCACGTTGTACGTGGGGCTGGGCCCCTCGAACCGGTTGAGGAACCACAGGCGCTGCTGGGCGTAGGACAGTGGCAGCGGGTCGGGCCGGTGCGGGGCGCGCTCCAGCGGCAGGGCGGCGGCTTCGGCACCGTCGAGGGCGGCGGCGAGCGCGGCGGGCGTGGGGTGCTCGAAGACCGCCTTGACCTGGACCTCCACGGCGAGCGCGGTCCGGATGCGGGCGACGAGCCGGGTGGCCAGCAGGGAGTGGCCGCCGAGGGCGAAGAAGTCGTCGTCGGCGCCCACGGCCGGGAGGCCGAGGACATCGGCGACGAGCCCGCGGACGATCTCCTCGCGCGCGGTGCGGGGGGCGCGCCCGCGTGGTGCGGCGTGCTGTTCGGGCGCGGGCAGGGCGCGCCGGTCCACCTTGCCGTTGACGGTCAGCGGCAGCGCGTCGATCAGGACGAACGCCGAGGGCACCATGTACGCGGGCAGGGACCGCCCCACGGCCCCGGCGAGGTCGGCCGGGTCGGGGCGGACGGCCCCGGCGGGCACCACGTAGGCGACGAGCCGCCGGTCCCCCGGCACGTCCTCGCGTACGACGGTGAAGGAGTCGGCGACGCCCTCGCAGCAGGCGAGGACGGACTCGATCTCGCCGGGTTCGATGCGGTAGCCGCGCAGCTTCACCTGGCTGTCGGCGCGCGATACGTAGGCGATGTGCCCGTCGGGCGTCCACTTCACGAGGTCGCCGGTGCGGTACATGCGCCCGCCGTCCGCGTCGAAGGGGTCGGCCACGAACCGGGTGGCGGTCAGGGCGGGCAGGCCGGTGTACCCCCGGGCGACGCCGCGCCCCGCGAGATACAGCTCGCCCGTGACGCCCGCGGGGACCGGGCCCAGCGAGCCGTCGAGCACGTACAGCCGCATGCCGTCCAGGGGCCGGCCGATGGGCGGCGGGCCCGCCGGAAGGTCGGCGGCCACGTCGTAGCGGGTGGCGAAGGTGGTCGTCTCGGTCGGGCCGTACACATGCAGGACGCGCACGCCGGGCGCGGCGCCGGCGACCCGCTGCATGGCGTCCGGCGAGGCGAGTTCGCCGCCGGCGCAGACGAGCCGGAGGCCGGCGAAGGCGCCGGGATCGGTGTCCGCGATCACGTTGAGCAGGGCGGTCGTCAGGAAGACGGCCGTCACGCCCTGTTCGCGGACGGCGTCGCGCAGGGTGCGGGCCTCCAGGACGCCGTCGGGTGCGACGACGACCGTGCCGCCGCGCAGGAGCGGCGCCCAGATCTCGAAGGTGGACGCGTCGAAGACATAGGCCGAGTGCATCAGGACCGCGCCGGCCGCGCCGCCCTGCCAGGCCGCGTCCTCGGTCAGCGCCACCACGTCGGCGTGCGTGACCCCGACGCCCTTGGGCAGGCCGGTGGAGCCGGAGGTGAACATGACGTACGCGAGGGAGGCGGGGCCCGGCACGGCTGCGGGCCGTCCGGGGGCCGGGGGCCCGCCGCGCAGGATGCGGCCGGTCCGGTCCACGACCAGGACCGGAATCCGGCGGGCCGTCTCGGACACCCAGGCGGAGGCGGCGGCCGTCTCGTCGACGACGAGAACCCGCACACCGGCCACTTCGGCCACCTGGTCGAGCCGTTCACGGGGCCAGCGGGCGTCCATCGGGACGTACGCGGCGGCGGCGCGGACCGCGCCGAGGGAGACGGACACAACGGCCGGTGACCGGGAGAGCAGAACACCGACGCCGGTCTCCGGGCCCGCTCCGAGACCGGCGAGGGCACGGGCCAGGCCGGCGGAGACGGTGTCGAGCGCGGCGTACGTGAGGGTGGTCCCGTCGCCCGCCACGGCCACCGCGTGCGGGGTGCGGGTGGCCTGCGCGGCGAAGAGCGCGGGCAGGGTGGTGTCCGGTGCGGGGGCGGGCAGTTCGCGGCCGGTGCCCCGGTCGGCGGTCCGGGCCCGCTCGTCGGGTGTCAGCAGGTCGTAGTCCGCGAGGGGCCGGGAGGGGTCGGCCGCCACCTGTTCGAGGAGCCGGAGCAGGCGCGCCGCGAGGGCCCGCACGGTGACGCGGTCGAAGAGGGCGGCGGCGTACTCGATGCCGGCGGTGAGTCCGCCCGCGCCGCGCTCCTCGCCGAACGCGAAGGTGAGGTCGAACTTGCTCAGGCCGTTGTGGACGAGCCGGTCCTCGACGGTGAGTCCCGGCAGGTCGGGACGGACGGCCTCCTGGTTCTGGAGGACCAGCATGGTCTGGAACAGGGGGTGGTGGTTGCGGGCCCTGACCGGGTTGACGCTCTCGACCAGGCGCTCGAACGGCACGTCCTGGTGCGCGTAGGCGGCGAGATCGAACTCCCGCACCCGCGCCAGGAGTTCCTGGAAGGTGGGCGCGCCTGACAGGTCGTTGCGCAGGACGAGGGTGTTGACGAAGAACCCGACCAGGTCCTCCAGCGCCTCGTCCGTGCGGCCCGCGACGGGCGTGCCGAGCGGGATGTCGTCACCCGCGCCGTGCCGGTGCAGCAGGGTGGCCACGGCCGCCTGGAGCACCATGAACAACGTGGTGCCGGACTCCCTTGCCACGCGCAGGAGTCGGGCGTGCAGCTCGGGCGTCACGTCGAAGGCGTGGACGTCGCCCGCGGGGTCGGTGGTGACGGGGCGCGGGCGGTCGAGCGGGAGGTCGATGAGTCCGGGCAGTCCGGCCAGCGCGGTGTGCCAGTGGTCGAGCTGTTCGCGCAGGACGCTTCCGGCGGTGTCCGCGTCGCCCAGGGCGGTGTGCTGCCACAGGGTGTAGTCCGCGTACTGGAGTGCGCCGCCGGCCTCCGGCTCACGCCCGGCGAGGCGGGCCCGGTAGGCGTCGCCGAGGTGGCGGGCCAGCGGGGCCAGCGACCAGCCGTCGCTCGCGATGTGGTGCAGGACCAGCACGAGGACGTGGCGGCCGGGCGCGGTGCGCAGGAGCCGGCCCCGCAGCGGTGGATCAAGGAGCACGTCGAAGGGCTCGCTCACCGCGTCCAGGACGGCCCTCTCCAGCGCGGTGGGTGCCGTGCTCTGCACGGTCAGCCGGGGCGTGACGGCTTCGGCGGGCAGGATCGACTGGTGCGGCACGCCGTCCCGTTCGGGGAAGACCGTGCGCAGCGCCTCGTGCCGCTCCACGACGTCCCGCAGGGCGGCGCGCAGGGCGTCGGTGTCCAGCGGTCCTTCGATGTCGAGGACGAGCGGGATGTTGTAGGAGGAGCTGGGTCCTTCGAGCCGGTTCAGGAACCAGAGCCGCTGCTGCGCGTACGACAGGGGCAGCGGGTCGGGCCGCTCGGCGACGGGCAGCACCGGCGGGCGGGAACGCTCCTCGTTGTCGAGGACCCGGGCGAGCCCGGCGACGGTCGGGTGCTCGAACAGGGTGCGTACGGCGATGCCGGCGCCGAGGACCGTACGGACGCGGCTGACCACGCGCATGGCGAGGAGCGAGTGCCCGCCGAGGTCGAAGAAGCTGTCGTGTCGTCCGACACCCGGGCGGCCCAGCACCTCGGCGAAGATCCCGGCGAGCAGGTCCTCGCGCGGGCCGAGCGCACCGGTGGTCCCGCCGGTGCGCTCGGCCTCGTCGTCGGGCCGGGGCAGGGCGCGCCGGTCCGCCTTGCCGTTGGGCAGCAGCGGCAGCTCGTCCAGGAGGACGACGGCGGCGGGCACCATGTAGTGCGGCAGCGTCTGCGCGAGGGCTTCGCGCAGGCCGGCCGGGCGGGCGCCGGGGTCCGTGGTGACGGCGTACGCGACGAGGCGGCGCTCCCCCGGCGCATCCTCCCGGATCACGGCGCAGGCAGCGGTGACCCCGGGCCGCGCGAGCAGGGCGGCCTCGATCTCGCCGGGTTCGATGCGGAAGCCCCGCAGCTTGACCTGGTCGTCGGCGCGGGAGACGTAGGCGAGGAGCCCGGCGGCGTTCCAGCGGACGAGGTCGCCGGTCCGGTACATGCGGGCGCCGGTGCCGCCGGCGTCGAAGGGGTCGGCGACGAACCGGGCGGCGGTCAGACCGGGCCGGTTCAGGTAGCCGCGGGCGAGGTTGGGGCCCGCGAGGTACAGCTCACCGGTGACCCCGGGCGGCACGGGCCGCAGCCGGTGGTCCAGGACGTAGGCGCGCATGGTGTCGACGGGCCGGCCGATCGGCACCGTCTCGTGCGGGGTGTCCGGCGTGGCGGGGACGCGGTGGGCGGTCGCGTCGATGGTGGCCTCGGTCGGGCCGTAGAGGTTGTGCACCTCCGCCCCCCACAGCGCGGCCGTCTCCTCGGCGAGGGCGCGCGGCAGCGGCTCGCCGCCGCAGAGGACGGCGCGCAGGCCGGGCAGGGGCGCGGCGTGGGCCGCCTCGGACAGGACGAGGGAGAGGTGCGAGGGCACGAACTGGGCGACGGTGACGCCGCATTCGCTCATCCAGTTGACGAGCGTGTCCGGTTCCGTGTTGGCCCCGGACGGCAGCACGCACACCTCGGCCCCGGTCATCAGCGCAAGCCACACCTCCCACACGGAGGCGTCGAAACTGGTGGAGGTCCTGGCGAGGACCCGGTCCTGCGGAGTGACCGTCAGATGCCCTGCCATCCAGGCCATGTGGTTGGCCAGGGAGCCATGGGTGACGACCACACCCTTGGGCCGGCCGGTGGACCCGGAGGTGTAGATGACATACGCGGGGTCCGCCGGGTGCGGTGCGTCCGGGGGTGGTGTGCCGGGGTACATGGGCGCCGGCGGCGGGGCGTCCAGGGCGAGGAGCGGGATGTCGCCGGTGGGCAGGTCCGCCCGCACGTCCTCGGTGGTGAGGACGAGGACGGGCCGGGCGTCGTCCAGCATGTGCCGGATGCGGGCGTGCGGGTACCCCGGGTCGACGGGCAGGTAGGCGGCGCCGGACCGGAGCACGGCCAGCATGGCGACGACGGTGTGCACGGAGGGCGGCGCGGCGATGGCGACCCTGGTCTCCCGGCCCGCGCCGCGCTCGCGGAGCGCCCGGGCGAGGGTGTCGGCCCGTGCGTCGAGTTCGGCGTAGGTGAGGTGGGTGTGCGCGTCACGTACGGCGACGGCGCCGGGTGTACGCCGGGCCTGTTCCCGGACGGCTTCGGGAGCGGTCCGCTCCGGCAGGGGCCGCGACGTGCCGTGTCCCCGGGCGAGGAGGCCGTCCCGTTCGCCGGGGGTGAGCGGGTCCAGGTCGCCGATGGCGCGGCCGGGTTCGGTCACGGCCAGGGTGAGGACGCGGGCGAAGCGGTCGCAGAGGGTACGGGCGGTGGCGGCGTCGAAGAGGTCGGTGGCGTACTCCAGATAGCCGCCGATGCCCGCGGCGGTCTCCCCCGCGGTTTCGGTGAGGGAGAACGTCAGGTCGAACTTGCTGCCCCCGGGGTGCCCCGACCGGTCGCGGACGGTGATGCCGGGAAGAGCCGGTTCGGCCCGGTCCTGGCTCTGGAGGACCAGCATCGTCTGGAAGAGCGGGTGGTGGTCGCCGGACCGTTCCGGGTTGAGGACCTCCACGATCCGTTCGAAGGGCAGGTCGCTGTTGCCGAAGGCCGCGATGTCGAACTGCTTCACGCGGTCGATGAGTTCGTGGAACGTCGGGTCCCCCGCGAGGTCGGTGCGCAGGACGACGGTGTTGACGAAGAAGCCGACCAGATCGTCCAGCACCTCGTCGCTGCGCCCGGCCAGCGCGGTGCCCAGCGGGATGTCGGTCCCCGCTCCATGGGCACCGAGCGTCACGGCCAGGGCGGCCTGGAGCACCATGAACGGGGTGCAGCCGGCCTCCCGGGCGAGCCCCACGAGCGCGGCATGCGCGGGGGCGGGCAGCTCGAAGGGGACGGAGGCGCCCCGGTGGCTGGGCACGGCCGGGCGGGGCCGGTCGAGGGGCAGGTCGAGCAGGCCGGGGGCGCCGCGCAGCGCCTCCTGCCAGAACGCGGACTGCCGGGCGGTCAGGCTGTCCGGATCGCTCTCGTCGCCGAGGAGTTGGTGCTGCCAGAGCGTGTAGTCGGCGTACTGCACCCGCAGCGGCGCCCAGTCGGGTGTGCCCGTGCCCTCGGTCCTGGCCACGTAGGCGGCGGTGAGGTCACGGCTCAGCGGGGCGAGGGACCAGCCGTCGGCGACGATGTGGTGCAGGACGAGCACCAGGGTGTGCCGGGCGGGCCCCCGGCGGAGCAGGTGGGCGCGGACGGCCGCGTCCCGGCTGAGGTCGAAGGGGGCGGTGCTCAGACGGCGTACCGTCTCCCGCTCCCAGGCATCGACGGCCCCGTCCTCCGGGGGGTCCTGGACGGTGAGGGGGACGAGCGACGCGGCTTGGTCCGCGCCGGCGATCCGCTGGTGGGCGACGCCGTCGTGTTCGGCGAAGAGGGTGCGCAGGCTCTCGTGCCGGGCGACCACATCGGCCAGGGCGCCGCGCAGCGCCCCGGTGTCCAGGGGGCCGTCGAGTTCCAGGACGAGCGGCACGTTGTACGTGTCGCCGGAGCCCCCGGCCCGGTTCAGGAACCAGAGGCGCTGCTGCGCGAAGGACAGCGGCAGCACGTCGGGCCGTGTCTGCGGTACGAGGACGGGCCGGGCGGCCCCGGCGGTGTCCAGTGCCGCGGCCAGGGAGGCGACCGTGGGGTGGTCGAAGAGCGTGGACAGGGCGAGCTCGACGCCGAGGGCCGCCCTGACCCGGCCGGTGAGGCGGGTGGCGAGCAGCGAGTGGCCGCCCAGGGCGAAGAAGCTGTCGTCGACGCCGACCGCGCCGACGCCGAGGACGTCGGCGAACAGCCCGGCCAGGACCTCCTCGTACGCGGTGCGCGGTGCGCGGCCGGCGCCGGTGGCGGTCCGGGGGACGGGCAGGGCCCGGCGGTCGACCTTGCCGTTGGGGTTGAGGGGCAGTGCGTCGAGGAGGACGAAGGCGGAGGGCACCATGTACGCGGGCAGCGTGCGGCCGATGCGGCGGGCGAGGGAGGCGGCGTCCGGGCGGGACCCGGGTGCGGGCACGACATAGGCGACGAGGCGGCGGTCGCCGGGTGTGTCCTCGCGGACGACGACGCAGGCGCCGCGCACCTCGGGGTCGGTGAGCAGGATGTGTTCGGTCTCCGCCGGTTCGATGCGGAATCCGCGGAGCTTGACCTGTCCGTCCGCCCGCCCGACGTACTCGATGGCGCCGTCGGCGGTCCAGCGCACGAGGTCGCCGGTGCGGTACATGCGGGTGCCGGGCGCGCCGTACGGGTCGGCGACGAAGCGGGTGGCGGTGAGCGCGGCACGGCCCTGGTAGCCGCGGGCGACGCCGTGGCCGCTCACGTACAGCTCCCCCACCACACCGGGCGGCACCAGCCCCAGGGTGTCGTCGAGGACGTACAGGCTCATCCCGTCCAGGGCGCGGCCGATGGGCGGCACACCGGTGCTGTCGGCGGTGACGGGGTGGCGGGCGGCGAAGGTGGTGGTCTCGGTGGGGCCGTACACATGCAGGACGAGCGTGCGGGGCGAGGCGGCTGCCGCCCGTTGCATGAGGTCGGGGGTTGCGGCCTCGCCGCCGGCGGCGACCAGGCGCAGCCCGGAGAACACCGCCGGGTCCGCCTCGGCCATCACGTTGAACAGAGCCGTCGTCAGGAACAGCGCGGTGACCCCGTGCCGTTCCACCGCCTCACGCAGGGCCCGCGCCTCCAGGACGCCGCCGGGGGCGACGACCACCCGGCCGCCGTTGAGCAGCGGCGCCCAGATCTCGAAGGTGGAGGCGTCGAAGACGTACGCGGAGTGCATGAGCACGGCGTCGGACACACCGTCGGTCCAGGTGCTGTCGGCCGCGAGGGCGAGTACGTCGGCGTGGGTGACGCCGACGCCCTTGGGCAGGCCGGTGGAGCCGGAGGTGAACATCACGTACGCGAGCCGGTCGGGTCTGGTGGTCCGGGGCAGCGGTCCGGGCCGCTCCGGGGCGCCGTGGAGCAGCCGGCCGCATGCGTCGACCACGAGGAGCGGCAGCTGCGCGGCGGCCTCCCGGACCCAGGGTTCGCGGGCGGTCGTCTCGTCGGCGATCAGGGCGCGGACGCGGGCGGCCCCGGCGACGCGGCCGAGCCGTTCGGCGGGCCAGGCGGCGTCCATCGGAACGTAGGCGGCACCTGCGGCGACCGCCGCGAGGGTGGCGGCCGGCACGGCGGCCGAGCGCCCCAGGAGCACCCCGACGCCGTCCTCGGCGCCGATGCCCCAGCCGGTCAGCGCGCTCGCCAGGTCGTCGGCCGCGCGGTTCAGTTGCCGGTACGAGAGGGTCTGGTCGCCGTCCACGACGGACGGGGCGTCCGGCGTCCGGCGCGCCTGGGCCCGGAACGCCTCCGGGAGGGTCGTGGCGACGGCCCGCGCGGGCAGTTCGGTGCCGCGCCCCTGGGCACGCAGGGCGGGGGCAGCGGTCTCGTCCACGAGCGGCAGGTCGCGCAGCGGCAGGCCGGGGTCGGCGGCGGCGAGGGCGGAGACGAAGGAGACGACGGCCTGCTCGTGCAGCCGTACGTCCTCGGGGCGGTAGAGGTCGGACCGGGCGTCGAAGCCGATCAACGGGCCCTTGCCCTCGGCCCGTTCGGAGACGAACAGGGATACGTCGTCGACCTCACCGACGGACAGCACCCGGGAGGGCGCCTGGATGCCGCCGAAGTCGCGGTCGTAGTCGTAGCCCATGATGTTGACGACGACGCCGGTGAGGCGGGCGGCGTCGTCGCCCGTGTTCAGTTCACGGGCGAGCTGTTCCCGCGAGAAGCGGCGGTGGCGCAGGGCGGCGCGCATCTCGTCGGCGACTTCGCGGACGAGGGCCGCGACGGTCATGCCGGAGGTGAGCCTCAGACGCAGCGGCAGGATATTGGCGGTCATGCCGACGATGTGCCGCAGGCCGCCGTGGCGGCCGTTGGAGGCGAGGCCCACGGTGATGTCGGATGTCCCGGTGACCCGGGCGGTGTACGCGGCGACCGCCGCGACCATCACGGCGCTCCACGTGGTGCGGTGGGCGGCGGCGAGCCGGCGCAGGTCGTCGAACACGTTCACGGGCAGCGACTCGCCGGTGTGCAGGCGGATGCCCGGCCCTTCGGACCCGGGTGCGGGGAGATCGGTGCGCCGCCGGATGAGCGTCCTGCCGCTGTGCGCGTCGTCGGCGGTGTCGGGGCCCGGGTCGGCGAACTTGCCGGTCCAGTAGGCGCGGTCGGCCTCGTAGCGGCCGGAGGCGCGGTAGGCGGCCTCGTCGGCGACCAGGTCGCGCAGGGGTGCGGCGGGCAGCGTGACCCCGGCGAGGTCCTCGCCCCGGACCGCGCGCCCGTAGAGATCGGCCACGACGCGAGTGAAGACGGCTCCGCCGAGCCCGTCGACGGCTATGTGGTGGAAGCGGACGTACCAGTAGTGCAACCGGCTGCCGGCGCGGAGCAGGGCGAAGTGGTGCCGGGGGCGGTGCAGACGGTCGGCCGTGGCCATGTCCTCGGCCATGTAGCGTTCGGCCTCGGCCGCCGGGTCCGCGGCGTGGGACATGTCCACGGTACGGAGCCGGCCGTGGCCGTCGCCGGGGTGGTGGACGACGCGCTGGAGGAGTTCGTCGCCCTGCGTGACGAACTCGAGGTTGAGGCTGTCGCACAGTTCGACGGCCCGGTCGACCGCTGCGGCGAATAACGTCCCGTCGAGGTCGCCGCGGATCTCGAAGCATTCCCCGATGTTGTATTTCGGGCTGTCGGGGTCGACGAGTTGCCCGTACCAGACGCCCTGTTGGGCTGCGGTCGTCCCGAAGAACTCTTCGGGAACGGATTCCGTGGGGACAGAGCCGTTTTCGCGCATGCCGGGACACACCTTCGGGGAGAGTTTTCGGGGGGACGAAGTGGGCAGGACGGAGCCGGTCATGCCGGTGCGGCGTCCAGGGCCGACAACGGGCGGGTAAAGGCGAAGAGGGTCATCACCGGGCCCGAGGCATCGGGCATCGGCTCAGTGCCACCCGTTCAAAAACCGGGAGCGCACTCGTTTTCTTCGCGTAGCGCGGACATGCTCCTGGGCAGTCCATCAATGAGCTGAGAAAGCCGCGTGACGGCGGCATGAACACTTTCAGTCGACGCCCGTTCGATCACCAGTCTGAACTGATCAATTACGCTCGGACCGGAGCGCAATTGATCAGTTCAGACAGGAGTGACGGGCCGCCCGGACCGGGCGGCCCGCACGAGCCGACGGCCTCCGCGCCGCCCTATCCGGCGTCCGACTCCATGGCCCGTACCAGGCCGGCGGGCCGCATGTCCGTCCACGCCGCCTCGATCGCGTCGAGACATTCCTGTCGCGAACCCTCCGGGCCGCCGACGCTCCATCCGCCCGGAACCTCGATGTGCGCGGGCCACAGCGAGTACTGCCCCTCGCCGTTCACCAGCGTCACGAACCGCCCCGACTCGTCATCGAAAGGATTGGTCACGACCGTCCCCCACTTGTTTTCCCACATGCCACTGCATGTTCTTCAGATATATGCGGGCCCGCCGCGCGGAATCACCGCACCCCTACCACCGAACCGCCCACCCCTTCCGCGCGACCTCGATCACACGGGACGGAGATACGTTACGCCTCGGGATACCGACGTGACGCCGATGGCCGGCCGGTCTTCCGGCTTCGCCCGTTCACGTCAATCACCATAGATGACCGCCGACAGCCGAAGAGACGAATTCGGCCCATTACTTATGGAGGCGCACGGCCGCGATCCGAACGAAGGCCGGCCCGCGACATATGCCAGGCCCACTCCCCCGGAAATATCCGGCCATACGATGTCCGGATTGTGCATGTTTTACTGAATACGACCCGCGCAAATCCGGATAACCGCCGGCGTACGCCCCTTCAGTCGCGGGCACGCACCGATCGCGCCGCGCTCCCGTGCGCCGGGTGCGCGCCCCATACCGAACCCATGGCCATTTCCCTCACCCGGAGTGACATGTCCTGGAGTGCGGCCCGCCCACCCGGCGGAGGCGGCCCGGTCCGTATGCGATACCAATGCCGTGTGACCGAAGAGAACCCGCCCGCGACCGTTCGTGTGTTCATCGCCCTGGCCCCGCCCGACACCGCGAAGGACGAACTGGCCCGGGAACTGCGCCCGGTGTACGACACGCATCCGCAGGTGCGGTGGAACCGCGTCGAGGACTGGCACATCACCCTGGCGTTCCTCGGTGAGATCCCGGTGGCGGCCGTCCCGCTGCTGCGCCCGCCGCTCGCCGCTCTCGCCTCGTCCCACCCGGCTCCCCGCCTGGCCCTGCACGGCGGCGGCACGTTCGACGAACGGGTGGCGTGGAGCGGGATCGCCGGGGACCTCGACGGACTGCACCTGCTCGCCGCCGGCGTCCGGTCGGTGGTGGCGGACTGCGGCATCATCCTGGAGAACCGGCCCCTGCGCCCCCATCTCACCCTGGCCCGGGTCCGCCGGGGCGACCACACATCGGCCGGGGAGATCGCGGCGCGGCTCACGGAGTTCCGCGGCCGCTCCTGGCCCGCCGAGCGCCTGCACCTGGTCGGCAGCAACGCGGGACGCAGCCCCGGGCAGATCCGTTACCGCGACATCGAGGCGTGGCCGCTCGCCGCGGCGGTGCCCGGCGCCCGGATGTGAGGCGTCGCGGCAGGCCGTTACGCCAGCCTGCGCAGCGTGGGGCGTGGCTCCGTGTGTTGGTGGGGTTCGGGGGTACCCCTGTGGAACGGTGGGCTGACTTCGGCTCGCACCACACCAGCGGACACCGTTCAAGCGGAGAGGGATCTCACTGATGGGACACGGCGGAAATGTGATCGCGGAGCTCACCACGGACCACCGCGAGGTCGACGAACTGTTCGCGAGGATCGAGGCCCAGCCGGTCGGCGACGAGCAGCGCAGGAAGCTCGCCGACGAGCTGACGATCGAACTGGTCCGTCACTCCGTGGCGGAGGAGATGCACCTGTACCCGGTGGTGCGGCGGTACGTGGACGACGGCGACGACATGGCCGACAAGGAGCTGGAGGACCACGCGAAGGTGGAGCGGCACCTCAAGGAGCTGGAAGGGCTGCCGGCGGACGACCCGCAGTTCGACCACCTGGTGGCGACGCTGAAACTGGAGGTCAGCGAGCACGTGCGCGACGAGGAGAACCGGCTCTTCCCGCTGCTCGCGGCGGCCGTCTCCCCCGAGACCCTGGACCAGTTGGGCGAGAAGATCCGTGCGGCGAAGAAGACCGCCCCGACCCGTCCGCACCCCTCCGTCCCCGACACCCCGCCCGGCAACAAGATCCTCGGCCCCGGTGCCGGGCTGGTCGACCGGGCCCGCGACCTGCTGAGCGGCCGCGGCAGGAGCTGAGCCGTCCGCCGCGCGCTCAGCGGGCGCGGGCCGGACCGAGGCGCAGCCGGTCGAGCAGGTCCGCCTGGTGGAGGCGGGCTATCGGCTCCAGCAGATCGGGGTGGCGCAGCAGCGCGGTGGCCGCCAGATCGTGCGCGCTGGGCTCGGTCAGGCGGCGGAATTCCGCGGGGCCGGCCACGGTGTGCTCGCACCGGTCGAGCGCTCGCACCGCCTCCCTCGCCGCGTCGGACGCGGTGAGCAGATGGGCGGCCCAGCTGGCGACGACCTCGTCCACCCAGCTGCGCCAGGCCAGATCCTGCGGACTGCCCGCCGCGTGGCCGTCGGCGCCGGCGAGCGTGTCGAGCCGGGCCGAGCCGCCGGGACCGGTCAGGACCACCAGGGCGGCGTCCAGGTCCGTGGGGTAGCGCAGCCAGGTGGCCACGGTGACGGCCTGGCGGGCCTGCGCCTCGGCCAGGGCCGCGGTGAGCGGGCCCCCGCCGGCGGGAAAAGCGCGTGTCAGCCATCGGGTGGTGGCGGCTATGAGCGGGGAAAGGTCTGCGGGCATCGGGGCGCCCCCTCGGGTGCTGGATCGCCGTGCAGACTACTGCGCCGTCCCTCGCGCCCCGTATGACCCAGGGCACGTTCCGGCCGTGGCCCTCGTCATGGGCCGCCGTCACGGGCGGCGGCCGGACCAGAAAGCAGCGGGCCCGCCGGCCCGGAACGATCGGGAGAGCACACCATGACCCACCCCCGTCCCCTGCCCGGACTGGACGAGTCCTTCTGGATGGACAGCACCGCCGCGCCGGACCACCCGTCCCTGGCCTCGGACACCGATGCGGACGTCGTCGTGATCGGCGGCGGGATCGCGGGCCTGAGCACGGCATGGGAGCTGAGCCGGACGGGGCGCAGCGTGGTGGTGCTGGAGGCGGACCGCATCGCCGCGGGAGTCACCGGCTACACCACGGCCAAGGTCTCCGCGCTCCAGTCCCTGGTGTACGACAGGCTGCGGCGGACCAGGGGCGTGGACGCCACCCGGCTGTACGCGGCGTCGCAGCAGGACGCGGTGGACCGGGTGGCCGGGATCGTCGAGGAGCTGCGGATCGCGTGCGACCTGGAACGGGTGAGCGCGTACGCCTACGCGGCCTCGGAGGCGTCACGGCCGCTGATCGAGGCGGAGGCGCGTGCGGCCGTCGAGGCGGGTCTCGACGCCGCGTACGTCACCGGGACCGGGCTGCCGTTCCCGGTCGCCGGGGCGGTACGGGCCGGGGGCCAGGCCCAGTTCCACCCGCGCAAGTACCTGCTGGCTCTGGCCGGGGACCTGGTCGCGCGCGGGGGCCGCATCTTCGAGCGCAGCCGGGTCACCGGTCTCGCGGAGGGCACGCCGTGCCGGGTGACCAGCGAGTCGGGGCGGACGGTGACGGCCAGGAACGTGGTCGTGGCCACGCACTACCCGGTCTTCGACCGCGCGATGCTGTTCGCCCGGCTCTCGCCCCGGCGGGAGCTGGTCGTCGCGGCGCCGATCGCGGCGGACGAGGCGCCGGAGGGCATGTACATCACGGAGGACGAGGGGAAGCGTTCGGTGCGCTCCGCCCCGCTCGACGACGCCAGGCGCCTGCTGATCGTGACCGGGGAGAGCTTCACACCGGGCACCGGGGACCCCGCGGAGGGGTTCCGCCGGCTCGACGGCTGGATGCACGAACGGTTCCCGGTGGGCCCGACGGCGTACCGGTGGGCGGCACAGGACAACGATCCCAGCGATACGGTGCCGCTCATCGGGCCGTTCCACATCGGGGCCCGTCATACGTATGTGGCGACCGGTTTCGGCGGCTGGGGCATGACCGGTGGGGTGCTCGCCGGCCGTCTGCTGACCTCACTCATCTCCGAGGGAACCCCGGCGCTGCCGTGGGCGGAGCTGTACGACCCCCGTCGGCTGGGCAGCGCGGTGCGCGAGGCCGGGTCGCTGCTGGGAGCGCAGGCGGAGGTGGCGAAACACTTCGTCGGCGACCGGCTGCGCGTCAGCCACCTGGACTCGGTGAGCCAGGTCCCGCCGGGCACGGGGGCGGTGGTCCGGGTGAAGGGCCGTCGCTGCGCCGTGTACCGGGATCCGGACGGCAGCGTACGTGCGGTGTCCGCGCGCTGTACGCATCTGGGGTGTCTGGTCGCGTTCAACGAGGCGGAGACGGCGTGGGAGTGCCCGTGCCACGGATCGCGTTTCGCTGTCGACGGGACGGTGCTCCAGGGCCCGGCGGTCCGGCCGCTGGAGGTGCTGGACCCCGGCGAGGGGTGAATCCCGCGGGGAGCGCTACCGCCGGGCCAGGTACAGGTTGAACGCCTTGTGCAGGACCTTGTTGAGCGGGTAGTCCCACTCGCCGGCGTACTCGGCCGCCTGTCCCCCGGTGCCGGCCTTGAAGCGGAGCAGGCCCAGCAGGTGGTTGCTCTCGTCGAGCGTGTCGGTCGTGCCCCGGAAGTCGTAGACGTGCGCGCCCAGGGCGTGGGCGTCGCGGATCATCTGCCACTGGATGGCGTTGTTGGGCTGGACCTCGCGCCTGCGGCTGGTGGAGGCGCCGTACGAATACCAGACGTGGCCGCCGACGGTGAGCATGGTGGCGGCGGCCAGCACGTCCCCGTCGTGCGCCGCGAGGTAGAGCCGCATCCGGTCCGGGTGTTCGGCGGTGAGCGCCTTCCACATGCGCTGGAAGTACTCCACGGGGCGGGGGATGAACCGGTCGCGCTCGGCGGTCTCGGTGTAGAGGGCGTAGAAGGTGTCCAGGTCGGCGTAGTCGCCCCGGACGACCTTGACGCCCGCCTTGTCCGCCTTCTTGATGTTGCGGCGCCACAGCTGGTTGAAGCCGCTCAGGATCTCGTCGAGCGAGCGGCCCGCGAGGGGGAGCTGGAAGACGTAGCGCGGCTGGCCGGCGGCGAAGCCCTCCTCGCTGTCGCCGCCGGACTGCTGCCAGCCCGCGGCCCGCAGACGGCCCATCAGCGCGAAGGCGCGTGGGTCCTGTTCCGTGGGGGCGACCTCGCCGAGGCGGTGCGCATCCGGGTCGGCGACGGCCTCCTTCACGGTGGCCGCGTCCCAGCGGCGGGCGACGACGGGCGGGCCCATCTTCACGGTGAACGCGCCCTGCCCCTTGAGGTGGTCGAGGAGCGGCTTCAGCCACCGGTCGAGGTCGTCGTCGTACCAGTCGATCACGGGCCCCTCGGGGAGATAGGCGAGGAAGCGCTTGAGCTTCGGGAGCGGCCGGTACAGGACCAGGGCCACGCCGGTGATCCGGCCGGTGTCGTCGAACCAGCCGAGGCTCTCCGCCCGCCAGTCGGGTTTCACCTCGCCCCAGGACGGGACCTGCATGTGGCTCGCCGACGGCAGGCTGTCGACGAACGCCATGTGCTCGTCCCGGCTGATCGTCCTCAGGCGGAGGTCCATCGGTCTGCTCCTCGTTCACCGGTCGTGATCCTCTGGCAGCGTACTGGCGGCCGCCGTGACCCACGAGGCGAGCGGTCCGGGGGCGGGCGTTCGGGCGAGCCGTCCGCCGGGTCCGGATCAGCGCCGGGGCAGCAGCGACGCCGGGAGCAGGCCGAGCGCGGCGAGGGCGGCGACCGCCGGCAGTGCATGCCCCGTGCCGGGCCACGGAGCGGCGAGGGCCGGTTGCGCCGGTGCGGTGAGGGGCATCAGCCCGGCGGCGACGGCGATCCCGAGCGTCGGACCCACGTTCATGGAGGTCTGCTTGAGGCCCCCGACCACCCCCGCGTATCCGGGTGGCGCGTCCCCGACGACGGTGCCGGTGGCGGTGACCATGACGGCGGTGAAGCCCGCGCCCAGGAGCGCGAGGACCAGGCCCGTCCCGGTCCAGGAGGCCCCCGGGGACAGTTGGGAGAGGCCCAGGACGGCGGCCACGACGCCCATCTGGCCGGTGAGCGCGGTGCGGCGGGGCCCGAACCGGGCCAGGGCGGCCGATGCGACGGGCGCTCCGGCGATCATGAGCAGGGTCAGCGGCAGGCAGCGCAGTCCGCAGGCGAGCGGGCCGAGGCCGAGGCCCTGCTGCAGGAAGAAGGTGATCACGAACAGCGCGCCGAACAGCCCGCCGGAGGTGGTGAGCAGTAGCGCCATCGAGGCCATCACGGGTACCGAGCGCGTCACCGCCGGCGGCACGACCGGCTGTGCGCTGCGGTGTTCGTGGCCGATCAGTGCCGCCCCGAGCAGCGCGCTCAGCAGGAGACCGAGCCCGGTTCCGGCGCCGGTCCAGCCCTCCTCCGGGATACCTGCCAGGGTGTGGACGAGGACGGCGAGCGCGGCGGCCAGCAGGGCGCCGGCGGCGAGGTCGAACCGGCGGAAGGCGACGCGCGGCACGTCGGGGACGCGTACGGCAAGGGTGAGGGCGGCGATGGCGAGGGCGGCCGGAATGTTGATCAGGAACACGGCCCGCCACCCCCAGTGCGTGACCAGCACTCCGCCGAGCACCGGCCCGGCCGCCGCGGCCACCCCGATCGCGCTGGTGCGGAGGGCGACCGCCGCGCCGAGCCGGTCCGCCGGGTACACGAGCCGGAGCAGGGCGAGCGTCGCCGGTTGCAGGAGGGCGCCGAACACGCCCTGGGCGGCGCGCAGCGCGATGACCCAGCCGATGCCCGGGGCGAGCCCGATGCCCGCCGACGCGGCGCCGAAGCCGAGCGCCCCGACGCACAGCAGCCTCCGGTGCCCGTACCGGTCCCCCAGCCGCCCGGCGACGACGAGGAGGGCGGCGACGGCGAGCAGGTAGCCGGTGCTCGTCCACTGGACCTGGGTCACCGTCGCCCCGAGATCGCGGCGCAGCTCCGGCTGGGCGACGAGCAGCACCGTGCCGTCCAGGGCCACGATCATCGCGCCCGCCACCGAGGCCAGGAGCGCGGCGCGGGGCCGCACCGCGGTGGTCGTCACGGGTTCACCCGGCCGAGATGGGCGTCGAGCACCGCCGTGACGAGGGGGTCCGGCCCGTCGCCGCCCTCGGGAAGCGAGGTGCCCAGGGCGAGCGGGAGGGCGCCGCTGGCCCGGAGTACGGCGATGCCGTGCAGGTTGGTCCACAGGGCGGCCGCGGTCACGGCGGGCGGCGGGGCGGATGCGTACGAGGGGCCCGTGCAGCGCGCCCTCCAGTGGTCGCGGTCCCGGGCGACGAGCTCGACGAGGTGCGCGAACAGCGGGAGGGTCGAGTCGCGCAGCCGCGGCAGGTCCGTCGTCCCGGCGTCGGCGGGGGCCGCCTCGGACCGCGCCCCGCCCTCCTGAGCCCCGGCCGGCCGCGCGTCACCCGCATGGGCCTCGCTGTCGAGCAGGTCGTGGCGGAACATCAGCTCGAACATGCCGCGGTGCTCCGCCGCGTGGACCAGGAACGCCTCGGCGAGGGCCCGCAGCCGGTCGCGCGGGGTCCGTGCTCCCTCCGTCGCCGCCGCCAGCCGGGCGGTGAGGTCGGTGAAGCCCCGCCGGGCGATGGCGGAGAGCAGGGAGTGGTGCGTCGGGAAGTAGCGGCGTGGTGCCCCGTGGGACACCCCCGCCCGGCGGGCGATCTCGCGGAGGCCCAGCGCGGCGGAGCCTTCGGTCATGACGAGGTCGACGCCCGCGTCGACCAGGCGTTCCCGCAGGGGGTTCGAGTGATCCATAGACAGTGTCTACCAGGTGGACGTAGACACTGTCTACGGGGCGGTGCGTGAGGGCATCGCGCAGCGCGCGTCCCAATGACCTCGCCCAAGATGCGGGGGCGGTGAGAGTGAGCAGACTGGGTGCCATGGCAGATCAGCGGCGCTCCCATGCCGGAACCACGAAAACAGCGACCACTCGTCGCGCCTCGTCCGCACGGGGCCCCGAGCATGCGGCCCGCGCTGCCTGCCAGAGCCTGGAGGGTCTCATCGACCACCATGCGGAGGGCGTGTCCGCCGTCCGGCGCACCGACGACGGCTGGTGCGTCGTCGTGGACGTTCTCGAAGTGCCCCGGATTCCGGACACCACGAGCCTCCTCGCCTCCTACGAGGTGCAGCTGGACCGGTCCGGTGAGCTCCTGGAGTACCGCAGGGTCCGCCGGTACCGCCGGGGCGCCGCCGACGAGTGAGCCGCGTCCACTCCCCTGCCGGAAGGACATTCCATGACCGCGACCACCTACTCCGACGAAGTCGTCGCCTGCCCGCCGCGCGCCGGCACCCTGTACGACGTCCTGGAGCTGATCCTCGACCGGGGCATGGTGATCGATGTGTTCATCAGGGTCTCCCTGGTCGGCATCGAGATCCTCAAGATAGACGCGCGCATCGTCGTCGCGAGCGTGGACACCTATCTGCGGTTCGCCGAGGCGTGCAACCGGCTCGACCTGGAGCGGGACTCCGGCAGCACCACCGTTCCGGAGCTGATCGGCGGCGGCGCCGTCAAGTCCATCGGCAAGCGGAAGGTGCGCAAGGCGGCCGAGTCGGTGGGCGACACCGTGCGCAAGGCGGTCGGCGGCGACGAGGCGGAGGAGGAGCCGGAGGAGCGGCCGAGGAAGCGGCGTGCCCCGGCGCGCAGCAGTGAGAGCCGGCGCCGCCGTGTGGAGGCCTGAGCCGTGACAGCCGACGGTGTGTACGTCTACGCGATCACCCGGGCGGGCATCACCCTGCCCGACGGGCAGGGCGGAGTGGGCGGTCCGCCCGCCCGCCCCCGTACCGTCCGGCACGGCCGGCTGGCCGCCGTCGTCAGCGACGCTCCCCCGGATCTCCGGGCACGTCGCCGCGATCTGCTGGCTCATCAGGACCTGCTGCTGCGCCTCATGGACGAGGGGCCCGTACTGCCCATGCGGTTCGGCATGGTCGCTCCCGGCCGGGACACCGTGCTGCGACAGCTGGCGGCCGACGAGGCGGCTCACACGGAGGCCCTGGAACGGCTCGCGGGCTGCCACGAGATCAACGTCAAGGCGCTGGCGGCCGAGGACGCGCTCGCCGATGTCGTCGCCGAGGACAGCACCGTACGCAGGCTCCGTGACGCCGCGCGCCGGCGTCCGGGGTACGAGGCCAGTCTGCGGCTGGGCGAGGCGGTGGCCGCCGCCCTCGCGCGCCGGGCGTCCGACGCGGGACGACGGCTGCTGCGGGAACTGACGCCGAGGGCGCGGGCGGTGGCGGCGGGCCCGGAGGTCCAGGGGTGCGCCCTCAACGTCTCGTTCCTGGTGGAACGCGGGGCCGGTGAGGACTTCATGGCCGAGGCGCACCGGTTCGCGGGCGCCCACCGGAGCCATGTGCGGCTCCGTCTGGCCGGGCCGCTGCCGTGCTACAGCTTCGTGGCCGCCGAGGCCCGCCCGGCGCCTGTGGGCGGTGGCTGAGATGGGCCTGATCACCGGGCTGCTCACCCTGCCCGTCGCCCCTGTCCGGGGGGTGGTCTGGGTGGCGGAGAAGCTTCACGACGCGGCGGAGCGGGAGCTTCACGATCCCCACGTCCTGCGCACGCAACTGGCCGTACTCAACCAGGAGTTGGAGGCCGGGGACATCACGCCGGAGGAATTCGAACGGGAAGAGGAGCGGCTGCTCGACCGGCTGCACGCCGCTCGGACAGGCCGAGAGCCAAGCGATCGAAGGTGACGTACTCATGGATGACCAGGCGAAAGTGGCACTTGCGGCCGCGGTAGTGGGCGGCTATGTGCTGGGCCGGACCAAGAAGGGCCGGATGGCCCTGACCGTGGCGACGTACCTGGCGGGCAGACGGTTCGGGCTCGAACCCCGCCAGCTCGCCGCGGAGGGCGTGCGCCGCCTCGGCGAAGTCCCCCAGTTCGCCGAGCTCCAGGAGCAGCTGAGGGGCGAAGTGATGGACGCGGGCCGCAAGGCCGTGACCGCGGCGGCCAACCGCAGCATGGCGTCACTGGCCGACACGATCAGCGATCGCACCGCGCGCCTCATCGAAGGTCCGGGCGAGGAGGACGTGAACGAAGAGGAGGCGGAGGGCGAGGACGCCTCGTACGAGGACGAGGAGGAGCCCTGGGACGAGGACGAGGACGAGGACGAGGACTACGAGGACGAGGGAGAAGAGGAAGAAGAGGAAGAAGAGGAACCGGAGCCGGAGGAGGAACAGGCACCTCCCCGCCGGCGGCCGGCCCGTAAGGGCGACGCCGCAAAGGCACCGGCCAAGAAGTCCGCGAAGAAGGCGGCGAAGAAGACCGCTCCGGCCAAGAAGGCGGCACCCGCCAAGAAGTCCGCCGCGAAGAAGGCCTCCGCGAAGAAGCAGGCGGCCAAGAAGAGCGCGCCCGCCAGGAAGGCGGCACCGAAGAAGACGGCACCCGCCAAGAAGTCCGCGGCCAAGAAGACCGCTCCGGCGAAGAAGACCGCCGCGAAGAAGACGTCGTCGTCCAAGCGGACCGCTTCCAAGCGTGCCGATCGTCGGAGGTAGCGAGTCATGGCCAGGACAGAACAAGACGAGCAGGACGATGCGCAGGACGAGTCCGGCACGGAGTCGGGCTTCGGCCGGCTCCGCGAGGAGCTCTCCGGCTTCCTCAGCGCGAAAGTGGAAGATCTCGCGGGGAAGGCGAGCGAAAAGCTCAGCGATGTCGCGGGCCAGCTGACGGACTCCGCCGAGAGCGGGTCGATGCCGGCCATCGCCTCCCGCGTCCTCCAGGGCGAGTCCCCGCTGAAGTCATTCGTCTCCGAGAAGGCCAAGGGCGTGAAGGACAACGTCACGGAGAAGGCCAAGGAGGCGTTCGGCGGCGGCAAGGGGAAGAGCAAGTCGGGTGGCGGCGGCAAGTCGATGAACATCGTCGAGGTACTCGATGTCGGTGTGCCGCTGCGCACGGCGTACGACTACTGGACCCAGTACGACAAGTTCAGCAGCTTCGCGAAGGGTGTCCAGGACGTATCGACGAGCGACGAGGCCACGAGCGACTGGAAGGTCAAGATCGGGCCGTCCTCGCGCAGCTTCAAGGCGACCGTCCAGGAACAGATCCCCGACGAGCGCATCGTGTGGACGTCGGAGGGCCCCAAGGGCACCACGCGCGGCGCCGTCAGCTTCCACGAGCTGACGCCGAACCTGACGCGCATCGTGCTGGTCGTCGAGTACTACCCGTCGGGCTTCTTCGAGAAGACGGGCAACCTCTGGCGCGTCCAGGGGCGCCGTATCCGCCTGGACTTCAAGCACTTCCAGCGGTACGTCACGCTCACCGACGAGGAGCCCGAAGCCTGGCGCGGCGAGATCCGCGACGGTGAGGTCGTCGTCTCCCACGAGGACGCCGTGGCCGAGGAGGAGGAGTCCGAGGGCGACGAGAAGGAGCCGGAGGACGACGAGGACTACGAGGACGAGGACTACGAGGACGGGGACGAGGACTACGAGGAGGACGAGGACGAGGAGGACGAGGACGAGTGGGAGGACGAGGAGGAACCGGAAGACGAAGAGGAGGAGGAAGAGGAAGACGAGGACGCGGAGGAGCCCGAGCCCGCTCCCACCAGGCGGCGCGGGCGGAGGTCCCGGCGTGACTGACCTCGACTTCCGGCAGGACGCCTACGCGCCCTCCGGTCCGCAGACCACCAACCTCGCCGACATCCTCGAACGCGTCCTGGACAAGGGCATCGTCATCGCCGGCGACATCAAGATCGACCTGCTGGACATCGAGCTGCTCACCATCCGACTGCGCCTCTTCGTCGCCTCCGTCGACACGGCGAAGAAGGCCGGCATCGACTGGTGGGAGACCGATCCCGCGCTCAGTTCGCACGCGGCGCGCAACGCCCTCCAGGACGAGAACCGGGAGCTGCGCGCCCGTCTGGAAGCCCTGGAGTCGGGGACGTCCGACGCGCAGGAGCCGCAGGAGTCCGGAACGAAGCCCTCGTCCCGGAGATGAACCGAGGCGAACCGAGGAGAACCGAGTTCATGACCGAGGACATCCCCGCGCCCGCCGGCGCCGAGGCCGTCTACGTCTACGCGGTGTGCCGTGCCGAGGAGCCACCCGTCCTCACGGGGCCGTCGGGCGTCACGTGCGAGAGCCCCCTGCGCGCGCTGGCCGTGGGCCCGGCGCTCACGGCGGTGGTGCAGACCGTACGGGCGGCGGATTTCACCGACGAGGCGTGGCAGGCGCGCCTCGCGGACGAGCCCGAGCTCGAACGGTACGCGCGGGCCCATCACGAGGTCGTGTGCGCGGTGGCGGCCCGGTACCCGACGGTGCCTCTCCCGCTGGCGACGCTGTACCACGACGAGCAGCGGGCGCGGGCCGCGCTGGCCCGGGAGTCGCAGCGCTTCCACGCGGCCCTGGAGCGTACGGCGGACCACTCCGAGTGGGGCGTGAAGGTGTACGTGGCCGACGCACCGGCCCGGCAGGCCGCCGAAGCCGCCCCGCAGCGCCCCGCCTCCGGGGCCGGCCGGGCCTATCTCGACCGGAAACGGGGCCTCCGGGACCGGCGCGAGCGGCAGCGGACGGACGCGCTGCGGATCGCCGAGGTCGTGGACGCGGGCGTCAGCGGTCTGGCCGCGGCGTCGCGCAGGCTCCCGCCGCACGGCGCGCGCGGACCGGACGAATGGCGCACCCAGGTGCTCAACGCCACCTATCTGGTGGCCGAGGACCGCGCGGCGGAGCTGGCCCGGCTGGCCCAGAGCCTCCGGGAAGGGACGGGGGCGCAGGTCGAGCTGTCGGGGCCCTGGGTCCCGTACTCCTTCGTGGGCGAGGTGTAGGGGTGGAGCGCGCTGTCGTGCCGTGGGACGGGCCCGAGCCGCTGAGCGGGCCGATCGGCGTGCCGCTGGTCGATCTGCTGGACCGGGTGCTGGCGACCGGTGTGGTGATCAGCGGGGACCTGGTCATCGCGATCGCCGACGTGCCTCTCGTACGCCTTTCGCTGCACGCTCTGCTGTCGTCGGTCAGCGAGCGTGTGCCGGCGCCCTGGGCGGACGGGGGGCCGTTGTGACGGACGCGCGGGTCGATCTGGACTCCGGCAAGGTGGGCCAGGACCTGGTCACGCTGGTGCTCACGGTGGTGGAGCTGCTGCGCCAGCTGATGGAACGGCAGGCGATCCGGCGGATCGACGAGGGTGATCTCACGGACGAGCAGACCGAGGAGATCGGTACCACGCTGATGCTGCTGGAGCAGCGGATGACCGAGCTGTGCGAGCAGCACGGTGTGCGGCCCGAGGATCTGAATCTCGACCTCGGGCCGCTCGGGTCGCTGCTGCCGCGCGACTGACCGAGGGGTGCTCCCCCGCCGGCGGCCACCCGAATGGCGGGGGTGCGGGACCCGGAGGAGAGTGGGAGAGGGGGCGGAACGCGGCGGAACGACTTCCGTCGGCAGGCCCCCTCTCCCCCGACAAGCTTCCGTGTGAGGAACTCATGGCGACCAACGAAAGCGTCAGCGGCACCCGGCTGGAAGGCGGCGCGGCGGGCGGTACACGAGGGACGACGACCATCGCGGACAACGTGGTGTCGACGATCGCCGGAATCGCGGTACGCGAGACCGACGGTGTCTACTCCGTCGGCAAGGGCGCTTCACGCGCGCTCGGAGCCGTCAAGGACAGGGTCTCCCGCTCCAGCGACCCCGGACGGGGCGTCAAGGTGGAGGTCGGCGAGAAGGAGACCGCCATCGACCTCGACATCGTCGTCGAGTACGGCGCCCCCATCATGGACACGGCGCGCACCATCCGTACGCACGTGACGGACGCGGTGCAGACGATGACCGGTCTCGATGTCGTCGAGATCAACATCAACGTGACGGATGTGCATGTCCCGGGTTCGGACGACGACGAGGACGAGGACGAGACGTCCGGCAGTTCCTCGCGCGTCCGGTGAACCGAGGGACAGTGCTCAGTCCTCGGTGAGGATGCCTTCGCGGAGCCTGCCGAGTATGCGGGCGATGAGCCGTGAAACGTGCATCTGGGACAGCCCCAGGCGTTCACCGATCTGGGACTGCGTCATCTCCTCGCCGAAGCGCATCTGGACGATGGCACGCTCCCGTTCGTCCAGCGTCTCCAGCAGGGGCGCCAGGGCGTGCAGGTTTTCGACCAGCTCCATTCCGGGGTCGCACTCGCCGGTGATGTCCGCGTGGGTGCGGCTGACTCCGCTGGGGCTGTCGGACTCCGCCCCGTCGAGGGGTACGTCGAGCGAGTGCGCGGTGTAGCCGTTGGAGGCGACCAGTCCCTCGATGACGTCTTCCTCGCTGATGTCGAGGCGTCCGGCCAGTTCGGCGACCGTGGCCTCGCGCCCGAGGGTGGTGGCGAGTTCCTCCTTGGCCTTGGCGAGGGTGACCCGGAGTTCCTGGAGCCGCCTGGGCACGTGGACGGACCAGGTGGTGTCCCGGAAGAAGCGCTTGATCTCACCGACGATGTAGGGGATCGCGAATGAGGTGAACTCGACCTCGCGGCTGAGTTCGAAGCGGTCGATGGCCTTGATGAGCCCGATGGTTCCCACCTGGATGATGTCTTCCATCTGGCCGTTGCCGCGGTTGCGGTAGCGGGCGGCCGCGAAGTGCACCAGGGTGAGGTTCATCTCGATGAGCGTGTTGCGGGCGTACTGATACTCCGCCGTGCCCTCTTCGAGGGTCTGCAACCGGTCGAAGAACAGCTTGCTGAGTGCACGGGCGTCCTTGGGCGCGACCTTCAGCGGGTCGGCTATCTCCGGAAGTGCTGCCGGCGCACCGGTCGTGGCCCCCGCCACCTGCGCGGATACGGATGTCGACATGGCGATCATTCCCCTTTCATCGGACATCGGCTGCTTACGCGTGCGCGAAGCTGCGACTACCCGGAGCCATGCGTTCCACACACGTGTGCGACAAAAGCCGTACCGCTGAAGCCCTCTGACGCGGCGGCGACAAGAGGGCTGAGGGGGAGGAACCCGGTCAGCGCGGGGGGTAGGGCGCGTCGGCCAGGACCCGGGCGAGGTGCGCGGCGTTGACGGCCATCGCGTGGGTGGTGGACCTGACGGCCTCGGGGGTCTGCTCCAGATCCTGGTAGTCGGTCCCGTGCTGGGCCTCCCCGACCCAGTAGCTCACCGCTCCGGGCGCCAGGGTGAAGCCGAGGTCGTTGAGCCCCTGGAAGACATCGGCGCTCACCTTGTGGGCGCCGTCCTCGTTGCCGACGACGGCCGCCATGGCGACCTTGCCGTAGGGCAACTGCCGTCCCTGGCCGTCGGTTTCGGAGATGTCCGCGTTCAGCCGTTCCAGCACGCGCTGGCACAGGCTCGACGGATGCCCGAGCCAGATCGGGGTGGCCAGCAGCAGGATGTCCGCCGCCAGCACCTTCTCGCGCAGCCGGGGCCACTCGTCGCCGTCGCCCATGTCCTGGGCGATCCCGGGCCGCACCTCGTGGTCGACGATCCGCACCGTTTCGCCCCGCACGCCCAGATCGGTGAGTTCGGCCATGATCTGGTCGGCCAGGAGCTGGCTGCTCGACGGCTTCGGTGACGGGGAGAGGGTGCAGACGAGCGCGAGTGCTCGGGTCATGAGAGGGGCTCCTGACGGTGCGGGGCTGATGTTCGGAGATCCGGTTCGGGCCGTTCCCCCACCCGGTCCGGCGCACTTTCCACTATGGGTGTTCCCCGTGGAGTGCGCCCGGTGCAATGGGATACGGCACCACCTTCCCGGCCTTCGCCGAGAAAGTCGCGGATTCTCCGTGAATACCGGGCCGGAGGTGGGGCACGCGGAGTTTCGAGAAGCAGTCGATCTCGACGAAGGAGCGTTTTATGAGTGACAACATCTGGGGCTACCAGCCGACCTCGGGCCACACCGCCGGTACCGACCTGATCGGTTTCAAGGTCGAAGCCGCCGACGGGAGCATCGGCAAGGTCGACAAGCACTCGGACGAAGTCGACTCCTCGTACCTCGTGGTGGATACCGGTGTCTGGATCTTCGGCAAGCACGTGCTGCTGCCGGCCGGCACGGTGCGCAGCGTCGACCTGGACGAGCGCAAGGTCTTCGTCGACCTCACCAAGGAACAGATCAAGAATTCGCCCGAGTTCGACAAGGACAAGCACACGGACGACCCGGGGTATCACGAGGAGATCGGTGGCTATTACCACGGCCACCGTCGCATCTGAGCCACGGTACAAAAAAGGAGGGCCGACCGGGAATTCCCGGTCGGCCCTCCTTCCGTTTTCCCTGTTCCGGGACCGGGCGGGCCGGTCAGCCGAATGGCGCCCTGAACTGGCGCCCCACAGGGTCCGGGCGGTTGGCTCTTCCCAGTGCGCACACCTCTGCCGGACGGGTGATACCCCCCATGACACACTCCCCCACCAGTGACGGTGAAAGGTTGCTGCACGGGCTCCTGGCAGAGGTGCACGCCACGGCGCCGACCGATCTGCCGGCTCTGGTGAACCGGTATGCGGGACTGCTGGGCCTGCGCCGGGTCGAGATCTACATCGTCGACCTCCAGCAGCAGCGCCTGACCCCGCTCTCGGGCGAGGCGCAGCTGCGCGTGGACGCGTCCCTGGCCGGGGCGGCCTTCCGCTCCCTGGCGCTGCGTGTCGAGACGACGGACACCGAGACGCTGATCGCCTGGCTGCCGCTGGTCGACGGGGTGGAGCGGCTGGGGGTCATCGGTGTCCAGGCGGACACGCTGGACAGGACGCTGCTGGAGCGGTGCGGCAGCCTGGCGTCCGTCCTGGCGATGGCCATCACGTCGAAGCGCGCGTTCAGTGACCGCTTCGTGCAGCGGGCCCGGACCGAGACGATGACGCTGCCCGCCGAAATGGTGCGGGCCCTGCTGCCGCCGCGCGCGGTGGGCGAGGACCGCGCGCTGTCCACGGCGGTGCTGGAGCCGGCGTACGAGCTCGGCGGCGACGCCTTCGACCACTCGCTGACGGAGTCCACGCTGCACGCCGTGATCCTCGACGCGATGGGCCACAACCTGGCGTCCGGGATGACCAGCGCGATCGCGATGGCCGGCTGCCGCAGTGCCCGGCGCAAGGGGTCGGGGCTGCGGGAGCTCGTCAAGACGGTCGACCATGTGCTGGCCGAGTGGCTGCCCGACCAGTTCTGCACCGGCATCGCGCTGCAACTGGACATGTCCAGCGGCATTCTGAGCTGGATCAACTGCGGCCACCCGCCGCCGCTGCTGATCCGGGACAACCGCGTCCTGGACAACGCCCTCGACCGCCCCGGCGAACCGCCCATGGGCACCCCGGGAATGATCTGCGGCGCGGAACGGGTGCTCCACGAGGTGCCCCTGGAGCCGGGGGACCGCATCCTGCTGTACACCGACGGCGTGACCGAGGCCCGGATGGCGGACGGCACCCAGTTCGGTCTGAACCGGTTCACCGCCTCGGTCATCCGGGCCACCGCTGCCGGAGAACCCGCGTCCGAGGCTCTCCGGCAGCTCATCCACAACATCCGGGAGTACCAGCACGACCGGCTGAGCGACGACGCCACGATCATGATGCTGGAGTGGCGCCCCGGTCCGCCGACAGCCTAGGGGCCGCCCGGCGGACGGGGCTCAGAGGCTCGCCCTCGGCACGCTCTCGTTCCAGGTGCGGGAGAAGACCCGGCGGCCGTCCTCGTACCCGTCGAGCGTGGCATCCACGTGGAACGCGGTGTCGTCCGAGGTCAGCAGGGTGCGGGTCTCCACGCGTACATCCCAGCCGGTACGCCGGAACCGCATGGTCCAGGCGGACTCGCCGCCCACCGAGCCGAAGTCGTCCGCGACGGACGTGTACCTCTCGCAGGCCCGCAGACCCACCTCGATGCCGTTCTCCTCGAACCGCTGGAGTCCCCGGTCCTTCACGATGTCGAGCGCCGACCGGTAGTCGACCAGGTTCCTCGACACGTTCCACGCCTGCTCGGGCTCGGTCAGCTGGGTGACCTCGGGCGGCGCGCACCCCTCCGGCTCGCCGAACGGCACCGGAGGCATCGCGTCGGGCGCCCCGGCCGGGCGGACCGGCAGCGTGAGGCGGCTGCCGCTCTCGTACACGCTGAGGCAGGCGGGTGCGGCGGCGGGCCAGACCAGCGGCCAGTACGAGGTGGAGAGCGAGAGCCGGATGCGGTGCCCCGCCGGGAAGACCTGGGCGACACCGTTGAGCGGAATCCGCACGGCGTACTTCTCACCCGGCTCCAGCCGCTCGGGCCGGTCGGCGCCGGAGCGGTGGGCGAGGTTGAGCACGCCGTACGTGACCCGGGTGGCCCGGCCGTCGGGGGCCACGTCGGACAGCCGCACCGCCACCTGCCCGGTCTCCCGGGACGAGGAGACCAGCAGCTCCGCCGAGGGGGCGCCGAGGATCTCGACGCGTTCCTCCAGCGGACCGGTCTCGAAGACCAGCGAGCCGCCGTCCTCCTCGCGCTGGTCGTAGGGCAGGTCCGGCGGGGCGTTGTACGAGGCCCATTTTCCGGCGAACTGGCCGACGGACAGCGGTGACTGCACGGTGTGGACGCGCTCCTGGGTCCCGGTCGCCGCCGCCTCGCCGCGCACGATGCCGCGGTCGCGGAGGGGGTGCGGCACCTCCTCGATGTGCGGGGAGGGCCAGCTGGGCTCGCCCACCCATCGGCCGGGCCGTTCCTCGTAGGAGGTGGAGGGCGGCACGCTCTCCTGCATCCAGGCGCGGATCATCGGCCCGTCCATGACGCCGTTCTCGACGCCTTTGAGCCAGTGGTCCCACCAGCGGACGACCTCCTGGAGGTAGCCGATGGCCGGGCCCGGCTCGCCCAGGTGGGGCAGCTTGTGCGACCAGGGCCCGATGAGGCCCTTGCGGGGGACGTCGACGCGGCTCAGGAGCCGGGTGACGGCGTTGGAGTAGCCGTCGGCCCAGCCGCTGGAGGCGAGTACGGGACAGCGCAGCGCCCCGTAGTCCTCGCTGAGCGAGGCGTGCCGCCAGTAGTCGTCGCGCTCCTGGTGGCGCAGCCATTCGAGGACCCAGGGCCGTGCGGAGTCCAGCCGTTCGTGCCACATGTCCCGCCAGCGTTCGCCGACGGCGGCGGGGTCGGGCGGGCAGGTGGAGTAGGCGAACATGGTGCCCGCCTCGGCCAGGTTGTCGGAGAGCATCGCCCCGCCGACGTAGTGCATGTCGTCCGCGTACCGGTCGTCGGTGAAGGACGCGATGACGATGGCGCCCAGGCTCGGCGGGCGGCGGGCGGCGACCTGGAGTGCGGCGAACCCGCCCCAGGAGATGCCCATCATGCCGGTGTTGCCGTCGCACCAGGGTCGTTCGGCGAGCCAGGCGAGCACTTCCTCGGCGTCGCGCTGCTCCCGTTCGAGGTATTCGTCCAGCAGGACGCCCTCGGACTCGCCGGTCCCCCGCACATCGACGCGTACGCAGGCGTAGCCGTGGCCGGCGATGTACGGATGGTGGATGGCGTCGCGGGTGGAGGTCAGGTCGTTCTTGCGGTACGGGACGGCCTCCAGGATGGCGGGGACCGGTTGGCGGTCGGAGGTGGTGGGGCGCCAGATCCTGGCCGACAGCCGGACCCCGTCCGACATGCTGATGGTGACGTGGTCCTCTTGGCCTACCTCGTACGGCAGTCGGTCGACATGTCGCATACCTGTGTTCTGCTCCTTCCTCTTCGCGTCCCTGTTCACGACGCCTTGACGTCGTGGCCGCCCGGTGCGGTGTCGTCGAAGGCGAGGCCGAGTGCGGCGACGCACCGGTCGAACTTGCGCCGCAGGCCCTCCTCGTCGTCCGCACCGGTGAAGATGTGCGCGATCTCGTAGCTGTAGCTGTCCTGCTGGGGAACGGTGGAGAGCTTCTGCCCCTCGGACGGCACGATGTCGATGCGCACCCCGGGAATCTCCCGTTCGATGGCCGCGATCCGCTCGGGGCCGGGGACCTCGCGGACCGTTCCTTCGCCGAACCAGCGGTAGTACCACTTGGCGGCCATGCGGTACGGGCCGCCGCCGCCGGGCACCACCGGGTCCTCGCCGAGGGCGAGGCGGATCATCCGGTGGTGGTTGGGGACGCCGTCGACGAAGTGGAAGAGTTCCGCGTGGGACTGGGAGTGCCGGGGGTTGATCTCCAGCAGGCTGACCTCGCCGGTCTTCGGGTCGTAGAAGTACTCGATGCTGAAGGTCGCCGCGTCCATGCCGATCTGCCGGATGGTCCGCTCGCTCACCTCGTGCAGCCGGTGGATGACCGCCGGGGGCAGGGTGCTGGGGTACTGGTGGCGCAGGAAGCAGGGCGAGTCGGGGTAGTTGATGGAGTCGAGCACCCCGTAGACGGTGACCTCACCGTTGTTCGCGTAGCCCTCGACGGCGACCTGGATGCCGGTCATGGCCTCCTCGGCCAGGCAGACCTGGCCGCCGACGCCCTCCATCTCCGGTGGGAGGTCGAGGAGTTCGAGGACTGCCTCGAAGGGCTTGCCGACCCGGCCGATCCCGGCGCGTATCTTCTCGACGGCGGTACGGAACTCCGCCAAGTCCTCGACCCCGTAGGCGAGTTCCGACGAGTACGCGAGGGCGGGCTTGAGCCACATGGGGAAGCTCACGCCCTCGGGCGGCCGCGGGTCGTCGGTGTCGAGGTCGACCCGGCCGAAGCGGGGCAGGGCGTCGACGGCCTTCCGCTGCTCCAGCCGGCTCCAGTACTTGTGCTCGCACTTGACGACGGATTCGAGGCTGGTGGTGCGGGTGCCGTACGCGCGGCCGAGCATCGGTACGAGGGTGCTGACGGGGAAGTCCCAGTAACCGACGATCGCGTCGATGCTGCCCTCGTGCGCGTCGAGGACCGCGCGGGCCCGGTCCATCAGCTCGTCGACCGACACCTCACCGCCCTGCAACTCCTCGATGGTCAGCAGGGGGTGGAAGCGGTAGGTGTCCGCGTCGGGGACGGCGTTCAGGGTCGGCAGGTTCGCCTCGTCCAGACCGAGCACGAAGATGTTCTTGCACTGGGGGGACACGCGTCGTCCTTTCGTGGGGTCCACGGCGCGTACCCCCCATCGGCCGGATCAATGGCCGGCCCGCTGTCCCCGTGCTGCCCGCCGGAGCATCCGGACGAACAGCGCGTGGCCCAGGGCGACCGTGCTCAGGCCGAACATCAGCACGCCCAGGGGAACATGCCAGGCCGCCTCGTGCGCGATGCCCAGCACCACCTGGACCGAGGCGAGTACGAGGAAGCCGGTCGCGTACAGGACCGGGCGGGGCGAGCCGCCGCCCGGCCGCCAGGCCAGGACCGCGGCGAGCACGTAGAGCATGGACGCGCCGTACATCACGCGGGCCCCGACGCTGTGCAGCACCTCGCCATGGGCCGAGAGCAGGAGTCCGGCCGTGACCGCCTGGAAGAAGATGGCCAGGGTCTGCAGGGCGAGCGAGACCTCGACGAACGTGGTCCGGCCCGGTGCCGCCGCCGTGCCGGGTACGGGGCTGCTCGGTGCTGCCATCGTCGGTGCGGCCATGACGCGGTCCTCTCTTCTGCCTCGCGGCGGTGGATCGGTACTGTCTCGACGGTCCGACGACGTAGCTCCGCGAAATGTGAGGCCGGGGTCCGCCTCACATTCCGGCGCGCTGTTCCGTCGAAGCGTCAGCAGGGGAAACGACGACGAGAACCAGGGACGGTCACGCACATGAGCACACCTTCCGAAGCGGAGAACGAGCGGTCCGAACCGGACCTGAGCGCGGTCATCGGCGAACGCCGGCAGCTGATGAACCTCGCCTACCGGATGCTCGGTTCGGTCGCGGAGGCGGAGGACGCCGTACAGGAGACGTACGTCCGTTGGTACGGCATGTCACCGGAGCGGCAGCGGGCCGTCGAGTCGCCCGGGGCATGGCTGACGACGGTGGCCAGCCGGATCTGCCTCGATGTGCTGGGCTCGGCGCGGGTCCGGCGCGAGCGCTACGTCGGCGAGTGGATACCGGAGCCGCTGCCCGACCGCTCCGAGTGGGTGGGCGGGCGCACCGACGGCGGCCGGGACGAACCCGCGGACCCTGCCGACCGGGTCACCCTGGACGAGTCCGTGAACATGGCCTTCCTGGTCGTGCTGGAGTCCATGACACCGGCCGAGCGGGTGACGTTCATCCTGCACGACGTCTTCCGCTACCCCTTCGCGGAGGTCGCCGAGATCGTCGGCCGCAGCGCCCCCGCGTGCCGGCAGCTCGCCGCGTCGGCCCGCCGGCGCCTGCGGGACGCGCGGGCCGAGACGGGCCCGGCGGCCGGGCAGGCGGCGCTGGTGCGGGAGTTCAAGGAGGCGTGGGAGGCGAAGAACATCAGTGCGCTGGTGGGCCTCCTGGACCCCGAGGCATCGATGATCACCGACGGGGGCGGCCTGGCCGGTGCGGCGCTGCGCCCGGTGGAGGGCGGCGAGCGCGTCGCCCAGTACCTCTGCCACTTCGCGGAGAAGGCGCACGGCCTCGTGCTGCTGGAACGGACGGTGAACGGCAGGCCGGGGCTGGTCGCCCAGCACGCCGGGGTCACGGTCACCGTGGCCGCGTTCGGCCTCGCGGGGAATCGCGTCCACCGCATCTGGGCGGTGCGCAACCCGGAAAAGCTGCGGCCGTGGCCGGGTCAGGGAGACCCTCAGTCGTGGGGCGGATAGGTCAGCAGGCCGTCGCGGACCCGCGCGTCCTTGTTCAGGACCGCGGGCCGGGTCGACGTGGGGGACATGATGTCGACGACCTCGGCGCCCGCGACGATCAGCGCGTCGGTGATGAGGCGGCGGTGGCAGCGCCATGGCACGGCCTCGCTGCACATGATCGCCGGACGTTCGTGCCCGGCGAGTTCCAGTAGCTCGTCCAGCCCTTCCCGGAAGGCGTCGGTCGCCATGTAATCGGCGTAATCACGGAAGGCCTTGACCCGCCAGAAACCGTTCGCGCTCTCCACACCTTTCGGGGTGTGGCGCCGGCCGCCGAGCTTCGGCAGCCACCGGTATCCGATATCGGGAGGCAGGGAATCGATGATGTGCCGCTGATTCCATTGCGGAAGTTTCCGGGACGACGGGTACGAACGCACGTCGGCCAGCAGCGTGACGTCGTTCCGGCGGAGCAGGTCCACCAGTTCGCCGAACTCCCGCGTCGAATGGCCGATCGTGCAGATCCGGTTCACCGCGCCGCCCCGTCAGGCCTTCTTCAGCGCGCTGCCCTTGTGCATGGCGACGTGACCGGTCTTGTCGCTCTTGATCTCGTACTGCGGCTCCTCCTTGCTGCAGTGCCGGGTGCGCCCTTTGAATTCGACGTCGTGCGTGTGTTTCCCGGTGATGACGCCTTCGACATGACCCGCTTCGGAGTTCCATCGCACATGGTCCCCGACGGCGAAATCCTTCATGGTCCGGCTTCCCTTCGTTTCTCGTCGTGGCCATGCTGCCATCCGTCCTGGGTACGCTCATTTCGAGCCGCCCGCCACCGGGGCGGCCCCTTCCATACGTCGGCAGGGACGTGAAAGCGGGTCGAGCATGTGCACCGCCGAGGACTACCCCGTACGGTCGGCTGCCCGTGCCCGTACGCTCGACGCCCTCGACGAGCGGCTGGTCCGGTGCCGCGCCTGCCCGCGCCTGGTGGAGTGGCGGGAGGAGACCGCCCGCGTCAAGCGCCCCGCGTTCCGCGACTGGGAGTACTGGGCGCGCCCCGTACCCGGTTTCGGGCCCGCCGACGCCTCCTTGGCGATCACGGGACTGGCGCCCGCCGCGCACGGCGGGAACCGGACCGGCCGGATGTTCACCGGCGACCGGGCCGGCGACCTGCTGTACGCCACCCTGTACGACCTCGGGCTGGCTTCCCGGTCCACGGTGACGGACCTGAACGACGGTCTGGAGCTGTTCGGGGTGCGGGTGACGTCCCCCGTGCACTGCGCACCGCCCGCCAACCTCCCCACGCCGGGCGAGCGGGACACCTGCCGGCCCTGGCTGGCCCGGGAACTGGAGCTGCTGCGGCCCACCGTGCGGGCGGTCGTCGTGCTCGGCGGCTTCGGCTGGCAGGCGACCCTGGCGGCCCTGGAGCGGGCCGGGCGACGGGTGGACCGGCCGAGGCCGGTGTTCGGCCACGGCGCCCGTACGGTGCTGGCGCCGGCCGACGGGGCGGACGACCCGCTGACGGTGTTCGGGTGCTACCACGTCAGCCAACGCAACGTCTTCACCGGGCGGCTCACGCCGGCGATGCTCCGCGAGGTGCTGGCCGAGGCGGCACAGACGGCGGGGCTGCCCGTCCTGCGGCCGGGACCGGAGTGACGCGACCGCACGGCGGCACGCCGCGCGCGCCGGTGTCAGCCGGCCTGCGGGCTGAGGGTGAACAGCCCGCCGTCCGGGTCGCGCAGGGTCCGCGAGGGCCCCTGCTCCGGCCCGGCGCTGCTGCCGCCCGCCGCGAGGGCGGCGGCGACCGCCCGGTCCACGTCGTCCACGGCGAAGTTCACCAGCCAGCGCGGGCGCAGGTGGGCGTGCGGGGAGGTGTGGGCCGCTCCCCCGCGCAGCGACACGGCCTCGCGTCCGGCCCGCTCGACCAGGACGTGGCCGGGGCCGTACGCGACGGCGATCTCCGGCTCGGCGCCCCAGCCGAAGACCTGCGCGTAGAACACCGCCGCCTCGGACACGTCCCGGGTCCGCAGGTCGAGCCGGGAGGGGGCGGCGCCCGCCTGGCCGTACACCCAGGCGAGCGTGGGGCCCTGCCAGAAGCCGAAGGCCGCCCCGTCCCGGTCCGCGGCGAGTCCCGCGCGCCCGTCGCCGAGCGCGATGGGGCCCACCGCGAGGGTGGCGCCGCGCTCCTTGATGCGGGCCGCCGTCACATCGGCGTCCCGTACGGCGAAGTACGGCGTCCACACCGAGGCGGGCGCGAGGCCGGGCCGGCGGGCCCCGATGCCGGCCACCGGGGAGCCGTCCTGCGACGCGACGAGGAACTGACCGCCCAGCAGACTGGGCCGGAACTCCCAGCCGAGCACGGCCGTGTAGAAGGCGGTGGCGGTCGGCAGGTCACCGACCATCAGGTTGACCCAGCACGGAACACCCGGCGCGGGCACCACATGCTCCGCGGCAGACGCAGACATCAGCTCTCCTCCACAGCCACGTTCCGCACCGCGCCCGGCCCGGCGGCGTGAGCCCTGACGGCGGCCCGTGCGCGCGGGTGAGCTTGCGGTGGGCAGGGACGGCCCCTCCCGCCACGGCGCCCAGGGAGGCCGACGGCCGGTAGAGGGCACGGTGCGCGGTGCCGGTGGTGTGCCGATGGAGCAGCCCTTGAGCGGGAGGGAACCCCGGGCCCGGTCCGGTGCGTCACCATGATCATGCCGAACATCGACGTCACGGACCTGGACGCCCTCGGTTCTCTGTGGGACGAGATCCGCGAGGAGTACCAGGACGCCCGCAACGACCGCTACGACGAGGCCGCGCTGGACTGCGCGGCCCGTCTCACCGGCGACCCCGCCGGCACGACCGCCTCGGTGTGGACGCTCGGGCTGGTCCTGATGGCCCCCTACCTCGCGACCCGGCCGGGCGACGGGGTCGCGCCCCGGGTGACGGCCGTGCTGCGGTCCGCCGAGACGGCGCTGCGCGAACGGCCGTGCCCGCACGACTCCCACCCGTACCGGGACCATGACGCGGACGACGACGAGTACCTGGCCGAGCTGGCGGGCCTGATCGGGGACCCCTCGCGGGAGTGGGAGGAGGACCGGCCGCGCGAGGAGTGGCTGTGCCCGCGGAACGCGGCCGGGTTCGCCCGGATCGCCCTGGACATCGTCGAGCCCGGCTCGGTCGCGGACGTACCGCCGCGCCTGCCGCTGGAGGCCGTGAGCACCACGGCGGAACTCTCGGCCCTGCTGCACGGCTACCCGAAGCCGTGGACGGACGTGAACGACGAAATAGCCTGGCAGGCGTGGGGCCTCACCACCGCCGCGCCCGAGGACCGCGCCGGCCACCTCCTGACCGTCAGGGCCGTGACCTGGTACGCCGTCTCCGGCATGGTCCGGAAGAAGTCGGTGCTCGACGACCTGGTGGAGGCGCTGGAGAACGCCCTGCCGTTCTTCGCCGACGCTTCCTGCGCGCACGGGCACCACGCCGAACTGCCCCGCAGCGGGCCCGACGCGGCGGAGCTGGGAGTCATGCTGAGCAGCCACGGCGGGCGCCGCCTGTACGAGCGGAGGCACGTGGCCGGGCGTACGGCCGCGCTGGACACGGTGGTGTGCCCGGTGTTCATGGCGGAGGTCGCCGAGGAGTCCCTGAAGATGCTGCGCGAGCGGCGCGGGATCCTGTTCGGCGAGCGGGACACCTCGGGGCTCGACGCCGAGTACCTGGGACCGGACGGGCGGCTCGACATCGCGAGAATCGCGGACCGGCTCGCCCCGGGGAGCCGGAACGAGACGTACGCGAACGATCTCGGTCTGTGGGCGTCCCGGCGGTACGCGCGGGCCGAGGGGCCTGAGCGCACGGTGCTGCTGCTCACGGCCTGCCGGGCGCTCGCGAACGTCTACCCGGCCCCGCCCGTGCCGGTGGCCCGCGAGGTCCTGGCGCTGCTGCGGTCCGTGGCCGCCGCGCCCCGGCCGGCTGAGTGCGGCCACGACGGCGGGCACCCGGCGTTCCAGAACGCGGCGTTCCGCACCGGACTGCCCCACTTCTACGCGCCGGACGCGTTCCCGCCCGAGGGTGACCCCTTCGGCCCGGAGGCATGGAGCTGCCCGAGGTTCACGGGAGCAGTGGCCGAGGAGTCCGTCGCCGACCTGGAGGGGCTGGACGAGGACGAGGGTGAGGATGAGTGACGGCGGGGCGCCGGGGGCCGGCGTGGAGGTCCGCTCTCGGCGACGATTTTGCGCATTCATCAGGTTCGGAGGGCCGGAAATCGAGCAGGCGTCCGTTATGGGCTCACTATCGCGCACCACCGCCGCCCCTGAACCGTTCGCGCACGCGCCTCGTCCGCGAGGGCGCGCAACAGCCGGGAGAGGGCGCGGGCTCCGCCGGCGCCTCCTCGTACCCGTGGCGATGATGTCGGTCGCCCTCGTCGCGGCGGGCTGCAACGACGACGGCTCCGCGTCGGACGCCTCGGCCTCGCCCGCGGCGCACGCCGGGTCGACGGCCCCCTCGCAGACGACGACGCAGCCCTCCGCTCCCGCCCCCTCGGATCCCGCGCCCTCGGACTCCGCGCCGCCGGTCTCGTCACCTCGGGCGAGCAGCGGATCCGACGCCGACGCGGCCGGTCCCGGACGGTGCAGGGCCGAGGACCTGGGCATGGGTGTCAAGCAGGGCGACGGAGGCGCCGGGCAGGTCTACTACGAGCTGGGCTTCGTCAACAAGTCCTCCCGCTCCTGCGCCCTGAACGGCTTCCCCGGCGTCTCCCTGATCCAGCGGGACGGCAGCGTCATCGGCGCACCGGCCAAGCGGGACGGCGCCGCGCACGGGTCGACGGTGATCGCCCCGGGGAAGACGGCGCACGTCGTCCTGCACACACTGAACCAGGGCATAGCGGACGGCGGCTGCTGGAAGCAGGCCGACTATCTGCGCGTCTACCCGCCCGGCTCCAAGGAAGCGCTCACCCTGCGATCCCCGCAAGTCCGCATCTGCGGCGGCCGGTTCACGACCACATCGGTCGAGCGCTGACCACAGCCGGCACCGGCCTCGACGGCTCCGTCTGAAAGACTGTCCCGCGGCAGAACGACGGCGGAAAGAGGCAGGCGTGGCCCTGGTAGTCGGACACCCGGAGGTGCGGGACGCCGCCCGTCTGGGGCAGGTGCAGCTGGAGGCCTGGCTGCAGACCTATCCCAACGACGAAGCGGGGATCGACGAGGCGTGGATCCGCGAGCACCGCGGATCCGCCGCCTCGGCGGAGGGGATCGCCCGGTGGGTGGAGTACCTGACGGAGGTGCGGCAGCAGCCGGACACCCTGTTCTGCCGGGTCGTGCGCTCGGACACGGACATCGTCGGGTTCCTCTGCGGGCGCCGGGGCGAGGTGGTCGGTCTCGGCCCGATGTACCTGCTGGACGAGGCACAGGGCGCGGGCGCCGGCGGCCGGCTCATGCGGGAGTTCCTGGCGTGGTCGGGCGACGTCCCCACGCACCTGTGGGTCACCGAGTACAACGTGCGCGCGGTCCGCTTCTACGAGCGCCACGGCTTCCGGGTCACCGGTGAGCGGGAGCTGTGGCGGGGGCGGCTGCCCAATGTCCGGATGCTGCGCGCCGGGGCGGCGGCCGGCTGAGAGCTCGGCTTCGCGACCCGCTCTCCAGTGGCGCTCCGGTGCGTGGGAACACCATCGGGGCGGTGCACGGGTCCGGCGGCGGCCGGGCTCGTGGCATCGCCCCGCCCCGGCCGAACCGGACGGAACCACCCCACGCGTCCTCCCCTTCCGCGTGGGGTCGTCCCGTTGCCGTCAGAGAGGACCACCGCACATGAAGACCAGGACCATCGGGCACCTCGATGTCTCCGCCGTCGGCCTGGGGGCCATGGGCCTCAGCCAGGGGTACGGCTCCGGCGTGAGCGCCGAGGAGGGCACCGGGCTCATCCGCAAGGCGTTCGATCTGGGGTGCACGTTCTTCGACACGGCGGAGGGCTACGCGGCGGGCGCCAACGAGGAGTTGGTCGGCCCCGCCCTTGCCCCGATCCGTGACCAGGTCGTCCTCGCCACCAAGTTCTACCTGGGCGGCCCGCTCTCCCCCGCCGAACTCGGCAAGCAGATCCGGGAGAAGATCGATGCCTCGCTGACCCGTCTGCGTACCGACCATGTGGAGCTGTACTACCAGCACCGGGTGCCGGACTCGATCCCCGTCGAGGATGTCGCCGGGGTGATGGGCGAGCTGATCGCCGAGGGCAAGATCCTCGGCTGGGGGCAGTCGCAGGCGACCGAGGAGCAGATCCGCCGCGCGCACGCGGTCACACCGCTGACGGCCATTCAGAGCGAATACTCCATCATGGAGCGCATGTTCGAGCGGGGTGTCATCCCGGCCTGCGAGGAACTCGGCATCGGCTTCGTCGCCTTCAGCCCGCTCGCCACCGGATTCCTCACCGGCCGGATCACCTCCGACGACACCTACCCCGGAGCGGACGTCCGCCGGGTCATCACCCGCTTCGCCAAGGACAACATCCGCGCGAACCAGCCCCTCCTGGACCTGCTCACCGAGTTCGCGGCCGAGAAGAAGGCCACGCCCGCACAGATCTCCCTGGCGTGGATGCTGCACAAGAAGGACTTCATCGTCCCGATTCCCGGCTCGCGCAGGATCGACCGGGTCGAGGAGAACCTCGGCGCCGCCGATGTGGAGCTGACCGGCGAGGAGTTCGGCCGGATCGAGACCGCGCTCGCCGGGATCGAGATCCACGGCAACCGCACGGACGAGGACATCGCGAAGCTCCTCATCAAGGACTGACGCCGCACCACGGCCGCGGGCGAGGGGCGGGGCACGGAAGACTCGCGTGCCCCGCCCCGGCGCGTTCTGCGACCATGCCCGGATGTCCCACCTCTTCGACCCCCTGGTCATCCGCCACACCCACCGCCTGCCCGCAACCGTCGGCCCCTTGGGCCAAGGCGGCGTGGCGGCACGGCAGTTCGACTCCGCGCTCATGTCCGTGGGCTTCAAGCTCTCGGGCGCCGTGCTGGAGCACCTGTCGGCGATGTCCGAGCAGACGGTGGCGGAGACCGCCCGGCTCACGCTGGGCGTCGTGCGCGAGATGGTGGGCGACCACGTCCGGCACAACAGCTACTTCATCGACTTCCCGGCGGGAGTCCCGGACACGCTCGGCTTCTGGTGGAAGTGCGTCGCCGGCGCGCTGCTCGACGAGGCCGCGCGCCCGGCCGTCGTCGCGCAGCTGAGCGCGGGGGCGGTGAACCTGCTGACCCTGCCGTCGTACGGCCGCTACCAGCACACGTACGAGGAGATGCTCGCCGTCCAGGACGAGCTGATCGCCGCTGCGGGCGACCGCCTGACCGTGCTGCACCTGGGCGGCTCCCCGGAGGAGGAGGTCTCCGCGCTCTACCTCTCCCTCGCCGGCAGCACCACCCCGCTGAACGAGGAGCACCTGCGCGACCTCGGTGTGCTCGCCGCGCACTGCGTGGACGGCCCGCAGCCGGAGTCCATACCCGTGCGGGAGAACCGGGCCGTTGTCAACACGGCACGCCTCGCCGCGGGCCGGGACCTCCTGCTGGACACCGTCACCGATGTGCTGCGCCTGGCCTGCGCGCTGAGCGACGGCGATGTGAGTCTGGTGGAGCCGACCCGGTTCCGGTCGCTGTCGCGGCCGGTGCGCCGGGCGCTGATGGCCGGGCTGGACGCCGTGGTCGCGGCGGCCCCCGCCAAGCTCGCCGACGTCGGTGCGCACCGCGAGGCGTTCAAGCGCCTCGGTGAGCGGCTGCACCCGCACGAGTACCCGGACCGCCCGCACGCCGCGGAGGTCTTCGCCGTCGCCCGGGGCGAGAAGGAGGCCCGGTCCTTCGACAGCCGCGTCGAGGAACTGCTCGCCGCCGGCGACACCGCGGGCTCGGCACGCCTCCTGGCGACGGCCCCCGGCAAGCTGTTCCGCGCCTTGGACCGGCTGCTGCGCGGCTGCCGCACCGACGAGGAGCGCGACGCCGTCGTGGCCGCCGCCGAGCAGGTGGCCCCGCAGGTCTCCGGCCGGGTGCTGCTGTCCGTCCGCGAGCACCTGCACAACCGGAGGACGCAGCCGGCCGCGCGCCGCTTCTTCGTCAACCAGCGCGCCCGCGCCTGGGTCACCGAGGACCGGCGCGCCCCGGTCCCGGAGTCCGCGCGGGACCGCCTGGTCGCCGCGCTGGACGCCGAGGCGGCCCGCCGCCTGCCGGAGGGCGGACGGCTGCTGGTCGACCCGGACATCCTCGACGTGGCGCTCCCGCTCAGCGGCAAGTCGACGGCGGGCGGGCTCGGCGTGCTGCCCCGGGGCTCCTTCTCCCCCGTGGACGGCGATCTGCTGCGCTTCTTCGTGTACTGGAAGCAGGCGCGGCACACCACCGACTTCGACCTGTCGGCGCTGATGCTCGACGCCCGCTACGGGACGGTGTGCTGGCTGTCGTACACCGCGCTCACCGAGATCGGGGGCGAGCACTCCGGCGACATCACGGAAGCACCCGACGGGGCCTCGGAGTTCATCAACCTGCGGCTGGACGCCGTGCGGGGCGACTTCATCGTGCCGCAGGTCGACGTCTTCTCCGGGGAGGGCTTCGAGACCGTCGAGGAGTCGTTCTTCGGGTTCATGACGCGTGACGCCGAGCAGGCGGGCCGCCCGTTCGAGCCGCGTACGGTCCGGATGAAGTCCGAGCTGCGCGGGCGCGGGGCGGTGGCGCTTCCGCTGGCCTTCCTGCGCGGGGACGACGGCCGCTGGCGGGCCAAGTGGCTGCACCTGTACCTGGCGGGCAGGCCGCACTCCAACCGGGTCGAGGGGAACCGGGTGTCCGTGGCGACGTTGCTGCGCGGGATCGTCGAGCGCGACTACCTGACGGTCGGCTACCTCGCCGGGCTGAGGGAGGGGCGCGGGGCGTCGGCCGATCTGTGGGACGGCGGGAGGCTCCCGGACGGGCCGGTCACGTACATCGGTCTGGAACGGCCCGAAGGGCTGCACCCGGACTCCGTGGTGATCACGCCGGAAAACCTGCGTGACCTGATCCCCGCCTGACTGCTAGCGTGGCCTGCGGCGAGGCCATGGAGGGACTTCCTTCTCATTCCTCTCAAGAATCCAGTCCTTCCGCTTTCCTCGCCGCCGACTTCACGCCGGGGTGCCCCAAGGCATCCCGGCGTCGTCGTGTCCCGGCCCCTCAGACCCGCGCGGCCTTGCGGGGGCGGCTGTACTTGCGTACGAAGGGCTTCTCGACCCAGGCGTAGAGCGCCCAGGACATCAGGAGCGAGGTGACGGCCGCACCGGCCATCATGGCGATGGTGGCCGGGGTGGAGAACATCCGGTCCTCCCCCAGCGCCCAGCGCAGCGAGCACAGCACGATGTAGTGGACCAGGTAGAAGGCGAACGAGACCTCGCCCAGCCAGATCATGGTGCGGCTGCGGAACCAGGTGGCGCGGCCCTCGATGTCGGCCACGGCGGTGGCCGCGATGAGCAGCACGATCGGCACGATCATGACGGCGCGCTGCCCGTAGAGGTAGGGCACGTAGGCGGTCGCGGCGTACGAGGCGGCGAGCAGCAGGGCCGACCAGGCCATGCCGATGTTGCGCCAGCGCCCGTGCTTGACGGCGAGCGCGACCAGGATGCCGAGGGCGAAGTCGGCCATGCGGACCGGCGGCAGGACGTAGCTGAACCAGTACTGCGAGACGGAGCTCTCGTGGCCGCTGGTGATGCGCGGGGAGTCCGGGAACAGGGCGTAGGCCAGCGCCGGGGTGGCCGCGATCACGACGAAGGCCCCGGTGATCCAGTACTTGAGGTTGCGGGGGTCGATGCGGCGGAAGGCCCTCAGCAGGAACGGGAAGGCCAGGTAGAAGACCGCTTCGACGGCGAGCGACCAACTGGGCGCGTTCACGCTGAAGTTGGTCATGTACTGGGGCACCCACACATGGAGCATGAACAGGTTCGCGACGGCCAGCCGGACCGAGGTGTAGTACATCGCGAACAGCGAGACCGCCAGCGCCCAGGTGACCACGTACAGCGGGTAGATCTTGACGAACCTGCGCCGCCAGAAGCCCCGGGTGGTGTCGTTGTCCCGGGCCGACCAGGTCAGGACGAAGCCGCTGAGCACGAAGAAGAACGTCACGCCGAGCCCGCCGGCCTGGGTGAACCAGCCGGCCAGCCGGTCCGCCGTGCCGTCGTCGGCGAGCAGCCGCAGCGGGACGATCGGCAGGAAGGCGTGGTGGATGAAGACGGCCAGGGCGGCGGGAAACCTCAGACCGGTCAGCGAGGGCAGCCGCGAGACGGCGGGGGGCTTCGGGCCGGTGGCCCGGGGGGCGGTGGCAGGTGGTGCCGAGCGGGTCAGGATCTGGTCCGTGGCCATGGGCTTTCCGATCTCGGGGGTGGTCCGGCGAGGGATACGGGGAGCTGGGGGGCGGCCCGGGGAGGCTCACCGCTCTTTGTAAGGGCCCTCGCTCGGGGACCACTTGAGACCGTCTATGAGGTGGCTCGCGGCCACGGGGGAAGGCCCGGCCCGCGTGTTATGGCGTGCGACGCCACCGGCCGCACCCTCACGCGAGGGTGCGGCCGGGTCCCGTCAGGCGGGGATGTCGTCGACCGTCGGGGCGACGGGTGCGAAGAGGTCGGCGATGGCGGTCAGGGCGGCGGTCTTGAGGGCGGCGGCCGGTACGGCCGTGCCGTCGGGGGCGGGGAGGCTGCGGGTGGCGGTGGCCTCGGCGACGACGGCGGGCCGGTATCCGAGGTTGAAGGCTCCCTGGGCGGTGTGGGTGACGCACATGTGGGTCATGAATCCGGCGAGCACCAGGTCCTTGCCGCTGCCGGGCTCCGCGCCGAGGGCGGTCAGGGTCTTCTCCAGTTCCGTGCGGTGGAAGGAGTTGGGGAACTGCTTGACGACCACGGTCTCGCCGTCCCGGGGGGCCACCTCGTCGCTGAGGGCGCCGATGTGCGCGCGGATGTCGTACGGGGAGCCCTCGCCGCCGTCGTGGATGACGTGGACGACGGGGGTGCCGGCGTCCCTGGCCCGCTCCAGCAGGCGGGCGCAGGCGGCGACGGCCTCCTCGGCGCCCTCCAGGGCCATGACGCCGGTGCGGTAGGTGTTCTGGACGTCGATCAGGATCAGGACGGACTCGCTCAGCCGGGGAAGCCGGGAGTCCAGGCCGGACACCTCGCGGAGCGTCGCGGAGGGCTGGTTGGCGGTCATGTGCTTGCCTTTCTCGGGGTTTCGGGCAGGGCGGAGCCGTGCCCGGTGCAGGTACGTCGCCGGTGACGGCGGGGTGGGAGGGACCGGAGCGGTCAGGCCGCGCCGGTGCGGAAGCGGCGGCGGTAGGCGGCGGGTGTGGTGGCGATCTGCCGTCGGAACACACGGTGCAGGGTCTCGGCCGACCCGAGACCGGAGGCGGCCGCCACCCGGTCGAGCGGGTCGTCGGTGGTCTCCAGGAGCCGGCGGGCCGCCTCGATGCGGGCGGACTCCACATAGGCGGCGGGACTGACGCCGGTCTCCTGTTTGAAGACCCGGGCGAAGTGCCGCTCGCTCAGGCACATCCGCGCCGCGAGCACCGGTGCGGACAGGTCCTCCTCGAGGTGGTCCGCGATCCACAGCCGCAGCTCGTCGATGTCGCGCCGCGAGGCGGCCGGTCTGCTGAGGGGCACGGAGAACTGGCTCTGTCCGCCCTGCCGTTTGAGGTACATGACCAGCTGCCGTGCCACGGCCAGGGCGGTGTCCTCGCCCATGTCCTCGGCCACCAGGGCGAGCGCGAGGTCGAGGCAGGCGCTGATGCCGGCCCCGGTCCACACCCGTCCCCGGTCGGCGCGGACGAAGATCGGGTCCGCGTCGACCGTGACCTCCGGGTGCGCGGCGGCGAGCTGGGCGGCCGTCGACCAGTGGGTGGTCGCCGTCATGCCGTCCAGGAGCCCGGCGGCGGCCAGCAGGTGCGCGCCCACACACACGGACGCCACCCGCCGGGCGTGCGGGGCGGTCTCCCGCACCCAGGCCACGATGTCCTCGTCGATACGGGCGACGGGCCCGTCGTCGGTCATGTCGACCGCGCCGGGCACCAGCAGGGTGTCGACCTCCCGGCCCACCTCGTCGAAGGTCAGGTCGGTCAGCAGCCGCACGCCCGCCGAGGTCCGCACCTCACCGGCTCCGGGCCCGGCGAGCCGGACCTGGTAGCCGGCGCGGCCCCCGGACACCCTGTTGGCCAGGGCGAAGACCTCTGCGGGGCCCGCCACGTCGAGCAGGTCGACGGCGGGGAAGACCGCGATGACGACGCGGTGTGCGGTGGACATGCCTCTATCGTCGCCAACCGCACGCGTGGCCGCAATGACGGTTCTCTGTCACATTCGGACACCGGTGAGCGGGGCGGGCGGCCCCTGCGGACCACCCGCCCGGGACTGCCGTCAGCCGGCGGCCGGCCACTCCAGCGGCTCCTTGGTGAAGCCCTGGCTCAGCTGGACCGCGGCGGCCTTCTGGCCCTCCGGGATCAGGAAGGCCTTGCAGATCTTCTCCGACTGGCCGGCGCTCAGCTTCTTCTCGGTGTCCGGGGCCGGGCAGTCGGGCCACTTCGCCTCGCCCATGATGACGATGAGCGCCTTGGTGCGTTCGCCCTTGTCGGTCTTGACGACCAGGTCGTCGTCCATGTCACCGACCTCCATGGCCTTGCCGCTCTTGTGTGTGACGGTCGCCCACACATAGACGGGGATCTTCGGCGCCTCGCCCTTCTCCTTGTCCAGGCCGGAGTTGTCCATGTCCGCCGTGGTGCCCGTCTCCACCTTGGTGGGCGTCACGGTGAAGGTGGCGCCCTTCGACTTCTGCATGGTGCTTTCCTGCGGCGGGCTGGCCTCGCCCAGTCGGTAGCTCGTCCTGTCGTCCGAACCCCCGGAGCCCTTCTTGTCGTCCGAGTCGGAACCGTTGCAGCCGGTCAGCACGGCGGCCAGCACCAGGGCGCCCATCGCCGCGGGCACGGCGCGCGTCCACGTACGCATATCTCTCGTTCCCCGTTTCACATGCTCATGTCGTCCGGCGGGCGAAACAACTCCCCCGGCCGGGCTCTGCGTTCGAGCGTACGATCCTGCCAGAACGGGTACCGCGAGGAGCGGGCGGGGCGGTTCGAGATGCGGGGCCGCACGCACACTGATTCGCTGGAAGGGTCGGCTGTCCTCCGAGCCCCGGGAGTGATCATGAGTGTTGCGGACGAAACCGGCGGACGGGCCCAGCGCATCCGGGCCAAGGCGGAGGAGATGCAGGAGGCCGCCGACCGCGCCGCGGACCCGCGGGAGCGGCAGCGCCTCCAGGACAAGGCGCGCCGGCTCCGGGAGCGGAGCGACCAGGTGACCACCCAGGGCGATCACGGGACGAACGCGCTCTGACCCGTCCGGAGCCGGCGGCCCCGTGTCTCACTGGGTGAAGCGGGGCAGCCACTTCACCTGGTAGTCGGGGTGGCCCGCGTTCTCCGCGGCCAGCTGGCGGACCACGAAGCCGAGGCCGAAGGCCCGGCCGGACGCGAAGTCGCGCTGCGGGCGGTCGACGTCCAGTGCGGCCACCTCGGCGTACTCGTCCAGGAGGACCCGGCTGGTCTCGATGCGCTGGAGCGTCCTGGCCGGGTCCTGCCGGACGATGTGCCGGTCGTAGTCGTGGCCGTGCGTGCGCAGGGTGAAGGCGATCGCGCCACCCCGGTCGTGGATCTCGCCGGGCGTCTCGGCCGGGCACCGCCACGCCTCGCCGCCGGCCACCCGCGCGAGGTCCTCTTCCTCGTCCAGGCGCGCCCGCACGAACGCGACGAGGTCGGAATTGTCTGTCATCCGGTTTCGCATCCTTCCGCTCGGCCCCACCCCCTGGGGGCCGAGCTGGACACTATCCCGCCGCGCCTCAGTGGCTCCCGTCGACGGGCTCCAGCACGAAGACCGGAATCTGCCGGTCCGTCTTCTTCTGGTAGTCGGCGTAGTCGGGGAACGCCTCGACCGCGCGCTCCCACCACCGGGCCTTCTCCTCGCCGGTGACCTCGCGCGCCGTCATGTCGCGGCGCGCCGGGCCGTCCTGGAGTTCGGCGCGGGGGTCGGCCTTGAGGTTGTGGTACCAGACCGGGTGGGTCGGGGCCCCGCCCTGGGACGCGACCACCGCGTACCGGCCGTCGTGCTCGACGCGCATGAGCGGGGTCTTGCGGATCTTCCCGGACTTGGCGCCCACGGTCGTCAGGACGATGACGGGCATGCCGCGCATCGTCGTCCCTTCGGTGCCGCCCGAGCTCTCGTACTGCTCGACCTGGTCGCGGACCCACTGCGCGGGACTCGGTTCGTACTCGCCCTGGAGAGGCATGCGCTCTTTCCCATCGTCGTCCGGTCCGGCCGTGGCATGTCGTCGGCCGGGCACCTCATCATGGCTTCAACGACTTCCGGCGCCGGGAAAATCCTTCCCGGCCGTCGTGTCGCGGTCAGGAGCGGGCGGCGCCGTAGCGGACCGTGACCTTCTCGAAGCCGAGGGAGCCGAGCAGGCCCTGGAGCATCGCGGTGGTGTTCTTCTCCGCGCGCCGCGTCAGGCCGCTCTCCTCGGCGGCGTCGCCGATGTGGCGTACGGCCAGCTGGTTGACCGCCTGTTCGCTGCCGGGGTTGTCGGAGAAGAAGTCGCCGAGCCGGTCGAGGATGCCGCGCTGCTTGGACACCGCGTAGGAGCGGTCGGGGTCGAGCGCCGGCTTGCCCAGGACCGCGTGCGGGAGCCGGAGTTCGGCGGTGCTGCGGTCCTCGTCGACGACCACTCCCCCGCTCGTCACCCGGCCCAGGTCGACGTACGCGGACACGGTGCCGGCGCCGACGTACAGCGTGCGGGTGCCGCGGATCGCGTCGGGGACGTACTTGGTGTCCTTCTCCAGGTCGACGACGACCTGGAAGTTGCCGGCCGCCGCCTCGTACCTGCTCATGTCCTGGATCGATTTGAGCACCGCGGGCCCCGTGCGGTCGTGGGTCTCCTCGCCCAGTAAGTCGCCCAGTCCGGGCAGCAGGCTCAGGCGCGTGCCGAGGAACAGCAGGGCCAGCGCGGCCGCGCAGAAGGCGGCGGCGCGGCGCAGGCGCCGGCCGCGACGACGGCGGGTGCCGTCGTCGGCCGGTCCGGGCTTCGTGGACGGTTCTGTCGCCGAGTCGGTGGAGGTCATAGTGCTCGTATGACCCGGCCGGCCGGGTTCACGCCGGGAAGGCGGCCCCGGGAACCCTCACACGTCTCGCTCAGGCCCCGGTGACGCCGTCCAGCCGCTCTCGTACCAGATCGGCGTGGCCGATGTGGCGCGCGTACTCGCCGATCATGTGGACGTGCACGAGACGCAGGGAAAAGACCTCCCCGTTGTGGGTGAACGTATCGTCCAGCGAGGCACCGGCGATGATCTCGTCGGCGAGCCGGCACTCCTCGACCAGCCGGGCGTAGTCGTCGGCGGCCGCGGCCGGGTCGAGGTCCTCGAAGTCCGCGTCCTTGCCCTGGGCGGGGTCGTACATCGGTGCGAGCTCCTGACCGCCGAACCGCTCCCGGAACCAGGTGCGTTCGACCTTGGCCATGTGGCGCAGGAGCCCGAGCAGGGCCAGGTTCGAGGGGGGCACGGTTCGTTCGGCGAGCTGTTCACCGGTCAGACCGGCGCATTTCTGCAACAGGGTGGAGCGGAACCAGTTCAGGTATCCGGTGAGCGTCTCCCGCTCGTCGGCGACGAGCGAGCCGGGCGTACGCGTGGCGTCAGGGGCTGTCCAGGTCATCCGGTGATCATGCACGCCGAACAGCCGTGCGCACGAGCCCTTTACCGCCCCGCGCTGTACTCGGTGTCGTCCGAGGTGGAGCGTGTGAAGGACGTCGTGACGCTGCCGAGGAGGCCGAGGACCAGGAAGAGGACCACCAGGGCCTTGCCTCCGGTGCTCATGACCAGCGGCCTGGTGGCGGAGCGCGGCTGTCCCTGCGGTACGGAGAGGGCGTCGTCGCCGAAGAGTGCCTTGGGGTAGGCCGGGCTGAGCAGCGAGAAGTAGGCGGCGACCCGCATCTCGTAGCGCAGGGTGGCCGCCGTGGCCTCGAAGAGGGGCCGGGGCATGCGGCCGAGGATCAGGGTGATCAGCCACCACAGGACCGCCAGGGCCCACCAGCCGGAGGTGACGAGGCCCTGCACGATCGCGGCGGGGATGACCAGGAACAGCCGGAAGAAGACGGCGAGCCGGTTCAGCCGGGTCGGCCGGACGTCGATGCGCACCGGGTACTGCGGCGGCTGGGACAGCGTGAACGGCGGGTAGCTGTCGACGAGCAGCATGGCGCTCGCGCCCACCCTGGTCCGGTAGGCCAGCACCTGGGCGAGGAAGCGGTAGACGGGCCCGGGGAGCCGGGCGAGGGCCAGCGCGGCGAACCAGCCGAAGATCAGCGTGAAGAAGGCCGCGATCTCCAGGAAGAACAGCACGACGGCGTGCGGGATCAGCAGGAGCAGCCGGAAGAAGACGGTGAGCCGCCGTTGGCGTGCGGGTTCGACGATGTCCAGCTCGGGCCGGAACTCGTCCGCGTCCCCCGCGCGTGGAACCGGGCTCCACTGGGCGTCCGTCATGTCGCTCCTCTTCGGCGGTGACCCGCGCGGCCGGGCCCGCGCCCGCCCGCGACCTTGGCGGCCGGGCGGGCCTCGCGGCACGCCCGGTGTCTCCCACCGTCGGGCGCGGGGCGGCGGTCCGCAATCGGCCGCGGGCCGATCGGGTAGCCGGACCGCCGCGGGGTCAGCGCTTGGCGGAACGGCGGCGGGCCGCCTTGCGGCGGACTCCGTGCCGCAGCCGCGACCAGGCCGACGCGGATGCCGCGGTGCGCCGGGGCGTGGCCCGGGGGCGGGTCCCGGTCTTCTTGCGCGGCTCCCTCTTCTTGTCCTGCGCGGCCGTCTTGCGCGGCTCGGCCTTCGGACGGGTTCCGGTCTTCGGGCGGCCGTTCTTCGGGCGCCGGGTCTTCCGGGCCGCCGGGGCACGGACCGGCTCCTCCGCGAGGACGTGGTAACGGTGGCTCAGGCGCCGCCCCACCAGCAGGTAGGCGAGCAGAGCACCCGCGGTGTTGAGGATGACGTCGTCCACGTCGAAGGCGCGGCCCCGGACGACCGCTCCCTGCACCAGCTCCACGAGGACGATGACCAGCACCGTCAGCACGAACATGCGGAGCATCCTGAGCTTTCGCGGGACGAGGATGGGCAGCAGGATGCCGAAGGGCATGCCCAGCACCAGGTTGCCCCCGGCCTGCTTGCACGCGGCGAGGAACGTGTAGTCCTCGGCGTACTGCCGCAGCGAGCGGCCCGGGTGCAGGTTCGACTTCACGAGCTCCTCGGAGGCGGGCGACGGGGTGAGCGTCACCTTCGCCAGTACCACCGAGAATCCGACCATGGCCACGAAGGCCAGCACGAGAATGGAGACGCGCAGCAGAAGCCGCCCCCACCCTCTGCTCCGCGTTCCGTCGTGTTCGGGTCCTGCCGCCGCTGCGTCCATGGGCGACGGATGCCCCGCACGTGCGGGACCACACCCGTCGCGCCGTGCGGGGCGCGGGCCGCGGCGGCAGACTGGTCGCGACGGGCCGGCCGCACAGGGCCCGGCGTACCCGGACGAATGCGGAGACCTCATGACGGGCGATCACGCGCACGCACCCCTGAGCTGCCTGGTCACCGGCGCCACCGGCTATATCGGCGGCCGGCTGGTGCCGGAGCTGCTGGCCGCGGGGCACCGGGTGCGGTGCCTGGCCCGCGCCCCGGAGAAGCTGCGCGACCACCCCTGGGCCGGGGAGGTCGAGACGGTCCGGGGCGACGTCACGGACGCGGCGTCGCTCGCCCCGGCGATGGACGGCATCGACGTGGCGTACTACCTGGTGCACGCGCTGACGACCGGGGCCGGCTTCGAGGAGACCGACCGGCGGGCCGCCGCCGCCTTCGCGGAGCAGGCACGGGCCGCGGGCGTCGGCCGCATCGTCTATCTGGGCGGCCTCACCCCCGAAGGCGTGCCCGACCACGCGTTGTCGCCGCATCTGCGCTCGCGGGCCGAAGTCGGCCGCATCCTGCTGGAGTCGGGCGTCCCGACCACCGCGCTGCGGGCCGCCGTCATCATCGGATCGGGCTCCGCCTCCTTCGAGATGCTGCGCTACCTCACCGAGCGGCTGCCGGTCATGGTGACGCCGAGCTGGGTGTCGACGCGGATCCAGCCGATCGCCGTGCGCGATGTGCTGCGCTATCTGGTGGGCAGCGCCCGCATGCCCCGGGACGTGAACCGCACGTTCGACATCGGTGGTCCCGACGTCCTCACGTACCGCGACATGATGCAGCGCTACGCGGAGGTGGCCCAGCTGCCGCACCGGCTGATCCTGCCCGTGCCGATGCTGTCACCGGGGCTGTCCAGCCACTGGGTCGGGCTCATCACGCCCGTGCCCGCGTCGATCGCCCGGCCGCTCGCCGAGTCCCTGCGGTACGAGGTGGTGTGCCGGGAGCACGACATCACGGGCTACGTCCCCGACGGCGCGGGGCAGCCGTTCGATTTCAACACGGCGCTGCGGCTGGCCCTGCAACGGGTGCGCGAGGCCCGGGTCACCACCCGGTGGTCCTCCGCATCGGTGCCGGGCGTGCCCAGCGACCCGCTGCCGACCGACCCGGACTGGGCGGGCGGCAGCCTGTACACGGATGTGCGCGAACGGGCCGTCGACGCCTCGCCCGAGGCCCTGTGGCGGGTGGTCGAGGGCATCGGCGGGGAACACGGCTGGTACTCGTTCCCGCTGGCCTGGGCGGTGCGCGGCTGGCTCGACCGGCTGGTCGGCGGGGTCGGGCTGCGGCGCGGGCGGCGCGACACCGACCGGCTGCGGGTGGGCGACTCGCTGGACTTCTGGCGCGTCGAGGAGATCGAACCGGGTCACCTGCTGCGGCTGCGCGCCGAGATGCGGCTGCCGGGCCCGGCCTGGCTGGAGATGTACGTGGAACCGGACGGGGAGGGCCGGTCGCGCTACCGGCAGCGGGCCCTGTTCCATCCGCGCGGGCTGTTCGGTCACGCGTACTGGTGGAGCGTCTCGCCCTTCCACGCCCTCGTGTTCGGCGGGATGGCGCGCAATATCGCGCGGGCCGCGGAAACGCGTACGTCACCCGGACGGGCGGTACCCGCGGTGTCGCCCTGAGCGATGCGTCCCGGGGCGGCAGGGTAGCGGCAGCATGACTGTCCCCGCCTCTTCCGGAGTTGCCCCATGACCGTTGCGGTCGTCCTGTTCACCGCCGATCTCCGCCTGCACGACCATCCGCCGCTGCGGGCCGCGCTCGCCTCGGCCGACGAGATCGTGCCTCTGTTCGTCCGGGACAGCGCGATCGAGGCGGCCGGTTTCGACGCCCCGAACCGGCGCGCCTTCCTCGCCGACTGTCTGCGCGACCTCGACGCCGGGCTGCGCGAGCGGGGCGGCCGGCTGGTCATCCGCTCCGGGGACGTGGCCGAGGAGGTGTGCGCGGTCGCCTCGCAGGCCGGTGCGGACGAGGTCCATGTGGCGGCGGGCGTCAGCGCGTACACCCGGCGCCGCGAGGAGCGGCTGCGCGAGGCGCTGGAGTCCGGCGGGCGCCGGCTGCGCGTCCACGACGGGGTGGTCACCGCGGTGGCTCCCGGCGCGGTGACGCCCGCTTCCTCGGACCACTTCGCCGTGTTCACCCCGTACTTCCGGCGCTGGTCGGGGGAAGGGTTGCGCGAGGTGTTCGGTGCGCCGCGTGCGGTACGGGTGCCGGAGGGGCCGCGGTCGGAGAAGGTGCCGGCCCGAAGCGGCGTGTCCGGCGTGTCGGAAGGGCTCCCGGAGGGCGGGGAGCAGGCGGCGCGCAAGGCGTTCACGGCCTGGCGGCGGCGCGGGCTCGCCGCGTACGAGGAGCGGCACGACGACCTGGCGGGCGACGGCACCTCGCGCCTCTCGCCGCATCTGCACTTCGGCACCCTGTCCCCCGTCGAGCTGGTGCACCGGTCGCGCGACGCCGGCGGCGCCGGGGCCGAGGCATTCGTACGGCAGCTGTGCTGGCGCGAGTTCCACTACCAGGTCCTCGCGGCCCGGCCCGCCGCGTCCTGGGAGAACTACCGTGACAAGCAGGACCGTTGGCGCTCCGAGAAGGAGGCGGCCGACGAGGTCGAGGCGTGGCGCGAGGGGCGCACCGGCTATCCGGTGGTCGACGCCGCGATGCGCCAGCTGCGCCACGAGGGCTGGATGCACAACCGGGGCCGGCTGCTCACCGCCTCGTTCCTGACGAAGACGCTCTACGTGGACTGGCGTGTGGGCGCACGGCACTTCCTGGATCTCCTGGTGGACGGCGACATCGCGAACAACCAGATGAACTGGCAGTGGATGGCCGGTACCGGGACCGACAGCCGGCCCAACCGGGTGCTCAATCCGGTGGTGCAGGCCAAGCGGCTCGACCCGGACGGGGCGTACGTACGGCGCTGGGTGCCGGAGCTGGCGTCACTGTCCGGGTCCGCCGTGCACGAGCCGTGGAAGCTGCGGGGCGAGGAGCGGGACCGGCTGGACTATCCGGAGCCCGTGGTGGACCTGTCCGAGGGGCTGGACCGGTTCCGGCGAGCGCGCGGTCTGGAGTGAGCACGGTGGACCGGGGCGCCGGGCCCCACTCCGCGCTGTTGCTGCTCTCGGCGGCGTCCGGGGCGGCGGACGCGTTCGTGTTCATCTGTGTGGGCCAGGTCTTCGCCGGGGTGATGACCGGGAACCTGGTGCTGCTCGGCGCTTCGGCCGCCGGGGCGGGCGAGGAGGGGGTGGCACTGCGGGTGGTCACCGCGCTGCTCTCGTACGGCTGCGGGGTGGCCGGCGCCGCGCTGGTGGGTGAGCGGATGTGGCGGCGGGTGCCGGTGATACTGCTGGCCGAGGTGGCGCTGCTCGCGGCGGGGGCGGCTCTGTGGGCGGCCGGGCTGGTCACATCGGACGCGGACCGGCTGGGGCTGCTGGTGCTGATGGGGCTCGCGATGGGCATCCAGGGGCGGGTGCGGGCCACGCCCACGAACTACTTCACCGGGACCCTGACCTCGCTCGTCGGCCGACTGGCCGTGGGGGCGTGGCGCGGCGGCGACGGCTGGGTCGCCGGGCGGCTGGCCGCCGTGGTGGCGGGCGCCGCGCTCGCCGCGCTGACCGTGCGGCTCCGGCCCGAGGCCGGTGCGGTGGTGGCGGCGGCGCTCGCGGTGGCCGCACTGCTGGTGGAGGCCCGGACGCGGCCGGGGCGGGCGGCGGAAGGGCCGGGAAAGGGGAAGCCCCGGCCGGATCGGGGGAATCCAGCCGGGGCGGCTTGAGAGGTGGGCGCTCGCGCGTCATCCACATATAGGTGAACGATAAACCACCGCGCGGCGTTCCCGGCAATCCGCACCCCGCACTGTGATCCAGGGCACGGACACCGGGCCGCTCGGGCGGGTCTCACTCACCGGCGGCGGGCACCTCGGTGCCGTAGCGGCGGTGGAACTGTTCGATCCGGCCCGCCGTGTCCAGCACCTGCCGGGTTCCCGTGTAGAACGGGTGGCTCGCCGACGAGGTCTCCACGTCGATCACGGGGTAGCTGCGGCCGTCCTCCCACGTCACGCGCCGCTCGGAGTCGGCGGTGGAGCGGGTGAGGAAGGCCGTCCCGGCGGCACGGTCACGGAAGACCACCGGACGGGAGACGGGGTGGATACGGGACTTCATGGGCATTCCTTCCTTGGCACGGGAGAGGGCGTACGGGCGTACCGGACGGTCAGCGTTCCTCACGGAAGAGGACGTGCCGCCCCGCGGCCGGGTCGTACTTGCGCAGGACCAGACGGTCGGGGTTGTTGCGACGGCTCTTGCGCGTCACATAGCTCTGCCCCGTCCCCGCGGTCGAGCGGAGCGTGACTACGGGACGGATCTCGCTGCGGGCCATGAGCACCTTCCGGAGTCGTGGATCACGAGCCCCGCACCTTCCTGGTAACGGGATTCGTTTTCGTTCTGCCGGTACAACGCGACGGCACCCACATGCATTCCCGCCCGTCACGCGGCCCGCGATTTGCGCCAACCACCTTGAACAGCAAGGCTGTTCGAGGGAAGTGGGCTAGAGTCAGCCGCTGGCATATGCCGGATGCAAGAACGCGTCGAGTGTTGCCAAACCCCTTACGGGCCCCTTCCGGCTGTGCGAAAGTCGTATGCGGTCCACCCTTCGTCACTGGTTGTGCCGCCCTGCATCGGAGTACGTCATGCCGTCCCCCCTCTCTGCGGACCGCCCCGCCCCACAGCCGCCGGAGCGCGATGCCGTCGACGCGTTGATCCACCGGACGCGCCGGCTGCGCGGTGATGTGGACGCGGTGCGGCGCGACGCCGTGCGCGTCGACGAGGACGACCCGCGGATGCGCTGGCAGCGCGCGCTCTGCGAGCTGGCGGTGAACCACCTCGACGACCTCGGCACCCACCTCGGACAGCTCCGGGAGGGGCTGCCCGAGGAGCCCGAACGGCCCTCGCGCGAAGAGACCGCCGCCGCCGAGCCCCAGGGCTCCCTGATCGGCCGGGTGGGCAGCGCCGAATGGAATCTGCTCACCGACGAGGTCAGCTGGTCCGACGAACTCTTCCGGATCTTCGGCCGGGCGCCGGAGGCGGGCGGGCTGTCGCTCGACGACCTGCCCTCCACGCTGCTCCCCGAGGACCAGCCCCTGCTCACCGCGCTCGTCACGGACTGCCTGGTGGACGGCAAGCCGATAAACGGCGAGTTCCGCATCCGGCACACCGACGGACGCGTCCGCACCCTGCACATGATGGGCGAGCCCGTGCTCGACTCGGACGGCTGCACCGCCACCATGTGGGCCGTGCTGCGCGATGTCACCGCGCTGCGGCGCAGCCAGCAGGTGGTGCGCCGCACCCATGAGTCGCTGCGGCGCGAGCAGCACATCGCCAGGACCGAGCACCGGGTCGCGGTGGAGCTGAAGGAAGCCGTGCTCCCCCCGTGGCAGAGCTCGCTCCGGCTCCCCGACCACGGCCCCGGCACCCTGGACATCGCTGCCCACTACCTGCCGTCGGAGACGAGCGCCCTGGTCGGCGGCGGCTGGTACGACGCCATGGAACTGCCGGACGGCCGGACCCTGCTCACCGTCGGCGACCTGACCGGCCACGGCATCCAGGCCACCTCCGCCATGGCCGTGGTCATGGGCGCGCTGCGCGGCATGGCGGTGGCCGGCATCGAGCCGGGCCCCCTGCTCGGCCATCTCAACCAGTTACTGGAAACCTCCATTCAGCCGGCCCTGGGCAGCGCCGTGTGCTGCCGGTTCGACCCGGCGACCCGCACCCTGGACTGGGCACAGGCCGGACACCCCGCGCCGCTGCTCTTCCGCGACGGGACCGGGCGCCCGCTGCCCCTGCCGGACGGCGTGCTGCTCGGAGCCGCCTCCGGGGTCGCCTACGAACAGGACGAGGCCCACCTGCTGCCCGGCGACGTGCTGGTGCTGCACACCGACGGACTGGCCCGCGACGACTCCTCCGGGCACGGTGGTGCGCGCCCCGGTACGGAAGCGCTGCTCGGTCTGGCCCCACGCTTCGCCGAGGCCCGTTCGGCACAGGAGTGCGTACGAGCCGTGGTCGAGGAGTTCGGCGCGGCCGAGCGACTGGACGACGCGTGCGTGCTGATCGCCCGCGTCGGGGCGTAGGGAAGCGACGACAGCCCTCATCGGGGCGTCGGCACGATCGCACGGCGGAACCCGGGTCTCATCGCGTCCCGGGTCTCCTCAGATCTCGGCGCTCCTCGGGTTCTTGGCCCGCCGGCTGTGCGGGAGCGCGAGCTGGATCTCCTGGCGCAGGTCCTCGATCTTCGCGTAGCCCGCGAACTGCCCGGTCAGCCGGTACATCTCGCGCAGCCGGTCCCAGGTGCGGTGGGAGGAGGTCTCCCCCATCGTGACCAGGGCGAGCCGGGCGTAGCGGTCGGCCTGCTCCGGGTCGTCGGCGATGAAGCAGGCCGAGGCGAGCGAGATGTAGTCGAAGATCTTGGACCGCTGGCGCCCGTTGGCGCGCAGCTCCAGGGCCTGCTTCGCGTGCCGCTGAGCGACGACGGCCGCCGAGGGGTCGTGCTCGGCGAGCGTCCGGAAGGCCAGGGCCTGCATGCCGTGCATGTCGGCCTCGTCGAACATCTGCATCCAGCTGGGCGGCGGTACGTCGCTCTTGTCCGAGACGAACAGCTCCTCGGCCCGGCCTAGCGTGCGCCGCATGGCCTGGCCGCGCCCCATGGACGCCTGCGCCCATGCCTCGATGGTGCAGAGCATCGCCTGGGTGCGCGGCAGGACGCTGTCGCCCGAGCCGGACTTGGCGAGCTTCATGAGGTCGAGCGCGTCGTCGGGACGGCCCAGGTGGACCATCTGGCGGGCGGCGCGGGACAGGGCCTCGCCGGCGCGCGGGCGGTCGCCGCCCTCGCGTGCCGCGTGCGCGGCGATGACGAAGTACTTCTGGGCCGTGGGTTCGAGGCCGACGTCGTGCGACATCCACCCCGCCAGGACGGCGAGGTTGGCGGCGACGCCCCACAGGCGTTTCTGGAGGTGGGCCGGGTGGTGGTAGGAGAGCATGCCGCCCACCTCGTTGAGCTGGCCCACCACGGCCTTGCGCTGGAGGCCGCCACCGCGGGAGGCGTCCCAGGCGCGGAACACCTCCACGGACCGCTCCAGCGCCTCGATCTCCTCGGAGCCGATGGGCGCGGCCTCGTACCGGTCGAAGCCGGCGGGGTCCGCGTGTACCGGGCTGTCGGCGCGCGGGGCGTCGGCCGCCAGTACGGGGTCGGTGTGCAGCCAGTCGTGCATGGGGCCGGCGATGGTGGAGCCGGCGGCGAGCGCGGCGCCCGCGCTCACCAAGCCGCGTCGGTTGAGCATGAGGTCCATTCCCGTGAATTCGGTGAGGACCGCTGCCGTCCGTTCGGGCGCCCACGGGAGCTGGTCGGGATTGTCCTGCGTCCCGGCCTCTCGCCGTTTCCCCACACGCCCGCGCCGGCCGAACCCGAGGTCCTCGATGGTCACGACACGGCCGAGTCGCTCGGTGAACAGAGCCGCCAGCACCTTGGGCACGGGATCGCGGGGGGACTCCCCCATGTCGATCCAGCGCCTCACGCGCGAGGTGTCGGTGGCCAGTTGGGGGTGGCCCATGGCCGCCGCCTTCCGGTTCACCATTCTCGCGAGTTCGCCCTTGGACCAGCCGGCAAGGCCGAACAGGTCCGACAGGCGGGTGTTGGGTTCTCCGGTCACGTCAAGCCCCCAGGTTCTCGGCTGTGTTGACAGTAACCCCGTGTCAGATGCCTTGCGACTATTCGCCAGGGTTCGCCAGGGTGCGCTATGTCGAGAGACACCCTCGCGCCGGTGTCAGGTAGGAAAGCGCAACCCCGCCCGGCAGCCCTAGGGACTCCCCAGGGTGCCGAAGGGCCGCCGGCCGGGGTGGCGCACGCAACTTGTCGGCGCACGAAGGGATCTGTCTCGCCCATGTACACAGCATCGTCCTCCGTGTCCGCCCCGCCCCGGCCGCTGCGTCCGATCCAGGCGGGCGGCGGGCCGTACCTCGACCCGCGCGCAGGTGTCCCGGCCCCCGGCCTCGGGCGGCCCCGGCGCCCGGCGGGACCGGGTGTCCCCTCGCTGGGCGGACGGCTCGACCTGTCGGGCCCGCAGGGCGCCCAGTTGAGGATGGTGATCGCGTCCGTGCACCGGATCTGCCCGGAGTTCAATCCGGTGCAGGTGCTGCGGCGCAGCGGGCGTTCGGTCCTGCTCGTCGGTTCGACGGGGCGCGCGACAGCGGTCGCGAAGTGCTTACTGGACCACTCCCCCGCGTGGTCGGAGCGGTTCCGGCACGAAATAGCTGCATACCGGGCGTTCGTCCGGCACCGTCCGCCGGTCCGGGCGCCCCGGCTCATCGCCGCCGATCCGGAGAACTGCACGCTGGTCATCGAGCGGATGCCCGGACGGGTGGCGGCCCTGACGCGCCACCCGTCCGAGGCCCCGCCCCGCGCGGACCTGCGGGCGGTGCTCGGCGCGGTCGCCCGGGTGAACGCCTGGCGTCCGCCGGCGGGTCTGTTCGAGGCCCCGCTGGACTACGCGGCGCGGATCGCCCGCTACCACGAGCTGGGTCTCTTCACCGACCGGGACCTGGGCGACCTGCAGAAGCTGCTGCACGGGCTGGCCCACTCCGGCGGACGGCACAGCATGGGGCAGTTCTGTCACGGGGACGCGCTGCTCTCCAACATCCTGCTGTCCCCCACCGGTCCGGTGCTGGTGGACTGGGAGCACGCGGGCTGGTACCTGCCGGGCTACGACCTGGCGACGCTGTGGACCGTGCTGGGTGACGCCCCGGTGGCGCGGCGCGATATCAGCAAGCTGGCCCAGGTGAACGGACCGGCCGCGCGGGACGCGTTCCTGGTGAATCTGATGCTCGTGCTCACACGGGAGATCCGCAGGTACGAGACGGCCGTGCAGCGTGCCATGCGGGACACGGGAACCACGCGGGCGGGGCAGGACCGTCCGGGCGCGCTCGCCCCCGGCGAGGAGCAGCGACTGCTGCTGCGCCGGCTGCACGACGACTGCGCGATGGCCCGGAACGCCGTGCGGGCGGCGGTCGGCACGCGCTGACCGGCCGGGCCCACGGGGCGCGCCGCGGGCCCGGTGCCGACACACCGGGCCCGCGGCGCGCTGTGGTGCTTCCCCCGGCCCCGTTCCCGTTCCCCCGCTTCAGCGGGCGCGGACGATGTCCACGTCGGACGCCTTGACGAAGGCCACGCGGTGGCCGATCTGGACGGTCACGTACTTCTCCTTGCCCTTGAAGTACGCGTGGTCCAGCGGGAAGGAGGCGTCGATCGTCGGCGCGTAGAAGAAGCCGGTGGGCGCCTCGCCGCCGCCGGGGTAGGACTGGCCGGCCTTGATCGTGTACTGGAGCGGTGTGCCGACCCGCTGGTCCGCGAAGTCCGCCGGGTATTCGGACTTCTCCGGGTACGCCACTCCGTACACCGGCACCTCCGCCTTGCCGGCCTTCGGGCGGACGACGTAGCCGGAGGTGGGGACGGTGGTGCGGGTGTGGGCGGGTGTGCGGAACCACGCCTTCTCGCCGTACCACCAGATCGCCGTCCAGCCGGGGGCGCGGCCGGCCACGACGGCCTGCTGGGTGGCGCTGATCTTGCTGCCCCAGTCGGCGGCGCAGTTGGTGCCGGGCGAGCCGTCCGTGTGGATGCCGGGGTCGGAGAAGAGGGGCGCGTCGTCGGAGGGAGCGGTGTGCAGCGGGACGGCGCTGGAGCCCTGGACGGGCAGGTCGACGTTCTTCTCGCAGTCGCGGAACGCCTGCTTGTTGTCCTTGAACCGGGGGCTGACGGTGACGAGTTGGCTGCCCGGGAGGGCGGTCGGCACGGTGGGCCTGCCGAGCAGCGTCATGAAGTAGTTCCAGTCCCAGTAGGTGCCCGGGTCCCAGTGCATGTTCTTGGTGCCGGCGGCGCTGGTGGGCGGGACGCCGTCGTGGCCGATGATGTGCTGGCGGTCGAGCGGGATGTCGTACTTGGCGGCGAGGTAGCGCACGAGGGCCGCGGTCGAGCGGTACATCTCGGGGGTGTACCACTGGGCGCCTTCGACGGCGACGCCTTCCTGCTCGATGCCGATGGAGTGGCTGTTGACGTACCAGTTGCCGGCCTGCCAGGCGACGTCCTTGTTCTTGACCATCTGGGTGACGTGTCCGTCGGCGGACCGTACGACGTAGTGGGCCGAGGTCTGTTTCAGCGGGTTCTGGAAGATCTTCAGCGTGGTGTCGAAGTCCTCCTCGGTGTCGTGCAGCACGATGAACTTGATCTTGTTGGTGTTCGGCCGGTCGGCGGTGTCGTAGTTGCCGTACGTCTCCTTGTCGGCCGGGTCGCCGGTCTGCTGGTAGGCCGCCGGGACCCAGTCGCAGGCGAGACCGCGCGGGCACTCGGGCCGGACCGCGTCGGCACCGGCCTGGGCGGCCGGGCTGAGCAGTGCGAGGCTCAGCGCTCCGGCGGTGGTGAAGGCGAGTGCGAGCCTGGTCCTCTGCTTGGACGTCATGACAACCCTTCGTAGAGCCGGGTGGAGCCGTTGCGGACGTGCGCGCACACTCTGTGACCTCAGATGAAGGGGCGTCAAGAGTGCTGGGCGAGCAGCGCGTTGAGCCACTGGACCAGACCACTGACAGGGGCTGTGACCTGCGAAGGGCGGCGAACCGCGAGGCTCTGGCGATGACCCGTTACCAGGGTTTTACGAGGACGGACCGGCCCGGTGTCCCTCGAACGGGCGCTCTGCGGTGTGACTAATGGCGGGGGTGCGTGCCCCGAACGGCCCAAGGGTAGGGCTCGCGCCGACAGGACCGATACGCGTGGCACTCACGCGGTGGCTCTCGGAAAGGCCGGACGCACATGGCTCAGCCGTTCACCCTGCCGGACTTCTATGTTCCGTATCCGGCGCGTCTCAACCCCCATGTGGAGGAGGCCCGGCAGCACACGAAGACGTGGGCGCGGGCCATGGGGATGCTGGAGGGGTCCGGTATCTGGGAGGAGAAGGACCTCGACGCCCACGACTACGCGCTGCTGTGCGCGTACACCCATCCCGACTGCCCGGCCGAGGCGCTGTCGCTCGTCACCGACTGGTATGTGTGGGTCTTCTTCTTCGACGACCACTTCCTGGAGCTGTTCAAGAGGACGCCGGACCGCGAGGGCGGGAAGCGGTATCTGGACCGGCTGCCGGCGTTCATGCCGATGGAGCGCGGTGCACCGGTGCCGGAGCCGGAGAACCCGGTGGAGGCGGGTCTCGCGGACCTGTGGGCGCGTACGGTGCCCGCGATGTCGGACGCCTGGCGGGTGCGGTTCGCGGAGTCGACGAGGAACCTCCTCAACGAGTCGCTGTGGGAGCTCGCCAACATCAACGAGGGCCGCATCGCGAACCCCGTCGAGTACATCGAGATGCGCCGCAAGGTGGGCGGGGCCCCCTGGTCGGCCGGCCTGGTGGAGTACGCGGCGGGGGCCGAGGTACCGGAGTCGGTGGCCGGTGAACGGGCGCTGCGGGTGCTGCGCGACGCGTTCTCGGACGGGGTCCATCTGCGCAACGACCTCTTCTCGTACCAGCGCGAGGTGGAGGACGAGGGCGAGAACAGCAACGGGGTGCTGGTTCTTGAGCGTTTCCTCGGCTGCTCGACGCAGGAGGCGGCCGAGGCGGTGAACGACCTGCTGACGTCCAGGCTCCAGCAGTTCGAGAACACGGCCCTGACCGAAGTGGGGCCGCTCTGCGCGGCGAAGGGCCTGGACGCGGCGCAGACGGCGGCGGTCGGGGCCTATGTGAAGGGGCTGCAGGACTGGCAGTCCGGCGGCCACGAGTGGCACATGCGCTCCAGCCGCTACATGAACGACGGCGGGGCCGGCGAGGCCGAGCCGGGCTTCGGGATGTCCGCCGCGTCGATCCGCTTCACCAGGCGCTCGGAGTCGGCCCGGCTGCGCAGCCACAGCCACGCGCTCTTCCAGCACGTGGGCCCGTCCCTGCTGCCCGACTTCGACCTGCCGTTCGGCACGACGCTCAGCCCGCATCTGGAGGGAGCCCGGGAGCGGCTGGTGGTGTGGGCCGGCCGGATGGGCATCCTGGGGCCGCAGCCGGGGGTGCCGGGTTCGCACATCTGGGACGAGGAGCGTCTGCGGGCGATCGATCTGCCGTTGTGCGCCGCCGGTATCCACCCGGACGCGACACCGGACGGTCTCGACCTGTCCTCGGGGTGGCTGGCCTGGGGGACGTACGGCGACGACTGGTTCCCCGTGGTGCACGGCCGGTCCCGCGACCTGGCGGGGGCCCGGCTGGCCAACGAGCGGCTCTCGCTGTTCATGCCGCTGGACGGGAGCCCGGTCCCGGAGCCGGTCAACGCGCTGGAACGGGGGCTCGGCGACCTCTGGGAACGCACGGCGGGCCCGATGGACGACGCCGGGCGGCGGGCGTTCCGCACGTCCGTCGAGGACATGACGGCGAGCTGGCTGTGGGAGCTGGCGAACCAGGCGCAGCACCGGATCCCCGACCCGGTGGACTACGTCGAGATGCGGCGGATGACGTTCGGCTCGGACCTGACGATGAGCCTGTGCCGGATCGGGCACGGCAGGAAGGTGCCGCCGGAGATCTACGAGAGCGGCCCGCTGCGCTCCCTGGAGAACGCGGCGGCCGACTACGCGGCGCTGCTCAACGACCTGTTCTCGTACCAGAAGGAGATCGAGTACGAGGGTGAGGTGCACAACGGCGTCCTGGTGGTGCAGAACTTCTTCGGGGTGGACTACCCGACGGGGATGGCGATCCTGTACGACCTGATGAAGTCGCGGCTGCGGCAGTTCATCCATGTCGCCGAGAACGAACTGCCGGTGCTGTACGACGACTTCGGCCTGGAGGCCGAGGCGCGGGAGACACTGGCGGGATATGTGCGGGAGCTGGAGCACTGGCTCGCGGGCATCCTGATCTGGCACCGGGGCTGCCGGCGCTACCGCGAGGAGGATCTGCGGCGGGGCACCGGCGCCCCGTGGCACCTCAACGGTCCCACGGGGCCCGGCACTTCGGCGGCCCGGGTGGCGGCGCTGTTCGGTCAGCTCTCGGGGGTGAACGTGTAGCGGCCGCCCGCGCGGGCCCGGAGGGTCTTCCGGCCGTTCGCGAACAGTGTGGAGCGGACCGTCGCCGTACGGGTGCGGCTCGCCGTGAGCACCGCGCGGCGGGCCGCTCCGCCGGCCCATTCGATGTCGACGGTGAATCCTCCCCGGGCGCGCAGTCCGCGTACCGATCCCTCGGGCCAGCTCGCCGGGAGGGCGGGGAGGAGGTCGATGGTGTCGTGCTGGCTCTGGAGGAGCATCTCCGCGACGCCGGAAGTGGCACCGAAGTTGCCGTCGATCTGGAACGGCGGGTGGGTGTCCCAGAGGTTGGGCAGGGTGGAGTTCTTCAGCTGCTCCGCGAGCATCCTGTGGGCGTGGTCGCCGTCCAGCAGCCGGGCCCAGAAGTTGATCTTCCATGCCTTGGACCAGCCGGTGCCCCCGTCGCCCCGGGCGGTGAGCGAGACCTTGGCGGCCTCGGCCCAGGCGGTGCCCGCCTCGATCTGGCGGCCGGGGTGGAGGGCGAAGAGGTGGGAGACATGGCGGTGGGTGTCGGAGGGGTCGTCCCGGTCGGTCTTCCACTCCTGGAGCTGCCCCCAGGAGCCGGTGCGCAGGCCGGGGTCGAGGCGGTCCAGGGCCGCTTCGAGCCGGCTGCGGAAGGCGGGGGCGTCGCCCAGGGTGCGGGCCGCCTCCAGGGTGCTGGTGAGCAGGTCGTGGACGATCTGCTGGGACATCGCGGCCCCGGCGGTGAAGTCCCCGTGCTCGGGCGAGTAGCCGGGGGTGACGCCGAGCAGCCCGTCGCGGGGGTCGGTGCGCAGGTTGGCCAGCCAGAACTCGGCGGCCTCCTTCATGGCCGGGTAGGCGGTGGAGCGCAGATAGTCGGTGGAGCCGCCGAAACGGTAGTGCTCGTACATCTGCTGGGTGAGCCAGGCGGCGGCCTCGGGGAACCAGAAGGCGGTGGACCAGTCGTGGACGCCGGTGAAGCCGTAGGGGTTGGTCTCGTTGTGGACGACCCAGCCGGCGGTGCCGAACATCTCCTTCGCCGTTCTCCGGCCCGGTTCGCGCATGGCCTGGACGTAGCGGTCGTAGGGGGCGGTGGTCTCGGCGAGGTTGGTGACCTCGGCGGGCCAGTAGTTCATCTGGAGGTTGATGTTGCTGTGGTAGTCGGCGGACCACGGCGGGGTGGTGGAGTTGTTCCAGACGCCCTGGAGGTTGGCGGGCAGTGAGCCGGCCCGCGAGGAGGCGATGAGGAGGTAGCGGCCGTACTGGAAGAACAGGGCCTCCAGGGCCCGGTCCGCGGAGCCCGCGCCTCCCGTATACGCGCTCAGGAGCTGGTCGGTGGGTATGTCGGGAAGCTGCTGGCCGATGTCGAGGACGACCCGGTCGAACAGGGCGCGGTGGTCGCGGGTGTGGGCGTCGCGCACCTTCTCGTACGAGGCCGCGGCGGCGGTGTCGACGGCTGCCGTGACCTTGCGGTGCGGGTCCTCGCCCCGGTAGTCGGGGTAGCTGTCCGCGTAGTCGGTGCCGGCGGCGAGGAGGAACCATGCGCGGTCGGCGCCGGTGACGGTGAGACTGCCGTCGGGGTTGGCGGTGACCGTGCCCCCGGCGGTGCGGACGCGTATCTGGGCCTCGAAGCGCAGGCCGTTGTCCTCCAGCGCGCCGCGCACGGTGAGCCGGTCACCGCTCGCGGTCGCCGTGAAGTCGTCGCGCGGTGAGGTGCAGCGGAGGGTGAAGGCGATCCGGCCGGGGCGGTCGGCGCCGAGCCGTCCACCGATGACACCGCCCGGGTGCGAGGCGAAGTACTCCCGGGTGTGGGCGGCACCCTCGTGGGTGTACGTGACGGTGGCGAGCGCGGTACGCAGGTTCAGGGAGCGCCGGTAGGAGGCGTCGGGGGCGGCCGGTGCTCCCGGCAGGTCGAGCCGCAGTTCGCCGAAGACCTGGTAGGCGCCGTAGCCGCGGCGGGCCTGGCCGAGTTCGGCGGCGACGGCGTCGGGGCCAAGGGCCCCCTCCGCGTCGAGGCGGTCGCGTACACCGTCGAGGGCGCCGGGGCGGGGCGCGGTCCAGTTGCCGAAGTCGTAGCCCTGGGCCGAGCCGGGGCCGCCGGTCCAGAGAGTCTTCTCGTTGAGGGTGAGGCGTTCCGAGGCGAGTGTGCCCCAGATGCTCGCGCCGAGTGCTCCGCCCCCGATGGGCAGCGACTCGCGCTCCCAGTCGGCGGCGGGGGCACGGTAGTGGAGCACCGGGTCCGGGAGGGGGGTGGCTCGTGCCTGCTCGGCGGATTCATCGGAGGTACCGGCGGCGGCTGCGGTGCCCGCGAGGGCGGGAACTCCCAGGGCCAGAGCGCCGGTTGCGCCGATCACCGTCTTCACTGTGGTACGTCGCGTCATTCCGGATGTCATGCCGGAACACGCTAGAGGTCCGATGACTTGCCGGACAAGGGACATGACAAAGCGGCCTCTTGGACAGAGGCCGCGCACAGTTGGACGGAAGTGGGATCACCGGGCGGGCGGCCCGGTGACCGTGACGGGCTCAGCCCTGCTGGAAGAGTTCGGCGGGCAGCGGCTTCAGGAGGGTGTAGAGGTCGTCGGTGATGGGCCGGTCCCAGCTGGCGATGGTGACGAGCACACCGTCGCTGCGGTCGAACTGCACACAGGAGATGCGGCTCTCGGAGAGCTTCACACGGCGCACGATCAGCAGGTTGTCGCCCTGCATGACGGGCATGTCCTCGGTGCCGGTGACCTCGACCGGCTCGTCGTTCTCCAGCGCGAGCAGCAACTGCGCCACCTCGAAGGGCACCTGCCCCTCCTCGGTCTCGCGCGCGGGCGAGCCCTCCGGGAGGTTGCCGATGATCATCGCGGGACCCCGCCCGCCGAACAGGTCGTACCGCAGGAACACACCCTGGCAACTGCCGTCGGGGGCGGGCAGCAGACCGGCGCCGAGGTTTCCGGGCCAGTCACCGGGGTCCATGGCCAGGACGTCGAAGTCGGGGCCCGCGGGTGTGGCGGCGCTACGGCGGCGGAGGAAGGACATGCACACATGTTACGTGTCCTGGCCCACCTCGCAGAGCCGGGCCCGAACCGGCATATGCGCAGGCCCACGGCACACCTCCGCGCACTCCGGCACCATCACCCGGTGCGCGACTCCACCGCCAGCCGTTCCAGCACGGCGACGGCCTCACCAGTCCGCTCGTACGGCACGAAGAGGTGGTCGTGGTGGAAGCCCGCCACCACGTTGCAGCCGATCCCGGCGTCGGTCAGGGCGAGCGAGACGGCGGCGGTCAGCCCCACGGCCTCCAGCGCCGAGTGCACCCGCAGGGTGATCCACCCCGCCACATAGGTACGGGGCAGTCCGGCCGTCACAGCCTCCGCCTCGGGGAGCACCAGGGTGAGCCCCTCGGACTCGCGGACGGTGACGACGGGGGTGACGGCGTCGGGCAGGGTGCCGTCGGGCACGGTGGCGTAGACATAGCGGCCCGGGTGCGGCTCGGGGCTCAGGTTGCTCAGCAGGACTCGAAGATCGCTCTCGGCTGTCACACCACCACGCTACCCACGGGTGCCGTACGGGCGCGGGCGTGAGCCATTCGGGCACGTCCCGTGTCCAACCGCTCACCGTACGTGGCACCGGGGCGGGATCGCCCATAGCTTCGGCTCATGAGGAAACGACACATCACACGACTCGTGGGCATCGCAGCCGCATCGGCCGCCGGACTGGTCGCGGCGGTGCCGTCCGTACCGGCCGCTGCCGCCGGCGCGCACGTGGTGTCGCCCGGCCAGTCGATCCAGGCGGCGGTCGACGCCGCACGGCCCGGGGACACCATCGTGGTCCGGCCCGGCACCTACCGCGAGAGCGTGCGGATCAGCACACCCGGTGTGACCCTGCGCGGCTTCGGGGACCGCACCGTCATCATGCCCGCCGCCGGCCGGGCGGCGTCCGGCGACGCCTGTGCGCAGGCGGGCAACGGGATCTGCGTCCTGGGCACGGCGGACGCCACCGTGGACGGTGTGACCGTCAGGTCCCTGCGCGTCACCGGGTTCACCCGCAGCGGACTGTGGGCGTCCTGGACGGACCGGCTGACCGTCCGCTCGGTGACCGCCGACACCAACGGCGTCTGGGGCATCGCCGAGCAGCGGTCCACCCGCTCGGACATCCGGGACAGCACCGCCCGCTCCAACGGTGACGCGGGCATCTTCGTCGCCAACAGCGTCGACGAGGAGGGCGGCGCCACCGACACCGGCGGCACCCGCGTCCGCGGCAACACGCTGACCGACAACCGGATCGGGTTCACCGCGCGCCGGGTGCGCAATCTGTCGGTGCGCGACAACACCTTCACCGCCAACTGCAGCGGCGTGTTCGTCGTGGGCGACGAGGGCACCCCGCAGGCCGGCGCCATGTCCGTCCGCTCCAACCGGATCACCGGCAACAACAAGTTCTGCGCAGCCACCGACCGGCTGCCCGCGATCCAGGGCTCCGGGATCGTCCTCACCGGCACCGCGTCCACCGAGGTGCGGTCCAACGAGATCCGCGACAACGTGGGTTCGACCCCGCTGTCGGGCGGTGTCGTGCTGTTCAAGAGCTTCGTGGGCGCGAAGAACACCGACAACACCGTCAGCGGCAACGTGGTCCTCGGCAATCAGCCCGCGGACCTGGCGAACCGGGACACCGGCACGGGCAACCGGTTCACCGGCAATGTCTGCACGACCTCCGCACCGGCCGGGATGTGCTGACCGGTGACCCCCCGTACGAGGAGAAGCGAGACGGCATGACCACCGTGAGCACGACCCCCGGCACCACTCCCGTCCAGCCCCTTCCCACCCCGCAGCCGGCGATGCGGCTGCGCGAGATCGTGTTCGGCGCGGCCCGCTCCGCCGCCGTGCGCGCCGCGGCCCGGCTGGGCGTCGCCGACGCGCTGGGCGAGGAACCCGAGACCGCCGAGCGGCTGGCGGCGGCGGTGAAGACCGAAGCAGGTCCGCTGCGGCGGCTGCTGCGGGCGCTGGCCTGCTACGGCGTCTTCACGGAGAACGCCGACGGCACCTTCGCGCACACCGACATGTCCCGGCTGCTGCGCCAGGACGACCCGCACAGCCTGCGGGCGATCTCCCTGTGGTGCACGGAGCCCTGGACCTGGGAGGTCTGGCCCCGTCTGGAAGACGCGGTGCGCACCGGCGACAACGTCTTCGAGGAGGTGTTCGGCAAGGAGTTCTTCGACTACCTCCACCAGGACGCCCACGAGTCGGCACAGGTGTTCAACGCGGCCATGACCACCTCCAGCGTGCAGTCGGCGCTGGACGTCGCCGCCCTGCTCGACCTCACCGGTGTCTCGGCGGTCGCCGACATCGGCGGCGGCCAGGGGCACGTACTGGCGAGCCTGCTGGAGAAGCACCCGTCGGTCAGCGGCACCCTGATGGACCTGCCGGGGGTCATCGCCCGAGCCGACGAACGGCTGCGCGAGGGCGGTGCGCTGGCCGGACGGGCGGGCATCGTGGCCGGGGACTGCCGCGAGGGCATCCCGGTGGCCGCCGACCTCTACATCATCAAGAACATCCTGGAGTGGGACGACGACAGCACCCGCCGGGCGCTGCGCTCCGTCGTCGCGGCGGCCCGCCCGGGCGCCCGGGTGGTCGTCATCGAGAACCTCGTCGACGACACCCCGTCGATGCGGTTCACCACCGCCATGGACCTGCTGCTTCTGCTGAACGTGGGCGGGGCCAAGCACACCCGGCAGAGCCTGGTGGACCGGCTCTCCGAGGCGGGGCTGCGGATCGACGCGGTCCGGCCGGTCAACCCGTATCTGCACGCGTTCGAGTGCGTGGTGCCGGACTGACCCCGGGACGTACGCGAACCGCCCCGGTCCCGGCCTCTGTGGCCGGGACCGGGGCGGTGCTCGTCGCTCACGCGGGGGCGCCGCGCTCCCAGCGGTAGAACTCCTGGGCCATCGCGTCCTTCGGCCCGCGCCAGGTCTCGGGGTCGTAGGGGCTGACGAAGGCGGTGAGCCGTTCGCTGATGGCCCTGAACTCCGGGTGCTCGGTCACCTTGGCGATCTCCGGGCCCGGCGGGCGCTCGGACTCGATCATGTGCAGGTAGACGTCGCCGAACTGGAAGAGCTTGCGGCGGGTGACGCCTACCAGGTGCGGCAGTTCGCTGTTGTCGGACGCGGCGAACAGTTCCGCGATGTCCGGGGCCGATCCCGGCGCCATCCGGGCGACGATCAGAGCGTGGTGCATCGGTGGTGCCTTTCTGCTGCCCCGGACCGGGACCCGGCCGGGAGGCCGGGTGCGCCGGCCTGCGACGGTGGGTCAGTTGGCCGGGACGGCGGCGGAGCGGCGCTCGCGGTCGCGCTGCTCGATCTTCTGCCGGATCAGCTCCATCTGGACCTTGGAGTTCCGGTTGATGTTGTCGGTCATCCAGGCGTCGTCGACCGGCGCGTCGGGACGCATGGCGAAGTCCTGCTGCCAGTGCATCCGCGTACCGCCGGGCACCTCGGCGTACTCCCACCGGATGTCCATGTGCTGGAACGGTCCGGGCTCGACGCGGCGGGCCCGCACGGTGCGTCCGGGACGGTCGGTGGTGCGCTCGGAGACCCAGCTCCACACCTTGCCGTTCTCGTCCGGGTGCATGGTCAGACGGAAGGTGGTGCGCTCGCCGTCCCGCTCGATGACCTCGACGGCCGCGTACTCGCTGAAGAGCTGCGGCCAGTTCTCCAGGTCGTTCGTCATCTCCCACACCAGGTCCAGGGGGGCGGCGATGACGATCTCGTTCTCGGTGTGTCCGGACACGTCAGGCTCCTGTCATGAGGCTGTTGTTGACGAGGTCGAGGAACTCGCGGGGCGTCTTGCAGCGGTCCGCGTCGGCCGGCAGCGGCTGCCCGTGCCGGTTCTCCAGTACGCCGACGATGCCGAGGAGGCCCAGGGAGTCCAGGCCGAACTCGTCGAAGCCGGTGTCGGAGCGGTTCTCCATCTCGCGGGGATCGACGGAGAGCCCGGCGCCCTTCTTCATCAGGGCGGCGAGTTCTTCGTACGTCAGTGGTTCGGCCATGAGGGACTTCTCCTTCTCACGAGGGGTGGGTGGGGCTCAGGCGGGGCGCCGCAGCACCAGGGCCGCGTTCGAGCCCATGAGGCCGCGGCTGAGGACGAGCGCGGTGCGCAGTTCGGCGGGGCGGGCCCGCTCGGTGACGACGTCGAGGTCGTGGCAGATCTCGAAGACGTTGGGCGTGGGCGGTACGAGCCCGTTCTCCATGGACAGGACCGCGGCGGCCGCGTCCAGGACGGGGCCCCCGCAGTAGGCGCGGCCGATGCCCGTCTTGGGGGCGGTCACGGGGACGCGCCGGCTGTGCGCGCCGAGCGCGTCGGCCAGCGCCAGCGCCTCGGCGCGGTCGGCGGCCGGTGAGCCGAGCGCGTCCGCGAAGACGACGTCGACCTCCTCGGGCGCGCAGCCGGCTTCCCGCAGGGCGCCCTCGATCGCGTGGGCGAGGCCCTCACGGGACTCCTCCCAGTGCGCCGCCGTGGTGAAGGTGGCGGCGTGGCCCGCGATCTGTGCCCGGACCCGGGCACCGCGTTCGCGGGCCGACTCCTCCTCCTCGACCACGAACATCGCGCCGCCCTCGGCGGGTACGAAGCCGCAGGCGTCCGAGGTGAACGGGCGGTAGGCCCGCGTCGGGTCCTCAGCTGCACTCAGCTCGCGGTAGCCGAGCTGGCAGACCACCGAGTAGGGCGCGAGCGGGGCCTCCGCCGCGCCGACCACGACCGCGTCGGTGCCGCGCCGCACGGAGCGGTCGGCGTGCGCGATCGCGTCGAGGCCGCCCGCCTCGTCGCTGGCCACCACCGCGCACGGCCCCTTGAAGCCGCCGCGGATGGAGATCTGGCCGGTACTCGCCGCGTAGAACCAGGCGATCGACTGGTAGGGGCCGACGTACGTGGATCCCTGGCCCCACAGCCGTTGCAGTTCGCGCTGGCCGAACTCGCCGCCGCCGGAGCCGGCCGCGGTGACCACGCCCACGCCGAACGGCTGGTCCTCGTAGTCGGCGCGGCCGAGCCGGGCGTCGTCCAGGGCCATGTCGGCCGCGGCCATCGCGAAGTGCGTGAACCGGTCGGTCTGGACGAGGTAGCGCTCCTCGATGAGCGCGACGGGGTCGAAGCCGCGGACCTCGCCGGCGATGTGCAGCGGGAGGTCCTCGCATCCTTCGCGGGTGACCCGGTCCAGGACGCTCATGCCTTCCTGCGTGCGCTTCCAGAAGGCTTCGGTGCTCGTGCCGTTGGGGGCGACGACTCCGATGCCCGTGACGACGGTGCGCCGGGCCTTACGGGTGCTCATGGTGTCCTCCCACCTGTTCGGGTCAGGGCCACCGCGGACTGGAAGCCGCCGAAGCCGCTGCCCACCGACAGGACGCTGCGCAGCTTCAGGGGGCGGGCGGTGCGCGGCACGTAGTCCAGGTCGCACTCCGGGTCCGGGGACTCGTAGTTGGCCGTGGGCGGCACCGTCTGGTTGACCAGGGCCAGGACGCAGGCGGCGATCTCTATCGCGCCGATCGCGCCGAGGGAGTGGCCCACCATCGACTTGATGGAGCTCATCGGCACCTTGTGGGCGTGCGCGCCGAGGGCCCGCTTCACCGCGGCGGTCTCGTGCCGGTCGTTCTGCTTGGTGCCCGAGCCGTGCGCGTTGACGTAGTCGATGTCCTGCGGGGAGATCCGGCCGTGGCCGAGTGCCCGGTTGATGGCCTCGGCCATCTCCAGACCCTCGGGGGTGAGCCCGGTCATGTGGTACGCGTTGCCGAAGGTCGCGTACCCGGCGATCTCGCAGTACACCGTCGCCCCGCGGGCCCGCGCGTGCTCCAGCTCCTCCAGGACGAGCACGGCGCCGCCCTCGCCCATGACGAACCCGTCGCGGCGGGCGTCGAAGGGCCGGGAGGCGTGCTCCGGGTCGTCGTTGTTGGGGGAGGTCGCCTTGATGGCGTCGAAGCAGGCCACGGTGATCGGGGTGATCGGCGAGTCGGAGGCGCCCGCGATGCAGACGTCGACCCGTCCCTCCTCGATGGAGTGGAAGGCGTAGCCGATGGCGTCCAGGCCCGAGGTGCAGCCGGTGGAGACGGTCTGCACGGGGCCGTGCGCGCCGACCTGCTCGGCGACGGCCGAGGCCAGCGAGCTGGGCGAGAAGGCGCGCTCCAGGTGCTGGCCGGCCCGGCGGTGGTCGACATCCCAGCGCGCACCCCTCTCGCTGACCGCGACGTAGTCGTGCTCCAGCCGGGTGGTTCCGCCGACCGCGGTGCCGAGGGAGACGCCCATCCGCCAGGGGTCGGTCCGCTCGGGGTCCAGACCGGCGTCGGCGAGCGCCTCGCGGGCGGCGACCATCGCGAACTGGACGTAGCGGTCCGCGCGGGCGGTCTCCTCGTCGTCCAGTCCGTGGGCCGCCGGGTCGAAGTCGCACTCGGCGGCGATCCGGGAGCGGAAGCCCGCCGGGTCGAAGAGGGTGATGCCCCGGGTCGCTGTGCGGCCGTTGGAGAGGAGGTCCCAGAAGGCCGGGGCCCCGATGCCGCCCGGGGCGACGACGCCGACTCCGGTGACCGCCACCCGCCGGGTCATGAGGCGGCCTCGGTTCGTTCTGGCGGCGCGCCCGCCTCGGCGGTCTCGGTCACCTCGGTGTCGACGTGGCCGAGTTCGGGGCGGGGGGCGAGCGGGCCCAGGTGGAAGACCATGCGGGCCTCGGTGTCGCCGACGTTGCGGAAGCGGTGGCGCACGTGCGGGGGGATCAGCAGGCCCTGGTCGGGGCGCATCGTGTGCGTCTCCCCGTCCAGGTCGACCTCCAGGAGCCCCTGCACCACGTACACGAACTCCTCCGAGTACGGGTGGTAGTGCTCGCCGATGCGGTCGCCGGGCTCGACGATGGCCAGGCCCATGAAGCCGCTGGTGGCGCCCACCGCGGTCGGGGTGAGCAGAGCGCGCAGGTCGCCTCCGCGCCTGCGGTTGGGCTGGGTCTCACTGAGGTCCACGATGCGTGGCCGGTGGGTGGTCATGTCTGCTTTTCCTCCTGGGCGCAGGGCGCGTTGTGATGACGGGTCGAGCGAGAACCCCCCGGGGTGCCGGAGCGCGGTTCAGGAATCCGCGGCCCGCCGGTCGGTGATCAGCCGCATCTCGGACCGGGCGAGGAAGCGTGCGGCGTCCTGGTCGGTGGCCTGGACGGCGTTGGCCTCGCCCTCCAGGAGGCGGGCCAGGCGGGCCGCCTTGCCGGGGCCGTGGATGCCGAGCGCCTGCGCGGGCTGCGCGTCGAGCGGGCCGCTCGCTTCCAGCAGGCGGACGACGACGTCGTCGCGCTGGAAGATGGTGCTGCTGTCGATGGGGCTGCCGGTGTCGTCGGCGGCCTCCTCGTCGTGGGCGGCCAGCAGCCGGGCCAGGGCCATCCCGCAGCCCTCCTTGGCCTGGTAGAAGACCGCGTGCCGGTTCAGGCTCTCGGGGGCGTGGCGGCCGGCCGAGACGTGGTGCACGGTGGGCAGGGCCGCACGGGTGAAGAACATCCGGGCGGAGTCGGGGTCGGCGAGGTCGCGGTCCTGTTCGAGGTAGGGGTTGATGGCCTCCTCGACGGCGCGGATCTCGGGCTGGCGCGAGACGTGGCGCAGCGCGGCCATGAGGTCGCCCTCGACCTCGACGGCGCGCACCACCCGGTTGCCGTGCATGAAGAGCGAGGTGCGGCGCAGCCGGGTGTGGTCGTCGACGCGCGCGCGGGGCGACTCGTAGTCGGCGAGGAGCTTCGCGACGATGTCCTCGGTGCCCGGCTTGACGGTGAAGGTGAGCGCGTGGCGCACGACGCCGTCGCCGAGCCGGGGGGAGGTCTGGAGGCTGCCGCGGACCGGGTCCGGGACGGTCTCGAAGCCCTTGCCGGTCTCGCGCAGAACGCTGAAGCGCAGCGACCGGGTGTCGCGTACGCAGCTGTGCAGGGGCTGGACGGTCGCGACGTGCTCCTCGCTGTTGACCCAGGCGAGGAACGGCGGGGCGCTCTCCCACTCGCTGGTGATCAGCCACTGCGAGGGGTTCTCGATGGACTGGCACAGCTGGTCGCTGATGTGGCCGGGGACGGAGGCGATCTGGTTGCGCATGTGCTCGTACGCCTCGAGGAACTGGTTCTGCGCGCCCTCGTACAGGTCCAGCAGCAGCACGACGCGCAGCCTGGATCCGTCGAAGGCGGACTGTGAGATCCGTTCCGAAAGGGTGGTGGTCATCTGGCGAACTCCTTCGACGCGGTGAGGCGGGGACGCTGGGAGAGCCGGCCGGAGCTGTGGAGCCGTCGGCTGCCGAGGGGGATCGGTACGGGGAGCCCCGGCGATCACGCACGGCCCGCCCGGACCGAGGGCGTCGTCTCCGTGACCGATCGTGAAACGCTGGTCCGCCCGACGCGAGATTTATGAACCGTTCAGGTGAGCGGGCGCCCGAAGCGCTCCGGCCCGGCCCCCGGCCGGGCATGGACAGTGCATCTGTACGGCGTCGGAGCTGGAGCAACTGATGAACGAGAACGTCGACCTCCATGTACCCGTCCTCATCGTGGGCGGCTCGCTGGTGGGCCTGTCCGCGTCCCTTTTCCTCGGTCGGCTCGGCGTCGATCACCTGCTGGTCGAGAAGCACGCGGCGACCTCGACGCATCCGCGCGGCCGGGGCAACAACGTCCGGACGATGGAGGTGTTCCGCCGTGCGGGTGTCGAGCGGGAGATCCGGGCGGCCGCCTCGGTGCTCGCGGACAACCACGGCATCCTCCAGGCCGGCTCGCTGACCGGCGACGACCAGGAGTGGCTGTTCAAGGAGATCGACCCGGGCGGGGCGATCGCCCGGTTCAGCCCGACGGGCTGGTGCCTGTGCAGCCAGAACGACCTGGAGCCCGTGCTGCTGGACAGGGCCCGGGAGCAGGGCGGCGACCTGCGGTTCTCGACCGAGATGATGTCGTTCGACCCGGACGCCTCCGGTGTCACCGCCACCCTGAAGAACCGGGAGACCGGTGAGCACACGACCGTGCGGGCGGACTACCTGATCGCCGCGGACGGGCCGCGCAGTCCGGTCCGCGAGCAGCTGGGCATCGGCCGTTCGGGTGCGGGCGACCTGTTCCACAACGTGAGCGTCACCTTCCGCTCGCGCGGGCTGGCCGAGGTGCTGGGCGACCGGCGCTTCATCGTCTGTTACCTGACCAACCCGCGGGCGGAGGGTGCTCTGCTGCCGGTGGACAACGAGCGGGAGTGGGTGTTCCACGCCCCGTGGCAGCCCGGCCGGGGCGAGACCCTGGAGGACTTCACCGACGAGCGGTGCGCCCTCCACATCCGTACCGCCGTCGGCGCGCCGGACATCGACGTGGAGATCACGGGCAAGGCGCCGTGGCACGCGGCGGAGCGGGTGGCCGAGCGGTACGGGCGGGACCGGGTGTTCCTGGCCGGTGACTCGGCGCACGAGATGTCGCCGACCGGGGCGTTCGGCTCCAACACCGGCATCCAGGACGCGCACAACCTGGCGTGGAAGCTGGCCGCGGTGCTGCGGGGCGAGGCGGGCCGGGGCCTGCTGGACACGTACGGGCAGGAGCGGCTGCCGGTGGCACGGGCGACGAGCGAGCGCGCGTCGGCGCGGTCCGGTGAGCACAGCCACCCCGGTTACGCACCGCCGCCGTCGATGGGCGGCGGCAAGCGGGGCGGGATGCTGAACGTGGCACTGGGCTACCGCTATACGGCGGGCGCTGTGCTGGGTGTGGCCCCGGACGCGCCGGTGGTCCCGGAGGGGGTGCGGCTGACGGGCGAACCGGGCAGCCGGGCGCCCCACCTGTGGGTGCGCAGGGACGGGGAGCGGATCTCGACCCTCGATCTGTACGAGCGTTCGTTCGTGCTGCTCGCGGACGGCGCGGACACGGTGTGGCGGCGGGCCGCGGCCGGGGTCGCCGACCGGCTGGGGGTGCGGCTCGACGCGTTCGGCATCGGTGCGGGCGGTGATCTGGAGCCGGAGGACGGGGCGGACTGGGCCGAGGCGCACGGGACGCACCGGGACGGTGCGGTCCTGGTACGCCCCGACGGCTTCGTCGCCTGGCGTACGGAGTCGGGCGTGGAGGACGCCGAGGCGACGCTGCGCGAGGTCGTGGTGACGCTGCTGCACCGGGACTGACGCGGCGTCAGCTCATGGATCAGATACCGAACGACCGGAGGGCGGCCAGGAATTCCTCCGGTCGTTCGGTGTGTACGAGATGGCCCGCGTCGATGGTGACGTGTTCGGCGCCGGGAATGCGGCGGGCCATCCAAGCCAGGTCCTCCTGATCGATCCGGCTGCTCGGGCCACCGCCGATGATCAGAGTGGGGGCGGTGATGTCACCGAGGAGTTCGGGGCCGGCCGGGTCCGGGGCGTTGAGCTGGGCATCGGTCGCCGGCACGAGGGGCCAGTCGAAGTCCAGCTCTCCGGCAGGCCGTTCGGGTGCGGGGCGCGGCGGGTCGAGCGGGAAGGGCGGCGGCGCCTCCTCGATGACGAGGCGGCCGATGAGCCCGGGGTGCCGCTCGGCGAGCAGGTAGGCGGCGGCACCCCCCATGGAATGTCCGACGACGGTGGCACCGGCGAGGTTGCGGGCCTCCAGGAAGCCGTGCAGGTCGTCGCGGAACAGCTCGAAGGAGTAGCGGCCGGGCCAGTCGCTGAGCCCGTGGCCGCGGAAGTCGAAGGCGTACACCCGGTGCGTGGCGGCGAGTGCGGCGGCGATGTGGGCCCAGTCGCCGCTGTTCCCGCACCGGCCGTGGGCCAGGACCACCGGCGGCGCGGCCGGGTCGCCCCACACCCGGTGGGCGAGCCGTATCCCGCCGGCCCGGACGCTGTGCACCTCGGGGTCGAGGAACGCCTCGACGGTGCGGGCGAACGCCCCCGCGTCGTCGGTCCACGGGAAGTGCGCGGCACCGCGCTGCACCGCGAACTCCGCGTGCGGGAAGAGCGCGGCCAGTTCGGCGGCCCGGTCGGGCGTGGTGATGGTGTCGTACTCGCCGGCCAGCACGAGGACCGGCGTCTCCAGGGCGCGCAGGGCCGGGACGGTCGCGGCCGGGTCGAAAGCGCCTTCCGCGACGTACTCGGCCGCGGCCTCGGCGTTGATCTGCGCGGGCGAGCCGGCGGCGTGCTCCTGTGCGGCGGCGTCCCAGCGTCCGTACAGGAACGGCCGTGTCCTGGCGCGCAGTTCGCCGGTCATCCGGCCGGCCCAGATCTCCTCCAGGGCGGCGAGCGCGTCCTCGTACCAGGGTTCCGAGCGGCGCAGCGCGGCGGCCTCGCGGGCCTCGGGCACGGCGACGGGGATTCCGGTGGCCCTGGTGGTGGGGGCGACGAGGACCAGGTTGCGCAGCCGCTCCGGGTGGCGGGCGGCATAGAGCGCGGCGAGGTCGCCGGCCGCGGAGTGGGCGAGGAGGTCGACGCGCTCCAGGCCGAGGTGGGCGCGCAGGGCCTCGACGTCCTCGGCCTGCCGGTCGCAGCGGTAGGTGGCGGGGTCGTCGGGGGCAGCGGAGTCGCCGGTGCCGCGCAGGTCGAGGAGGACCAGCTGCCGGTGGGCGGCGAGTCCGCCGAGGGTGCCGAGATAGGTACTCGCCCGCATGGGACCGCCCGGCAGGCAGATCAGCGGTGTCCCCTCCCCCACGAGGTGATAGGCGAGCTCGGTTCCGTCGTACGTATGGAAGGTCGGCATGCCTCCATCCAAACAGGGCCGTCCGGGTGACGCAGCCGTGTTCGGTACGGGCGTATCCGGCTCGGAGGGCGATGTGCGTCACGCCTCTTGCCAGGCGGTACAAGATCCTGAATTACTGCTCCGGAAGGAGTCGACCGAATGATCGGTCGTCCGCACGGCGCGTACGGAACGAGGGAGGCCCGCATGACGGCTCTGCTGGATGCGGCGGAACGGATGAGCCGCGACGAGCTGGCGGCGCTCCAGCTGGACCGGCTGCGGGCCACGCTGAGCCACGCGTACGAGAACGTGCCGCACTACCGCGCGGCGTTCGACCGGGCGGGGCTGAAGCCGGAGGACTGCCGTTCGCTCGCCGATCTGGCCCGGTTCCCGTTCACCACCAAGGCGGACCTGCGGGACAACTACCCGTTCGGAATGTTCGCGGTGCCCGAGGAGCGGGTCCGCCGCATCCATGCCTCCAGCGGGACGACGGGCCGGCCGACCGTCGTCGGCTACACGGAGCGGGACCTGGAGACATGGGCGAATGTGGTGGCCCGCTCCATCCGTGCGGCGGGCGGGCGGCCGGGGCAGAAGATCCATGTGGCGTACGGCTACGGGCTGTTCACCGGCGGCCTCGGCGCGCATTACGGAGCGGAACGGCTCGGCTGCACGGTGATTCCGGCGTCGGGCGGCATGACGGCCCGGCAGGTGCAGCTGATCCAGGACTTCCGGCCCGACATCATCATGGTGACGCCCTCGTACATGCTGACCGTCCTCGACGAGTTCGAGCGGCAGGGCGTCGATCCGCGTTCGACCTCGCTGAAGGCGGGGATCTTCGGGGCCGAGCCGTGGACGCAGGAGATGCGGCGCGAGATCGAGGAGCGGTTCGCGATCGACGCGGTCGACATCTACGGCCTGTCCGAGGTGATGGGGCCGGGTGTGGCGCAGGAGTGCGTGGAGACGAAGGACGGGCTGCACATCTGGGAGGACCATTTCTATCCGGAGGTGGTCGACCCGTTCACCGGCGAGGTGCTGCCCGACGGGGAGCAGGGGGAGCTGGTGTTCACCTCGCTGACCAAGGAGGCCATGCCGGTGATCCGGTACCGGACACGGGACCTGACCCGGTTGCTGCCCGGGACGGCCCGGGTGTTCCGGCGCATGGAGAAGGTCACCGGGCGCAGCGACGATCTGGTGATCCTGCGCGGGGTCAACCTCTTCCCGACGCAGATCGAGGAGATCGTGCTGCGGACCCCGGGGGTGTCGCCGCACTTCCAGCTGCGGCTGACCCGCGAGGGCCGGCTCGATGTGCTGACGGTACGGGCGGAGGCCCGGCCGGGGGCCACGCCGGAGCAGCGGGCGGCTGCCGCCGGGTCCGTGGCGGCGGCGGTCAAGGACGGGATCGGGGTGTCGGTCGGTGTGGAGATCCTCGATCCGGAGACGCTGGAGCGGTCGGTGGGCAAGTTCCGGCGGATCGTGGACGAGCGCGCGTGAACCCTTGCCGCAACTCCCCTGCTGGTCAACGGGGTTGCTGTGGCAGGATGAGCCGGTGTGACCGCTGTACGCAGGGGAGGCGTCCGTTCTCCCGTCGATGAACCTGGGAGCACACCATGACGGCAGGCCCGGCCGGGGTACCGGTCGACACCAGCAGGCCGCACCCGGCACGCGTCTACGACTACCTCCTCGGTGGCAAGGACCACTACCCCGTCGACCAGGAACTGGGCGAGCGGATGCCGGACCTGGCCAAGGCCGGCGTCGCGCAGAACCGGGCCTTCATGCACCGGGCGGCCGGCTGGGCCGCGCGGGAGGGCATCGACCAGTTCCTCGACATCGGGACGGGCATTCCGACGCGGCCGAACCTGCACCAGATCGTCCAGGAGGTCGATCCGTCGGCCCGGATCGTCTACACGGACAACGACCCGATCGTGCTGCGGCACGCGGAGGCGCTGCTCGTCAGCGCTCCGGAGGGCGCCACCGACTATCTCCAGGCCGATGTGCGCGAGCCGGAGAAGATCCTCGCCCACGCCCGTACGGTGCTGGACTTCGACCGGCCCGTGGCGCTCTCGATGATCGCCCTGATGCACTTCCTGGCCGACGAGGACGACCCCTACGGGATCACGCGCACGCTGCTCGACGCGCTGCCCGCCGGCAGCTGCCTGGTGCTCTCGCACTTCACCAAGGACTTCCTCTCGGCCGAGCAGGACAAGACCGACGAGTACCGGGCGAGCGGCATCACGCTGCGGCCCCGTACGCGTGCGGAGGTGTCCCGGTTCTTCGACGGGCTCGACCTGGTCGGACCCGGTGTGGTGACCGCCCCGCAGTGGCACTGCGGCACGCCCGCGCCGGAGCGCCGGGAGATCACCGACAGCTTCCATGTGGGGGTCGGCCGCGTCCGCGCGTAGGGGTCTCAGGCGAGGCGGTCGCGCAGCTCGCGCTTGAGGATCTTCCCGCTGGCGTTGCGCGGAAGGGCCTCCACGAACACGACCCGCTTCGGCGCCTTGAAGGGGGCGAGCCGTTCGCGGGCGTGCGCGATCAGTTCCTCCTCGCCCGCCTCGTCCTTCAGGACGACGACGGCGGTGACCGCCTCGATCCAGCGTGCGTCGGGCAGCCCGACGACGGCCGCCTCGGCGACGGCGGGGTGGGTGTAGAGGGCGTCCTCGACCTGCCGGGAGGCGACGAGTACCCCGCCGGAGTTGATGACGTCCTTCACCCGGTCGACGACCGTGAAGTAGCCCTCCGCATCCCGGACGGCGAGGTCGCCGGAGTGGAACCAGCCGTCCCGGAACGCCTCCGCGCTCTCCTGCGGCTTGTCCCAGTAGCCGGCGCACAGCTGGGGTGAGCGGTAGACCACCTCGCCCGAGGTGCCGTCGGGGACGTCCTTGCCGTTCTCGTCGACCACCTTCGCCTCGACGAAGAGGACGGGCCTGCCGCACGAGTCCATCCGGCCCTCGTGCTCGTCCGGTCCCAGCACGGTGGCCAGCGGGCCGATCTCGCTCTGCCCGAAGCAGTTGTAGAAGGCCAGAGCGGGCAGCCGGTCGCGCAGGCGTTCCAGCACGGGGACGGGCATGATCGACGCCCCGTAGTAGGCCTTGCGCAGTCCGCCGAGGTCGCGGGTGGCGAACTCGGGGTGGTTGGCGAGGCCGATCCAGACGGTGGGCGGCGCGAAGAGACTGTCGGCCTGTCCGGACTCGACCAGGTCGAAGACCCGGACCGCGTCCGGTGCGTCGAGCACCGTGTTCTCGGCGCCCACCGCGAGGTAGGGCAGCAGGAACACATGCATCTGCGCCGAGTGGTAGAGCGGCAGCGCGTGGACGGGCCGGTCACCGGCGCGCAGGTCGAGCGCGGTGATCGCGCTGACGTACTCGTGGACGAGGGCGCCGTTCGTCATCATGGCGCCCTTGGGGAGCGCGGTGGTCCCGGAGGTGTACAGCAGCTGGACCAGGTCGTCGGCGGCCGGTTCGCGCGCGGGCGTGAACGGGCGCGCCGTGCTCAGTCCGGCCAGCAGCGAGCCCTCGTCGTCGCGCAGCGCCCGTACGGGGAAGCCCTCGGGGACACGGTCGGTGAGGCCCGGGTCGGTGAGGACCAGGGAGCTGCCGGACTGGCTCAGGATGTACGCCAGATCGTCCCCGGTGAGGTTCTGGTTGACCGGCACATGGACGAGCCCGGCGCGGGCGCAGGCGAGGAAGGCGATCAGATACGCGTCGGAGTTGTGCGCGTAGGCGGCGACCCGGTCCCCCGGGTTCAGCGCGTGGTCCTCGGTGAGGGCGGCGGCCGCGGTGGTGACGGCCTCGTCGAGCTCGCGGTAGGTCCAGGCACGGCCGGCGTAGCGCAGGGCGGTGCGTTCGGGGGTGCGCCGTGCGCTGCGGGTCAGGACACCGTCGACTGTGCTGCTGCGTACACCGGTCATGGCGTGATCCTGTGCGGCCGGGGGCCGGTGGTCAAGGGTCCGGATCCCGCCCGGCGCTGTTGACAGGGGCGGGGGCGTGCTGGCTGAGTTGCCCGCGACATCTGGAACTCCTGAGCAACCGGCTTTCGTACCCGCAGAGTTGGGAGGACCGTTTCCCTTGTGGAACCGTCTGAGGATTCTCGCCGTGTCCGGCCTCGCCCTGTTCACCGTGTCGGCCTCGCTGCCACCGGCCTCGGCGCACACCCCGCGCACCCACCATCCGTCGGGCGGCGGGCTGTCCGCCGTGATCCGCTACACCGAGTACGGCATTCCGCACATCGTGGGCAAGGACTACGCGGACCTGGGCTTCGGCAACGGCTGGGCGCAGGCCGCCGACCAGGTGTGCGTGCTGGCCGACGGCTTCGTGACGCTGCGCGGTGAGCGCTCCCGCTGGTTCGGCCCGGACGCGGCGCCCGACGGCTCGCTGTCCTCCGCGTCCAAGAACCTGGCCAGCGACCTGTACTTCCGAGGGGTGCGCGACGACCGCACGGTGGAGAAGCTGCTGAGGACGCCCGCGCCGGCGGGCCCGAGCCGTGCGGTGAAGGAGCTGCAACGGGGGTGGGCGGCCGGGTACAACGCCTGGCTCGCGCAGAACCGGATCACCGATCCGGCCTGCCGGGGTGCCCACTGGGTGCGCCCGGTGACCGCGGTCGACGTCGCGGCACGCTCGTACGCGCTCTCGGTGCTCGGCGGCCAGGGGCGGGCCGTCGACGGGATCACGGCCGCGCAGCCGCCCTCCGGCGCGCCGGACCCCGCTCCCCCGTCGCCGTCGGGTGCGGCGAAGGCCGCGGAGCGGCTGCTGTCGGCGCGGGACGCGGACATGGGGTCCAACGCCGTGGCCTTCAGCGGCGGGACGACGGCGAACGGGCGCGGGCTGCTGCTCGGCAACCCGCACTATCCGTGGGAGGGCGGGCGGCGGTTCTGGCAGTCGCAGCAGACCATCCCCGGCAAGCTCGACGTGGCGGGCGGTTCGCTGCTCGGTTCGGCGACGGTCTCGATCGGGCACAACGCGCACCTCGCGTGGAGCCACACCGTGGCCACCGGGGTCACGCTGGATCTGCGGCAGCTCACGCTCGCTCCGGACGACCCGACCGTGTACCTGGTGGACGGCAGGCGGCACCGGATGACGAAGCGGTCGGTCTCCGTCCCGGTGGCGGGCGGCGGCACGGTGGCCCGTACGCAGTGGTGGACCCGGTACGGCCCGGTCGTCACCTCGCTCGGCGCGGGCCTGCCGCTGCCGTGGACGGGGACGAGCGCGTACGCGCTGGACGATCCGAACGCGGCCAATCTGCGCTCGGGCGACACCGCGCTCGGGTTCAGCACGGCCCGCACCACGGCCGGGGTGAAGGAGGCGCTGCGGCGGACCCAGGGCCTGCCGTGGGTGAACACGATCGCGGCGGACTCCTCGGGCCACACGTTCTTCTCGCAGGCGCAGGTGCTGCCGAGGGTCACGGACGAGCTGGCGGAACGCTGCTCGACGCCGCTGGGGCGGGCGACCTTCCCGGCGTCGGGCCTGGCGGTGCTGGACGGTTCACGCGGTGACTGCGTCACGGGCTCGGACCCGGACGCGGTGCAGCCCGGCATCTTCGGTCCCGGCCGGATGCCGGTCCTGGAGAACGTGCCGTACGTGGAGAACTCCAACGACAGCGCCTGGCTGGCGAACGCCGAGCAGCCGCTCACCGGCTACGGGCGGATCTTCGGTACGGTCGCCACGCCGCGCTCGGTCCGTACGCGCGGCGCGCTCCAGGACGTGTCCGCGATGGCGCGGGGCGGCGGACTGACCGTGGCGAGTCTCCAGCACCAGCAGTTCGCGAACCGGGTGCCGGCCGGGGAGCTGGCCGCGTCCGCCGCGGCCGAGGCGTGTGCGGCGCTGCCCGGCGGGACGGCGGCCGGGAGCGACGGCAAGGAGGTCGATGTGTCGGCCGCGTGCCCGGTGCTGCGCGACTGGGACCGCACGGCCGCCGCGTCGAGCCGGGGCGCGCTGCTCTTCGACCGGTTCTGGCGCAGGGCGGTGGCGGTACCGGCCGGCCGGCTGTGGAAGGTGCCCTTCTCCCCCGCCGATCCCGTCCACACGCCGAACACACTCGACGCCTCGGCCCCGGGGGTCCTCGCGGCGCTCGCGGACGCGGTGAGCGAACTGCGGGGCGCGGGGATCGCGCTGGACGCGCCGCTGGGCGAGCACCAGTGGGTGCGGCGGGGTTCGCGACGCATTGCGCTGAGCGGAGGTACGGAGGCGCTGGGCGTCTGGAACAAGACCGAGGGAGTGTGGGACGCGTCGGCGGGCGCGTACACCGACGTGTCGACCGGGTCCAGCTACATCCAGGCGGTCGGCTGGGACGGCGGCCCCTGTCCGGTGGCGCGCACGCTGCTCACGTACTCCCAGTCGTCGAATCCGGACTCGCCGCACTTCAGCGACCAGACGGAGCTGTTCTCGCGCGGGCGCTGGGTGACCTCGCGGTTCTGCGAGAAGGACATCCTGCGGTCTCCCGCGCTGCGAGTGGTCCGGGTGCACGAGGGACGGGGGCGCGCGCACCACTGACACCGCGACAGTTTCTGACAGGACATCAGATTCTTTGTGGTTCATGCCCCTACGGGACGACGGGTCCTGACAGTACTCTCTCTGCTCGGCAGGAAGTTTCATGCCCGGACGGGATTTCGAAAGTTACTTTCAGGCAGTGGGAAGGGGCAGTGCATGACGCAGGACACGGCGGGCGGGGGTATCAGCCGGCGGAGGGTCGGCGGTGGGATGCTGGCCCTGGGCGGAGCACTCGCCCTGGCGCCCATCCCGTTCGGGGGCACGGCGTCCGCCACGGAGTCGGGGACGGAGTCGTCGGGGATGCACGCGGGCCGGGGTGCGAAGCCGACGCTGCGGCGCGGTCCGGCCTCCCGCGCCGGACTGCTGCGGGCACCGCTCGACCAGCTGGTCACCGAGGCGGAGCGCTACCTGGCGGCGTCGCCGAAACACCCCTGGTACGCGGGCGCGGTACTGCTCGCGGGCCGGGGCGGGACGGTGGCGCTGCACCACCCGATCGGCAAGGCGGTGCGCTACTCGGCGTACGACGAGACCACCGACACCGGTGTGGAGTTCCCCGCGGACCAGCAGATCGCGATGGCCGAGGACACGGTCTTCGACCTGGCCTCCGTCTCCAAGCTCTTCACCTCGATCCTGGCCGTGCAGCAGATCGAGCGCGGCACGCTGGAGCTGGAGGCGACGGTCGCCTCGTACCTTCCGGAGTTCGCCGGCGGCGGCAAGCAGGACATCACGATCCGTCAGCTGCTCACGCACACCTCGGGGTTCACCGCCTGGATCCCGCTCTACAGCGCGCCGACCCGGGAAGGGAAGCTGGAACTGCTGTGGAAGGAGGTGCCGGCCAACCCGCCCGGCACGGTCTACCTCTACTCCGACCTCAACCTGATCTCGCTCCAGCTGGTCCTGGAGAAGCTGACCGGCCGGACCCTGGACGTCCTGCTGCGCGAGCGGATCACCGGCCCGCTCGGAATGCACCGCACCCGCTACAACCCGCCCGCCTCCTGGAAACCGAAGATCGCCGCGACCGAGGACGCCCGGCTCCCCTGGTCCGGCCTGGACCGCGGCCTGGTCTGGGGCGAGGTGCACGACGAGAACGCGTACAGCCTGGACGGGGTCGCCGGGCACGCCGGGGTGTTCTCGTGCGCCTGGGACCTCGCGGTCCTCGCGCGCACCCTGCTCAACGGCGGGGTCTACGGGCGGGCGCGCATCCTCTCGGAGGACTCCGTCGACCTGCTGTTCACCGACTTCAACACGGCGTTCCCCGGGGACGCGCACGGCCTCGGCTTCGAGCTCTACCAGCACTGGTACATGGGGGCCATGGCAACGCCCCGCACGGCGGGCCATACCGGCTTCACCGGCACCAGCCTGGTCCTGGACCCGACCACCGACTCGTTCCTGATCGTGCTGGGCAACTCCGTTCATCCGGTACGCAGTTGGCGCTCCGGCAGCGCGCCGCGTGTCGCCACCGCCAACCAGATGGCACGGGCGGTCGCGGTCTCGCCGGCCCGGGGCCGTACGGCGTGGTTCTCCGGGATGGCGAGCGCCGCCACGGCCACCCTGGCGCTGCCGCCGCTGCCGCTCGCCTCCTCGCGCGCCCGGCTGAGCTGTGCGCTGTGGTGGGACACCGAGCCCGCCTCCGACTTCCTTCACCTGGAGGCCTCGACGGACGCCGGCACCACCTGGCAGCCGGTCCCGTTCACCACCACCCCGACGGGACAAGGCCCGCGCCCGCAGCCCGGGACGCACCCGGACGGCTCGCTCTCCGGCTGGTCGGGCCGGGTCTGGCACCGCCTCGACGCGGACCTCGCGGCGTGGCGCGGCACCGGGACCGTGCTGCGATGGCGGTACACGACGGACCAGCTGTACGTGGGCCGCGGGGTCTACGTGGACGCCGTCCGGGTCGAGGACGGCGGCCGTACGGTCTTCGACGAGAGCCGGCCGGGTGACGCCCGGCTCATCACGGCCGAGGGGTGGGCCGCGTCGGCGGACTGACCGCCGCCCCCGCACAGAACCCGTCGTGGGGACCGGAACGCGCGCTTCCCGGTCCCCGCGATGGGTAGGATCACGCCGCACGCCGAGCGGGCGGTCCGAGCCGCGTCGCGTACGGCCCGGAACCGAATCATCGAGGGTGCACGGCATGAGTACATACGGCAACGGTCCATGGGGCCCGCCCGGCGGGCCCGGCCCCGGCCGGCCGGGCCCGGGTCCAGGTCCTCAGCCCTCTCCGGGGCCCGGCCCGTACCCGTATGCGTACCCCGGCAGTCCCGGCGCCGGGCCCTACCCCCCGGCCGGATCCGTGCCGCCGCAGGGCCCGTACCCGCCGCAGCCGTACGGCCCGCAGCCGCCGGCCCCGCACCCGCCCCGGCCGCCGCTGTCGCGCGGACAGCGGATCCTCAAGTGCGTCTACAACCCGTTCTACGCGGCTCAGCGCGCCTTCCGCCCCTCGCGTCCGGACACCGTCGAGGACCTGACGGTGCGCAAGCTCCAGAACTGGCGGACCGGGCTCGGCATCGTCGCCTGGCTCGTCCTGGTGATGTCGTACGAGCCGGTCGACAGCGCCAAGGGTGTCGGGGCGGTGGCGGACGACAAGTTCGGCGACAGCTGGATCAGCACGCTCGTCCTGGTGTGCGCCTTCCCGTTCGTGATCGCCGCGTTCGCGTTCGCCGCGCGGGGCAGTCTGCGCGGGCTCTACCTGCGCAGATCCCTCAAGTCCTTCGGGGCGGTGGCGGCGCTGATGGGGTCGATGGCCACATTCCCCCTCGCCATGGCGCCCGACGCGGCGACCACCGCCTTCCGCGACGCCATCGGAACCCCCGGCAAGGTCGTGATCATCACCCTCTGCACCTGGTCGCTGGGGTTCGCGCTGTACGGGATCTGGCTCTGCCTCGCGCATGTGTTCCGCACGGCCGACATCCACGAGGTGCTGCCGCCGGTCCTCGCCACCCTGCTGGTCTGGGTGATGGCCGCCCTCTCCGTGTTCAACAACGAGAACGCGGAGGTCCCCGCCCTGGCCCGGATCGCCTTCCTGCTCGGCGGTCCGGTGTCGGTGACGGTGCTGTCGTGCTGGGAGCTGTACCGGCTGGGCAAGTACCACGACATGAGCGTGCGACAGGCGCTGGGGCGCTAGGGCCTGTCCGTACCGGCCCCGCGTCACAACCCCAGCGCCGCCATCGCGGCGTTGTGGCCGGGGACCCCGCTCACCCCGCCGCCGCGCACCGCGCCCGCCCCGCACAGCAGGACGTTGGGGTGCGCGGTCTCCACGCCCCAGCGGCCGGTGGTCTCCGTGGCGTAGGGGAAGGCGAGGTCGCGGTGGAAGATGTGGCCGCCGGGCAGGCGCAGGTCGCGTTCGAGGTCGAGCGGGGTCTTCGCCTCGATGCACGGCTCGCCGTTCACGTCGAGCGCCAGGCAGTCGGCGAGCGGCTCCTCCAGATGCGCGTCGAGCTCGGCGAGGGTGGCCCGGAGCAGGGTGGCGCGGGCGGTGTCGTTGTCGTCGGCGAAGAGGCGGGCCGGGGTGTGCAGGCCGAAGAGGGTCAGGGTCTGGTAACCCCGGGCGGCGAGGTCCGGGCCGAGAATCGAGGGGTCCGTCAGGGAGTGGCAGTAGATCTCCGACGGCGGCGCGGCGGGCAGCCGTCCGGCCGACGCGTCCCGGTGGGCGGCGGCCAACTGCCCGTACCCCTCGGCGATGTGGAACGTACCGGCGAACGCCTCGCGCGGGTCGACGGACCGGTCGCGGAGCCGGGGCAGCCGGGTGAGCAGCATGTTCACCTTGAGCTGGGCGCCCTCGGCGGGCGCCGGCGGCTCGTCCCCGAGGAGGGCGGCGAGTGCCTGCGGGGAGGCGTTGACCAGGACCCGGCGGGCGCCGACGGTGTGTTCGCCGTCGTCCGTCCGTACGGTCAGCTCGGCGCGCGTCCCGTCGGTGTCGATCCGGAGCGCCTCGTGGCCGGTACGGATCTGTGCGCCGGCGGCCAGGGCGGCCCCGGCGAGGGCGTCGGTGAGCGCGCCCATGCCGCCGACCGGGACGTCCCAGTCGCCGGTGCCGCCGCCGATCACGTGGTAGAGGAAGCAGCGGTTCTGGAGGAGTGAGGCGTCGTGGGCGTCGGCGAACGTGCCGATCAGCGCGTCGGTGAGGACGACGCCGCGCACGAGGTCGTCCGCGAAGTGCTCCTCGACCGCGACGCCGATGGGCTCCTCGAACAGCATGCGCCAGGCGTCCGCGTCGCCGATCCGCTCCCGCAGCGCCTCACGGGCGGGCAGCGGTTCGGTCAGGGTCGGGAAGACATCGCGGGCGACCCGCCCGGTCATCGCGTAGAAGCGCTGCCACGCGTCGTACTCGCGGTCCGAGCCGGTGAGCGCGGCGAAGGAGTCTCGGGTTCCGTCACCGCCGACGAGGAGGCCGGTGGGCCGCCCGTCGCGGACGGCGGGGGTGTACGAGGAGACGGTCCGCTTGCGTACGGCGAAGTCCAGTCCGAGGTCGCGGACGATCTTCCGCGGGAGCAGCGAGACCAGGTAGGAGTAGCGGGAGAGCCGGGCGTCGACACCGGCGAAGGGGCGGGTCGACACGGCCGCTCCCCCGGTGGCCGCGAGCCGTTCCAGGACCAGCACCCGCTGTCCGGCACGGGCCAGATAGGCCGCCGCGACCAGGCCGTTGTGGCCGCCGCCGACAATCACCGCGTCAAAGCTCTCCCGTACCGTCATGCCCCTTGGTAACACGCCACAGGCGGCCGGGCCAGGGCGTGTGACGGGTCAGAGCAGCGGCCCGCCGCCCCGCTGCCGCAGCGCGGCCACCTCGCGGTAGAGATCGGCCGCCTCGCGGGTGCGGCCCAGCTGTTCGAGGCAGTGGGCCTCGTCGTCGCGGCCGGCGAGCGTGTCGGGGTGGCCGGCGCCCAGCAGCCGGGCGCGCGCTTCGGCGACCTGCCGGTAGACGGTGAGCGCGTCGGTCCAGCGGCCCAGCCAGCCGAGGGCGACGGCGACCTCGCGGCGGCTGACGAGGGTGTCGGGGTGGTCGGGGCCGAGGACATGTTCACGGGCGGCGCACACGGCCTGCGCCTCCGCCAGGGCCTCGTCCCAGCGGGCGAGCCGCCCGAGGTTGACGCCCAGTCCGTGGCGGGCGCGCAGGGTCTCCGGGTCGGCCGGCCCGTTGACCCGGTTGCGGTCGGCGACGAGCGCGCCGTACAGCTCCAGCGCGTCGGCGCTGCGGCCGAGCCGTCCCAGGCTGATGCCGACCTCGTAGCGGGTGGCGAGGGTGTCGGGGTGGTCGGGGCCCAGCAGCCGCGTCCGCGCCTCGGCGACCTGCCGGTAGGTGTGCAGCGCCTCGGTCCACCGGCCGAGCCGGCCCAGCGCGTAACCGACCTCGTAGAGCGTGACCAGGGTGTCGGGGTGATCGGCCCCCAGCACCCGGGCGCGGGCCGAGGCCACGTCGCGGGCCATGCGGTAGGAGTCCTCCAGGTGTCCCAGCCTGCTGAGGCTGAAGGCCAGGTTGTGGCGGCAGCGCAGGGTCTCGGGGTGGTCCGGGCCCACCGCGCGCTCCCGTGACACCAGCACGGCGGCGTGGAGTTCGTGGGCCTCGGCGTGCCGGCCGAGGCGGCCGAGCGCGTACGCCATCTGCTGCCGGGCGGCGAGGGTTTCGGCGTGGTCGGGGCCCAGGACGCGGGCGCGGTCGTCGGCGAGGCGGCCGAACTCGCGCAGCGCGTGCTCGGCCCGGCCCTTGCGGCCGGGGCCCGCGCCCGGGACCTCGTGGGCGGGGGCGGGGCCCGGTGCGGGAGCCTGTCCGCCGCCGGTGGTCCAGGCGCGGGTCAGGCCCGCCGAGTGGTCGGGCGGCGCCAACGGGGTCACCGCGCCCGTCGCCTTGGGGCCGCCGGTCACCGTGCGGGCCCAGGCGGGCAGCGGCGGCGCGGCGGCGGGCGTCCGTCCGGTCAGGCCGACCGGGACGGGCGGGGCGAGCGGCACCTCACCGGTCGGCTCGATGAAGGGCTGCTCCCCGGTGCGGCCGACCGCGATGCGGCGGCGCAGGTCGTGGGCGTCGGACGGGCGCTCCTCCGGGGTCTTGGCGAGCAGGTCCAGGACGACCCGGTCGAAGAACCCGGGCAGTTCGGCACGGTGGGAGCGCAACGGCTCGGGCGGGGTGTCGCGGTGGCCGACGAGGATGCCCCAGGAGTCCGCCATGTCGAAGGGCGGGGCGCCGGTCGCGATCTCGTACAGCACACAGCCCAGCGAGTAGAGGTCGCTGCGGTGGTCGACCTGGCCGCCGCTGATCTGCTCCGGCGACATGTAGTGCGGGGTGCCCATGGCGACGCCGACGCCGGTGAGCCGGGAGGTGACGGGGATGCCGTGGCCGGGGCGGGCGATGCCGAAGTCGCAGATCTTCACCGTCCCGTCGGACAGCCGCATGATGTTGGCGGGCTTGAGGTCGCGGTGGACGATGCCCTGTTGATGGGTGTAGCCGAGGGCGTCGGCGACCTGTTCGGCGATGTCGACGATGTCGTCCACCGGCAGCGGGTGCTGCTCGTTGTCCTCCAGGAGCTGGCTGAGGTTGCGGCCGTCCAGCAGTTCCATCACGAGGTAGAGCACGCCCTCGTACTCGCCGAAGTCGTGGACGACGGTGACGCCCCGGTGCTGGAGGGCGGCGGCGACCCGGGCCTCGCGGCGGAAGCGTTCGCGGACGATGCGGGTGTAGTCGTCATCCTGCTGCGCGCTCATGGGCTTGAGGCATTTGACGGCGACCTGGCGGCCCAGCGATTCGTCACGGGCGCGCCAGACCTCGCCCATGCCACCGCGCCCGATCAGGTCGAGCAGCCGGTACCGGCTCTGGATCAGCCTGGTTTCCGCCATCCTTGTTGCCGCCCCCGTCGTTCCGCCTGCTGCCGCCGCGCCCTCCCCGGCCCGTCCAGTATGGCTGCCTGCCTCTTCAGTGTGTACGGGGTGGGGCGGCTGCCGGGTCCCAGGCGCGCCATCGCGTTCATGATGTGACCTGGCGGAAGCCGCCAGCGCAGCCGCGCGGGAACGGCGCGCAGGAGTGCCCCGGTGGCACGCAGCCGTCGGTCGACGGCGGCGGGCGACGGCGCCGTTCTGCCGTACAGCTCGTGGGCGAACGGCGGCAGCGACTGGTACGCGAGGGCGGCCACACGCCGCCACAGCAGGGCGCGCGCCGGTACGAGGAGGGGCGGTACGGGCGGCCGGCGCAGGAAGTCGTCGACGTCCCTCGCCTCCGGGGTCCTGGCGAGCCGTGGCCGTACCCGGGCGAAGTAGTCGGCCATCTCGGCGGTTGTCGCGGGCACGTCGTCCGGGTCGAGTCCGACGAGGCGGGCGCTGTGCCGGTGTTCACCGATGTACTGGTCGGCCTGCCGGGCGGTGAGCGGGTAGCCGGAGCGGCGCAGGACCTGGAGGTAGGAGTCGGCCTCGGCGCAGTGCACCCACAGCAGCAGCTCGGGCTCGTCGACGCCGTGGGTGCGGCCGGTCGCCGGGTCGGTGACCTCGAGGTGCCGGTGGATCTTCCGGACCCGGGCACCCGCTTTCTCGGCGGCCTCGGTGGTGCCGTACGTGATCGTGCCGACGAACCCGGCCGTGCGCATGAGCCGGCCCCAGGCGTCCTCGCGGAAGTCCGAGTTCTGCATCACACCGCGCACGGCGAGGGGGTGGAGCGCCTGGAGGTAGAGGGCGCGCACCCCGGCGATCCACATCATCGGGTCGCCGTGCAGCTGCCAGGTGACCGACGAGGGGCCGAAGAGTCCGGGGTCGGCGTCCGTCATGTGCGTGTCCCTCCCGTTCCGCGGCGGCCCGGTGGCGGGGTCACCGGAGACCACCAGTGTGGCCGGGCTCGGGCGCGGTGGACACCCCGCCACCAGGGAGTCGGGCGGGAGGGGTCCGGAGGCGGTCCAGGAGGGCCGCCTCCGCGGTGTCGGAATGCGTGCCCTGCCAGCTGGACAGGGGCACGGCCCGCAGATGGCGGCCCTGCGGGTCGAGCAGGTGCCCGGCGAGTTTCATCGGCCAGAGCGTGAGCGCCCGGTCGGCGACCGTCAGTTCGGGATGGCGCGCGGTGAGCCGGGCCTCGAAGGCGCCGATGTCGTCGACCGAACGCAGCCAGGCGGCGAGGAGCAGGTTGTGCGGGCCGGTCAGGGAGGCGCAGAGCCGGATCTCGCGGATCTGGCTGATGCTCTTGGCGAGCTGCGGCGCCCGGCTCTGCGGCACCGCCGCCCAGTACGAGACGGAGACCGGCCAGCCGGAGAGCGACCGCGCCACCTCGCAGCGGTAGGCGAGCGCCCGGTCGGCGTCGAGGCGGTCGAGGCGGCGGCGGACGGTCGTGGGGCTGAGTCCGGTGCGCTCCGCGAGGTGGGCGACGGGCCGGCGCGGGTCCTCGCCGAGGACACGGACCAGTTCCAGGTCGCGTTCGGGGACGGTGCGGGTGGGCTGCCGGTTCGGGGCCGGCGGTGCGAGTCTGCGGCGCTGCTCGTCGGTGAGGCGGTCGAGCCGCCAGCGGCTGCCCTCGGTGTGCAGGGTGGTGGCGACCTGGGTGCGGGAGGCCGCGACGCCGTCGAGCGCACCGAGGCGGAACCCGACGTACCGGGCCAGCTGGGCGTTGTCCGCGAAGACCGCCGTGATCAGAAGGTCCCGGCTGCCGCTGACGTGCTCCAGGTTGAACACGTGCGGGTCGTCCGCGATGTGCCCGGCCACCTCGTGCAGCCGCCCGGAGACGCAGTCGACCTCGATGAACGCGACCAGGGCCGGGGTGTCCGGGCTGATCGCCGCGACGGCCGGGTGCACCCCGATCCAGGCGTGGCCGGCCCGGGTGAGCCGGGACCAGCGCCGGGCGACCGTCGAGGCATCGATGTCCAGGACGTCACCGATGGTCCGCCAGTCCGCGCGCGGCGCGATCTGGAGCGCGGTGACGAGCAGCAGGTCGACCTCGTCGAGCACGGTCCGCCTCCGGGTGGTTGTGGCGTCGGCAGGGCGGTGGCGGTGGTTGTCGGCAAATGATCTGCCTGATTCGGAGGATACCCGCACGACGGCGGGTCCGATCGGCCGGATCGGCACCATACCAGGCATGTTCGAACGCACTGACGCCCTCGCCATCGAAGACTCCCTGGTCCGGCTGCGCCACGCGCTGCACCGGCAGCCGGAACTCGGCCTCGACCTCCCCCGCACCCAGCGGACGGTCCTGGACGCCCTGGCCGGACTGCCCCTGGAGATCACGACGGGCCAAAAGCTCAGCTCGGTCACCGCCGTGCTGCGCGGCGGCCTGCCCGGCCCCGCCGTGCTCCTGCGCGGCGACATGGACGCGCTGCCCGTACAGGAGGACAGCGCGGTGCCGTACGCCTCCGAGGTACCCGGGCGGATGCATGCCTGCGGCCACGACGTGCACACCGCCGGTCTGGTGGGGGCGGCCCGGCTGCTGTCCGCGCGGCGCGAGGAGCTGGCGGGCGATGTCGTGTTCATGTTCCAGCCCGGCGAGGAGGGCATGGACGGTGCCCGGCTGATGATCGACGAGGGCGTGCTCGACGCGGCGGGCTCCCGGGTCGTCGCCGCGTACGCGCTCCACGTCACCTCGGCCGTGCTGCCCGCCGGCACGGCCGCCGTACGGCCGGGCCCGGTGCTCGCCGCCTCCGACGACGTGACCGTCCGGGTGACGGGGGCCGGCGGCCACGGCTCCTCGCCGCACCTGGCGCAGGACCCGGTGCCGGCGGTCTGCGAGATGGTCACGGCGCTCCAGACGATGGTCACGCGCACCGTCGACATCTTCGACCCGGCCGTCATCACGGTGGGCTCGCTGCACGCGGGGTCGGCCGGCAACGTCATCCCCGGCACCGCCGAATTCACCGCCACCATCCGGTCGTTCTCCGAGGAGACCCGGGCCCGGGTCCGGGCCGGCGTCGGGCGGACCGTGCGCGGGATCGCCGCCGCGCACGGCCTGAGCGCCGACGTCGACCAGCGGGACGGCTACCCGGTCACCGTGAACGACGCCACCGAGGCCGCGTTCGCCCTGCGCACCGCGCGGGAACTCCTCGGCGCCACGCAGGTCTTCGAGGCGCCGCGCCCGATGGCCGGCTCCGAGGACTTCTCGTACGTGCTGCGCGAGATCCCGGGGGCGTTCCTCGGCCTCGGCGCGTGCCCGCCCGGCCGCGATCCGTCGGCCGCGCCGATGAACCACTCCGCGCAGGCGGTCTACGACGACCGGTCGGTGACGGACGCCGCTCTGCTGCTGGCCGGGCTCGCCGCGAGCCGCCTCCGGCAGGCTGCGGACCGGTCGGCCGTCCGAGCCGCCGCCACCACTGAGGAGGCTTCATGAGCACCACCGAGTCCGCACGGCCCGCCTCCACCGGGGCCGCTCCCCCGCCGTCCGCGTCCGTCGGCGCGGTCGTGGGACTGCTGATCCTGTTCGAGATGACCAGCGGGTTCCTCCAGGGCGGCATCGCCCCGCTGCTGCCGGACATCGGTACGGAGCTAGGGATGGCCGACGCCGACCTCAACTGGGTCATCGCCGCCCAGCTCCTCGCCGCCGCCGTGTCCGTACCCGCCTTCGGCCGGCTCGGCGATGTGTACGGGCACCGCCTCATGCTGCGGGTCTCGCTGATCTGCGTGGCCGTCGGCTCGCTGCTGGTGGCCTTCGCCCCGTCGCTGCCCGTGCTGCTGGCCGGCCGGGTGCTGATGGGCCCGCTCGCCGCCCTGCTGCCCCTGGAGATCGCCCTCGTACGCGACCGGCTCTCCGTGGAACGCGCCCGCGGCGCCATCGCACGCCTCGTCGGCGCGCTCACCCTCGGGACGCTGCTGGGCGGGGTCCTCATGGGCCTGGCGCACCAGGCGACGGGCGACGTACGGATCACCCTGCTGCTGCCGGCCGTACTGGCGGTGCTGTGCGTGCCGGTCTCGTTCCTCGCGATCCCGGAGTCCACGAGGACGCCCGGCGCACGGCTCGACTGGCCGGGCGTGGGCCTGCTGAGCCTGGCCATGCTCCTGCTGCTCGCGGGCATCTCGGCGGCGAAGAGCGGTCCCCTGCTCTCCGGCGCGGTGCTCGTCCCGATTCCGCTCGCCCTGCTGACCGGTGCCGTGTGGGCCGTACGTGAGCTGCGGGTGCCCGATCCGCTGGTGGATCTGCGGGCGCTGGCCGACCGCAGTGTCGCCCCGTACTTCCTGTGCGCGGCGGCCTTCGGTGTCGTCTACTTCGGCAGCATGGCCCCGGACTCCACCTTCCTGGCGGCGGACCCGGAGCGTACCGGTTACGGCTTCGGGCTCTCCGCCCTCGCCATCTCGCTGATCATCCTGCCCGCCGGCGTGGCGGCCGTCATCGGCTCCTCGCTGACCGCCCGCATCGCGCGGCGCCTCGGCTACCGCCCCGCGCTGATCGCCTCGTTCACCCTGATCGGCGTGAGCTTCCTGGCCACGGCCGCGTTCCACACGGCGATCTGGCAGCTGGTGGCGGCCAAGGTGCTGGCCGGGGCCGGCATCGGCGTGGCGCTCGGCGCGCTGCCCACGGTGATCGCCGAGGCCGGCGCCCCTTCCCGTACGGGGATCACCACGGCCCTGTACAACAACGTCAAGACCCTGGGCGGCGCGATCGCCGGAGCCGTCATCGCCGTCGTCCTGGCGACCCCGGCGACGGAGACGGGGAGCGCCGTCGCCGACACCCAGGAGGCGGCGAGCGAGTCCGGGTACGTCACGGTCTGGCTGCTGTGCGCCCTGCTGTCCCTGGGCGCGGCAGCGGCGGCGGCCTCCGCGCGGCGCGGGGCGACGGACTGAAGCGGGCGGGGCGGCGGACTGAAGCGGGCGAGGTGAGCGGGCTGAAGCGGGCGGGGCCGCCCTCTTGTCATACTGCTCCGATGATCGAACTGCCCTCCCCCGCACTGGATTCCCTCGCCGGACTCGCCTTCGGTGACGCGTTCGGCGACCGCTGGTTCGGCATCCTGCGCCGCGAGGGCCCGGCGGCCCTGGAGACGCGGATCCTTCCCCCGGAACCCGTGTGGCGGTGGAGCGACGACACCGCCCAGGCGCTGGTCCTGGTCCGCGAACTCGCCGAGGGCGGCGGCCTTGTCGACCAGGACCGGTTCGCCCGGCGCCTGGCCGAGGAGTACGCGGCCGACACGCACCGCGGCTACGGCGCCTCGATGCACGACGTCCTGCGCCGGTTCGGCGCGGGCGAGTCCTGGCATGCGGTGGTGACCGCGCAGTTCGAGGGCATGGGCTCCTGGGGCAACGGAGCGGCGATGCGCGTCGCCCCGCTCGGCGCCTGGCACGCGGCCGACCTCGACGCCGTCGCCGACCAGGCCGCGCGCCAGAGCGTGGTCTCGCACAGCCACCCGGAGGCGGCCGCCGGTGCGGTGGCGGTCGCCCTGGCGGCGGCGCTGGCCACCCGCAGCCGGGGCGGGCCGGCGCCGGAACGCGCGGAGTTTCTGCGGGAGGTCGCCGCGCTCCTCCCCGACAGCGACGTCCGCTCGGGCATCCGTATAGCGGCCCGGATGCCGGCCCACACCTCCCTCCGCCACGCGGCGGAGGTCCTGGGCTCGGGCTACCGGATGTCCGGGCCCGACACCGTTCCCTTCGCCCTCTGGTGCGCGGCGGGGCACCTGGACGACCTGGAGGAAGGGCTGTGGCGCACGGTCGAGGGACGCGGTGACATCGACACCACGTGCGCCATGGCGGGCGGAGTGATCGCGGCCCGCACGGGCGTCTCGGCCCTCCCGGCGTCCTGGCACACGGCCCGCGAACCGCTGCCCCGCATCGTCCCGGATGCCGGTTCCGACGCCTGACCGGTGCTCGAACGGCGCCTCGGGGTCTGTCTGTTGCAGCCCGACCGCCGGCTCAGCGCTTCACGGCGCGCAGCACCACGAACTTCGGGTCGCCCGCCACCGTGGTGCAGTTGCCGAACACACGGCGCAGGGTGGTGTGGTGGCCGAGGTGCCGGTTGGCGACCACCCACAGCTCGCCGCCCCGGCGCAGCGCGCGCCGCGCCCCGTGGAACATGGTCCGGGCGGTGGCGTCCGTGGTGGCCTGGTGCGAGTGGAACGGCGGGTTGTTGAGGACGAGGTCCGCGCTGCCGGGCTCGGCGCCGGACAGGCCGTCCCCGACGACGAAGCGGGCCTCGGCGCCGGGGCCGGTGTTGCTCCGGAACGTCTCCTCGGCGGAGGCGACGGCCTGGTAGGACTCGTCGACGAAGGTGACGGTGGCCTCGGGGTTGGCGAGGGCGGCGGCGAGGCCGACGACGCCGTTGCCGCAGCCGAGGTCCACGACCCGGTCCGGGCCGGTGCGGGCCGGAAGGTGCTTGAGGAAGAAGCGGGTGCCGATGTCGAGACGGTCGGCGCAGAAGATCCCGGCGTGGTTGGTGACGGTGTGCCCGGCGGCCGGTCCGGCGTCCGCGGGCAGCTCGTAGCGCAGCGGCCAGGGGCTGGGGGTGCGGGGCAGGGCCGCATCCGGCGTGCAGTAGATCAACCGGGCCTTGCGGACCGCGAGGGAGGTGCGGGTGGGGCCGATGATCCGCTCGAACAGGTGGAGCGTGGAGGTGTGGATCTCCTTGACCATGCCGGTGCCGATGACGACGGTCCCGGCGTGCACGGCGGGCGCGAGCCGGTGCAGCTGGTCCTCCAGGAACGCGAGGCTCTTCGGCACGCGTACGAGCAGCACGTCGACGCGGTCCGGCGGGGTGTCGCGCGGGGACAGCAGGCGCACCGCGTCGGCGGGCACCCCGTTCCGCTCCAGGTTCGCGCCGGTCGCCCGCTGCCCGAGGTAGGAGTCGCTGATCTGCACGGGGCGGTGCCCGGCGAGCACGGTGCTCAGGGCGCCCCAGCGGTCGCCGACCACGACGACGTTCCCCGAGACGTCGACCGCCTCCTCCTGAAGGTGCTGGAGCAGGTAGGCGTCGGCCGCGTCCCAGGCGCGGAACGGGTCGCGGGGGTCCTCGGGGAAGCGGGCGAGGTCGTAACCCGCCTCTGACGTCGTCAAACGGTTCATTGTGCGTTCAGGCTAACCGAGCCGTGCCCGGCGCCCGTAACCGCCGACGGCGCGACGGTCGCGTACCGCCGCGCCGCGCCGCCGTCTACGGCAGCAGCTTGTCGATGGCCGCCCGGCCCTCCCTGGCCAGGGTGCGCCGCGCCCACTCGAGGTTCTGCGGTGTCAGGTCGCGCCCCGACGCGAGCACCAGGTCCTCCGCCGAGGGATTGTCGCTGGCGCCGGTGTGCAGAAGGGCATCCGGGGTCACGCCCCGGGTACTGGATACGGAATCGGACTCGTCGCTCATGCCGCCTCCTTGTCCTTCCCGTCATTCTCGCCCGCCTCCGGCGCTCCCGCATCCGTGGCCGGGCGGGGTCACGAAGGAGGTCCCGGGCCCTCACTTGACCTGCACATGATAGATACGGCGTGTTCACACATCGTGACGGTCCGCATGGAAGGCTCCCGCGTACACATAGCGGACACGACCACCGCGGAGCCGTCCCCCACCCCGTGACGGCGCCGCGGTGCGCGTATTCCCGGAGAGGACACCCCACATGTCCCGTCGTCACCTTCCCCTGCGCCGCGCCCTGCCCGCCGCGCTCGCCGCTCTCGCGGTGCTGACCGGCACGGCGGCCGCCGCGCCCGCCCCGACGCCCCCACCGACCGCCGCCTCCCCGCTCGCCGCGCTCGACGACACGTACTACCAGGACGCGACCGGCAAGACCGGCGCCGCGCTCAAGAGCGCGCTGCACACGATCATCAGCGACCAGAGCAAGCTCACCTACAGCCAGGTGTGGGACGCCCTCAAGGACACCGACGAGGACCCGGCCAACTCCTCGAACATCATCGAGCTCTACACCGGCCGCTCGGAACCCAAGAGCGACAACGGCGGCAACCCCGGCCAGTGGAACAGGGAGCACGTCTGGGCCAAGTCGCACGGCGACTTCGGCACGGCCACCGGCCCCGGCACCGACATCCACCACCTGCGCCCGTCCGACGTCCAGGTCAACTCCACGCGCGGCAACAAGGACTTCGACAACGGCGGTACGGAACTGAGCGACGCGCCCGGCAACTACACCGACAGCGACTCCTTCGAACCGCGCGACGCCGTCAAGGGTGACGTGGCCCGGATGATCCTCTATATGGCGGTGCGCTACGAGGGCGACGACGCGTTCCCCGACCTGGAACCCAACGACAGCGTGTCGAACGGCTCCTCACCGCACATCGGCCGGCTCTCCGTACTGAAGGCATGGAGCCAGGAGGACCCGCCGGACTCCTTCGAGAAGCGGCGCAACGACGTCATATACGAGCAGTACCAGCACAACCGCAACCCGTTCGTGGACCACCCCGAGTGGGTGGAGGCCATCTGGTGACGGACCCGCGCTGAACCACCGCGAGGCCGTCGGCCGTCAGCTCCGCTCCGCCTGGGCGATCCGGGGGAACGACTTGACGCCGGCGGCCTTGCGGCTGTTCGCGTGCTCACTGACGGTCCGGTCGGTGGGCGCGTCCGGGAAGCCGAGCACCACGGAGTCCAGCACCTTGCCCGACGCGTCGACGAACTCCACCCGCACGGCGAAGAACGCCGGCTTGTCGCTCCGGTTGGTCACCCGCACCAGCGCGCTGCGGAACTGCTCCCCGGGCCGGACCGCGATGCCGTTGACGGAGACGTCGTCGACCGCGTTGCCCTTGCCTTCGACGTCCTTGAGGGTGGCCACGGCCTTCTGCCGGTTGCGCTCGACGTCGGCGGAGACCGAGGCCGCGAACTCCTCCTGGGTGCGCCCGCTACGGGTCGGGCTCGGGCTCGCCGTCGGCTCGGCGGAGATCGTACGGGTACTGCGGGCCGTGCCCGCCGACGGGCTGCCGGAGCCACCGCAGGCGGCGGCGCCCGCGACGAGCACCGCGACGAGCACGGCGGGGGTCAGGCCGCGGGACACGCGGCCTCGGAGGGGGCGCCGCGCGGGGCCGGTCGGATTCACAAACGCTCCGTCCACTGAAGCGGGCGCGGGGAAGCAGGGCTTCTCGCACCCGGGATGACCAACTCGCCCATACTAGGATCAAAAGGTATGAATTGACTCGTTGAATCACCCGCTCCGCGCGCAGTGCGCACTTCCCCGGGAGGGAACTGATGGACACGGACGCCCTGACCGCCGGCCTGCTGCAGGAGCTGCGCAAGGCCAGGCCCTATCCGGCCCTGTCCCTGACCATGCCGACCCACCGGCGCGCCCCGGACAACGCCCAGGACGCCGTACGGCTGCGCAACCTGCTGTCCGAGGCGCACAACAGGCTGGAGGCCGATCCGGCGGTCAGCCGCGAGACGCGCTCCGCGATCAAGCAGCAGCTCGATCGCGCGGTCGACGAGCTCGATCCGCGCCGGGCGCTGGACGCGCTGGTGCTCCTCGCGACCGCCGACGAGTTCCAGATCTGGCGACTGCCGCGTACCGCACCCGAACGAGTGGTGCTGAGCGACAGCTACCTCACCCGCAACCTGGTCTCCGCGAAGGCGCAGGCACGGCCCTTCTGGGCGCTGACCGTGGCCGCCGACCACGCCGCTCTCTTCAGCGGCACGGCCGAATCCGCGCAGGAGGCACACATCGGCGGCTTCCCGCTGACGGCCCCGCGCGAGGAGTTCAACCCGCAGCGCATGGAGCGGACCGGCGACACGCCGAGCAACTTCGCCAACGAGGACACCAAGCTCTTCCTGCGCACGGTGGACGAGAAGCTGCGCGCCGTCCTGGCCACCGACCCGCGTCCGCTGTATCTGGTCGGGATCGCCCCGGCACTCGCCCTGTTCGACGAGGCGGGCCAGTGCGCGAAGGACGCGGTGGGCCGGGTCACCAAGGGCGCCCCCGCCGACAACGCGCCCCGCGACCTGCTCACCGAGCTGCGCCCCGCCCTGGAGGCCCGGCGCGCGCACTTCGCGAAGGAGATCGAGGGCCGGCTCGACGCGGCGCGCGGCCGGAAGGCGTTCGCCGGCGGGCTCGACGAGGTGTGGGCCGCCGTGCGTGAGGGCCGGGTGGGCCTGTTGGCGGTGGAGGAGCACTACCAGCAGACGGTCCGGGTCGACCAGGAGCACCTGAAGCCGGTGACCGACGACGTGGTCGACCCGGCCGACGGGAACGTCCGCGAGGACATCGTCGACGAGCTGGTCGAGGCGGCGCTCGACAGCGGCGCGGAGGTCTACTTCGTCGCCGACGACTCGCTCAAGGGGCACGGGCGGATCGCGGCGGAACTGCGCTTCTGACCCTGCCCGGCACCACGGAGAGGGCCCGGACGGAGATCACCGTCCGGGCCCTCTCCGTGGTGCCGGGAGATTCAGCCCTCCCAGGACCAGTCGGCCACTTCGGGCAGGTCGGTGCCGTGCTCCCGGATCCAGGCGTGGTGACGGGTGCGCGTGTCCGCCATCTCCTGACGCACCGCCACGGCACGCACGCCCAGGCCGGGGACCCGGTCGATGACGTCCATGACCAGCCGGTAGCGGTCGAGGTCGTTGCGGACGACCATGTCGAAGGGCGTGGTGGTCGTGCCCTCCTCCTTGTAGCCCCGCACGTGCAGGTCGCTGTGGCCCTCGCGGCGGTAGGCCAGCCGGTGGATCAGCCAGGGGTAGCCGTGGTACGCGAAGATGACCGGCCTGCCCCGGGTGAACAGCGCGTCGTACTCGGAGTCCGGCATGCCGTGCGGGTGCTCGGAGTGCGGCATGAGCCGCGCCATGTCGACGACGTTGACCACCCGCACCGCCAGGTCCGGCAGATGACGCCGCAGGAGCTGGGCGGCCGCCAGGGTCTCCAGGGTGGGTACGTCCCCGGCGCAGGCGAGGACGACGTCGGGTTCGCGGCTGCCGTCCTCGGTGCCCGCCCACTCCCAGACACCGGCCCCGCGCGCGCAGTGCACCCGGGCCTGGTCCAGGGTGAGCCAGTCGAAGCTCGGCTGCTTGCCCGCCACGATGACGTTGACGTAGTCCCGGCTGCGCAGGGCGTGGTCCGCCGCGGAGAGCAGGGTGTTGGTGTCCGGTGGCAGGTAGACGCGGACGACCTCGGGACTCTTGTTGAGGATGTGGTCCACGAAGCCCGGGTCCTGGTGCGAGAAGCCGTTGTGGTCCTGGCGCCAGACGTGCGAGGTGAGCAGGTAGTTGAGCGAGGCGATGGGGCGGCGCCAGGCGAGGCGGCGCGCGGTGCGCAGCCACTTGATGTGCTGGTTGACCATCGAGTCCACGATGTGCGCGAAGGCCTCGTAGCAGGAGAACAGCCCGTGCCGGCCGGTCAGCAGATAGCCCTCCAGCCAGCCCTGGCACAGGTGCTCGGACAGGACCTCCATCACCCGGCCGTCGCGCGCGAGGTGCTCGTCGGTGGGGAGCGTACGGGCCTGCCAGGCCTTGCCGCTCGCCTCGTAGACCGCGTCGAGCCGGTTGGACGCGGTCTCGTCGGGGCCCACGAGACGGAAGTCCCTGCGGTCGGCCGTCGCCGCCATGACCGCCTCCAGCAGACCGCCCAGCACCCGGGTGGGCTCCCGCAGGGAACTGCCCGGCCGGGCCACGGGGACACCGAACCCGTCCAGGTCCGGAATCGGCAGGTCCCGCAGGAGCAGGCCGCCGTTGGCGTACGGGGTGGCGCCGAGGCGGGCGGCGCCCTCGGGGACGCAGGCCAGCACCTGTGGGGTGGGGCGGCCCTCGGCGTCGAAGAGTTCGTCCGGCCGGTAGGACCGCATCCACGCCTCCAGCTGGCGCAGGTGGTCCGGGTTGTCGCGGACGCCGGGCAGCGGGACCTGGTGGGCGCGCCAGGTGCCTTCGACGGGCAGGCCGTCGACCTCGGCGGGGCCGGTCCAGCCCTTCGGGGTGCGCAGCACGATCATCGGCCACCGCGGGCGCTCCGTGTCACCGCCGGTGCGGGCGGCGGCCTGGATCTCCTCGATGCGGTCGACGGCGCGGTCCATCGCGAGGGCCATCGCCCGGTGCACGGCGCGCGGGTCGTCGCCCTCCACGTACAGGGGGTCGTGCCCGTAGCCGCGCAGCAGGGCGTCGAGTTCGGTGTGCGGGAGGCGGGCGAGCACCGTCGGGTTGGCGATCTTGTAGCCGTTGAGGTGGAGGACGGGCAGGACGGCCCCGTCGTGGACCGGGTCGAGGAACTTGTTGGCGTGCCAGGACCCGGCGAGCGGTCCGGTCTCCGCCTCGCCGTCCCCGATGACGCAGGTGACCAGCAGCTCCGGGTGGTCGAGTGCGGCGCCGTAGGCGTGGGCGAGGGAGTAGCCGAGTTCACCGCCCTCGTGGATGGAGCCGGGCGTCTCGGGGGCGACGTGGCTGGGGACGCCGCCGGGGAAGGAGAACTGCTTGAACAGCAGCCCCATGCCCTCCGCGTCCCGTCCGACGTCCGGGTACGTCTCGGAGTAGCTGCCCTCCAGCCAGGAACCGGCGAGGACGGCGGGGCCGCCGTGGCCGGGGCCCCAGATGCACAGCGCCTGGGTGCCGCGCGCGCCGATGAGGCGGTTGAGGTGGGTGTACACGAGGTTGAGCCCCGGTGAGGTGCCCCAGTGGCCGAGCAGCCGGGGCTTGATGTGCTCGGGGGCGAGCGGCCGGGTCAGCAGGGGGTTGTCCATCAGGTAGATCTGCCCGACGGCCAGGTAGTTGGCGGCCCGCCAGTGCGCGTCGAGGGCGTCGAGCTCCTCGTCACAAGGGCCGGCCGGCGCGGGCGGTGGGGCGTCGCTCATGGTCACCTCTCTGCGGGCGGGTTCGTGGGCGTCGCGCGTACGGTCACCGGGGCTCGGAGCCGTACCAGACGGTGGTGGCGTTGCAGAACTCGCGGATGCCGTGTCCGGCGAGCTCACGCCCGTAACCCGAGCGCTTCACCCCGCCGAAGGGCAGCGCGGGGTGGGAGGCCGTCATGCCGTTGAAGAAGACGCCGCCGGCCTGGAGGTCCCGGACGCAGCGCTCGGTCTCGGCGGCGTCGCGGGTCCAGACGTTGGAGCTGAGTCCGAAAGGGGTGTCGTTGGCGACTTCCACGGCCTCGTCGAGGCTGTCCACGCGGTAGAGGGTGGCGACCGGGCCGAAGGTCTCCTCGCGATGGATGCGCATCCCGGGCGTGATGCCGGCGAGGACGGTGGGGGCGTAGAACCAGCCGTTCTCCAGGCCGCCGCCCAGTCCCTCGGGCCGGCCGCCGCCGCACAGGGTCTCGGCGCCCCGGTTCACGGCGTCGTCGACGAGCTCCTCCAGGTCGGCGCGGCCCTGTTCGCTGGAGAGCGGTCCGACGTCGGTGGCCTCCTCCAGCGGGTCGCCGACGGTCAGTTCGCGCATGCCGACGGTGAAGCGCTCGGCGAACTCCTCGTAGACCTGGGTGTGCACGATGAACCGCTTGGCGGCGATGCACGACTGGCCGTTGTTCTGGGCGCGGGCGGTGACGGCGACGCGGGCGGCCTTCGCGACGTCCGCCGAGGGCAGGACGAGGTAGGGGTCGCTGCCGCCGAGCTCCAGGACGGTGTGCTTGACCTCGTCGCCGGCGATCGCGGCGACGGAACGTCCGGCCGGTTCGCTGCCGGTCAGGGTCGCTGCGGCCACCCGGCGGTCGCGCAGGATGCCCTCGACGGCCTTCGAGCCCACCAGCAGGGTCTGGAAGCAGCCGGCCGGGAACCCGGCGCGGCGGAAGAGGTCGCCCAGGTACAGCGCGGTCTGCGGCACGTTCGACGCGTGCTTCAGCAGACCCGTGTTGCCGGCCATCAGGGCGGGGGCGGCGAAGCGCACGACCTGCCAGAGCGGGAAGTTCCACGGCATCACGGCGAGCACCGGGCCCAGCGGCCGGTAGCGGACATACGCGCGCACGGCGCCGGAGTCCTCGACGTCGGCGGGCGCGGGATGTTCGTCGGCGAGCAGTTCCTCGGCGCGGGCGGCGTACCAGCGCATCGCCTTGGCGCACTTCGCGGCCTCGGCGCGGGCGGCCGTGACCGGTTTGCCCATCTCCAGGGTCATGGTGCGCGCGATGTCCTGCTGGTCCTCGTCCAGGAGGTCGGCGGCGCGGTTGAGCAGCCGGGCCCGTTCGCCGAATGAGGTGGTGCGGTACGCGCGGAAGGCGGTGTAGGCCGCGGCGATCCGCTTCTCGATCTCGTCGTCCTCCAGCGCGTCGAACGTCCTGAGCGTCTCGCCGTTCGCGGGGTTGACCGTCGCGATGGGCATGCCGGTGGCCTCCTTGCCTGGGTACTTCGACCGTGCCGCGCGCCGGGCCCGCTCGCAACGCGGGCCGGGGCACGGAGGGCCCCCGCCACCGGATACCCGGCCGGCGCGGATCATGCGTGCCCGGGGGCATGCGATCCGCGCCGGTGGGGGTCCGCGGTGGCGGGGGCGGGTGCTCCCGTGCCGCCGTGGGGTGTACGCCTCAGACGAGGGCGGGGGCGGCGTCGGGGACGATCTCCTCGATGCCGGCCGCGACGGGAACGGTCTCGTCGACCGCGGCCGGGACGGGCTCGGGGATCTCCGCGGCCACGGCCGGCGGGCGGCGGAACTCGCGAACGCCGGGCAGCGGCGGCAGCGGCACCAGCTCGATGTGCTGCGGCTCCTGGGCGTACCGGGTGAACCAGACGACCTTGCCCTCGGCGGTCCGGCAGGTGCCCCAGCTGTCGCTGAGGGCCATGACCCGGCTCAGGCCGCCGCCCTCGTGGAGCAGCCGCGGCATCTCGGAGCCGTTGTCGGCGACGGAGACCGTGAGGTGCCGTCCGGACCAGCGGAGTTCGACGACGCAGTGGCTGTCGTCACCGACGTGCCGGTGGACATTGGTCAGCAGCTCCTCCACAGCACGGCACACGGGCCGGATGTGGAGTTCGAGACTCCAGTGGCGCAGATGTGCGGCGACTATCCGTCGCAGCTGGTCCACACGCTCTGCGGAAACCTGGAGTTCGACCAGATAGTGCCGGTCGAGTGGAACGGTCATCGTCGAGGCTCCTCACATCGAGGCCCACATACTTCGCCCCGTTGAACCAACGACCCCCGAATACGAAGAGTGAGCAGATGTCTCTTCTGGGTCACTCCACAGGGTGACCCGGCTGGGCCGGTCGCGCAACATATCGGGCCGCGCACCCCGGGTGACCGGCGCTTGCACCCGGTCGGGGTGCGCGGCCCGGTGGTCACGGCAGGTGAGTGAGCACCCGGTCGGGTGTGAGGGGCAGGGTGCGCAGCCGGACGCCGGTGGCATGCCGGAAGGCGTTGCCCACGGCCGCCGCGGCACCCACGATGCCGATCTCGCCGATGCCCTTGCTGCCCATGGGGTTGAGGTGGGGGTCCTCCTCGTCGATCCAGTGCGCGTCGATGGCGGTGACGTCGGCGCAGACGGGGACGTGGTAGGAGGCGAGGTCGCTCTCGGTGAAGTCGCCGAAGACCGGGTCCAGGGTGCTGCCCTCGGTGAGGGCCATGCCGATGCCCATGGTCATGCCGCCGATGAACTGGGAGCGCGCGGTACGGGAGTTGAGGATGCGGCCGGCGGCGAAGACGCCGAGCATGCGGCGCACACGGACCTCGCCCGTGCGGCTGTCGACGGCGACCTCGGCGAAGTGCGCCCCGAAGGCGTGGCGGGCGTACGGGGACTCCTCGGCGGTCTCCTCGGTGGTGTCGGCGGTGACGGTCACTCCCGCGTCGGGCAGCGGCCCGGTGTGCGCGGCGAGCCGTTCCGCGAGCCCGGAAGCGGCCTTGTGCACGGCCCAGCCCCAGGAGGCGGTGCCGGAGGAGCCGCCGGCCAGCGAGGCGTCGGGCAGGTCGCTGTCGCCGATGTCGACGGCCACGTCGTCCAGTGGTGCGCCCAGCACGTCCGCGGCGATCTGCGCGAGGACGGTACGGGCGCCGGTGCCGATGTCGGTGGCGTTGATGGCGATCCGGTAGGTGCCGTCGGGGGCGGCGTGCGCGGAGGCGTGTCCGGCACTGGCGTAGACGGGGTACGTGGCCGAGGCGACACCCGTGCCGAGCAGCAGGGCGCCCTCGCGGCGGATGCCGGGGGCGGGATCGCGGTCCCGCCAGCCGAAGCGCTCGGCGCCCTCGCGCAGACAGGCGGCCAGGCCGCGGCTGCTGAAGGGTTTGCCGGAGTCGGGCTCGTCGGCCGGGTCGTTGCGCAGCCGCAGGTCGACGGGGTCGAGGGAGAGTCGCGCCGCGAGTTCGTCCATGGCGGACTCGAGGGCGTACATGCCGGGGGCCTCGCCCGGGGCACGCATCCACGACGGGCTCGGCACGTCCAGGGCGGCGACCCGGTGGGTGGTCCGGCTGTGCGGGGAGCCGTACATGACGCGGGCGGGCACGGCGGCCTGCTCCACGAACTCCTTGATCCTGGACGTGTGGGTGATGATCTCCTGGGCGACCGAGGTGAGCGTGCCGTCGGATTCGGCGCCGAGCCTGACGCGCTGCACGGTGGGCGCCCGGTGCCCGACGAGCGCCGGCATCTGGCGCCGCGCCAGGGCGAGTTCGACCGGGCGGCCGGTGTGCAGCGCGGCCATCGCGGCGAGCACGGTCTGCGGGCGCGGGGTGCCCTTGGAGCCGAAGCCGCCGCCGACGTGTTCGGAGACGGCGGTGACCCGGTCGGCCCCGATCCCGAAGGCGGCGGCGAGGCTGTCGCGGACCTTGGTGGCGCCCTGGCTGGAGTCGTACACCGTGAGGTGTCCGTCGGGCGACCAGTGGGCGGTCGACGCGTGCGGCTCCATGGGGTGGTTGTGCAGCGGTTCCAGGGTGTAGGTCACGTCGACGCGTACGGGCGACGCCTCGAAGGCCCGGTCGAAGTCGCCGCGTTCACGGACGGCCGGGTAGCCGCCGTTGGCGAGCTCCGGGGTGTAGAGGCCGGCGTGGTCCTCGGTCAGCACGACGTCGTGCGGGGCCGTCCCGTAGGTGATGTGCAGGGCGGCGGCGCCGGCCCGTGCGCTCGCCAGGCTGTCCGCCACGACGAGCGCGACCGGCCAGCCGCGGTGGGGCACCCGGTCGTCCTGGAGCACGGCGAGGATCGGGTCGTCCGGCTCGTGGAGCCGCGGCGCGTTGTCGTGGGTGAGGACGGTGTGGACGCCGGGGTGGGCCAGGGCGTCGACGGTGCGGACGGCGGTGACCCGGCCGGCCGGCACGGATGCGGGCACGACCCAGGCGTAGAGGCAGCCGGGCAGGCCGCGCTCGGCGGCGTAGCGCGCGGTGCCGGTCACCTTGGCGCGGCCCTCGCGGCGGACGGCGGGCGCGCCCAGGGACTGGGGGGCGTGGCTCATGGCGGGAGTCCTCGGCTCTTCAGGTGCGGGCGGTGAGTTCGGCGAGGGCGTCGACGGCCAGGTGCCGGGCGAGGCGGACCTTGAACGCGTTGTCGCGCAGTGGGCGGGCCGCGGCGAGTTCGGCGTCGGCCGCCCGCAGGAAGGTCGCGTCGGTGGCGGGGGCGCCGCTCAGGATCTCCTCGGCGGTGCGGGCCCGCCAGGGCCGGTGGGCGAGCCCCCCGAACGCCAGCGCCGCGTGCTCGATCCGCCCGTCGCGTACGCGCAGGACGGCGGCCACGGAGACCAGCGCGAAGGCGTAGGAGGCGCGGTCGCGGGCCTTGCGGTAGAGGCAGACGGTGCCGTCGGGCAGCGGGGGCAGCAGCACCTCGGTGACGAGTTCGCCGGGCCGGACGACCGTGTCGGCGTCGGGGTTGTCCCCGGGCAACCGGTGGAGATCGGTGACCGGCACGGTCCGTTCGCCCTCCGGCCCGTGCAGCACGACGTCCGCGTCGAGCGCGGCGAGCGCGACGGCCATGTCGGAGGGGTGGGTGGCGACGCACTCCTCGGAGTACCCGATCACGGCGAGGTCGCGGTGGGCGCCCTCGCGGGCCGGGCAGCCGGTGCCCGGCTCCCGCTTGTTGCAGGGCTTCGTCGTGTCCTGGAAGTACGGGCACCGGGTGCGCTGGAGGAGGTTGCCGCCGGTGGTCGCGATGTTGCGGAGCTGCCCGGAGGCGCCGGCCAGCAGGGCCTGCGACAGGGCGGAGTAGCGGGTGCGTACGGCGGGGTGGGCGGCCAGGTCGCTGTTGCGCACGGTGGCGCCGACGCGCAGGCCCCCTTCGGCGGTGTCCGTGACCTGGTCCAGCGGCAGCCGGCTCACGTCGACGAGCAGCCCGGGTGTCTCCACGCCGAGCTTCATCAGGTCGACGAGGTTGGTGCCGCCGCCGAGGAACTTGGCCCCGGGGTGGGCGGCGCAGGCGCGGACGGCGTCGGAGACGGTCTCGGCGCGCAGGTAGGCGAAGGGCTTCACGGCGCCACGTCCTCGACGGCCTCGACGATCCGCGGGTAGGCACCGCACCGGCAGAGGTTGCCGCTCATCCGCTCGCGGATCTCCTCCGGGCCGAGCCGGGCCGGGACGCCCACGGGGGCGTCGTGCGGGGTGACGTGGGAGGGGTGGCCGTAGTCGGCCTCGGCGAGGACGCCGGCGGCGGAGCAGAGCTGGCCGGGGGTGCAGTAGCCGCACTGGAAGGCGTCCCGCTCCAGGAACGCCTCCTGGAGCGGGTGCAGCCGGTCGCCGTCCGCCAGGCCCTCGACCGTGGTGACGCGGGAACCGTCGTGCGCGACGGCCAGCAGGAGGCAGCTGTTGGCGCGGCGGCCGTCCACCAGGACGGTGCAGGCACCGCACTGGCCGTGGTCGCAGCCCTTCTTCGCCCCGGTGAGGTCCAGGTGGTGGCGCAGGGCGTCCAGGAGTGTGGTGCGGTGATCGAGGGTGAGGGTGCGTTCGGTGCCGTTGATGTGCAGGGTCAGGGTGGCGGAGGGAAGGCCACCGGGCGCCTGCGGTTCTCCGGCGTCGCCCTCCCGCTCACTGGTCGGGTCCACGTGCGGAACCTTTCGACGAAGTCACTTTGTCCGACTTCTACCAGATGTGACCTGTCACCCCCCGCTCGCCCGGGGCACGCGCACGGGCGTTCGGCCTACTTGTTCTCCAGCCTCAGCCGCACTTCTTCCTCCTGGTCCCCCGAGACCGTGCCGACCACCCGGACGGCGAAGGCGTCGGCCAGGCCTTCCCTGAGCCGGTCCACGGCCCGGTAGCCGCCCTGCACATCGACCGTGACGGGGGTACCGAGTGTCACGGATCCCGAGATCACCCGGGCCTCGGACACATCGACGGTCGCCGCCCATGCGGTGGGCCGCCTGCCCCCGGTCTCATGGGGTACGTCGGCCGATGAGCGGTCGGTGGTGAAGGCGGCCCGCAGCGCGTCGAAGACCGTGCGCGCGTCGTCCTCGGGGCAGCCGCTGACGACGACCGACACCTCCTGGTCGTGGTGGTCCTCCGTGGCCTGCCGCTTGTCCTGTGCGCTGTTCACCGCTGCTCCTTACGAAGGGGGCACTGCCGTCATCTCCAGGCTGACCCCACCGGCGGTCGGCTGCGACAGGAGCGGCCCGGAACCTCTCGCGTGCCCGGGGAAGTCCGGGCTCACACGGATCGAAACATTTTCTGCCCCCATATCCACTTAAAACATGAATTCGATCGCCACCCCGAGTGAGGGGTCCGTACCGGGGTATCCGGCAAGCATGGACGTTTCGGATGGAGCCCTGAATTCCCTGGCGGTCACCCTCGCGGACGGACGCGGCGCGACGGGCGTCGTGATGGGCGTGATCGGTGTGCTCCTGGTGATCATGCTGATCGGCGCCTTCCTGCTGGGCAAGCGACGGCACGACCAGGAGCTGCCCCCGCCCCGGCCGGACGAGCAGCCGGTCGGCCCCGACCACCGCAGCCACGAGGAGAAGCGGGACGTCCACGGCGACGACCACTTCCCGGCGGACGGCAGGGGCCTCTCGCCGTACGAGCTCGGCGAGCACGGCAACGAGCCGATCCGCCACGAGGACGACGACAAGCGCGACTGACCGGCTCCCCCGCCCGGGGACCCGGGGCCCGGACGGCCTGCCGTCCGGGCCCCGCGCGGTCGCGGCGGGCGGGCGCCCCGCGTGTTGCGGGAGCGGCCGCCCCCGGTGAGGCTGGTGACGGCCCCGATGGCCGCCGGCATCTGCGCCGCACCCCCGATGAAGGCAGTTGCACCATGACCCCAAGCACCTCCGGCACGGCGCCCGTGCGCGCGGCTCTGACCGGGTCCGCGGCTCCTTGCTGGGTCAATCTGATGACCCGCGACCTGGAGTCCGCGCAGGCGTTCTACGGCCCGGTGATGGGCTGGACCTTCCGTCCGGGCCGGCTCGGCCAGGACTTCTCGGTGGCCCGTCGCGGCGATGTTCCGGTCGCCGGCATCGGCGCCGTGGCCACGGCGTTCCGGGTCGCGGTGGCCTGGACGCCCTACTTCGCCGTCCGGGACGCCGATGTGGCCGCCTCCCGCATCCGGGAGCGCAGCGGCACGGTGGCGGTGGGCCCGCTGACGCTCGGCAAGGGGCGCGGCGCACTGGCCGCCGACCGGGACGGGGCCGGCTTCGGCATCTGGGAGCGGACCGAGCCGGCGACGTCACCGCCCGCGCCGGACGGCCATGCCCACGCCTGGCTGCGGCTGCGCACCCGGAGCGCCTTCGACGCCGCGATCTTCTACGGCGAGGTGCTGGACTGGGCGAGCGGGCAGCCGGGCGCCTGCGAGGTGGCGTACGCGAAGGACGAGGTCGTCGTCCAGTGCGGGGGCCGCCAGCTGGCCCGGATCAGCTCCGGCGCGGTCGAGGCCGCCCCCGACCCGCTGGTCCGCCCGCACTGGCAGGTCAACTTCCCCGTGGACGACGTGGGCGACACGATCGAGGTGGCACGCGCGCACGGAGCCTCGCCGGTGGAGGAGCTGACGCGCCCGGAGGGCCGGGAAGCCACCCTGGTCGACCCGGACGGCGGACTGTTCACCGTCACGGACGTCCACCGGGCCTCGGACGCCGGCGCGGCCTGAGAGGGCGGCGCGCCTCAGGCGACCGGCAGCACCAGCTCGGGCCGGTCCCACATGACCGCGGGCGGCGCGGCCCGTACGGTGCCGGTCCGCCGCGCTCCGACGCTCAGGTAGAAGCCCTCGGCCGGCGGGTGCGAGACGACGCGTACGCCGGACAGCCCGCGGGCCTCCGCCTCCCCTAGCAGGTGGCCGACGAGCAGCCGCCCGGTGCCGGTGCCCTGCGCGTCGTCGGCGACGAAGAGCAGGTCCAGCTCGGGCGGGTCCAGGATCAGCGCGTAGAAGCCGAGCACCCGGTCCGTCGCCTCCTGCACGGCGGCGAAGACCTCGTGGGCCTCGATGTAGTCCGGACCCACCCTGTACCCGGCGACCATCGGCGCGTACGGGCCCTCGTAGGCGCGGGACGACCTGACCAGGCGGGTGAGGCGCTTGGCGTCCCGCGCGGTCGCCCGCCTGACGCGGACCGGGCCGCCGGCTGCCCGGCGGCCCGTCGGCGTAACGCTTGATCTCATGAAGTGAGTATTACGCATCCGCGCCAGTGGCCGGCCCGGGGCTGCTCAGGAGGCGGCGCGTGCCTCGCGCCACTTTTCGACCAGGGCGTCCACGTCGAACGGCCGCAGGTTGAGCAACGGCCCCGGCGGCGGACGGCGCACCGCCTCCCGGATCCTGTCGTTCACCTCGGCCAGCACCCGGCGCACCTCGGCCTCCGTCCGGATCTCCGGCAGGCCGGCGACGACGTCCTCGGCCTCCTTGCGCAGGGCCAGCGCGGGCGGCAGCACCGAGACCCCCTCGCGCTGCATCTTCGACTTGATCCACCACGTTTCGTCGTACGGGGCGCTCAGCGCCTCGATCGGCTTGCCGAACCCGGGCAGCCGGGAGACGTCACCCCGCCGTTCGGACTCCCGGATCTGCTGGTCCACCCATGATTCGAAACTGACACCCGCGGGTTTGCGCTCGGTCACCGTGATCCGCCCTCTCGGAGTACTCCTGCTGCGGCCCTTCCACCCTACCGAGGCGCCCCGCAAAGCCAGTTGGGCGGCAGATGTGCGCGCACGGTGTCTCGAACGTGTAAGCGGGGGTACACGAGCGTCACGCCCGGCCGGAACGGAGCCGGGCAACGAACCGAAAGGGATGGTGGGAGTGGAACTCAGCGACCTGCGGACCGACTACCGCCGGGGGTGGTGACGATGACGACTCTCGTGATCATCCTCGCGGTCGTCGTGGTGGCGGCCGCCGGACTGTTCCTGGTCCTCGGCCGGAGGAACGGCGGCCATGGGCTGCGGCGGCGGTTCGGACCCGAGTACGACCGTGCCGTGGCGCGCCACAAGGGCGACACCAAGGCCGCCGAACAGGAACTGAACGAACGGCTCAAGCGGCACGGCTCGCTGGACGAGCGCCCGCTGTCGCCCGAGACCCGGGACGAGTACCTCGCCCGCTGGGCCCGGGTCCAGGACCAGTTCGTCGACTCGCCGCAGCAGGCGGTGGCCGAGGCCGACACGCTCCTCGCGGAGCTGGCCCGTGACCTGGGCTTCCCGGACGGCAAGGACTTCGGCGAGCAGAGCGACGCGCTCTCCGTCCACCATGCCCAGCACGTCCACGGCTATCGGCGGGTGCACGACGCCAAGCACGGCGAGGGCGACACGGAGCAGCTGCGGACGGCGCTGGTCGAGGCCCGGGGCCTCTTCGACGTCCTGGTGTCCCAGGGCACGGACCGCCCGGTCCGCCGGGACAAGCACCACGCGGAAGGAAGTGGCACGGCATGACGAAGGACACCGACCGCACACCGCGGCCCCCCGCCGCGCCGCCCGAGCGTCCGGCGTCCGAGGACCGGGCCGCCGGCACCGGGGCCCCGCACTTCTCGGACGACACCCCGCGCACGGAGCCCTCCACTCCCCCGGCCACCGCCCCCGTACCCCTGGCCGGGAAGGACACCGGCCGCGGCACGGACACCGGTCTCACGGACACGGGCCGCACGCACAGCGCACCCCGCAAGGACGAGTGCCTGCTCCCGACCGGTGACCAGGACAAGCTGGCCCACCGCCTCCACCAGGCGGTGACCGACTTCGTCGAGAGCCCGCAGCGGGCGTTGGAGGAAGCGGAATCCACGTTCGACGCGGTGGTCGCCGGCCTGACGGACGCGCTCAAGGAGCGCCGCAGCACCCTGCACGTCGACGAGCGGGACGGCGACGACCCCGGCGCGCGGACCGAGGAGCTGCGGATCACCCTTCAGCACTACCGCGACCTGACCGAACGGCTCCTGAAGATCTGAGGAGCACAGCGCGGACCGGCCACCCTCTTCGCCCGCTGCCCCCGGCACCGCACGTGTGCCGGGGGCAGCGGGCCGTGCGGCCGCTACGGGCCCGTGTAGACGACCAGTTCGCCGCGCAGGCGCCGCAGCGTGGGCCCGGGGACGCGCAGCCCGTCGCGTACGTAGCCGTCCAGACCGCCCCAGCGTTCGTCCATGGCGGCCAGGGCGGTGTCCAGATAGCGGGGGCGGACCTCGATGATCGCGGAGGCGATCTCCGGGTCGCCGCCGGCGTCGAGGAAGCCCTGCACGTACGGGCGTCCGGCGATCCGCAGGACCGGGTTCACGGCCAGGAACTCCTGCCGCACGACGTCCCGCGAGGCGCCGAGGACCAGGAGCAGCACGGCCGCCGCCCAGCCCGCGCGGTCCTTGCCGGTCGCGCAGTGGAAGAGCACCGGCCGCGCGGCGGTGTCGGCGGCCGTGTCGATGAAGGCGCGGTACGCGGCGGCGGCCCCGGGCGAGAGCACCATCTGCCGGTACGACTGGGCGACCGCCTCCTCGGCCTTGCCGTTGCCCAGCAGCCGTTCCGCTTCGACCGGGTCCGCGAGCAGCGCGCGGAAGCGGGCGGGGGTCACGCCGGGGTTGTCCCCCAGCACGTCGGCCACGAAGAGCCGGGCGCCGGGCGGGAGGGCGTCGGGGGCCGAGCCGCGCTCGTCGGCGGTCCGCAGGTCGACGACGGTACGGATGCCGAGCGCGGCCACGGCCGCGGCGTCCACCGGGTCCAGGCCGCCGAGCCGGCCGGAGCGCAGCACCACGCCCTGCCGGACCTGCCGGCCGGGGCCCAGGGTGATGCCTCCCAGATCGCGCAGATTGAGGGCGGAGACGGTCGGGACGGCCCTGACGGTTTGCACGATGGATTTCCTCTTTTCCCGGCGCGTATCCGAATTGGTTTCGGCCTGGCCGGATCAAAAGTCGCATGATGTCGTCACATCGACAAAGTAAAACGCCGGGGATCATCGATCGGGCGCGGGCAGACCGCGGACTCGCGGAACGCAGGCCCTTTTCGGCACTACGGGCCGGGCGCTCGCGAGAATCGGGAAAGCGGATAGCGGCCGGGGAGGGGGAGGAAGCCCCGTCCTCATCCGGCCAGCAGCCGTGCCTTCTGGGCCTCGAATTCGGCGTCGGTCAGGATGCCCTGCCGCTTCAGCGCGGCCAGCCGCTCCAGCTGCCCGATCAGGTCGTCGCCCGGCGCGGCGGCCGGCGGCGCGGCGGCCGGCGGTGCGGCGGGCTGCGGGGCGGGCTGCACCGGCTGCTGGGCGGCCTCCTGCTCGGCGAACCTCGCCTGCTGGCGCTGCTGGACGCGCCCGGAGACGGCGGACGCGGTGCCCGCGACGACGGCGGTGCGCGCGGCGGCCCCGATGAGGCCGGGTCCGCGGCGGTTCATTCCGGGTCCTCGGAAGATCGGCATGACGTGTTCCCTTCCGGTGCGGGCGTCAGCTCTCGTGGCCGGCGGCGGAGGCGGCGGCCTCCGCGACCTCGGCGGGAATCCGTTCGTGGGCGATCACCTGGCCGCCCGCCGCGCGCACGGCCTCGGACAGCGGGACCGCCCAGAGGTCCTCCCACACGATCAGCGCGGCGGAGCTGCCCGGCGGCACGCGCTCGCCGAGCATCCGGATGTCCTCGCTGCTCAGCATGCCGCTGACCTCACCCTCGACCGGCTCGAAGGAGACCAGGTCGTCGGGGTCGAGGTCGTCCAGTTCGACGGCCTCGATCGTGCCGTCCTCGGCCCGCTGCACAAAGGTCAGGTCCAGGATGCGTACCGCCTTCGAGGCGACCGCGTCGGCCAGCGCCGGTGCGATGGCGCCGGTGAACCGGCTGCCCGGAAAGGCGACGACGAGGTACTCCACGGGTCCCACGGTCACGGGCGTGTCCTCTCCGCATGAATGGATCGTGAGCAGCATAACTTTGGGCATTCCGTGGCGCACTGTGGCAGATCGCCTCAAAACGTCGGCTCCCGGCTACGCGACAGTACGTAAAGGATCAAGTGCGCTGGGGGAGTGCAAGGTCACAGGCCGACGCACTGCTGCTCCCCCGGGAGCTGTCCTAGCATCTGGGCCATGACGGTCCAGCCTGCTGACGGGCTTTCGCTGGCCGCCGGATTCCCTGACCCCGCCCATGAGCAGTGGCAGAGCCTCGTCGAGGGTGTGCTCCGCAAATCGGGCAAGGACGTATCGGGACCGGCTGCCGAGGAAGCGCTGTCCACCACGGTGGAGGACGGGCTCATCACCCGCCCCCTCTACACCTCGCGCGACGACGCGCCCGACGCCGGTCTCCCCGGGTTCGCCCCCTTCACCCGCGGCAGCAGGCCGGAAGGGTGTACGGCGAGCGGCTGGGGCGTACGGCAGCGGCACGCGTTCACCGACCCCGCCCGGCTCAACGAGGCCGTGCTCACGGACCTGGAGAACGGCGTCACCTCGCTGTGGCTGGCCGTCGGCGGCGCCTGTGGCGTGCCGGTGTCAGGTCTGGAGCGGGCGCTCGACGGGGTCCTCCTGGACCTCGCGCCCCTCGTGCTGGACGCGGGCGCGGAACTGGACTCCGCGGCCACCGAGTTGCTGCGGCTGCACACAAAGCGCGGGGTCCCGGCGGACCAGGTGCGGGGCAGTCTCGGCGCCGATCCGCTGGGGCGGGCGGCGCGCGAGGGCAACGAGCCCGACCTGGCGGACGCCGTCCGGTGGGCGCTGCGGTGCGCCGGGGAGTACCCGGGACTGCGGGCCATCGTCGTGGACGCGATGCCGTACCACGAGGCCGGCGCTTCGGCGGCCCAGGAGCTGGGCGCTTCGCTGGCCACCGGTGTCGCCTATCTGCGGGCGCTGACGGATGCCGGGCTCGGCGTCGAAGAGGCGTGCGCGCAGCTGGAGTTCCGGTACGCGGCGACCGCCGACCAGTTCCTGACGATCGCCCGGATGCGGGCGGCGCGCCGGCTGTGGGCGCGGGTCGCCGAGGCCTGTGGGGCTCCCGGTGCGGGGGCGCAACGGCAGCACGCGGTCACCTCGCCGGTGATGATGACGCGGCGCGACCCGTGGGTGAACATGCTGCGGACCACGCTGGCGAGTCTCGGCGCGGGTGTCGGCGGGGCCGACGCGGTGACGGTGCTGCCGTTCGATCACGCACTGGGCCTGCCCGACGCGTTCGCCCGGCGCATCGCCCGTAACACCTCCACGATCCTGCTGGAGGAATCGCACCTGGCCCGGGTCATCGACCCGGCGGGCGGTTCCTGGTACGTGGAGCGGCTCACCGACGAACTCGCGGAAGCGGCCTGGTCGTTCTTCCAGGAGATCGAGCGGGCGGGCGGCATGGCCGCCGCGCTGGGCTCGGGGCTGGTCGCGGAGCGGATCGCGACGACCTGGGAGGCGCGCAAGAAGGACCTGGCGCGGCGCAAGGAGCCGGTGACCGGGGTGAGCGAGTTCCCGCTGCTGGACGAACGCCGGGTCGAGCGCGAGCCGCTGCCGCCGGCCCCCGTGGGCGGCGGGCTTCCGGTCGTGCGGCGCGACGAGGCGTTCGAGGCGCTGCGGCTCCGCTCGGACGCCCATCTGGCGGCGACCGGCGGCCGGCCGAAGGTGTTCATCGCCGCGCTCGGCCCGGCGGCGGCGCACACCGCGCGGGCCTCCTTCGCCGCGAACCTGTTCCAGGCGGGCGGGATCGAGGCCGTGCACAAGCCGGCGCGGGTGGACGCGTCGACGGTGGCCGAGGCGTTCGCCGCCTCGGGGACCGATGTGGCGTGCCTGTGCTCCAGCGACGCGCTCTACGCCGAACAGGCGGCGGAGGTCGCCGCGGCACTGGTCGCGGCGGGTGCGCGGCGCGTGTACCTGGCGGGGCGGCCCGCCGCGTACGACGGTGTCGACGCGTACGTCTTCGCCGGCTGCGACGCGGTGGACGTGCTCTCTTCCCTTCTCGACCGGATGGGTGTGGCGTAATGCGTATCCCCGACTTCTCCGACATCGCGCTCGGGCCGGGCGGCGCCCCCGAGGTCACCGAGGACCAGTGGCGCGCCGCGGTCAAGGAGTCCTCCGGCAGCTCCGACGGCGATCTGCTGTGGGAGACGCCCGAAGGCATCGCGGTCAAGCCGCTGTACACCGACCGGGACCTGGAGGGGCTCGACTTCCTCCACACGTACCCCGGCATCGCGCCGTACCTGCGCGGTCCGTATCCGACGATGTACGTCAACCAGCCCTGGACGATCCGGCAGTACGCGGGCTTCTCCACCGCCGAGGAGTCCAACGCCTTCTACCGCCGCAATCTGGCGGCCGGGCAGAAGGGCCTGTCGGTCGCCTTCGACCTGCCGACGCACCGCGGTTACGACAGCGACCACCCCCGGGTGACGGGCGACGTCGGCATGGCGGGTGTGGCGATCGACTCGATCTACGACATGCGTCAGCTCTTCGACGGCATCCCGCTGGACCGGATGTCGGTGTCGATGACGATGAACGGCGCGGTGCTGCCGGTCCTCGCGCTGTACATCGTGGCCGCCGAGGAACAGGGCGTACCGCCCGAGAAGCTGGCCGGGACCATTCAGAACGACATTCTGAAGGAGTTCATGGTCCGCAACACCTACATCTATCCGCCGAAGCCCTCGATGCGGATCATCTCCGACATCTTCTCGTACACCTCGCAGAAGATGCCGCGCTACAACTCGATCTCCATCTCCGGCTACCACATCCAGGAGGCCGGGGCGACGGCCGATCTGGAGCTGGCCTACACCCTGGCCGACGGGGTGGAGTACCTGCGCGCCGGGCAGAACGCGGGGCTCGACGTCGACGCGTTCGCGCCCCGGCTGTCATTCTTCTGGGCGATCGGCATGAATTTCTTCATGGAGATCGCGAAGCTGCGCGCCGCCCGGCTGCTCTGGGCCAAGCTGGTGCAGCAGTTCGAGCCGAAGAACGCCAAGTCGCTGTCGCTGCGGACGCACTCGCAGACCTCCGGCTGGTCGCTGACCGCGCAGGACGTGTTCAACAACGTCACGCGCACCTGCGTCGAGGCGATGGCCGCCACCCAGGGCCACACCCAGTCCCTGCACACCAACGCGCTCGACGAGGCGCTGGCCCTGCCGACGGACTTCTCCGCGCGCATCGCCCGCAACACCCAGCTGCTGCTCCAGCAGGAGTCCGGCACCGGCCGGGTCATCGACCCGTGGGGCGGCAGCGCGTACGTGGAGAAGCTGACGTACGACCTGGCGCGGCGGGCCTGGCAGCACATCGAGGAGGTCGAGGCGGCCGGCGGCATGGCCAAGGCCATCGACGCGGGCATCCCGAAGCTGCGCATCGAGGAGGCCGCCGCCCGCACCCAGGCACGCATCGACTCCGGCCGCCAGCCGGTGATCGGGGTCAACAAGTACCGGGTCGAGACCGACGAGCAGATCGACGTGCTCAAGGTCGACAACACCTCGGTGCGCGCCCAGCAGATCGAGAAGCTGCGCCGGCTGCGCCAGGAGCGGGACGAGCAGGCCTGCCAGGACGCCCTGCGCGCGCTGACCGCCGCCGCCGAGCGGGACCCCGGTCCCGGTCTGGAAGGCAATCTGCTGGCGCTGGCCGTGGACGCGGCCCGCGCGATGGCGACGGTGGGCGAGATCTCGGACGCCCTGGAGAAGGTCTACGGCCGGCACGCGGGCCAGATCCGTACGATCTCCGGTGTGTACCGCAACGAGGCAGGGGAGTCGCCGTCCGTGGACCGCACCCGCGCGCTGGTCGACGCGTTCGAGGAGGCGGAGGGTCGCCGTCCGCGCATCCTCGTCGCCAAGATGGGCCAGGACGGGCACGACCGGGGCCAGAAGGTGATCGCGACCGCCTTCGCCGACCTGGGCTTCGACGTGGACGTCGGCCCGCTGTTCCAGACACCGGGCGAGGTCGCCCGGCAGGCGGTCGAGGCGGACGTGCACATCGTAGGCGTCTCGTCGCTGGCCGCCGGCCACCTCACGCTCGTCCCGGCGCTCCGCGAGGAGCTGGCCGCCGAGGGGCGTGAGGACATCATGATCGTGGTGGGCGGGGTGATCCCGCCGCAGGACGTCGACGCGCTCCTGGAGGCGGGTGCCGCGGCCGTGTTCCCGCCCGGGACGGTGATCCCGGAGGCGGCCCACGACCTGGTGACGCGGCTCGGTTCCGCTCTCGGCCACGAGCTGTGAGCCGCTGAACCATGGCCCCGAGGATCGATCTCGACAGTTATGTGAAGGGCGTGCTCGACGGGAAGCGCGCGCACATCGCGCGCGCCATCACCCTCGTCGAGTCCACCCGCCCCGACCACCGGGCACTGGCGCAGGAGCTGCTGCGCCGGCTGCTGCCGCACTCGGGTCACGCGCGGCGCGTCGGCATCAGCGGGGTGCCCGGGGTCGGCAAGTCGACGTTCATCGACGCGCTCGGCACCATGCTCACCGGGCTGGGGCACCGGGTAGCCGTCCTGGCGGTCGACCCGTCGTCCAGCCGTACGGGCGGCTCCATCCTGGGCGACAAGACCCGGATGGAGCGCCTCGCGGTGGACCCGGCGGCCTTCGTGCGCCCCTCCCCCACCGCGGGCACGCTGGGCGGGGTGGCCAAGGCGACCCGTGAGTCCATCGTGGTGATGGAGGCGGCGGGCTATGACGTGGTGCTGGTGGAGACGGTCGGCGTCGGCCAGTCGGAGACGGCGGTCGCCAACATGGTCGACACGTTCCTGCTGCTGACCCTGGCACGGACCGGCGACCAGTTGCAGGGCATCAAGAAGGGGGTCCTGGAGCTCGCGGACGCCATCGCGGTCAACAAGGCCGACGGTCCGCACGAGCGCGACGCGCGTGCCGCGGCCCGTGAACTGGCGGGCGCGCTGCGGCTGATGCACCCGGTGGACGCGGCGTGGACCCCGCCGGTCCTGACGTGCAGCGCACGCGAGTCGACGGGTCTCGACGCGCTGTGGGAACGGCTGGAGCAGCACCGGGCGCTCCTGGAGTCGACCGGGAGGCTCGCCGCCAAGCGCAGCGAGCAGCAGGTCGACTGGACCTGGACGATGGTGCGCGACGAACTGCTGGAGAGCCTGCGCGCCCACGCGGGGGTGCGGGCACTGGCGCCGGATCTGGAGCGCCGGGTGCGGGAGGGGACGCTGCCGGCGACGCTGGCCGCCGAGGAGATCCTCGCCGCGTTCCGGGGGGCCGGCCCGGCGGACTGAGCCGCCGGGCGGTGAGCCGGGCGCCGCGCCCGGGTCACATCCGGGTGTGGAGGGCGGCGGTGTGCTTGCGGACCTGTTCCGGGGTCATATAGCTGTCGGTGTACTCGAAGTCCCGGAGCGTCGCCGGTTTGCGCATCTGGAAGCCGGTGCGGACGAAGTCGTCGCCGGCGGTGGCGTTGATCAGCCAGTTCGCCATGACGCGGGCCTTGGCCACGTTGGTGCGCAGCGCCGACCAGTGATAGCCGCGGGCCACGGCCTGGGCGCTGATGCCGTGCAGTTCGATGCCGAGCGGCTTGGAGACGGCGTCCTTGCCGCCGAGGTCCACGACGAGCCCGAGGTCCTTGTGGACGTAGGGCTGCAACGGCTGATCGCGGAGCTTCGCCAGGAGGTTGTCGGCGAGCCTGCGGCCCTGGCGCTGCGCGTGCTGGGCGGTGGGCGGGCACACCGCGCCGTCACCCTTGGCCAGGTCGGGCACGGCGGCCACGTCGCCGAGCGCGAAGATGCCGTCGTGGCCCGGCAGCACCATCTCGGGCGTCACGGCGAGCCGGCCCTTGACGGTCTCCGCGTCGAAGGTGCCCACCAGCGGGCTGGCGGCGACCCCGGCGGTCCAGATCAGGGTCCGGCAGGGCAGCACCCGGCCGTCGGTGAACTTCACGGTGTCGGGCCCCGCCTCGGCGACCGACACACCGAGCGAGACCTCGATGCCCCGGTCGCGCAGCACCTTGAGGGCGCTGGCGCCGAGCCGGTCGCCGAGTTCGGGCATGAGCTTGGGCGCGATGTCGATCAGGTGCCACTTGATGAGCTTCGGGTCGAGGCGGGGGTAGTGCCGCAGCGCGTTGGTGGTGAGGCGCTGGAGGCAGGCCGCGGTCTCGGTGCCGGCGTAGCCGCCGCCCACCACAACGAACTGGAGCCGGGAGGCACGCTCCTCCTCGTCGTCGCTGGCGTCCGCGAGGTCGAGCTGCGCGATCACGTGATCGCGTACGTAGGCGGCCTCGGCCAGCGTCTTCATGCCGCGCGCGTGGTCGAGGAGGCCGGGGATGTCGAAGGTCCGGGTGACGCTGCCGGGGCTGAGGACGAGGTAGTCGTACGGCTCGTTCACGATCTCGTCGGTGATCTTGCGGACCACGCAGATCTTCGCCGCGGGGTCCACGCCGATGGCCCCGCCGGGGATGATGCGGGTGCGGTGGCGGCTGCTGCGGCGCAGCGACAGCGCGACGGACTGCGGGGTCAGCACCCCGGACGCCACCTGGGGCAGCAGGGGCAGGTAGAGCTGGTACGAGAACGGGGCGACGAGGGCGATGTCCGCTTCTCCGGGCCGCAGCCCCCGCTCCAGACGGCGTACGCACTCGACCCCGGCGAAACCGGCTCCGACTACGAGAATCCTGGGTCGTGCCACAGTGATCGTCCCTTCTGGGGGTCTGCACGGTCGTCCGTTCGCCTGCCCCGTCACACGCGCCCGTCACCTCTCATCTTCACGACAGGGGTGCGAGTGCGCCTGCTGGGAAGGCAGAACGGACGACCGCCGCGCGTCATCGGGCCAGATAGCCCACCACACCGCAGGCGCCGCCCGCCGCGCCCGCGCAGACCACGGCGGCGGCGACGCAGCGGGCGCGGAGCCTGCGGTAGCGCTCGGTGTACTCACCGCGCAGTTGCAGGGCGCGGGCGGAGATCCGCACCAGCATCGCCCGGGACTCGGCGGTGCGCTCCGCGCTGTAGACCCGCTCGACGTCCTCGCGCTGGGCGGTCGTGAGCCAGGGCAGCTGGTCGGTGAAGCGGCGGGCGAGCCTGTGCGCCTGCTCGACCTCGGCGTTCCACAGCAGGTATCCCTCCATCTGGGCCAGCCCGCGGGCGCTCTCGGTGTCCGGTCCGCCCGCCGCCCGCCTCTCCTCGCCGCTCACGCCTGCTTGTCCCCCGGCGCCACCGTCGCGGAGGTGTGGGGCCGTGTCGCGGCCTCCTCCAGCTCCCGTACGGCGGGGTGGTGCAGATCGAACGCCGGGGATTCGGAGCGGATACGGGGCAGGGTGACGAAGTTGTGCCGCGGGGGCGGGCAGGAGGTCGCCCACTCCAGCGAGCGGCCGTAGCCCCACGGGTCGTCGACCTCGACCTTCTTGCCGTACTTCGCGGTCTTCCAGACGTTGTACAGGAACGGCAGCATCGACAGGCCGAGCACGAACGAGGAGATCGTCGAGATCGTGTTCAGCGCGGTGAAGCCGTCCGCGGCGAGGTAGTCCGCGTACCGGCGCGGCATGCCCTCCGCGCCCAGCCAGTGCTGCACCAGGAACGTGCCGTGGAAGCCCACGAACAGCGTCCAGAAGGTCATCTTGCCCAGCCGCTCGTCCAGCATCTTCCCGGTGAACTTCGGCCACCAGAAGTGGAAGCCGGCGAACATCGCGAACACCACCGTGCCGAAGACGACGTAGTGGAAGTGCGCGACCACGAAGTACGAGTCCGAGACATGGAAGTCGAGGGGCGGGGAGGCCAGGATCACCCCGGTCAGGCCGCCGAAGAGGAACGTGACGAGGAAGCCGACGGACCAGAGCATCGGTGTCTCGAAGGACAGGGAGCCCTTCCACATCGTGCCGATCCAGTTGAAGAACTTCACCCCGGTGGGCACCGCGATCAGGAACGTCATGAACGAGAAGAACGGGAGCAGCACGCCGCCGGTGACGTACATGTGGTGCGCCCACACCGTGATCGAGAGCCCGGCGATGGCCGTCGTCGCACCGACCAGACCGATGTAGCCGAAGATCGGTTTGCGGCTGAAGACCGGGATGATCTCGGTGACGATGCCGAAGAACGGCAGGGCGATGATGTACACCTCCGGATGCCCGAAGAACCAGAAGAGGTGCTGCCAGAGCAACGCGCCGCCGTTGGCCGCGTCGAAGACATGGGCACCGAACTTGCGGTCCGCCTCCAGCGCCAGGAGTGCCCCGGCGAGCACCGGGAACGCCAGCAGCACCAGCACGGCGGTCAGCAGGACGTTCCACACGAAGATCGGCATGCGGAACATCGTCATGCCGGGCGCGCGCATGCAGATGATCGTGGTGACGAAGTTGACCGAACCGAGAATCGTACCGAAGCCGGAGAAGGCCAGGCCCATGATCCACAGGTCACCGCCGACTCCGGGCGAGCGGACCACGTCGGTCAGCGGCGAGTAGGCGAACCAGCCGAAGTCGGCGGCGCCGTTCGGGGTGAGGAAGCCGGCCACCGCGATGAGCGAGCCGAAGAGGTACAGCCAGTACGCGAACATGTTCAGGCGGGGGAACGCCACATCGGGCGCGCCGATCTGCAGCGGCATGATCCAGTTCGTGAAGCCGGCGAACAGCGGCGTCGCGAACATCAGCAGCATGATCGTGCCGTGCATCGTGAACGCCTGGTTGAACTGCTCGCTCGACATGATCTGCATGCCGGGCCTGGCCAGTTCGGCGCGCATGAAGAGCGCGAGCAGGCCGCCGAAGAGGAAGAACGCGAACGAGGTGACCAGATAGAGCGTGCCGATCGTCTTGTGATCGGTGGTGGTCGCCCACCGGATGACGACGTTGCCGCGCTCCCTGCTGCGCACCGGTAGCTCGTTGGCGTACGCCTCCTCGTCCTCCGCCGTACCTGCTGTGCCCGTCGTCGTCACGGGGCCGCTCCTTCACTTGTCAGCCGTGTTACCGGATGCAGCAAAGCAGCGAAGCGGCCCCGTAGCCGGGCCCGGCACCCGCCGGGCCGCGACATTCACCCATCAGGGGGGGTGAGGGACACGGCGACGCCCCGGCGCGGCGGAGGCCGTGCCGGGGCGTCGGATGCGCGTCAGGTCAGGCGAGGCTCGCGATCGCCTGGTTGAACGTCGCGGACGGACGCATGACGGCCTCGGCCTTGGCCGGGTCGGGCTGGTAGTAGCCACCGATGTCGGCCGGCTTGCCCTGGACCGCGATCAGCTCGTCGACGATGGTCTGCTCCTGCTCGGCCAGCGTCTTGGCGAGCGGGGCGAACGCGGCGGCGAGGTCGGCGTCGGCGGTCTGCTGCGCCAGCTCCTGGGCCCAGTACAGGGACAGGTAGAAGTGGCTGCCGCGGTTGTCGATGCCACCGAGGCGGCGGCTGGGCGACTTGTCCTCGTTGAGGAACGTGGCCGTGGCGCGGTCCAGCGTGTCGGCGAGGACCTGGGCGCGCGCGTTGCCCGTGGTCTGCGCGAGGTGCTCGAAGCTGACCGCGAGGGCGAGGAACTCGCCGAGGCTGTCCCAGCGCAGGTAGTCCTCCTTGACGAGCTGCTGCACGTGCTTCGGCGCGGAGCCGCCGGCGCCCGTCTCGAAGAGGCCGCCACCGTTCATCAGCGGGACGACGGAGAGCATCTTCGCGCTGGTGCCGAGCTCCAGGATCGGGAAGAGGTCCGTCAGGTAGTCACGGAGCACGTTGCCGGTGACGGAGATGGTGTCCTCGCCGCGGCGGATGCGCTCCAGGGAGAAGGCGGTGGCCTTCTCGGGGGTCATGATCTCGATCTGCAGACCCTCGGTGTCGTGCTCGGCGAGGTACGTCTTGACCTTGGCGATGAGCTGGGCGTCGTGCGCGCGGCCCTCGTCCAGCCAGAAGACCGCCGGGTTGCCGGTCGCGCGGGCGCGGGTGACGGCGAGCTTGACCCAGTCCTGGATCGGCAGGTCCTTGGTCTGGCACATGCGGAAGATGTCACCGGCGCCGACGGTCTGCTCCAGCACGGCGTTGCCGGCGGCGTCGACGACGCGGACGGTGCCGGTGGCGGGGATCTCGAAGGTCTTGTCGTGGCTGCCGTACTCCTCGGCCTTCTGCGCCATGAGGCCGACGTTGGGCACCGAGCCCATCGTGGAGGGGTCGAAGGCGCCGTTCGCGCGGCAGTCGTCGATGACGACCTGGTACACACCGGCGTAGCTGCTGTCCGGGAGGACGGCGATGGTGTCGGCCTCGTTGCCGTCCGGGCCCCACATGTGGCCGGAGGTGCGGATCATGGCCGGCATGGAGGCGTCGACGATGACGTCGCTCGGGACGTGCAGGTTGGTGACGCCCTTGTCGGAGTCGACCATGGCGAGGGCGGGGCCCTCGGCCAGCTCGGCCTCGAAGGACTCCTTGATCTTCGCCCCCTCGGGCAGGGCCTCCAGGCCCTTGAGGATGCCGCCCAGACCGTCGTTCGGGGTCAGGCCGGCCGCGGCGAGCACGTCACCGTACTCGGCGAAGGTGTCCGGGAAGAACGCGCGGACCACGTGGCCGAAGATGATCGGGTCGGAGACCTTCATCATCGTGGCCTTGAGGTGCACGGAGAACAGGACGCCCTCGGCCTTGGCGCGGGCGATCTGGGCGGTGATGAACTCGCGCAGGGCGGCGACGCGCATGACGGACGCGTCGACGACCTCGCCCGCCAGGACGGGTACGGACTCGCGCAGGACGGTGGTGGTGCCGTCGTCCCCGGCGAGCTCGATGCGCAGGCTGCCCGGCTCGGTGATGACCGCGGACTTCTCGGTGGACCGGAAGTCGTCGACGCCCATGGTGGCGACGTTGGTCTTGGAGTCGGCGGTCCAGGCACCCATGCGGTGCGGGTGGGTCTTGGCGTAGTTCTTGACCGACGCGGGGGCGCGGCGGTCGGAGTTGCCCTCGCGCAGGACCGGGTTGACGGCGCTGCCCTTGACCTTGTCGTAACGGGCGCGGACGTCCTTGTCCTCGTCGGTCCGCGGGTCGTCCGGGTAGTCCGGGAGGGCGTAGCCCTGGGCCTGGAGCTCGGCGATCGCGGCCTTCAGCTGCGGGATCGAGGCCGAGATGTTCGGAAGCTTGATGATGTTGGCCCCGGGGGTGGTGGCCAGCGCGCCGAGCTCGGCGAGAGCGTCGTCGATGCGCTGGTCCTCCCGGAGGCGGTCGGGGAAGCCGGCGATGATCCGGCCCGCGAGGGAGATGTCCCGGCTCTCGACGGTGACGCCGGCCTTGGAGGCGTAGGCCTCGATCACGGGCAGGAACGAATACGTCGCCAGGGCCGGGGCCTCGTCGGTGTGTGTATAGATGATGGTCGAGTCAGTCACCCTGTGCTCCGCTCCACGTCTGCAACATTGCTTGACATCAAGATATCTCGTGAGCGGCGCCGCTTCGACAGGACCCTGCCCACACCGGCCGGAACCTGTCCTACGGGCGGTGCTCCGGCGGAATCCGCTCGCCGGCCGGCACCGGTCCGGGCGGGGTTCCGTCGCCGAAGGGGCGGCCGCCGAGCTGCTCGCGGTGGTGCGGGGCCAGCCAGCCGGAGAGGTCGGGGCCCGCGGGCACGATGCCGGTGGGGTTGATGCCGGTGTGGACGCGGTAGTAGTGCTGCTTGATGTGGTGGAAGTCGACCGTGTCCCCGAATCCAGGGGTCTGGTAGAGGTCCCTGACGTACGCCCACAGCACCGGGTCCTCGGACAGCTTGCGGCGGTTGCACTTGAAGTGGCCGTGGTAGACGGCGTCGAAGCGCACCAGGGTGGTGAAGAACCGGATGTCGGCCTCGGTGAGGGTGTCACCGACGAGATAGCGCCGGTCCGCGAGCCGCTCGGACATCTGCTCAAGGCGGCGGAACAGCGCCTCGTACGCCTCCTCGTAGGTGTCCTGGCCGTCCGCGAACCCGGCCCGGTACACGCCGTTGTTGATGTCCCGGTAGATCCCCTCCATGACCTCGTCGATCTCCGCGCGCAGCGGCTCGGGGTAGAGGTCGGGCGCGCCGGGGCGGTGCAGGGCGGTCCACTCGGTGGCGAGGTCCAGGGTGATCTGCTGGTAGTCGTTGGTGACGAGCTTGCCGCTGGGCACGTCGACGATCGCGGGGACGCTGACGCCGCCCGGGTAGTCGTGTTCCCTGGCGTCGTAGGCCTCGCTGAGGTAGCGGATGCCGAGCACCGGGTCGCGGCCGTCCGGGTCGAGCGTGAAGCGCCAGCTGCGGTCGTCCTGCAGCGGATCGGTGACGGCGAGCGAGAGGGCGTCCTCCAGGCCGAGGAGCCTGCGCGAGACGAGGGCGCGGCTGGCCCAGGGGCAGGCGCGGCTGACGACGAGCCGGTAGCGGTCCGCCTCGACGGGCCAGCCGTCGCGGCCGTCGGCGGTGATGCGGTCCGCGAAGTGGCTGCGGGAGCGCTTGAAGGGTTTGTGCCCGTACGAGCTGTTGCCTTCGGTGCCGGCGGAGTCGGTCATCGCGTTCTCCCTACGAGGCGGCTGCGGGTGGTGCGGAGTGCTGTGTACGGCTTCTGCCCCGGCGGGCGCCGCCCACGTCGGCGAGTGCGACGAGCAGGGCGGCGACGACGAAGGCGACGGAGACGACGAGCCCGTGGTCGTACGCGTCGGACCAGCCGTCGCCGCCGACCTGGGCGAAGAACACCGCACCGACGGCGGCGATCCCGATGGCGGAGCCGACGCGCTGGCCGGTCTGCAGGGTGCCGCCGGCGCTGCCCGCGGTGGCCACCGGCACCTCGGAGAGGGTCAGGGTCTGGTTGGGGGCGATGACCAGGCCGCTGCCGAGCCCCGCGAACAGCAGCGGGGCCGCCATCGCCCAGCCGGCGCCCCGGCCCGGCACCAGATGGACGGCGAGCGCGGTGGCCCCGAGCCCGAGGGCGACGGCGGCCAGTCCGACGACGACGAGGGGGCGGCCGAAGCGGCCGACGAGCCGGCCGCCGGGGCTCGCGGCGACGGCGGAGCCCAGGGCGAACGGGGTGATCGCCAGGCCGGCCTGGAGGGCGGTGTAGTGCAGGCCGCTCTGGAGGTAGAGCGTGGTGATGAAGAAGATCGAGGTGAATCCCGCGAAGTACAGCAGGATCAGCAGGCAGCCCAGCCAGTAGGAGCGCACGGTGAAGAGCCGGAGGTCGACGACGGGCTGGGTGCCGCGCCGGCCGCACCGGGCCTCCCAGCCGACGAAGGCGGCGAGCAGCGCGACGGCCAGGATCAGCAGCAGCCACTTGTCGTTGCCGGGCCACTGGCGGGACTGGACGAAGGGCAGCAGCAGGGCCAGGACTCCGGTGCCCAGCAGCAGTACGCCCAGCGGGTCGAGGTCCCGCAGCCGGACCGCGCCGGCCGACGGGGTGTCGGGCAGCAGGCGGCGGGCCAGCAGGAGGCAGACGAGTCCCAGCGGCAGGTTGACGTAGAAGACCCAGCGCCAGCCCTCCTCCGCCCCGGCCGCCTGGATCAGCAGGCCGCCGAGCAGCGGGCCGACGGCGGTGGAGATGCCGACCACCGTGCCGAACATGCCGAAGGCGCGACCGCGTTCCCGGCCCTGGAACATCTGCTGGATGAGGGCGGAGATCTGCGGGGAGACCATGCCGCCGGCCAGCCCCTGGACCAGTCGGGCGATCACCAGCCAGAGGCTGGACTGGGCGGCTCCGCAGGCGGCGGAGGACAACGTGAAGAGCGTGAGTCCCGCCATGAACACGGCGCGCCGGCCGCGTGCGTCGCCGAGCCTTCCGGCCGGGATGAGGAACAGGCCGAAGGCCAGGGCGTAGCCGGACAGGACCCATTGCAGGTCGGACTCGGGGGTGTGCAGTCCCTCCTTGATGGAGGGCAGTGCGACGTTGACGATCGAGACGTCCAGGAGGGTCATGAAGCCCGCGACGAGGCAGACGGCGAGCGCCTGCCACCGCCGCGGGTCGGGCGTGTCGTGCCCGGACCCCGGGTCCGCGTCCCGTCCCGCAGGGCCCCGGTCCGCCGCGCTGTCTGCCATGGTTGGCACCCTAGGACGCGCACCGTGATTCCTCATCCCGGCTGGTCCACCCGGCCGTGCGGGGCGGGGCGGGGGCGGGGCCGGTTAGGGTACGGCGCATGCAGTCCTACACGATCGGGCAGGCGGCCCGGCTCCTGGGCGTCAGCCCCGACACGGCCCGGCGCTGGGCCGACGCGGGGCGCGTCGCGACCCACCGCGACGAGGGCGGCCGCCGCCTCATCGACGGCCGCGACCTGGCGGCGTTCTCGGTGGAGGTCGCGCAGAACGGCGCGGGTGACGAAGAGGTGTCGTACACCTCCGCGCGGAACGCCTTCGCGGGCATCGTCACCGCGGTGAAGCTCGGCGATGTGGCCGCGCAGGTCGAGATCCAGGCGGGCCCGCACCGGCTGGTCTCCCTGCTGACCCGGGAGGCGGTCGAGGAACTGGGCCTGGAGGTCGGCGTGCAGGCCACCGCCCGTGTGAAGTCGACCAGCGTGCACATCGACCGCGCCTGACGGGGCGGTGGGTCAGGCCGCGCCCTTCCTGGCGGCGGCGAGGATCTTCGCCACGGTGTGGAAGAAGCGGGTCGTCGCGTCCCGGCCGAGGACGCCTTCCTGGAAGCCCTTGGCGGCCGGCGGCCGGCCGTTGATCAGGTGCCAGACGACGAAGGCCTCGTAGTCGGCCGCGCCGATGATCTCCATGTCCTTCTTCGGGGAGAGCATCGGCAGCGCCAGGTCCGGGTCGATGCGCTCGGTCGTGAATACGACGCACTGGCGGATGTCGTCGGTGACGGTGACGTCCTTGAACGGGTCGCGTGCGATCAGCGCCTCCAGTTCGGGGACCGTACGCAGGCACACCGCGACGTCGTAGCCGAGCGCCTGCGCCAGGTGGTCCCCGATGCGGGCGGCGAGCGCCGGCCGGTCCGTCTCGTCGGACTCGAAGAAGACGTTGCCGCTCTGGATGTAGCTGCGTACCGACGCGAGACCCAGCTCCGTGAAGAGGCCCCGCAGGCGCTCCATCTTCACGGAGCGGCCCGGCACGTTCAGCCCTCGGAGCAGTGCGATGTACAGCAAATCCGATCACCTGTTCATGCGGGAGGGGACGCGGGGTGCGGCAGACGGCGACAGCGTAGCCCCGCCGTCTTCGCAGCGGCGTGATCACCGCCTACGGTGGGAACGGTTCACGCCGTCCGGGTCCGACAGCTCTCCTGGGAGATTCCGTTGCGCATGCTGATCAACGTCCCCGAAACCGTGGTGGCCGACGCGTTGCGCGGGCTGGCCGCGTCCCATCCCGAGCTGACCGTGGACGTGGAGAACCGGGTCGTCGTCCGCCGGGACGCGCCCGTGGCGGGCCAGGTGGCCCTGGTCTCCGGCGGGGGCTCGGGGCACGAGCCGCTGCACGCCGGTTTCGTCGGCCCCGGGATGCTGTCGGCGGCGTGTCCGGGCGAGGTGTTCACCTCACCGGTGCCCGACCAGATGGTGCGGGCGGCGGCCGCCGTGGACAGCGGCGAGGGCGTGCTGTTCGTGGTCAAGAACTACACCGGGGACGTCCTCAACTTCGAGATGGCCGCCGAGCTCGCCGACGAGGAGGGGCTGCGGATCGAGCAGGTGCTCGTCGACGACGACATCGCGGTGACCGACAGCCTCTACACCGCCGGGCGCCGGGGCACGGGCGCCACCCTGTTCGTCGAGAAGATCGCGGGCGCGGCGGCCGACGAGGGCGCCCCGCTCGACCGGGTCGCCGCCATCGCCCGCCGGGTGAACGAGTCCTCGCGCAGCTTCGGCGTGGCTCTCAGCTCCGTCACCACCCCCGCGAAGGGCTCCCCCACCTTCGACCTGCCCGCAGGCGAACTCGAACTGGGCATCGGCATCCACGGCGAACCCGGCCGTGAGCGGCGGGCGATGATGACCTCGCGGGAGATCGCGGATTTCGCCGTGAACGCCGTCCTGGACGACCTGCGCCCCGACGGACCGGTGCTCGCCCTGGTCAACGGCATGGGGGCGACCCCGCTGCTGGAGCTGTACGGGTTCGGCGGCGAGGTGCACCGGGTCCTGCGTGAGCGGGGTGTGGTGGTGGCTCGTACGCTCGTGGGCAACTATGTGACCTCGCTGGACATGGCGGGCTGCTCGGTGACGCTGTGCCAGGTGGACGAGGAGCTGGTACGGCTGTGGGACGCGCCGGTCGAGACACCGGCGCTGCGCTGGGGACGCTGATCCGCGTGACGGACCTAGGAGATCATGTGCTCGACGCCGATTTCTTCCACCGCTGGATGACCGCGGTCGCCGGTCTCGTCGACCGCGACGCGGCGTACCTCACCGAACTGGACTCCGCGATCGGGGACGCCGATCACGGCAGCAACCTCCAGCGCGGGTTCGCCGCGGTCTCGGCGGCCCTGGCGAAGGAGTCGCCGCAGACCCCGGGGGCCGTGCTGATGCTGGCCGGACGGCAGCTGATCTCGACGGTCGGCGGGGCCTCGGGCCCGTTGTACGGGACGCTGCTGCGGCGTACGGGCAAGGCGCTGGGCGACGCCCCCGCCGTGTCCCCCGCCGATCTGGCGCGGGCGCTCGGTGAGGGCGTCGCGGCGGTGGCCCAGCTGGGCGGGGCGCAGGCCGGTGACAAGACGATGCTCGACGCGCTGCTGCCCGCCGTCGACGCGCTCGGGACCTCCTTCGCGGCGGGCCGGGACGCGGCGCGGGCCGGGGCGGAGGCGACCGTGCCGCTTCAGGCGCGCAAGGGCCGGGCGAGCTATCTGGGCGAGCGGAGCATCGGCCACCAGGACCCGGGGGCCACGTCGTCCGCGCTGCTGATCGCCGCGCTGGCGGACACCGAGGAGACGGCCGGGGGCGGGGCGTGAACACGGACGCGCAGGTGGGCATCGTGCTGGTCTCGCACAGCGGGGCGGTGGCCGAGTCGGTGGCGGAGCTGGCCCGGGGGCTGGCGGCGGGCGGGGCGACGGCTCCGGTGGCCGCGGCGGGCGGTACCCGGGCGGGCGGACTCGGGACGAGTACGGAGCTGATCGCGGAGGCCGCCCGGTCGGTGGACGCCGGGGCGGGAGTCGCCGTGCTCGTCGACCTCGGGTCCGCGGTGCTCACGGTGAAGGCGATGCTCGCCGAGGGGGACGAACTCCCCGCCGGGACGCGGCTGGTGGACGCCCCGTTCGTGGAGGGCGCGGTGGCCGCGGTGGTCACGGCGTCGGCGGGCGGCGATCTCGACGCGGTGGAGGCGGCGGCTTCGGAGGCGTACGACTACCGCAAGGCGTAGGGGCCGGGTGTCGCGCACACTTGACGGTATGACGGCCAGGAAGAACCCCCGCCGCAGCGCCGGACTCCTCCTCTTCCGCACCGGTGCCGGGCACGGTCTCGAAGTGCTCATCGGCCATATGGGCGGCCCGTTCTGGACGGGCCGCGAGGAGGCCGCGTGGTCGGTGCCCAAGGGAGAGTACGAGCCCGGTGAGGAGCCCGGGGCGGCGGCGCGGCGGGAGTTCGAGGAGGAGTTCGGCCACCCGCCGCCGGAGGGTGCGTGGGTGGCGCTCGGCGAGGCCCGTCAGCCCAGCGGGAAGACGGTGACCGTGTGGGCGCTGGAGGGCGACATCGACCCGGCGAGCGCGGTGCCCGGCACGTTCACGATGGAGTGGCCGCGCGGATCCGGGGAGCGGCGGGAGTTCCCGGAGATGGACCGGTTCGCCTGGTGCACGCCGGAGGCGGCGGCCGAGCGGCTGGTCAAGGGCCAGCGCGTTTTCCTGGACCGGCTGCGCGAGCATCTGGCGCAGGGCGGCGGCTGAGCCGGACGCGGCGCCGCGGGCCGTCGCAGTGTGCGACGGCCCGCGGCGGCCACGAGGGCTCGTGGCGGGTCAGCTCTGCGGGAGGATGACGGCCCGGCCGTTGATCTTGCCGGCGTGCAGGCGCTCGTAGGCGAGCGGTGCCTCGTCCAGCGTGTACGTCTCGACGTGGACGTCCACGACGCCGGCGTGGGCGAGGTCGAGCACCTCGGCCAGTTCGGAGCGCGAGCCCCAGTACGGGGCGGTGACCGTCGTGTTGAACGGCAGGACGCCGAAGCCGACGGGCAGCGCTCCGCCGCCTATGCCGACGATGGTGACGTCCGAGTCGATGGCGGCTGCCGCGCCCGCCGTGGCGACGGTCGGCGGGGCCCCGACGAAGTCCAGGACGACCTGGGCGCCGATGCCGCCCGTCAGTTCACGGATGCGGTCCGCCGCGTGCTCGTCCGACAGGACGGCCTCGTGGGCGCCGACCGTGCGGGCGAGGGCGAGCTTGTCCTCGGTGACGTCGAGGGCGATGACACGAGCCGACGTCAGGGCGCGCAGCAGCTGGATGGCCACGTGACCGAGACCGCCGGTGCCGATGACGACGGCGGTGGCCCCGGGCACCAGCTTCGGCAGGGAGCGCTTGATGGCGTGGTACGGGGTGAGGCCGGCGTCGGTGAGCGGCACGGTCCGTACCGGGTCGAGGTCACCGATGGGCACCAGGTGGCGCGGGTCGTCGACGATCATGTACTCGGCCATGGCGCCGGGCGAACCGAGACCGGGCGGGTTGATGCCCAGCTCCGCGGCGCGCAGGCAGTAGTTCTCCTTGCCCTCCGCGCACTTGATACAGGTGCCGCAGCCCCAGGGGCCGTAGACGGCGACGGACTGGCCGGTCTCCAGGCCGCTGACGCCGTCCCCGAGCGCGGCGATCGTGCCGACGCCCTCGTGGCCGAGGGTGAGCGGCAGCGGGTACGGGAACTGGTCCGCGGGCCAGCTCATCACGGCGATGTCGGAGTGGCAGACGCCCGCCGCCGTGACCTTGAGCAGTACCTGCCCGGGGCCCGGTTCGGGGTCGGGCACGGTGACGACCTCGGGTGCGGCGCCGATCTCTCGGTACTGGACTGCCTTCATGGGGTCCTCCTTGACCTCTGTGGCTGTGACTCCTGAGCTGACCCCCGAAACCCCCGCTGTCCCCCGTGTCCTTCCGCCGCTCAGGCGGCGGAGTAGCCGCCGTCCACCAGGTGGTAGCTGCCGTGGATGAACGAGGCGCGGTCGGAGAGCAGGAACGCGGCCAGCTCCGCCACCTCCTCGGACGTGCCGAGGCGTCCCGCCGGGTGCAGCGAGATCAGGTGGTCGCGGGCCGGGCCCTCCGTGTCGCGCAGCAGCGGCGTGTCGATGAAGCCGGGGCCCACCGCGTTGATCCGGATGTTCTGGGCGGCGTACTCCAGGGCAGCGGTCTTCGTGAGGCCGACGACGCCGTGCTTGGCGGCGACGTAGGCGGGCGAACCGGCGAAGCCGTTGGTGCCCAGGATCGAGGACATGTTGACGATCGCGCCGCCGCCCGCGGCGAGGATGGCGGGCAGTTCGTAGCGCATCGAGTAGAAGACGCCGCTGAGGTTGGTGGCGACGACGCGGTCCCAGTCCTCGACGGCGTACTCGCCGGTCGGGTTGCTGGGGCCGCCGATGCCCGCGTTGTTCACCGCGAGGTGCAGGGCGCCGAAGGTGTCGACGGCGAACCGCACGCCGGCCTCGACGGACGCGGGGTCGGTGACGTCCATGGCCACGGCGGCGGCCCGGCCGCCGGCGCTCTCCAGCGCGGTGGCCGCCTCGCGGGCGCTCGCCTCGTTGTAGTCGGCGACGACGACCGAGGCGCCCGCGCCGGCGAGCCGGTGGGCGAGGGCCAGTCCGATGCCGGAGGCCCCTCCGGTGACGAGGGCGGTGCGGCCGGCGAACTCCTGGTCGGCGGGGGTGGTGGTGCTCATGATGTGCCGTTTCCTTCCGTGGTGCTGGTGGTGCTGTGCGGCGCCGGGACCGGGGGCCGGGTGAACAGCTCGCCGGACAGGGCGTCGAAGGCCCGCTCGACGAGCCGGGGCAGCTCGTCCGGGCGGTCGCCGCGGACCCAGGCGGCCTGGGCGGCGAGGAGGGCGCCGGCTCCCGCGGCGACCGTGACGGCGGGCCGCAGGTCGCTGAGCGGGTCGGTGCCGAGCCGGTCCGCGACGATGGCGACCGAGTCCGCCTGGGCGTCCACCCGGATGTGGTGGAACGCGGCGTAGAGGGTCGGCTCGCGCTCGGCGAGGACGAGCAGCTCGTAGATCCGCGGGCGGCGGTGCCAGGCCGGCGTCCCGGGGTCGGCGAGCCAGTCCAGGACGGCCCGGCGGTAGGCGGTGAGCGGGGGCTCTTCGGCCGGCCGGGCGCGCAGGGCGTCGTTGATCCGGTCTCCGTCGCCCCGGACCGAGTCCAGGACGGCGTCCTCCTTGCTCGCGAAGTACCGGCTGAAGGTGCGGCGGTCGACGTCGGCGCGTTCGGCGATCTCCTCGACCGTGACCTCCCGGAGCCCCCGGTCGAGCACCAGCTCGAACGCGGCCCCGGCCAGTGCGTCCCGGGTCCGGCGCGCCTTGCGGCCCCGCCGGTCCGGAGGCTTCTGTTCCGCTTGCATGTCTTTCACCGTACACCTGAAAATGTCCCGGCGCGACAGAAGTCTCGCCGGGACATGCAAGGCATGGTGTGCGCCTGTTACCGCCCGCTCAACGCCTCGACGGCCCGGGGCACCCCGTGCCCCGACGGCCCGGCCGGGGCGGGCTCGTCGGAGGGGGCGGAGACCCGGCACAGGGCCAGCACGGCGATGTCGTCGCGCCGTACGCCGCCGGAGAACTCCTCGAGGTCGTGTGCGAGCGCGTCGAGCAGTTCGCGGGGGCCCCGGCGCGCCCAGCGGCTCAGCCGGGCGTCCAGCGGATAGAAGTGCCCCTCGGCGTCGCGGGCCTCGGTCACCCCGTCGGTGAACATCAGGAGCGTCGCGCCGGGCGGGAAGTCGAGCCGTTCCGCGGTGCGGCCCTCGTCGCTGAGATCCGCCATGCCCAACGGTACCGACGTCCGGCGCAGAGGCACGGTGACGGCGACCCCGTCGTGCACCAGGCGGGGCGGCAGATGGCCGCAGTTGACGGCCTGCGCCCGGCCGTCACCGTCGAACCCGAGGACGAGCGCGGTGACGAAGCGCTCGGTCTCGCCGGTCTGGGCGGAGAACGCGTTCTGCCGCGCGACGGCCTCCTCCAGGCGGTCGACGACACCGACGAGGGACGGCTCACGGATGGCCGCCTCGCGGAAGGCGCCGAGGACGGCGAACCCCGCGCCGATGGCGGGGAGCCCCTTGCCCTGGACGTCGCCGATGATCACACGGGTGCCGTAGGGCGACTGGACGACCTCGTAGATGTCCCCGCCGACGAGATGGTCCTCCTCGATCGGCGTGTACGAGCCATGGGCGGTGATCTGGTCGGTGGGGATGGGCAGGGGGCGCAGGATCTGGCGCTGGAGCGCGACGGCGGCGGAGCGGAGCCTGGCGACCTCGATGGCGTGCCGGATGCGCAGGACACAGGCGCCGATGCCGAGGAGACACGCCAGGACGGTGAAGACGACACTGCTCCCGATGTCCCAGTAGCTCCCGCCGGCCACCAGGCGCGAGGCGACGGCCACCACCATGACGAAGGCGGCGACACCGGTGGTCTGGGCGATCGTGCCGAACACCGAGACGAAGGCCGGTACCACCACCAGCAGGGGCACCAGACGCAGATCCTGGCCCGACAGGACGTCCAGGCCGACGATCACGGCGGTCAGTAGGGCCAGCGCTCCGAACAGCACCCCGTTCCCGACCCTGGGGGCGCGCACGGCGGCCTCTCCGAGGTCGGTGCCGGGAAGCGTCACGCGGGGCGCGGGCCGGCTCAGGAGTCCGAACGTCAAGGCCCTCTCCTTCCGGGATCTGCCGGCCGGATGCCGGCGCTCACCTCCATTCGACCCGGTCAGGGGTGCGGCGCACACGAGGCTTACGGCCCCGAGGGCCCTGCCGAAGGTCCCGGAAGGGGCCGCTCAGCGCACGCCCACGGACACCCCGGACGGGACGAGTGCGGCGAGGAAGGCGGTCTTGCGGCGGAGCACGAACCCCAGCGACTCGTAGAGGCGGACGGCCCCGGTGTTGGCGGCGGCCGCGTGCAGGAACGGTGTCTCGCCGCGCTGCCTGATCTCGTGGGCGACGGCGCGCACGAGCCCGCCGCCGAGGCCCTGGCCGCGTACGGACGTATCGGTGCAGACGGCGCTGATCTCGCTCCAGCCCGGCGGGTGCATGCGTTCACCGGCCATGGCGACGAGCACCCCGTCCCGGCGCACCCCGAGGTAGGTGCCGAGTTCGACGGTCCGGGGCTCGAAGGGGCCCGGCCGGGTGCGGGCGACCAGGTCGAGCATCTCGGGCACGTCGGCGGGGCCGAGCCGGACGGCTCCCGGGAGCGGGGCCGCGTCCACGCCGTCGTCCACGAGCTGGACGCCCTCGGCGTGGAAGGTGATCTCCCAGTCCTCCGGCGGGGGCTCCCGGAACGCGGTGATGGTGACGGCTCCCCCGGGTCCGGAGAGCGCCGCCACGTCGGCCCAGTCGGCGGGGCCCGGGTCCGGCGGGAGCGCGACCCAGGGGGCGACCTCGGCCGGGTAGCGCAGCACGCGGCCCCGGCGCTCGGCGAAGTGGGCGTGCGGGCCGCGCAGCGCGGTGCCCACCGGGTCGTCCAGCGGGTGGCCGGGGTCCAGGGGCGCGGTCACGCGGTCACCTCGATCACGATCTTGCCGAGCGCGTGACCGGCCTCCACCGCGCGCAGCGCCTCGCCCGCCCGGCCGAGCGGGACGGTCCGGGTCACATGGGTGCGCAGGACCCCGTCGACGACCAGCCGCGCCACCTCGTCGAGGACCGCCGCGGTGCGGGCCCGCCGGACGGGCTCGCCGCCCAGCTCGGTCACCAGGGGCTTGCCGCCGGCGCTGATGAGTGCGGCGGGGTCCACCAGGCCCGCCGCCTCGCGCAGGGTGTCGCCGCCGACCAGGTCGAAGACGGCGTCGACGCCCTCGGGCGCGGCTGCCCGCACCCGGTCGGCGAGGCCGGGTCCGGACGGGATGTGCTCCGCGCCCAGGGACTCCACGAAGTCCTTCTTGGCGTCGCTCGCGACCCCGAGGACCCGGACGCCCGCGTGGCGCGCGAGCTGGACGGCGGCGCTGCCGACACCGCCGCCGGCCCCGGTGACCAGGAGGGTGCTCCCGGGTGCGGGGTCCAGCTGGCGCACCCCGTCGTAGGCGGTGGCGGCGGCGACCGGCAGAACCGCCGCGTCGGTGAACGACAGGCCGGCCGGCTTGTGGGCGGTGACCGCGACGGGCATCAGCGTGTACTCGGCGTACCCGCCGGTCAGCGGGTTGCCGAAGACCTCGTCGCCGGGCGCGAAACCCTCGGCGCCGGGGCCGGCCGCGACGACGACGCCGGCGGCCTCGCTGCCGAAGACGGTCGGGAACGGCAGTGGCTCGCTGCCGGGCCGGGTGTAGCCGGTGCGCAGTTTCCAGTCCACCGGGTTGACGCCCGCCGCGCGGACGGCGACGAGCAGTTCGCCGGGGCCGGGTTCCGGCCGTTCCAGGTCGGTGAACCGCTCCGCCTCCGGACCGCCGTTGCGGGTGAACACGTACGCCTTCGGCATGAGCTCCTTCTCCCCTGTTCCCGTACTCCGGCACCGGGTCGCACGGCGCCACAGCTGCGGCAAGGACGGGGGGCGCACGGGTATTCCCGTACCGTCGATTTCGACTCAACTACAGCCGTATATGAGCCGGTCGGTCCCTGCGGTGCGCCGTCCTGTGGCACGCTGGTGGCGGCCGTCCCACCGGGCTCCCCCGTACCGGTGGGGCGGTCTCCCCCGTACGGCTCCGGACGCCCCGGACCGGTCAGCCGTTGTCCCGCTCGGGGGCCCGGCCGGCGTAGTAGGTGGCGATCATGTCCTCGTCGCCGTGCCCGTCCGCCTCCGCGCGTTCGAAGCGGGCGGCCGAGGCGGCCGTCAGATCCAGCCGGACCCCTGCCCGGCCGGCCGCGTCGAGGATCAGCCGGGTGTCCTTGAGGGCCGTGGACAGGGCGAAGCTCGGGGTGAGGTCACCGTCCAGAACGGCGGCCGACTTGCTGCGCAGATAGCCCGTGTCGAGCGGCCCGCCGGCGACGAGGTCGAGGAAGGCGCGCGGGTCGACGCCGAGTCCTTCGGCGAGGTTCAGGCACTCCGCGACCCCGCCCACCATGTTGATCACCCAGGCGTTGAGCACGAGCTTGAGCCGGGACGCCGCGCCCGGCTCCTCCCCGGCCCAGATCGTGCGCTGCCCGATCGCGTCCAGCACGGGTTCGACCACCGCGCGGGCGGCGACGGGGCCGGAGACGAGGACGGTCAGCGCGCCCTGCTCAGCGGGCTGCCGGGTGCCCGAGACCGGGGCGTCGAGGTGGACGAGCCCCAGGTCGGCGGCGCGCTGGGCCAGTTCGACGGCGCCGTCCGGGCCGACCGTGGACGTCTGGAGCAGCACCTGGCCCCGGTGCAGCCCCTCGGAGGCGGCGGTGAGCGCGGCGGCGACGGCGGTCGTGTCGGTGAGCGCGGTGAGCACGACATGCGCGCCGCGCACGGCCTCCGCCGCCGTCCCGGTGACGGTGGCGCCGTCGGCGGCGAGCGGGGCGGCCTTGTCCTGCGTACGGTTCCAGGCCCGGACCTCCAGACCGGCGCGGAGCAGGCTGCGGGCCATCGCCGCGCCCATGATCCCGGTGCCGAGTACGGCGACGACCGGCCGCTGCGGTGCTGCGGGGACTGCTGAGGTCATGGGGTTCCCTTCGTCGGCCGCGCCCGGGGACCGGCGCGCGGCGGCTTCGGCTTGTCAGGGTTGCCGCAGCGCGCCTTCCAGCACGGCGGCGTGTACGGCTCTGGCGAGTCGCGCGCCCCAGCGGGAGCGCGGCCCGGCGAACGGTTCGGCCTCGCCGGTGTCCGGCGAGGGGGCGGGCGCGGCGACGCAGACGGCGTCGGTCGGGGTGCCGGAGCAGTCGAGCCCGGCGTCCAGGAGCGCCTGCACCTTGGCCTCCGTCGCGGTGGCGACGGCGTTGACCAGGGCCGCGTCGGACAGCGGCACCGGGAACGTCACCACGATGTTGATGGTGCCCGGCGGCGGCGGTCCGCCGGTGCCCTCGCCCGGGACGGCGGCCCAGCCCCGTACGCCCAGACCGCAGGTGGCGGTCGCGTGGACGCCCTCGTCGGCGGCGGTGGTGTACGCGGTGACGTCGGCGGCGGTCATCAGGCCGGCGCCGGGGCCGGTGAGGCGGGCGCCGGCGGCGATCTCGGCCAGGTGGCGGTCCGGGTCCATGCGCGGGTACCCGCCGGGCACCTGGGCGTTGAGGATCCAGTCACGCGGTCCGATGCCGCCGCCCAGGACGGCGCTGCTGCACACCCGCCATCCGGGCCCGAGCCGCCACACGAGATGGTGCAGGTCGGCCCCGTCCTCGCGCCGGACGAGCAGCTCTCCGCGCTGTTCGGGGAGCCGGAGGCGTACGGAACGGATGGGGCACCCCCGGTGGCACGGCAGGACTTCGGTCGGCACGGACCGGTTGATCATATGTGCCGGGGCCGGGGCCGCCGGGAGCCGGCCCGGCCCTGGAGGCCCCGGCCCGGACACCCGGCCCGTTCACCCGATTGGCGTAACGGGTGGAAGTGCCGCGCGGCCGTGCGACACGGGGGCTGCGCCGGTCCGAGGCGGATGCCGCACGCCGGCCCCGGTGGCCGGGCGGTTGCAGCGTCCATCCGGGTGAGGCGCGATGGAATCCGGACGCGCCTTCTCTGCTGGACCCACCCACAGGACGCGCCCGAGCGAGGAGGAATCGGATATGGGAGCCGCTGACGGTTTCACGGATTCCGGAGAGCTCGACGGCCTGACGGTGTACGACACCGAGGGCGAGAAGATCGGCAACGTGGGCCGGGTGTATGTCGACGACAGCACCGGCCGCCCGGACTGGATCACGGTGAAGACCGGCCTGTTCGGCATGAAGGAGAGTTTCGTGCCTCTCGCCGGAGCCCGTCGAGTGGGCTCCGACCTGCACATCTCCCACGGCAAGGACCAGGTCAAGGAAGCTCCGAGGGTGGACGCGGACGCGCATCTGTCCGTGTCCGAGGAGGAGGAGCTGTACCGCCACTACGGCCTGACCCGGAACACCAGGAGCAATCTCGGCGACCGTTCCGGGACCGGCGCACCGACCACCACGGGCACCGGGAACATGGGCGCGGCCGGAACCGGCGCGGCGGCCGGTGCCGGGGCCGGGGCCATGGGCGCCGCAGGCACCTCCGGCACGGACCGGACCCGGACGGCCGGTACCGGGAAGCACCGGGACACCGAGACCGCCGGCACGGGCGCGGGCCGTCCGCTGGCCGGAGCCGGCGCGGGAGCCCAGCGGTCCGGCGCCGACCTGGGCGGCAAGGAGGAGATGATCCGCTCCGAGGAGCAGCTGCACGTCGGCACCGAGGAGTACGAGAGCGGCAGGGCGCGTCTGCACAAGTACGTCGTCACCGAGAACGTCACGCGCAGCGTGCCGGTCTCGCACGAAGAGGTACGGGTGGTCCGTGAGCCGCTGCAGCCCGGCGACAAGGCGGCGCGCGCGGGCGACCTGACGGAGCAGGACGTGGAGGTCACGCTGCACGCCGAGCGCGCCACGATGCGCAAGGAGACCGTCCCGGTCGAGCGCGTCCGGATGGAAACCCAGAGGGTGACGGAGCAGAAGGAGGTCTCCGCCGAACTGCGCAAGGAGCAGATCGACTACGCGGACGGCACCACCAAGGGCGGCAAGGACATGCCCGGCAAGGACACCGGCGGCGACATGGGCCGAGGACGCCACCGCTGACCCCCCGCCGGCATGACTGCCGCACCGCACCACAAGCGAGGGGCGGACCCGCCGGCGGGTCCGCCCTCTCGTGTGCCCGGACGGCGCCGGGCCGGTCAGGGCAGGAAGCGTACGGAGGGCCGGCCCCGCGGCCCGTCCGGAGTCACGACGGCCCGCACCCGGTAGACCTCCTCGATCAGTTCCTCGGTGATCACCTGCTCCGGGGTCCCGCCCGCGACCGCCCGGCCGCCGCTCAGGACCACGATCCGGTCGCAGAACATGGCGGCCAGGTTGAGGTCGTGGAGGGCGATGACGGCGGTCAGCGGCAGCGAGGCGACCAGGGAGAGCAGTTCCAGCTGGTGCTGGATGTCCAGGTGGTTGGTCGGTTCGTCGAGCAGGAGTTCGCGCGGCTGCTGGGCCAGTGCGCGGGCGATCTGGACGCGCTGGCGCTCCCCGCCGGAGAGCGTGTGCCAGGACCGCTCACGCAGGCCGGTGAGGCCGGTGCGTTCCAGTGCGGCGTCCACCGCCGCCGCGTCCTCGCCCGTGGGGGCCGACCAGGCGCGGCGGTGCGGGATGCGGCCGAGGCGTACGACGTCCAGGACGCTCAGCTCGTCCTGGGTGACGGCGTGCTGGTCGACGACGGCGACCCGCCGGGCCACCTGGCGCCGGCCGGCCGCGGCCAGCGGTTCGCCGTCCAGGGTGACCGTGCCCGCGTGCGGGGCGAGGAGCCCGGCCAGGATGCGCAGCAGTGTGGACTTGCCGGAGCCGTTGGGGCCGATGAGCCCCACGGTGGTGCCCGGCTGCGGGGCGAGCGTCACACCGTCCAGGAGGAGCCGGCCGCCGGCCTCCCGGCTGACGCGGGCGGCCCGCAGGCCGCCGGTCGCGGTCATGTCGCCCGCCTGGTGCGGTAGAGGACGAGGACGAAGGCGGGCACGCCGATCAGAGCGGTGACGACCCCCACCGGCACCTCCTGCGGGTCGAGGACGGTCCGGGCGAGCGTGTCGACCCAGACGAGGAAGACGGCCCCGGCGAGTGCGGTGACCGGCAGCAGCCTGCGGTGGCCGGAGCCGGTGAGCGCGCGAGCCGCGTGCGGCAGGACCAGGCCGACGAAGCCGATGGCACCGGCCGAGCTGACGAGCGCGGCGGTCAGCAGCGCGGTCGTGCAGAGCAGGACGGTACGGGTGCGGGCGACGTTCACGCCGAGGGCGGCGGCGGCGTCCTGGCCGAAGGCGAACGCGTCCAGCGTCCGGGCATGGCCGAGGCAGATCAGCAGGCTGACGGCGAGGACGGCGGAGCAGATCCAGACATCGGTCCAGCCGACCCCGCCGAGCGAGCCGAGGAGCCAGAACAGCACACCGCGGGTCTGCTCGGCATCGGCGGCCGTCATGACGACGAAGGAGGTGAGCGCCGAGAACAGCTGCATGGCGGCGACCCCGGAGAGCACGACGCGGTCGGTGGAACCGCCGAGGGTGTGGCTGAGCAGCATCACCAGGGCGAAGGAGCAGAGCGCTCCGATGAACGCCCCGGCCGGCAGCGAGACCGCTCCCCCGCCGACGCCGAGCACGACGACCAGGACCGCGCCGGTGGACGCCCCGGAGGAGACGCCGAGGACGAACGGGTCGGCCAGCGGGTTGCGCAGCAGGGACTGCATGACGGTCCCGCAGACCGCGAGCCCCGCACCGCAGACGGCGGCGAGCAGGGTGCGCGGCATGCGCAGGTTCCAGATGATGCCGTCGCGGATCGGACTGAGCCGTGCCTCGCCCATGCCGAGGTGCGCGGCGACGGCGGACCAGACGTCCGCGACGGAGATCCGGGCCGGGCCGATGGTGACGGCGACCGCGATGGACAGGGCGAGCAGCAGGGCGCCGCCGGTCCACAGGAGCCCGCCGCTCAGGGCCCGCAGGCGGGGGCGCGGGGCGGGTGCCGGGAGCTCGACCGGCGCCGCGGTCCGTTCGGTGGATGTCACCCCGCGAGCCCGAACTCGCGCAGTCCGGCGGCCAGTTGTTCCAGGCCCTCCACGGTGCGGATGGTCGGGTTCATGGCCTGGCCGCTGAGCAGGACGTAGCGCTTGTGGCGTACGGCGTCCATCTTCTTCGTGACGGGGTTCGACTCCAGGAAGGCGATCTTCCCGGCGGCGCTCTCCGCGGTCTGCGACTTGCGGGTGAGGTCGCCGATGACCAGCACGTCCGGGTCGCGGTCGGCGACGGTCTCCCAGTTGATCTGGGGCCACTCGTCGTGGGTGTCGTCGAAGGCGTTCTTCACACCGAGTTCCCGGGTGATGATGCCCGGTGCCCCGCAGCAGCCCGCCAGGTACGGGGACTCGGAGTTGGCGAACCAGTACAGGACGGAGGTGCCGGAGGCGTCGATGCCGTCGGTGGCCTTGCGGATACGGGTGCGGAGCTGCCCGACGAGCTTCTCGCCGCGCTCGGGGACGCCGAAGACGCGGGCGAGATCGCGTACTTCGTCGTAGACGCTGTCCATGGTGAGGGCGCCGGTGCGGACGCCGTCGCCGTCCTTGGTGTTGTCCTTGGCCGTGCAGTCGGCGGGGGCGACATAGGTGGGGACGCCCAGCTTCTCGAACTGCTCGCGCGGGGCGACTCCGCCCTTGGCGAGGGTCGACTCGAAGTCGGCGGCGACGAAGTCGGGTTCCTGGTCGAGGACCTTTTCGGACGAGGGGCGGTTGTCGGCGATCCGCTTCACGCCCGCGTTGGCCTTCTCCAGGCCCTTCATCACCGGGTCGGTCCAGGTGGCGGTGGCGGCGATCCGGTCCTGGAGGCCGAGCGAGAGCAGGATCTCGGTCGTGCCCTGGTCGACGGAGACGGCGCGCCGGGGCGGGGCGTCCACGGTGACGGTGCGCCCGCAGTTCTTCAGGGTCACCGGATAGCCGTCCGCCCTGCCCGTGGCGTCGGCCTTCCCGGACGGGGATCCGCCGCAGGCCGTCAGCAGCAGGAGGGCGGCGGTGAGCAGGGCGGCGGAACGGACACGGCCTATCGGGGGCACGGGGTACACCTCGGCGTCTCTGGGCCCATGCGCGGGGCCCGCTGTACGGAACCCGCCGCCCGGTCCCGGGCGGCGGTCGCCAGCAGGTCTTCGGACTCGGGTTCACGCGGACGGGACGCCTTCCCGGGAGACGGTGGTCTCCCAGTGGCCGTGGCCCCGCCCGTCCCCCTCACCGCTGCGCGTCAGTTCCGGATTCGCACCGGATTCCCTGACTCCCACGTGGAGTTCGACTGGCTCGGGCACGCTACCACGGGCGTCCGCGCAGCTCAGCGGCGCCTCCGGGACCCCGGCCGCGTGCGGACGGCCGGGTCACGGGCGCTGGAGCGCGACCACCGCGTTGTGCCCGCCGAAGCCGAAGGAGTGGCTGACGGCCCGGCGGACGGGCCGCACCAGCGGCACCTTGGTGACGCAGTCGATGTCGAACCCGGGCGCCGGGGCGTCCAGGTTCGCGACGGGCGGGATCACCCCGCGCTGGAGCGTGAGGATCGTCAGCCCCGCCTCGATCGCCCCGGCCGCGCCCATGCAGTGGCCGAGCACGCCCTTGGGGGCGGTGACGGGCGGCCGGTGCGGGTACACCCTGCTGATCAGCGCGGCCTCGGCGGCGTCGTTGTGCACGGTCGCGGTGCCGTGCGCGTTGACGTGCTCGACCTCGTCGGCCCGCCAGCCCGCGTCGCGCAGGGCGGCCTCGGCGGCGGCGCGGGCGATCCGGCCGTCGGGGTGCGGGCTGGTGGGGTGATGGGCGTCCGTGGTGGCGCCGGTGCCGGCGAGCAGGGCCCGGGGTGCGGCGCCCCTGGCCTCCGCGTCGGCGGCGCGTTCCAGCACCATGACGGCCGCGCCCTCGCCCATGACGAGTCCGGCCCGGTCGGCGGCGAAGGGCCGGCTGAGCCGGGACAGGTCGCCGTCCGCGCGGGCGCCGGCTCCGGACCGGGCGAACCCGGTCATGGCGATCGGGAACACGGTCGACTCGGTGGCCCCCGCGACGGCCACGTCGCACTGCCCGGTGGCCAGCAGGTCCCGGGCGACGGACAGCGCGGTGACACCGGACGAACAGGCCGTGCAGGGGGCCATGCTGGGTCCGGTGGCCCGCATCTCGATCGCGATCTCGGCGGCGGGCATGTTGGGGATGGTCAGCAGGACACCGGCCGGCGAGGTCGCCTCCGGTCCCCGCCGCTCCAGGACCAGCGCCTGGTCGGTGAGGTGCGCGGAGCCGCCGCTGCTGGTGCCGACGACAACGGCGACCCGGCTCCCGTCCCAGCCCGCCGGGTCGAGCCCCGCGTCGGCGACGGCCTCCCGGGCTGCCAGCACCGCGAACTTGACGTACCTGCCCATCCGGAAGGCCGTACGGCGGCCGACCGCGGCGTCCAGGTCGATGCCGTCGACCACACAGGCGAAGTCGATCGCGCACCCTTCGAGCGCGGGGACCCTACGGGCCGGGCTCACCGCGGCGCACACTCCGTCCCAGGTGGACTCGGTGTCGTTGCCGACCGGGGTGATCATGCCCAGCCCGGTGACGGCGATGGCCGGTGTGTTCATCGGGCGGTGCTCACCGCCTCGTGGAGGTGCGACGTGAGCTCGGCGAGGGTGGTCCCCCGGGTCAGCGTTCCCGTGTCCAGCTCGACACCGGTGGCCTCCCGGAGAACGACGGCGAACTCCGCGGCGGCGAGGGAGTCCATGTCCAGGCTGTCCATCGTGGATCCCGGGAGGATCTCGGCCACCGGAACCTTGAAGGTACGGCTGAGTACGTCGGTGATCCGGGGGTCGATCGTGCTCATGGTCTTCCTTTCCTCATGGCCATCGCGTGCGGGTGTCCGGCGCCCGTGCACACGTCCCGACGCCGGAACAACTGAGCAGCGTCGATCCGGTTACGCCTTGCGGCGAACCGATTCGGCACCGCTCGTCCGCGCGCCCCCGGTCCAGCGCGCGAGCAGGGCGACGGTGGTCCAGTACGCGAGGAGTACGGCCCCGGTCCCGAGTCCCTGTACGGCCTGCGCGGCGCGGCGTGCCCGCGTGCCCCTCATCGCCGCGCCTCCTGGTGCCAGTGGGCGTCGGGATCGTCATAGGCGTCGGCGTAGCCGGCGCCCGTGATCGGCCAGTCGGCGAGCACCTCGTCGGGGAGGGCGAAGGCGTCGGCGAGCTCGGGGAGATGGGTCGCCACCGCGGCGATGAGCTGTTCGGTGTGGTCCGACAGCGCCTCGGCCTGACCGCTGCTCAGGTGGCCGGCCGCGAGGAGGTCGCCGCTGACCCGGGCGATCCGGCCGAGGGCGAACAGCCGGGCCAGCTCGTCCAGCCGGTCCCGGTCGGCCCCGCCGGGCAGCGCCTCGACCGCGTCGGCGTACGCCTCGGCCGCCTCCCGGCAGGCGTGCGCGTCGACCCCGCGCAGGGCGGGGCCCGATGCGGCGTTCCACCGCTCCAGCGGGCTGCCGTGGGCGACGGGAGCCATGCGGGCGGCGGCGCGCGCGAACCACAGCTCCTCCGCCCGGCCCAGGAGCCCGGCCAGGAACCGCAGGTCGGTGAGGTCGCCGGTGACCGGGGCGGCCGGCTCGTGCGAGGCGCCGGCCGCGAGCAGGGCGGCGGCGGCCCTGGCGTGGATCGCGAGGTTGTCGCCCTCGGCGGTGATGGCGCCCTCGACGCCGGTGACGAGCACGGACATCCCGTTGTTCTCCAGCAGGCCCTGGGCGCCGCAGCGTTCGCGTGACTCGACGATCACGGCGCGGGCCCGCCAGGTGATCCAGCCCTTGGCGATGTCGACGAGCCGTTCGGCCGCCTCGCGCTCGGCCTCGGGGCCCTTTCCGGCCGCTTCCCAGCGGTCCAGGACGCGCCGGTGCAGCAGGCTCATGGCGAAGACGGTGGCCATGGCCTCGGCGAGCGGCCCGTGGTGGGTGCGGTACGCGAGCACCGGCAGCCGCACCCCGCGGCCGGCGGAGACATGGCGGTGGCCGCCGTAACGCACCGCGACGGCCAGCGTGGCGCGGGCGGAGCCGACGGCGCTGGCGCTCATGCAGATCCTGCCGGTGACGACCCGGGCGATGGAGGCGAGGAAGCGGCGCCTGCGGCCCTCGACGGCGCTGCGGAACACCCCGTCGTCGTCGATCCGCCCCTGCGGACCCGTCAGCAGGGCGTCGCGTCCCACGAAGACGTGGTCGAAGGAGGTCAGACAGTGGTCGACAGGGCTGCCCATGCGCGCCGGGAGCCTGCGCACGCGTACACCGGGCAGGGGGCGGGTGCCGTCGGTGAGGGGCACCAGCAGCAGGAACACCCCGTGATCGGCCCCTCCGGCGATCAGACGGGCCGCGACGAGGCCCGATTTGGGGCCACCGGCGAGACCGGTGTTGGGCATGAACTTCTGCGCGCCGCAGCGCGGGGTGTGCAGGACGAACCCGTCGCGCCCGGGGTCGTAGGTGGCGGTCGTCTCGACGGCCGCCGCGTCGTTCCCGTGCGCCACCTCCGTACACAGGAAGGTCCCGGTGCTCCGCAGTTCGAGGAAGTCGGACAGGTCGCGGGAGGCGTCGCCCTCATGGTCGAGGAGGCTGCCGAGGAAGAGGTTGTAGTGGATGCCCGCGATGGTCGCGAAGGCCGGGTCGACGGGGGCGAGCCACTCGTGCAGCGCCGCCAGCGCCCGGAAGTCCGAGGCCGGGCGGGCCGCGCTGTCCAGGGCGTCGTTGAGGCTGCGCAGTCGGGCGTATGCGCGGGTGAGCCGTTCGTCCGGGGTGCCGCCCGCCTCGGGTCCGACGGGCAGGCGGAACGGCTCGGTGGCGGCGAGCCGCCGCCAGAAGCCGTGTTCTCGGCGGGCGTCGGAACCCAGGAGTACGGAGGTGAGCGGGCGTTCAAGGGGCTCGGCGCCGGTCCCCGTGGCGCCGTCGCTGTCGAGCGTGGTGGTCATACAAAGCTGAACGACCGGCGCACGGTCAGGACACCGGGATCGCGCAGTTGTTCACCGGTCGGCGTGCCGGGCGCGTTCGAAGGCGAGCACGACGTTGTGGCCGCCGAAGCCGAAGGAGTGGCTGACCGCCCGCCGGACCTCCTGGCGGCGCGGTTCCCTGGTCACGCAGTCGATGTCCCACTCGGCGGGCGGGGCATCGAGGTTGGCGACCGGCGGGACCAGCCCGTGTTCCAGGGTCAGTACGGTGGCGGCGGCCTCGATCGCCCCGCCGGCGGCGAGCGTGTGCCCGAGGACGCCCTTCGGGGCGGTGACCGAGGGGCGGTGCGGGTAGAGGCCGGAGATCAGCGCGGCCTCCATCGCGTCGTTGAGCGGGGTGGAGGTGCCATGGGCGTTGACGTGATCGACCTGGTGCGCGGCCCAGCCCGCCGAGTCCAGGGCGGCCTCGGCGGCGCGCCGCGCACCGCGGCCCGAGGGGTCGGGGGCGGTGGGGTGGTGGGCGTCGGTGGCGGACCCGGACCCGGCGAGTACGGCCCGTGCGCGGGCCCCCCGGGCCGCCGCGTGCGCCGCCCGCTCCAGGACCAGCACGCCGGCGCCCTCGCCCAGGACGAAGCCGTCGCGGTCGGGGGCGAAGGGGCGGGACGCGCCCGCCGGGTCGCCGGTACGCGTCGACAGCGCGCCCAGCTGGGCGAAGGCGGCGACCACGAGGGGCGTCAGGACGGATTCCGCGCCACCCGCGACCACGATGTCGCACCGGCCGGCGGCCAGCAGGTCGTGCGCGGTGGCGAGGGCGGTGGCGCCCGAGGCGCAGGCGGTGGCCGGGGCGAGGCCGGGGCCGTGGGCGCGCAGGTCGATGGCGATCTCACCGGCGGCCGCGTTGGGCATCATCATCGGGGCGAGGAGCGGGGAGACGGCCTGCGGCCCGTTCGCGTCGAACCGGCGGACGTTGTCCACGAGGACGGGGACCCCGCCCACCCCGACGCCCAGCACGACACCGACCCGGCCGCCGTCCCAGCGCTCCGGGCGCAGTCCGGCGTCGGCGACGGCCCGGCGCGCGGCGACCAGGGCCATCTTCACGAACCGGGCCATCCGCCAGCCGGCGCGCCCGCCCACGGCCTCGTCCAGGTCGGTCGCGTCGGCCCGGCAGGCGAAGTCGGCGGGCAGGCCCGCCAGTTCCTCGCAGCGCCGGGCCGTCGGCCGGCCCGCGCACAGCCCCGCCCAGAAGGTGTCCTCGTCGTCGCCCACGGGGGTGACCAGGCCCAGCCCGGTCACCACGGTCGTCGTCCTCGCATCCCGCGCCATGCCGCGGCCCTCCCCTGTCCTGGTCCGGAACCCTGTCCTCGTCCGGAACCTGTCCCGTCCGGTCCTTGTCCCGCCGGCACCTGTCCCGTCCGGTCCTTGTCCCGCCGGCACCTGTCTCGTCCGGCCTTCGCGAAAGGGGAACGCGCGGGGGCCCGCCGAGGGTGCGGGCGCGGTGCTCCGGATGCGGGACGACGGTGTGTCCCGGCCCGTTCAGTGCCGGGCGAGGGCGGCGCGCAGTTCGGACTCGTCGGGCGGGTTGGCGCCGGCACGGGCGACGGTGACGGCCGCCGACGCCGCCGCGTGGCGCAGTACGTCGCTCACGGTGTCCCGGTCCGGTGCGCGCAGCCGTTCCCGGCCGGCCTCGCCGAGCAGGCCGTGGGCGGCGAGGGCGTGCAGGATGCCGGACATGAAGGCGTCCCCCGCGCCCACGGTGTCGACGACGTCCACGGGGAGGGCGCCGATGTCCACCCGTCCGCCGGGCAGCAGCGCCGTGGCCCCTTCGCCGCCCCGGGTGACGAGGACGAGGGCCGGTCCGGCGGCGAGCCACCGCTCGGCGGCGTCCTCCGGTTCCCGGCCCGGATACAGCCAGCCCAGGTCCTCGTCGCTCGCCTTGACGACGTCGCTGAGAGCGACGCACCGCTCGACCCGGCGCACGGCGGCCTCGTGCTCCCCCATCAGCGCGGGCCGCACGTTGGGGTCGTAGCTGACGGTGGCGGCCGTCCGCAGCGACTCGACGGCGGCGAGCACCGTGGCCGCCCCCGGTGCGGTCACCGCCGCGATCGACCCGGTGTGGACGTGCCGGGGCCGGCGGTCCAGGGTGACCGGGCCCAGGGACCAGGTGATCTCGAACGCGTACGAGGCCCGGCCCTCGTCGTCCAGGGTCACGACGGCCGACGGCGTGGGGGCGGTCGCGTCGTCGTCAAGCACCTCGACCCCTGCACCGGTGAGGTGTGCGCGGATCAGCCGCCCGTTGTCGTCCGCGCCCAGCTGGGTGAGCAGGGCCGCGTCGTGGCCGAGCCTGGCCAGGCCGTGGGCCACGTTGGCCGGGCTGCCCCCGGGATGGACCCGGTCGGGGGCGCCCGGGAGCCGGACGATGTCGGCGACGCATTCACCGATGACCAGGAAATCGGGGCGGTCGGGCATGGGCGCGGGATCTCCCGGGGTGCGGTGACGGGTGACGGGGCGTCCGGCCTCCCGTACGGTCTCCGGGCACCCGGAAGCACCTTCGCACGCGGCGGGCCGCCGGCGCGCGGGAGGGCGGGCCCGGCGCGGCCCGGCTCCTGTTCACGAGGTTCCGCCCGGCACGCGAAGCCCGGCTCGCCCTACGCGTCCAGCGCGTCCGCCACCAGCTCCAGGAAACGGGCGTGGGCATGCGCGCTGCACACCGGCTCCGGGTTCCACGGAACCACCCGGGCGGCTCCGGCGACCGCCGCCCAGCCTGCGTTGTCGCGCAGCTCCTCCAGCGGTGTGGCGTTGACCCGGACGTCGGCGAGGACGACGTCCGGGCGCAGGCCGGCTGCCTCGGCATAGGCCGTCGTGGACCAGTTGGCTCCGGGGCCCTCCGCCGGCTCCAGGAGGCCGACGCCCAGGTCGGCGAGGACCCGCAGTTCGGGCCACATGCGGGGGCGGGCGAGATGGGCCTGCTCCTGGCCGGCCGGTGACAGGGCGAGGACCCTCGCCCGGTCCGGGCCGGCGGTGAGCGCGCGCAGCCTGGCCCGCGCGGCGTCCAGTTCCGCGGTCGCCGCCGCGGGCTCCTCGGCGCCGAGCGAACGGGCCAGCTCCGCGAACCGGTCACCGATCTCGGCGAGGGTCCGCGCCTGGCCCACGTCGATGACGACGACCGGGACGTGGCCCTCCAGGTGCTTGGCCGTCTCCGGGTCGAGGCCGTAGACCTGGCCGCCGCCGTAGCTGACGGCGACGACGAGGTCCGGTGCGCAGGCCAGTAAGGCGTCCTCGTCCAGGGTGATGCCCGCACCGGCGTACGCGATGCCGTCCAGGGGCAGCGACCCGGTCTTCGCGGGGTCGGGCGCGGCCGGGTCGTCGTGGCCGGAGCCGAAGAGCCCGGCCGGGAGTATCCCGTGGTCCCACAGGGTCGCCCCGGCCTGGATGTACGCGAGCACCCGCTGCGGGCGCTCCTCGGTTGCCGACAACTGGCCCCGGTCGTCGGTGAATTGCCACTCGGTCCGCTCGCTCACGTCACACGCCTCCCACCCGGGACCCGCCGCCCGGGTGGCGGCGGTCGACGAGTACCTGCCCAGCAAATGCGGGCGGCACCCGCCGGAGCGGAATCCCGCTGGAGACGGACGGGAGGCAGGCTAGAGATCCGGCTGCGTTCCGCGTACGAGGTAGGTGACCGGGCCGGGGTCCGGGACGGCGGTCTCGGTGAAGCCGAGCCGGTCGTAGAAGGCCCTGGCCGGGGTGTTGGAGGTGAGCATGGAGAGGTGGACGCCCTGGACGCCCCGGGCGTGCAGCGCCGCGAGGAAGGTGTTCATCAGCACCCTCCCGTACCCCTTGCGCTGCCAGTCGGGCAGCAGGTCGATGTGCAGGTGGGCGGGGTGGTCCGCGAGTTCGGGCAGGAGCATGCGCTCCGGGTCGTGCAGGAGGGTGGTCATCTCGTCGCTCGGGCTCTGCGGCGGGCCGTCGGGGAGCGGGTAGCGGTCGGCGACCAGCGGCAGCCAGCGCTCGCGGAACTCCTTGACGAAGCGCGGGGTGTCGGCGGTGCCGAGGATGTAGCCGACCGGGCGGCCCGTGCCGTCGTCGAGGACGAAGGTCAGCTCGGGTTCCAGGTACGCGTACGGCGTGGCGAAGATGGCCGGCACCAGCTCGTGGTCCGGGTAGATCTCCCGGGCGTCGCTGCCGCCGGCGGCGGTGCGTATGCAGATGTCCGAGAGGGCGGCGCTGTCGTCGGGTCGGTAGGCCCGTGGGCCGGGAAGGATCGTCACGGGCTCATCCTGCCGACTCTGAGAGCGCTCCCACAAGGGTGGTCTCAGGGGTTGACGGCCGTGAGGAGGACGACGGCGTCCTCCAGGGCGAGCAGCCCGTGCCGCTCCTGCGGGATCGGGTGCAGCCGTCCGGGTGTCAGTTCCACGTCGCCGGACGCGGCGGTGAGGCGGACGGAGCCGCGCAGGACCTGGAGCGAGGCGGCGGGCGGGGCGTTGTGCTCGTCCAGCGCGGAGCCCGAGGTGAGCGCGATGACGGTCTGCCGCAGCGGGTCCTGGTGGAGCAGGAGGTGGGCGCTGCGGCCGTGCGGGGCTTCGCGGGCGGCGGCCAGGTGCTCGGCGGCGAGGGCATTCAGATCGTTCGGAGCGTCCATATGCCCACTGTGCCGCAGCACCCGCGCGCCCGCGATCCTGCCGCACGGGCCCGGTCGCGCTCCCACGCGGCCGGGCCCGTCCGCCGCCGTGCGGCCGGTGGCGTCGTCAGGCGCGCAGCCACACCGCCGTGTCCTGCGGGAGGCGGCCGGTCTCGTCCAGGGGCGCGCTGGTGAGCAGCACCGCGGTGTGCGGGGGCAGGTCCGCGGGCTCGGCGGCCAGGTTGACGACGCACAGGAGTCCGTCGGTCCGGGCGAAGGCGAGTACCCCGGGCGCGGCGTCCAGCCAGGTCAGACGCTGGATGCCGGGCTCTCCCCCGGTCCCGAAGCCCGGCTCGGTGCGCCGCAGCCGCAGGGCCTCGCGGTAGAGGCTGAGCATGGAGTCGGGGTCGCCGTTCTGGATGTCGGCGGCGTATCCGGACCAGCCGTCCGGCTGCGGGAGCCACGGCTCCGCGGTGGCGCCGAATCCGGCGTACGGCTCGGCCGCCGCCCAGGGCATGGGCACGCGGCAGCCGTCCCGGCCCGGGTCGGTGCCGTTCTTGCGGAAGTGCATCGGGTCCTGGATGCGGTCCAGCGGGATGTCGGCCTCGGGCAGCCCGAGTTCTTCACCCTGGTAGAGGTAGGCGGCGCCGGGCAGGGCCAGCGAGAGCAGGGCGGCGGCGCGGGCCCGGCGGGTGCCGAGGGCCAGGTCGGTGGGGGTGCCGAAGGCCTTGGCCGCGAAGTCGAACCCGGTCTCCTCGCGGCCGTAGCGGGTGACGGTCCTGGTCACGTCGTGGTTGCAGAGCACCCAGGTGGCGGGGGCGCCGACCGAGGCGTGCTCGGCGAGCGTGTCGTCGATGGCTCCGCGCAGCTTCTCCGGCTCCCAGGGGCAGGCGAGGAAGTTGAAGTTGAAGGCGGTGTGCAGCTCGTCGGGGCGCAGGTAGCGGGCGAAGCGCTCGGTGTCGGGGAGCCACACCTCGCCGACGAAGACGCCGCCGTACTCGTCGGCGATGGCGCGCCAGGAGCGGTAGATGTCGTGGAGTTCGTCGCGGTCGACGAAGGGGTGCGGGTCGGTGCCGATGACGAAGTCGGGCAGCGCCGGGTCCTTGGCGAGCAGGGCGGCGGAGTCGATGCGTACGCCGGCGACGCCGCGTTCGAACCAGAAGCGCAGGACGTCCTCGTGTTCGCGGCGGACGGCGGGGTGGGCCCAGTTGAGGTCGGGCTGCTGGGTGGCGAAGAGGTGGAGGTACCACTCGCCGTCGTCGAGCCGGGTCCAGGGGGTGCCGCCGAACTCGGAGACCCAGTCGTTGGGCGGGATCTCGCCGTTGGCACCGCGGCCCTTGCGGAAGTGGAAGAGGTCGCGCTCGGGGCTGCCGGAGCCGGCTTCGAGGGCGGCGCGGAACCAGGCGTGCTGGTCGGAGACGTGGTTGGGCACGATGTCCACGATGGTGCGGATGCCCAGTTCACGGGCCTCGGCGATGAGCTTCTCGGCTTCGGCGAGGGTGCCGAAGGCGGGGTCGATCGTGCGGTAGTCGGCCACGTCGTAGCCGCCGTCGGCCAGCGGCGAGAGGTACCAGGGGGTGAACCAGAGGGCGTCCACGCCCAGTTCGACGAGGTAGGGCAGCCTGGCCCGTACCCCTGCCAGATCGCCGGTGCCGTCGCCGTCGCCGTCGGCGAAGCTGCGTACGTAGATCTGGTAGATGGCGGCGTCGCGCCACCAGGGTGCGGTGGCCTCGGACGGACGGTTGGCTGCCACGTGGCGTTCCTTTCGGGCAGGTGGGACTCCGCCGCCGGCCCGTGCAGGCGGGGCAGGATGGGTGGGCCGGCGGCGGAGTGCTGAGGGGAAGGCGGCTGCGGAGGGCGGGTGTCAGCCCTTGAGGCCGCCCGCGGTGAGACCGCTCATGATGTTGCGCTGGAAGAGCAGGAAGATCAGCAGCGTCGGGATCGACGCGATGGTGAGTGCGGCGATGAGCACGTTCTCCGGTACACCGCTGGCCAGGGAGTAGATGCCCACGTTGAGGGTCTGTTTGCCCGGGTCGGGCAGGGTGAGCATCGGCCAGAGGAAGTCCTTCCACACGCCGACGACGGCGAAGATGGAGACGACCCCGAGGATCGGCCGGGAGATGGGCAGGATGATCGAGCGCAGGGTGCGCAGGGGTGAGGCGCCGTCCATGGCCGCGGCGTCGAGGAGTTCGCCCGGGATGGAGTCGAAGAACCGCTTCAGCAGGAAGATGTTGAACGCGTTGGTGACCGACGGCAGCCAGATCGCCCAGGGCGAGTTGACGAGGTTGCGCTGGATCAGGGGCACGTCCAGGACCGTGAGGTACTGCGGGACGACGAGCACGGTGGCCGGGATCATCAGGGTGGCCAGCATCATGCCGAGGATGACCTTGCCGAACACCGGCCGCAGCTTGGACAGCGAGTAGGCGGCGGCGACGTCGAAGATCAGCTGGAAGGCGAGCGCGCCGAAGGCGTAGTACAGGGTGTTGAACAGCAGCTTGGACAGGTCCATGACGGTCCAGGCCTGGCTGTAGTTCTCGGTGTGGATGGAGCTGGGGAAGGCCGTGGGCGGGCTCTGCACCACTTCCTGGGTGGTCTTCAGACCGCCGGTGACCATCCAGTACAGGGGGCCGAGGAAGACCGCCGTGAACAGGACCATCACCAGGCCGAAGACGATCCAGTAGACCGCCTTGCCGCGGGGGCGGCCGAGCTGGGCCGGCGAGATCAGGGTGCGCTGGCGGGCGCGTTCGGCCGCGCCCTCGGACCTGCGCCGTGCGGACTTGCGCGACGTGCTCCCGCGCCGGGAGACAAGCGTGTTCGATGCCATGGTCGTGCTCCCGTCCTAGTCTTCGCTGCTGCGGCTCAGTCGTACGTACACCGCGGAGAATCCCGCGAGGACGACGAGCAGGACGAGGCCGAGTGCCGCCGCGCTGCCGTAGTTGTTGAAGTTGAAGGCGTACTGGTAGATGAGGTAGACGACGGTGGTGGTGGAGCCCTCGGGTCCGGCGCCGTTGGTGAGCAGGAAGGGCTCGGTGAAGACCTGCATCGTCGCGATGATCTGCATGAGCAGCAGCAGCGAGAGGATGAGGCGGGTCTGCGGGATGGTGACGTGCCAGATCTTGCGCAGCAGCCCCGCGCCGTCGAGTTCGGCGGCCTCGTACAGCTCGCCGGGGATGCCCTGGAGCGCGGCGAGGTAGATGAGGGTGGCGCCGCCCATGTTCATCCAGGTCGCCGCGATGACGACGGAGAGCATGGAGGTGCTGGTGTCCTGGAGCCATTGCTGCTCGGGCAGGTGGAAGATGCCCAGGATGCGGTTGAAGAGGCCGTAGCCGGGGTCGTAGAAGTACTTGAAGAGCAGGACCGAGGCGACCGGCGGCAGCATCACGGGGAGGTAGACGAGCAGCCGCAGGTAGCCCTGGCCGTGCCGGAACTCGTTGAGCACCACGGCGACGGCGAACGGGACGACGAAGCCGAGGAGCAGGGCGAGCACCGTGAACAGGAGGGTGTTGCGCCAGGCCTGCCAGAAGGCCGGGTCGTTGAAGACGTACGTGAGGTTGGACCAGCCGGCCCAGGTGGTGGTGCCGTCCTCGTTCTTCTGGAAGGCCAGGATGAATTCCCGGACCATCGGATACCAGGAGAAGAGCGAGAAGCAGAGCACCGCTCCGATCAGGAAGCCGTGCGCCGAGATGTTGCGGCGCAGGGCGCGCAGGAACTCCTCGCGGGCGGAGTCCTGGCGGGCGGTGCCGGGGTGTCCTGGGCGAGGCCTGGTCGCCTTGCGGGGGGACAGGGTTGGGGCCGACATGGTGTCTCCTCGGTGCCGGTGTGCTGCGAGCGCGGCAGCGGACGGGGGCGGATGCGGGGCCGGGTCCGCGTGACCCGGCCCCGCGCGTCCGTTACTGGTTCGCCAGGACCTGGTTGACCTGCTGCTCGGCGGTGGAGAGCAGCTTGTCGATGTCGGCGTTCTTGTTGGTCAGAACACCGGACATGGCGTTGTCGAGGATCTTGTAGATCTCCTGGGCCTTCGGCGGCTCGGCCTTGCCGGGGACGGGGTTGTCCATGAAGGCCTTGAAGTTCTCGACGGGCATCGTCGCGTTCTCGGTGCGCGCGGCGTCGTCCTTGGTCTTGCTCTCGCCGAGGAAGAAGTTCGGCTGCGGGAGGCCGACGGGGAGCTTGTCGGCCTTGGTGCGGGCCCAGTCGAACTGGCCCTTGCCGGGGCTGAGGTTCTTGAAGTTGAGCCAGGCGATGGCGGCCTTGATCTGGTCGGGCGAGCTGCCCTTCTTGATCAGGTAGTTGTTGCCGCCGAAGAGGGTGCCCTTGGCGCCGGGGATCGGGCCCAGGCCGAAGGTCTCGTACTGGGCGCCGAGCTGCTGCACCATGTAGGCGATGTCGTCGGGGGCGGCGAGGAACATGCCGAGCTTGTCGCTGGCTATCTGCTTCTGGAGGTCGCCCCACTTGAGCAGCTGGGTCTTGCCCATGCTGTCGTCCTCCCAGCGCATGTCGTGCAGCTGCTGGAGGACCTGCTTGCCGGTCTCGTTGTTGAAGGCGGCCTTCTTGCCGGAGGCGTCGACGACCTCTCCGCCGAGACCGAACTGGGTGGCGGCGAAGTGCCAGCCGCCGTTGTTGCCGGCGCTGTACTCGCCGTAGCCCGAGATGCCCTTGCCGAGGCCCGCGATCTTCTTCGCGGCGGCGCGGACCTCGTCCCAGGTGGCCGGCGGGGTGTTCGGGTCGAGACCGGCCTGCTTGAACAGCTTCCGGTTGATCATCAGGCCCATGGTGTAGTTGCTGGTCGGCAGGCCGTAGAGCTTGCCGTCCTTGCGGGCCACGTCGACGACCTGGGGCTGGATGTCCTTCAGCGCGGGGACCGTCTTGTCGGTGACGTACGCGGAGATGTCCTCGGCCCCGTCGTTGTCCAGGACCTGCTGGAGGTCGCTGAAGTAGGCGTAGAAGACGTCGGGCTGCGACTTCCCCTTCAGCATGGCCGTGAAGCGGGGCGGCTCGTTGCACTGGCCCGGGGTGGACTTCCCGTTGATCGTGACGTTCGGGTACTTCGCGTGGAACGTCTTGATGTCCTCCTTCCACTCACGCAGCTCCGCGGCCTTGGCCGCCGGCGGCATGCAGTCGATGGAGATCGTCACCTTGGTCTTCGGGTCCAGCGGAGCCGAAGGGTCGGACGAACCCTTGGACGAACTGCTCGAGTCGTCGTCCTTGCTGCTGCTCGTGCCGCAGGAGGCGAGCGAGGTCAGGGCAAGTGCGGTGACAAGGGCAGCCGCGGAGGCACGGCTGATACGGCGTGTGCGGCGCAACCCAGCACTTCTCATCGATGGTCCCCTTCGGGCATGAGCGTGGATGGCCCTCGGCCGACTGACTGCCGGGGCGTGGCACACTCAACCAGCGTCGACATGTGAACGCAATATCTCGCGCAGTTTTCGTAAAAGTTTGACAGCCATTCGTACGTCGCATGCGGAACACGGCGTGCGGACAGCACGGGGCGCCGCCCGGCGGACCGGACGGCGCCCCTGTGTGCGGTGGTTGCTACGGGTTGATGTTGATCTTCATGGTGGACGTCGTGTTCTTCACGTCCTGGGCGTTGTCGCTGAACCTGAGCCCGTTGAAGGTGACCTCACCGACGGCCGGCCCCTGGCCCGCCTCCGGCATCTCGTTGGCCCACAGCCCGAACCCGGACTTGGCGTCGAAGGCGTCGCCGCTCTTGTGCGCGCCGGAGATGGAGATGTCGGTCAGGATGGTGTCCTTGATCGGGAACTGCGGCTGGCCTCCCACGTAGTTGGTCTGGAACATGATGCCGCTGTACGTCGGGTCGACGATGTCGACGTGGTTGATCCGGATGCCCTGGAAGACCTTGGAGGCGGAGAACAGCCAGATGCCGGGGAAGGTCTGCGTACCCCAGAAATGACCGCCGGAGCGGACCACGGAGACGTTCTCGACCGTCGTCGGACCGGTCCCGAAACCGTTCATCGGGTAGCCGAAGTCCAGCGAGCTGACCGTGATCCCGGAGTACACCAGGGTGTCCGCGATGCGGATGTTGCGGAAGGTGTTGTCGTAGCCGCCGTAGACGGCCACACCCGCCGCGCGCCAGGTCAGCAGGGAGGTGAGGTTCTCGTAGACGTTGTTCTTCATGTCCGCGCCGCCGGAGTCGATCGCCGAGAACAGCGCGAAGCTGTCGTCACCGGTGGCCCGCGACTCGTTGTTGACGACGTGGTTGTCCGTCGAGCCGTTGGTCATGTTGATGCCGTCGGCGAACGTGTCGCGGATACGGGAGTTCTTGATGGTGATGCTGTCGGTGTTGGCGCCCCAGTAGAGGCACACCGTGTGCTCGTTCCAGACGTTGTCGATCACCATGTCCGAGACGTTGGAGAAGTCGAACACCTTGCCCGGTCCGTCGATGCGCGAGGTGTAGTTCCCGAAGTACGCGAAGTTCGCGAACGTGGACCCCTTGGCACTGGCCTCGGCCCGGAAGCCGATGTCGGTGTTCTCCTGCGTCGAGGGCGCGTGGAACCTGGTGTACCAGGGCCCCGCACCGATGACCTTGACGGCCTTGCCGTAGACCTGGAACTTGCTCGCGGTCTCGTAGTCGCCGGCCGGCAGGTAGACGCCCACCAGCTTGCCCGTGGTGTCCATCCGCACCTTGTCCAGGGCGTTCTGGACGTCCTGGTGGGTGAATCCGGTCGGAACGGCGTAGGCGGCCGGGTCCGGGTTGGCGATCTGGGTGGCCTGCTCCAGGCTGATGAAGTCGATCGCGTAGGTGCTGGTGTTCGCCGCGTCCTTCTGGAGCCGGATCTTGCTCCCCGCCGGGACGGTCTTCCCCAGCATCACGTTGGCCTCGTCGTAGATGTGCCGGGGTGAACCGGAGCCCGGGGAGTTGCCGGGGCCGGTCTCGGCGCCGTACAGCCAGGCGTACTTCGAGGTGAGGTCGATCGCCTTGAGGAAGGTGCCGTCCACGTAGATGTTGAGCTTGGAGTCGATGCCGCCGCCGCCCGCCGAGTCCGGGATGGAGTAGCGGGTCACCAGGGTGTTGGTGCTCGCCCGGGTGGTGAACTCGACGTAGTTGCCGGTGTCGTTCAGCGTCACGGCCTTGCGGCCCGACGCCTCGCCCGCCACGTCGCCGACGGTCCTGTTCGGCCCGACGACCTTCGCGCCGCCGCCGGTGACGCCGTCCTCCGCCTCGTAGGTGTCGTACGGCATGTTGGCACCGCGCCCGACGAAGAACGAGCTGGTGACGGTGTTGTTCTCGCGCTTGACCGGGAGTTCCTGGGCGTCGTCCGCGACGACCGTCCTCACGGTGTACGAGCCGTTGACCGCCGTCCAGGAGCCCAGGTTCACCGGGGAACTGGTGGCACCCGCGGCGATCGAGCCGTTGTAGCTGCCGGTGAGGGTCTTCACCGTGGCGCCCTTGGCGTCGAGCAGGGTCACGGTGACGGCGTGACCGCCCGAGGCCGAGGCGACCGTGCCCTGGTTCCGGATGGCGACGGAGAAGGCGACGTTGTCACCCTGGGCCGGGGCGGACGGCGAGGTGGCGACCGCGGGCACCAGGTCGGAGCTGGCGACCGGCTTCACGACCAGGCCGGAGGCGCTGGTGTACGTGTTGTCGGTCTCGTTCTGCTCGATGATCTGGTTGTCCGGGTCGGCCACCGCGCTCAGCGTGTACGTGCCCGCGTCCCGCGCCCCGATACCGGCAGTGACCTGCGTGGAGGCCCCGGCGGCGAGCGCGCCCACGTCGGCGGTGGCGACCTTGGTGCCGCCGAGCCGGAATTCCAGCTTACCGGCCGGAGCGGCGACGGCGCCGGTGTTGCGCACCGTCGCGGTGAGCGTGACCGGGTCCGACTCGACGGGTGCGGCCGGGCTCGCCGTCAACGCGCTGACCTGGAGGTTCGGGTTGGGTGCCGGAGCGCCCAGCACCTGGAACTCCGCGACCTGCCCGGCGGGCGCGCCGGTGTTGGAGGTGAACTTCAGCTGGACGTCGGCGACCCGGGCATCGACCGGGATCGTCACCGTGTTGCCGCTGCCCGGACTGAACGCGTAGTCCTTGGCGGCGACCAGGCCGGTGAAGGACGAGGCACTCTGCTCACGGCCGAGGACCTGGATGTTCTGGGTCCTGGCTCCCCAGCTGCTGTCCGGGTTGAGCTTCACGACGACGCTCTGGGTGTCGGCGTTGGCGCCCAGCTTCACCGTGAGGGTGTTGGGGTAGCTGCCGCCCGCGCCCTCCCAGTAGGTGGAGAGCTGGTTGTCGTTGGCGTTCTCCGCGACGAAGGTGTGCACCACGGAGGAGGCGGTGATGGGCTTGCCGACAGCGAGGTTGGAGGCCGCGCCGGTGGAGCCGTTGCGGGTGACGGTGTTGCTGTCGCCGGAGACGTTGCCCGCCGCGTCCTTGGCCCGTACGACGTACGACACGGTGGTGCCGGCGGGCTGGGTGTCGGTGTACGTGGTGACATCGCCGGCCACGCTCTTGCGCAGCACGTTGTTGGCGTAGATGTCGTACCCGGTGACGCCCTTGTTGTCGCTGGACGCCGTCCAGACCAGCTTGATCTGTCCGGAGGCGGGCTCGGTGAAGCTCAGGTTCGCCGGTGCGGTGGGCGCCTGGGTGTCCCCGGTGCTCCCGCCGCGGGTCACGGTGTTGCTGTTGCCCGAGACGTTGCCCGCGGCGTCCCTGGCCCGGACGTAGTACGAGACGGTGGTGCCGGCCGGGCGGGTGTCGGTGTAGGTGGTGACACCACCGGCGACGCTGGTCAGCAGGGTGTTGTCGGCGTAGATGTCGTACCCGGTGACGGCGGTGTCGTCCGTCGACGCCTTCCAGGTCAGCTTGATCTGCCCGGTGGCCGGTTCGGTGTACGCCAGCTGCGTCGGGGCGCTCGGCGCCTGCGTGTCACCGGACTCGGGGCCGTAGACCTCCAGCTCGGAGACCTGGGCGCCGGGCTGGACGGTGTTGGCGCTGACCAGGACGCGGACGTAGCGGGTGGTGGTGGCGTCGAAGGTGATCGTCGCCGTCTCGCCGGAGCCGGGGCTGAAGGTGTACGCCGTGGCCTGGGTGAGGTCGGTGAAGTCCGAGCCGTTGGCACTGCCCTGGATCTTCAGCGTCTGACTGCGGGTCTCCCAGCCGTCGGGGAGCCGCAGCACCACGCGGTCGACCCGTACGGACGAGCCGAGGTCGGCCTGGAGCCACTGCGGCAGCTCGTTGTTGCGGCTCTCCCAGTAGCTGGCCCGGTTGCCGTCGTTGGCGTTGGCCGCGATGTACGTCTGGGTGTAGCTGCTGGCCGTGAGCGGGCGCCCGGCTGCGAGGTTCACCGAGGACTCGGCGGCCGCCCGGACCTCGAGCTCGGCGAGCTGGCCGTTGTCGGAGGCGGTGTTCTTGGTGATGTCGGCCCGTACGAAACGGGCCTGGGTGGCCGGGAAGCTGATGGTGACCTTGTTGGAGCTGCCCGGCGCGAAGGCGTAGGAGGCCGAGGTCTTCAGCGTGGAGAAGCTGGTGCCGTCGACGCTCCCCTGGAGGGAGAGCGTCTGGCGGCGGGCCGACCAGTCGGCGGGAAGCTTCAGCGTGACCTGGTCGATGCGGGTGACCTTGCCCAGGTCGCTCTGCACCCACTGGGGCAGGGACTTGCCCGACCCCTCCCAGTACGTCGACTGCTGTCCGTCGGCGATGTTCCCGGCGGACTTCCCGCTGCTCGCGGCGGCGCGGTGGCCGGCAGCGATGTTCGGGCCGCCGGCGGCCGAGGCGTTCAGCGCCGGCCAGGCGACCATCATCAGGCTGGTGGAGACGGTCGCGGAAAGGATCCGCCATCTCCAGCGTCGCGTTCTCATCTGTCCCCGATCTGCTGCCTCGGCGCGAGGTGGCCGAGGCGCGGCTCAGTCTGCGAAACCTGCCCGTACATGAATTTCTGCACCGACAGGATGACCTTTTGCGTTTTGCGGTCAGAGAGTTGCAGAGAATTGACATGGAGTCCACCGTTCCGGCAGAAGTCGGCACCTACGCAGGTCGGGTGCGCCGACACCAACTGTCCTGACATTAAGGGCAATTACTGGCGCACTGATCAGACCCTCCGGAGCCGGTCGCCGCTGCAAGGAATTTGCGTCTTCGTGCAAGCCGCTGAAAGCTGCCAGTTGGGAGGGGTGACCGCCCGGGGTGCTCCGGGCACGGCGAAGGGCGGGCCCGCCTCCGCGGACCCGCCCTTCGTCCTGTTCGTTCGTCAGCCGGAAAGGCTCACCCGGCGGGGCTCCACCGGTACCGGACGTCCGGCTCCTTCTCCTCGTTGCGGCTGCCGTCGTCGAACGCGACCGCGGTGAAACCGTGGCGCTCGTAGAAGGCACGCGCCCCGGTGTTGCGCTGGAAGGTGTACAGGGTGAGCCCCTCCGGTCCGGCCTCCTTGGCCGCCTCCAGCAGGAGGGTACCGATGCCGCGGCGGCGCAGGCCGGGGGCGATGTAGAGGTGCTCCAGCTCCGTGCCGTCCAGCGAGATGAAGCCGGCGATCCGGGTCCGCCCGTCCTCGCTCGTCTCGGCCACCCGGACATCGGTGCCGGGCAGCACCACATGCGTCATCCAGGCGAGGGTCGCCTCGTCGCTGTGCACCCGCGCCAGGTACGGCATGGCGGCGGCGCGGGAGGCGAGAAAGAGCCGGGTCAGCGGGCCGGCGTCGTCCGCGCGGGCCTTCCGGAGCACGGTGGAGGGGCTGTCCGACGGCATGGGTTCTCTCCTGTCCGAGTGGCCGCCGCCCAGGTGCGGGGCACACGGTGATCGAACTTACGTCGGGCCCGTCGCGGATCTCCATAGGATAAGAGCGCCCCCCGTACCGCCGGTGCCCGCGCGCGGTGCCCGTCCCTGCCGAGGAAACGACGTAACGGTGTACCAGCCCCACGTGTTCACACTGACCGAGGACGGCTACCGGGGGCCCGCCCCCTCCTGGCGGCCGGGCGCACCCTCCGTGTGGCTGGTGGACACGGACCGGGCCGCCGGAGCCGCGCGGTCGCTCGCGCCCGGCATCCTCGACTCCTCGGAACGCGCCCGGGTGGAGAAGCTGGCCTTCCCGGCCGACCGCGACTGCTACACCGCCGCGCATGTGGCGCTGCGCCTGCTGCTCGGCGCGCACCAGGGCGTCGCGCCGGACGCCGTACGGCTGACCCGGGAGCGCTGCCCGTCCTGCGGCGGTCCGCACGGCCGCCCGGCGACCGGCGGCGGGACGCACTTCTCGCTCTCGCACACCCGGGGCGTCGCGCTGCTGGCGTTCGCCGACGCACCGGTGGGGGTGGACGTGGAGCGCGTCCCCGAGGCGCGGGTGGTGGCGGAGATCTCGGGACAGCTGCACCCGGCCGAGGCCGCCGAACTGGCCGCGCTGCCGCAGCCGGAGCGGCTCGCCGCCTTCGCCCGGGTGTGGACCCGCAAGGAGGCCTACCTCAAGGGTGAGGGGGTGGGCCTCGCCGGCGGACTGAACCGCGAGCACGTCGGCACCGGCCCGCTCCCCCTGGACCCGCCGGGCTGGTCCGTCACCGATGTCGCCGTCCCCGCCGGGTACGCGGCGGCGGTGGCCGTCGGCACGGCGGGGCGGGCGCCCGCCGAAGGTCACGACCCGCGAAAATGACCGCACGGGCAGATCGCACCGACCGACCGATACGGAGGAGTGGCAGATGCCGCACGCACGAGCCGGACAGCAGGCGCGCCCCGAGGACCTGACCGATGTGGCACGGCTGGTGACGGCGTACTACACGCTGCACCCCGATCCGGCGGAGCCCGGACAGCGGGTGGCGTTCGGTACCTCCGGGCACCGCGGTTCGTCGACCGCCACCGCGTTCAACGAGGACCACATCGCGGCGACGAGCCAGGCCATCTGCGAGTACCGGGCCCAGCAGGGAACGGACGGGCCGCTGTTCCTGGGGGCGGACACCCACGCCCTGTCGGAGCCGGCCCGGGTCACCGCCCTCGAGGTGTTCGCCGCCAACGACGTGCGGGTCCTGATCGACACCGAGGACGGGTACACCCCGACGCCCGCGGTCTCGCACGCCATCCTCACGTACAACCGGGGCCGTACCTCCGGTCTCGCCGACGGGGTGGTGGTCACCCCGTCCCACAACCCGCCGGGCGACGGCGGCTTCAAGTACAACCCGCCGAGCGGCGGTCCGGCCGGGTCGGACGCGACCGGCTGGATCCAGGACCGGGCCAACGAGATCATCACCGGCGGACTCAAGGACGTCCGCCGGGTGCCGTACACCCGGGCGCTCGCCGCCCCGACGACCGGCAGGTACGACTTCCTCGGCACCTATGTGTCGGACCTGCCCTCCGTCCTGGACCTGGACGCGGTGCGCGAGGCCGGCGTACGCATCGGCGCCGACCCGCTGGGCGGGGCGTCGGTCGCGTACTGGGGGCGGATCGCCGAGCAGCACCGCCTCGACCTGACCGTGGTCAACCCGCTGACCGACCCCACCTGGCGGTTCATGACGCTGGACTGGGACGGGAAGATCCGGATGGACTGCTCGTCGCCGCACGCGATGGCCTCGCTGATCGGGCAGCGCGACCGCTACCAGATCGCCACCGGCAACGACGCCGACGCCGACCGGCACGGGATCGTCACCCCGGACGCCGGGCTGATGAACCCGAACCACTACCTCGCCGTGGCCATCAACTACCTGTACGCGCACCGGGAGAACTGGCCGTCCGGGGCGGGCATCGGCAAGACCCTGGTGTCCTCCGGCATGATCGACAGGGTCGCCGCCGACCTCGGCCGCCGGCTCGTCGAGGTGCCGGTCGGCTTCAAGTGGTTCGTGGACGGGCTGGCCGACGGCTCGCTGGGCTTCGGCGGCGAGGAGTCGGCCGGGGCGTCGTTCCTGCGCCGCGACGGCTCGGTGTGGACGACCGACAAGGACGGCATCCTGCTCGCCCTGCTCGCCTCCGAGATCCAGGCGGTCACCGGTGAGTCGCCGTCCCGGCACTACGCCGCGCTGACCTCCCGGTTCGGTGAGCCCGCGTACGCGCGGATCGACGCGCCGGCGGACCGTGAGCAGAAGGCGGTGCTGGCGCGCCTCTCCCCCGAACAGGTCGGCGCGGACACCCTCGCGGGCGAGCCGGTGACCGCCGTGCTGACCTCGGCGCCGGGCAACGGCGCCGCGATCGGCGGCATCAAGGTGACCACGGAGAACGCCTGGTTCGCGGCCCGCCCCTCCGGCACCGAGGACGTGTACAAGATCTACGCGGAGTCGTTCCGGGGCGCCGAGCACCTGGCCCAGGTCCAGGAGGAGGCCAAGGCCGTGGTCTCGGAGGCGCTGAAGGCCTGACCCGGCGTGCCCGGCCCTCCCCGCACGGCTGCGGGGAGGGCCGGGTCGCGCTCAGGGGGTGAACACCGTGGGCCTCGGGGCGGTCGCCATGCCGCTGCCGATGAAGAAGCCGGGGTGCGGCGGCTGGTTGTAGGCGGTGTTCTGCCAGGCCAGCGCGGTGCGGTAGGTGGTGTCGTGGAGCAGTGTGGTGATCCTGGTACCGGTCTCGTACGGCGTCGAGTAGATCCGCAGCGCGGTGTTGTCCGTCGTCGCCCAGACCACCTCCTCGCGCCAGTCGCCGAACAGGTCGCCGGAGATGACCGGGGTGGCCTTGGTGCTGTTGTTGGAGTGGACCGAGGCGCCGGTCAGCAGCCGGGTGTCGCCGGAGGTGCCGTACTTGTCGATGTGGGTGCCGTCCAGCAGCTCCCGGGTGGTGTCACCGTCCCACCAGGCAAGGAAGTTGGTGCTGGAGGGCTTGCGGCTCGCGACCACCGTGCCGTGCGGGTCGCGTATCCCGGAGGCCGCGGACGACCAGGACTCGGCGCCCGCGCTGCCCGCCCAGATGTCGTCGCTGACGCCGCGCCCGTTGTCGCCTCCGGCGGGCGTCGACCAGATGACCTGGCCGGTCTTCGCGTCCGCCATCCAGGACGAGGGCTTCGAGCCGTCCTCGTCGACCTTGAACTCCTCCAGGCCCGGCCGCGACGGGTCCAGGTCGCCGACGTGCATGGCGTCGCCGTGGCCGTTCCTCGTGGTCCACAGGGAACTGCCGTTGTCGTCGACGGCCATGGCCCCGTAGACGATCTCGTCCTTGCCGTCGCCGTCGACGTCGGCCACCGACAGCTGGTGGTTGCCCTGTCCGTCGTAGCCCCGGCCGCTGTTGGTCGAGCTGTTGGTGTCGAACGTCCAGCGCCGGGTGAAGGCCCCGCCGCGCCAGTCCCAGGCGGCGATCACCGTACGCGTGTAGTAGCCGCGGGCCATGATCAGTGAGGGCCGGGTGCCGTCGAGATAGGCGGTGCCGGCGAGGAAGCGGTCGACGCGGTTGCCGTAGCTGTCGCCCCAGGAGGAGACGGTGCCGCGCGCGGGGACGTAGTCGACGGTGCCCATGGCGGCGCCCGTCAGGCCGTTGAACATGGTGAGGTACTCCGGGCCGGACAGGACGTAGCCGGAAGAGTTGCGGTGGTCGGCCGAGGCACTGCCGATCACGGTGCCCCGGCCGTCGACGCTGCCGTCGGCGGTCTTCATCGCCACCTCGGCCCGGCCGTCGCCGTCGTAGTCGTACACCTGGAACTGGGTGTAGTGCGCGCCGGAGCGGATGTTGCGCCCCAGATCGATCCGCCACAGCCGGGTGCCGTCGAGCTTGATGCCGTCGACGACGGTGTTGCCCGTGTAGCCGGACTGGGAGTTGTCCTTGGCGTTGGTGGGCTGCCACTTCAGTACGAAGTCGAGTGCGCCGTCCCCGTCGAGGTCGCCGACGGAGGCGTCGTTGGCCTCGTAGGTGTAGGCGACGCCGTCCGGGGTCGTGCCGCCCGGAGGCGGGCTGATGGGTACGTCCTTGTAGCCGGCGCGGAACTGGATCGCGTGCACGGAGTCGCCCTGCTCGACGCCGCCGACCACCGCGCGCACGGTGTAGTCGGCGGAGTTGGGGGCGCCGGCGTGGAAGTAGTTGGTCGAGCCGGTGACCGGCGAGGCGTTCACCTTCGTACCGGCGCGGTAGACGTTGAAGGCGACGGAGTCGGCGTCGGTGGCGAGCCAGCGCCAGCTGACGAGGTTGCCGGCGTCGGTGTGGACGCTGACGACGCCCCGGTCCAGCGCCTCTGCCTGGCGCGCGGTCGCGGCGTGCGAGATCTGGCCGCTGACGGCCAGTCCGGCCGCGGCGAGGATTCCGGCGGTGACGGCGCCGATCAGGGTGCGGGTCCGGGTGGTACGGCGTCTGCGGGATGTGCGGGGATGCGCGAGAGCCACGGTACGTGCCTTCCGGAGTGGGGGCGGGCGGGGTACTTCTCAGTGGCCGCCGCGCGCGGAAAGGTTGCCGCGCCGCGCGGATCCCCCGGTGCTCACCCGTTCGGCGCCGCTCGGTGGCGGGCGCGGACCGGGGGCGCGCAGGCTGTCCGGAGAGCTGCCGATCGACAGGGGTGGCGGAGCCCGTTGGGGGTGCGACGTGTCGGACACCGGTACCACGGCCCCGGGCGCGAACACGGGCGACGCCATGGCCCAGGCGCTGCTGGACACCCTCTTCAGCCAGTCCGCGGTCGGCCTGCACGTCCTGGACACGGATCTGCGGGTGGTCCGGGTCAACGCCCTCACCGAGGCGGTGGACCCCGAGCGGATCGTCGGCCTGCACTTCACCGAGGCGTACCGGCTCGACGATCCCGAGGGGGCACAGCGGCTGCTGCGCCAGGTCCTGAAGACGGGCGCTCCCCTGGTCAACAGGCCGGTCCGCGGACGTCTCGCCCTGTCCACGGGGCCCGCCCGCAGCCTGAACGTCACCCTGCACCGCCTGGATTCCGACGACGGCCGTCCGCTCGGTGTGCTGGCGGCCGTGGTCGACGTCAACGAACGGGACAAGGCGCACGTGAGGGCCGATGTGCTGACAGCGGTACGCAGAGGGGCGGGCCACTCCCTCGATGTGGCGGCGACCTGCGAAGGGCTCGTGTCGGCGCTGGTCCCCGAGTTCGCCGACCTGGCCGTGGTCGAGGTGGTGGACGAGGTCCTGCGCGGCGCCGATCCGCCGCTGAGCCCGCTGGACCGGGACGTCCCGCTGCGCCGGGCGGCGGTGCGGGGCACGGTGACGGCGCCGGACAGCCTGGTCGGTGAGCTGCGCCGGCTGCCCGAGGCGACCCCGTTCGCGCTGGCCGTCACCGATCTGCGGCCCCGGCTCGTCGCGCTGGGCCCGGACACGCCGTGGCTGGACGCGGACCCGGCGACCCGGCGGATGATCGAGGCGACCGGGGCCCACTCCCTGATCGTGGCCCCGCTGAAGCTGCACGGCTCCGTCCTCGGCCTGGTGAGCCTGTACCGGCAGCGGGGCGATGCGTTCAACGAGCGCGACCTCACCCTCGCGCTGACCGCCGCCGCCCATACGGCGCTGAGCATCGAGAACGCGCTGCGCTACGCCCGGGAGCACGTGATCGCCACGACCGTCCAGCGCCGGCTCCTCCCCCAGCACGACGGCGAGCGGATCGCGATCGAGTCCGCACATGTGCTGCTGCCGGGCCGCAACAGCGGCTGCTGGTTCGACACCATCGGGCTCTCCGGCGCCCGGACCGCGCTGATCATCGGCAATGTGGCGGGTCACGGACTGCAGACCGCGATCACGATGGGGCAGCTGCGCACCGTCATCCACGCCCTGGCGGGACTCGACCTGGAACCCGACGAGGTGCTGGCCCGGCTCAACGACACGGCCGACCGGCTGACGGACGAGCGCCGGTCGCTGCCGCCCGGCGACGCGCTGCACCGCCAGCCGCTGACCGCGACCTGCCTGTACGCGGTCTACGACCCGTTCACCCAGGTGTGCACGGTGGCACGCGCCGGGCATCCCGCACCGGTCGCCGTCGGGCCGGACGGCAGACCGCTGGAGCTGGACGTGCCGGAGGGGCCCGCCCTCTTCTCGGAGGACAGTGCGCCCTTCGCGACCGGCTCCGTGCGGCTCGACGAGGGCAGTGTGCTGGCGTTCCTGACCGGGTCCCTGCTGCCGGAGGAGCGGTCGGTGGAGCGGGTGCGCGAGGCCCTGGCCTTTCCGGAGCGCCCGCTGGGGGAGCTGTGCGACGCCATCGTGTACAACCTGCCCGCCGAGGCCGATCCGGACGGGGCCGCGCTGCTGCTCGCCCGGACCGGTGTGGTGCCGCCGGACCGGGTGGCGACGTGGGAGCTGGCGCACGACCGGACGACGCCCGCGATGGCCCGCACCCTGGTCCGGGACCGGCTGGAGGGCTGGAACCTCGACGAGGACACCATCGAGGCGACCGAACTGATCGTCAGCGAGCTGATCACCAACGCCGTCCGGTACGGGACACCGCCCGTGCAGTTGCGGGTGATGCTGGACCGCACCCTCACCTGCGAGGTCCACGACACCAGTCCGGTGGCCCCGCACCTGCGCCACGCGCGTACGGTCGACGAAGGCGGGCGCGGTCTGTTCATCGTCTCGCAGCTGGCCAGCCACTGGGGCACCCGGTACGGCACCGGCGGCAAGGCCCTGTGGACGGAACAGGAGATCCCGGAAGAGGACACCTGACGGCCGGCGCCACATGTGCCGGCCATACGGGTGCGGCGCACCCCGGCCTGGTGGGCCGGGATGCGCCGCGGGGAGAGGACACGGCGGCGGCCCGGGTTCAGCGGGCCGCCGCCGGTGGGTCAGCGACGGGGGCCGTGGTGGTGGCGGCCCCAGGACTTGGAGTCGACCTGGTGGCCGCGCGCGTCGCGCAGGGTGGCCGTGTCGCTGTTGTCCCAGACGTAGTGGTGCCGGTCCTGGTAGACGTCGTGGCGGGTGTCGCGGCCGACGCCGGTGTGGACGCGCACCGAGGAGCGGCCGGGCAGACGCAGGTCGAACTCGTAGGTGCGGTGGCTCGCGTCACTGAGCGTCCAGCCGCGCAGGTTCACCGCGTGCCGGCCGGTGTTGGTGACGGTGACCCATTCACCGTTCAGGCTCCGGTTCGAGCCGTTGTCGCGACCGGGGCTGTCGTACTGGATCTTGCCCAGGACGACGGTCGGACGCGGGGCGTGGTGGCCCCGGCCGTGGTCGTGGCCGTCGGCGACCGCCGGGAGGGCGGCGGCGGCGACCAGTGCGCCGGAAGCGAGGACGGCGGCGGTGATCCGCCGTGCGGTACGGGACATGAAGACCCCTCAGATGCAGGCCCGGACCGGTCGGGTCCGGGCGGTTGTTCGTTCCCGGCGTCATGCCGGGAGCCACACCTTGGCCCCGTCGGCGACGGCGTGGTGAACGCATCGGGGCCTGTTACGAAGTACAGACATTTCCGTCACACACGGCTGTAGGCGGCATGTAGGGAAACCTACGGGTACCTGTCAATCCCTGTCCGCTGCACCCAGCCGCACGCGCCGGGTTGACGGGGTCCGTCGTACGGGCGACGCCGTTCGGTGGCCCGTTCATGGACCCGGCGTGCGGGGCCTGCGGGTTCGTAACAAACAGACCGAACGGGCTGTTGAATGCCTGTTCCGTTACCGCCGGAACGGGCGCACAGACGTTCCCCCGAACTCCGGGCGAGGTGCGCCCCCTACCGCCCCGGCTTCCGCCCGGCGGTCATGTCGGGCCGCCCGGACCAGGCGAGCAGGACGACGGAGCACACGGCGGCGAACGCACACCACGTGGAGATGAACTCGTACCGCCACAGGGCCGCGCACACCGCCGCCCCGCCCGCGACGAGTCCCCCGAGCCAGGCGAGGCGCCGGTCGCCGGACAGGAGCAGCGAGCCGATGGTGGCCACCAGGTAGCCCGCGATCAGCAGCGGGGATTGCGGCAGGTCCACCGCATAGCCGAGGGTGTGGCCGCGCACGTGGGCGGTCACCGGACGCGTCGCCAGGCAGTACGCGAGAACGGCACCGGTCACCAGCCCGACGGCGACGGGCACGGCGAGGCGTCGCCGCGCGCGCTCCGGCGCGGCGCACAGCACGCCCAGCGGGACCCACAGCGGCAGCAGGGGCAGGGCGATCACCGCCCAGGCGAGAGTCGCGGGACCACTCCCGCCATTCGCCCGCCAGACCGCGGACTCGATGATCTGGTGCGCGCCGAGGAGAAGGGGCAGCGCCGCGAGCGGCAGGTCCCGGGCCCGTCGCGCACGTGCGACGCAGGCGACGCCGATCGCCGTCACCGCGCCGCCTGCGACGAGGTCGGCGGTCGCGCTCCAGCACATGGGGCCACGCTACGGGCCGCCGGGAGCGCGCGTCGAAGAGGACACACCCGGGCGCGGCCGTGCGGAGCTGTCAGGCCGTGGCATCGGTCCAGGCGTAGGGCGGTTCCACCTGGCCTTCCGTCCGGCCCGCGCCGGACCGGCCGATGGCACGGTCGGCCACGCTCATCAGCTGTCCGGCGACATCGTGCATCGCACGGCTCGCCGCGACCTCGTCGCCGATCGTGGGGACGTCGGAATCCTGGGGGCTGCACCGGGCGATTCCCTGGCCGGTGAGTTTCGCGGTGCCGGTGTCCAGCACCGCCTCGGCCATGGTCGTCCCGTCGTCCTCCGACAGTTCGACGCGCACGGTCCATTCCAGCGTGCGGTTCATCGCATACCTCCCGCCCGCGCCGGCCGGCGGGCGCGGGCCGCCGCACGGGTCCGTCTCCAGCATCCACCCAACCGGCCGCCGCCGCCCGTCCGCCGTCCCGGCCTGCGTACGGCCTCCCGCCGAAATAGGATGCAGGGACAGCGACGACCGCGGCAGCCGTGTCGCAGCGGCCATTCGGCCGACCGGCCCGGGATGCGGCTCGCCATCCCCTGCACTGCGGAGCGGCCCATGAACCGGCGTCGTCCTCCCCGGTCGGCCAGCTCCGACGAACTGCTCACCGCACTCCACGACCTCACCTCCCGGGCCCGCCGCGAGGTGGAACTGCACCAGGCGCGAGTGGAGCTGGCCGAGGCGTTGCAACGGGAGATGCTGCCCGCCGACCTGCCCTCGCTGCCCGGTCTGCGCAGCGCCGCGCGGTACACCCCCGCGCGCAGCGGCCTGGACATCGGCGGCGACTGGTACGACGGATTCGCGCTCCCCGACGGCTCCCTGGCCTTCGCCATCGGGGACGTCCAGGGTCACGACGTCGAGGCGGCCGCCTTCATGGGGCAGATCCGCATCGCGATGCGCGCCCTCGCGCTGGCGGCGGCCGACCCGGGCGAGGTGATGAGCCGCACCAACGACCTGTTGCTCGCCGAGGACTCCGGGCTGCTCGCCACCTGCACCTTCGTCCACATCGACCCCGCCACCCGGGAACTGCGGAGCGCGCGCGCCGGGCATGTGGCCGGGGTGTGGGCCACCGCCGACGGCCGGGCGGGCGTCACGGAGGACGAGGGCGGGCTGCCGCTCGGTGTGCAGTCCGGCGAGGACTACCCGGTCACCACCCGCCGGCTGACCGGCGAGGGCGTCTTCGTGCTGCTGACGGACGGCGTAGTGGAGGGCCCCTCGTACTCCCTGGACGACGGGCTGGACGCGGTGATGCGGCTCGTGCGCGCCCGGCCGGCCGAGGACGCGGACGTGCTGGCCGACGCGATCCTGGGCTCGGCGGAGCACACCGGGCACGAGGACGACGCGGCGGTGCTCGTCCTGCGTCACGGGCCCGGTGTGCCCGGCGGAGGATGAGGCGGGCGCCGGGGGCGTGTCACACCGCCGCGCGCGGCGGGCCGGTGTCTGATGAGAACCGTGATCCGCAGTGAGAGGGCCCGCCGGTACGTGGTGGCGGTCCTGCGTGTCCTGGCCGTCGCCGCCGCCTACTACGGGGCGGCCCGGCTCGGGCTGCTGCGGCAGGTGACCGTCCACGGGGCCGTGGTCACACCGTTGTGGCCGCCGACCGGGATCGCCCTGGGGTGCCTGCTGTACCTGGGACTGCGGGCCTGGCCGGGGATCGCGCTCGGCTCGCTGGCCGCCGTCGCCATGCTGGGCGGTACGGTCACCCCCTCCACCCTCGCCGTCGCGGCGGGCAACACCCTCGCACCCGTGTGCGCGTATCTGCTGCTGCGCCGGGCCGGTTTCCGCAAGGAGCTGGACCGGCTGCGCGACGGGGTCGTCCTGGTGTTCCTCGGTGCGATGGCGGCCATGGTGATCAGCGCGACCGCGGGAACCGGGATGCTCGTGGCGGACGGCAAACTGCCTCCCGGCGACTTCGGGTCCGTCTGGGCGGCCTGGTGGGCCGGCGACGTCATGGGGGTCCTGGTGGTCACACCCGTCCTGCTGGTGCTGGAACGGGTGCGGATGCCCCGGCTCACGGACCGCTGGACGGAGGCCGGGGCGCTGTCGGTCGTCGCGGTCGCCGGCACACTGATGGCCACCCGGAGTTCGCTGTCGATGCTCTACCTGGTGTTCCCGATCCTCATCTGGGCCGCCCTGCGCTTCCAGCTCCCGGGCAGCGCCCCCTGCGCCATGCTGGTGTCCGTCCTCGCGATCGTGGCGGGAACGGACAGGGCCGGTCCGTTCGCGGATCACACCATCGTGGAGGTGATGATCAACCTCACGGTGCTCAACGGGGCCGTGGCACTCACCGCCCTGCTGCTGGCCGCCGTCGTCGCGGAGCAGCAGAACATCCGGCACCGCATCGAGCACGCCTGCGAGGAGCTGGCCGAGGTGGTGGACCAGCTCGCCCCGGGCAGGTCCACAGGCGCCTGGCCGTTCCGGGCACGGGACGAGCGCGGCAGCCGCTGAACCGGGTCAGTGCCGGAAGCAGCGGTCCAGGAACGGGTTGCGGAAGGTGCCCTCCGGGTCGTACCGGAGCATCAGCGCCTCGAAGTCCGCGTAGCGCGGGTACAGCGTGCGCAGGACCTCGGGAGCGGTGGAGAAGACCTTGCCCCAGTGCGGGCGGGCGCCGAACGGGGCCAGGGCCTCCTCGATCCCCGCCACCACCGGCGCGACGGCCGCCGCGTCCGGCACCCAGGTGAAGTGGAAGGCCACCGAGTCCCTGTCGTGGGCGGGGCTCAGCCACAGGTCGTCGGCGGCGACGGTGCGGATCTCGGAGATCTGGAGCACCGGGGCGATCCGGTCCCGCAGCCGGGCCAGGGCCTCGTACGCCGCCACCGCGTCCGCGCGGGCCACGAAGTACTCCGACTGGAGCTCGTCGCCGTTGCTCGGGGTGAACTCCATCCGGAAGTGCGGCAGCCGCTGGTACCAGGGACCGGGCACACCCCGCTGCTCCGTGCAGTTCACGGCCGGCACCCCGGGGATCGGGTGCCGGGGGCCGTCGGCGAGCCGGGCACCCAGCCACTCGGCGGACATCCCGGCCGGACCCTCACCGCCCGCCCGCTGCTTCAGCCACACCTGGCCGACGGGACCGGGGCTCCAGTCGGTGAAGACGCTGACGCTGTAGGCGGCGGACATCACCTCGTCGAACCGCGCGGTCAGCGTGGCCTCGGGCAGGTCCTCGTACACCCACTGCCGCACATCGAAGGCGGGCACGAGGTCCAGCTCCAGCGAGGTGACCACACCGAGCGCGCCCAGGGACACCACCGCGCCGGCGAAGTCCTCGTCCGTGCGCGTCAGGGTCCGCGTCCCGCCGTCGGCCGTCACCAGGGAGAGTGTGCGTACGGAGACCGCCAGGGAGCGGTTGCCCACACCCGAGCCGTGGGTGCCGGTCGCGACGGCACCGGCTACCGAGATGTGCGGGAGCGAGCCCAGGTTGGCCAGGGCGAATCCCCGCTCGTGCAGTTCCGCGGCGAACTCGCCGTAGCGGAGCCCCGCGGAAAGAGTAAGGGTCCGGCGCGCGGCGTCGATGTCCGCGACGCGTGGGAGACCGGCGAGGGAGATGTGGTCGCCGGTGGTGTCGGCGATCGTGTTGAAGGAGTGCCGGGTGCCCAGGGGGCGCACCGCGTCGGAGGCGGCCACCGTGTCCCGCAGTTCGCGGACCGATCGCGGTACGCACAACCGCCTCGCGCCGAAGGTGATGTTGCCGGCCCAGTTCTTCTCCGCGGGGGTCACCGTACGTCCCTCTTCCACTCGTGGCCGGGCGTGTGCTCCCGGCACCGCATTCTCCCAGACGGCGTGACGGGGTCCGGAGGCGAGCAGTCCGAATACCGCCCGCGCAACCGCGCGAGCACGTACGGTAGTTGGCGGACCGAGGTACATATCCGCACACCAACCGATTGAGGCACGTGACACATACCAACAGGTGCGCACAGAACCTGAGATCCGGTACGGATCGGGACGAGTCCCGGATCACCGAGACTGTCTGAACTTCACCGGAACTCCAGCGAAATGCCATGTGTGTGGATATCGTGCACCGAGCGAGGGCGCATCCGTCAGTCCACAGGATCGGCGGATGCGCCCCGTTTGTGGCGATGCAACTGTGACTGGGGGGTTCATGGGGCATGTCGAGCTACCCGAATCCGATATACCGAGGCCCGTGGGACTGGCGGGGGCGCCACGACCACGGACCTCGTCCGGCCTTCCGCGCGGCCAGAACCTCGGCCGCCCGCGGCAGGTCCCGGCCGTACGGCGCGAGCGCGGTGCCGGCGCACCGGGCAGCGGCCCCGGCCTGCTGTCCCTGGTGGTGTGCGTCGAATCCGTCGGCCTGGGGTTACCCGCCTGGCTCGTGCTCCGCGCCGACGGGCAGCCCGGGGCCCCGGCCGGGGCGCTCGCGGCCACCCTGGTGTGGTGCGGGGTCCGGGCCGCGCGGGGGCGGTACGCGTTACGTGCGCCGGGCCGCCCGCCGGGGGCGCTGACCACGCCCGCGGACTGGTTACTGCTCATCGGTGTGCTGGCGGTGCTGTGGACCGTCGTCGACCCGTCCATCGACCCGGCGGCGGCCGTGGTGGCGCTGGTCCCCGGCCTCCTGACGACGGCGGGCACCTCGTGGGCGCGCCGGCTGTCCTGGTCCGGACGGCGCCGGAGGGCGCGCCGGGTGCTGGTGGTCGGCGAGGCCTCGGGGGTGGACCGGGCGGTGCGGCTGCTCACCTCGAGGGAGGACCACGGCTATCGCGTGGTGGCGGCCCTGCCCGTCGGCCCGGCGGCGCTGGCCTGCGAGGTCGCGGTGCCGGGGCGGCTGGCTCCGGCGCCCGCGGACGACGACGCGTCGACGGTGCTGGGGGCGGCCTTCGCCCACGATGCGGACCTGGCGCTGGTGGTCCCGGGCCCGGGGTTCGCCGAGGAGCGATTACGGCGGCTGTCCTGGGGGCTGCACGACGGAGGGCTCGAACTGTCCGTGCTCTCGCACCTCTCGGAGACGGCGGCCGACCGCATCCGCCCTTCGACCGCGGCCGGGCTGACCCTGCTGCACATCGTGCCGCCGCTGCGCCGGGGGCTCCAGCCGGCCCTGAAGGCGGCGGTGGACCGGGCGGGCGCGGCCTGCGGCCTGATCGCCCTGTCCCCGCTGCTGCTGCTGATCGCGGCGGCCGTCCGGCTCACCTCCAAGGGGCCCGTCTTTCACCGGCAGATCCGCCAGGGCCGGCACAACCACCCGTTCGTCATGTGGAAGTTCCGCACGATGGTGGTGGACGCGGAGCAGCGCAAGGCGCGGCTCGCCGCGGCGAACGAGAACGACGGCCCGATGTTCAAGATGCGCCGCGACCCGCGGGTCACCCGGCTGGGCCGTCTGCTGCGCCGCTCGTCGCTGGACGAACTGCCCCAGCTCATCAACGTGCTGCTGGGTGACATGTCCCTGGTCGGCCCCCGCCCGCCGCTGCCGGACGAGGTGTCCCGCTACGACGAGCGCGAGCTGCGGCGGCTCGCGGTGAAACCCGGGCTGACGGGCCTGTGGCAGGTCAGCGGCCGGTCCGACCTCTCCTGGCAGGAGACGGTCTCGCTCGACCTCTGGTACGTCGACAACTGGTCGGTGGCCACGGACATGGGGCTCATGGCCCGTACGCTGCGCGCCGTCACCGACGGCCGCGGGGCCTACTGAGAGCGGGGGACGGATGCGCGCCGGAGGAGAGGGCCGGGTCGTCCGCCCGTCGTGGACGGCAGCGGGCCACCCGGCCGGGCGGCCGGGGTTACGGGGTCCGCTGCCGGAGCCACCAGGTGTACGTCTGCGCGATGCCCTCCCGCAGAGGGATGCGCGGTGCGAAGCCGAGGGAGGCCAGCCGGGAGACGTCCAGGAGTTTGCGCGGGGTGCCGTCGGGTTTGCCGGTGTCCCAGACGATCTGCCCCTGATACGACGTCACCTCTGCCACCAGCTGGGCGAGTTCACGAATGGTGAGGTCCTCGCCGCAGCCGGCGTTGACGGGCGCGTCGTCGTCGTAGCGCTCCAGCAGGAGCACACAGGCGGCGGCGAGGTCGTCGACGTGCAGGAACTCGCGCCGGGGGTTTCCCGACCCCCAGAGCGTGACGGCCGGTGCGCCGGATGCGCGGGCCTCGTGGAAGCGGCGGATCAGGGCGGGCAGTACGTGCGAGGTCTCCAGGTCGAAGCTGTCACCGGGTCCGTAGAGATTGGTCGGCATGGCGCTGATGTAGGAGGCGCCGTACTGGCGCCGGTAGGACTGTGTCTGCACGATGCCGGCGATCTTCGCCAGCGCGTACGCCTCGTTGGTGGGCTCCAGGGGGCCGGTGAGCAGGGCCTCCTCGGGGATCGGCTGCGGGGCCCGCTTCGGGTAGATGCAGGACGAGCCGAGGAAGAGCAGCCGCTCGGTGCCGGCCGCGTGCGCGCCGGCGATCACGCTCAGCTGGATGCGCAGGTTGTCCTCGATGAACTGCACGGGATACGTGCTGTTGGCCATGATCCCGCCGACCCGGGCGGCGGCCAGCACCACGGCGTCCGGGCGTATGTCCCGCAGAAAGGCGCCGGTCCGCTCGGCGTCCCGCAGATCGAGGCGGTCACGGCCGCGCGTGATCACTTCATGGCCGTCGGCGGTGAGGCGGCGGGCCACCGCCGACCCCACCAGGCCCCGGTGGCCCGCCACGAACACACGGGCGCCGGGGCGTAACAGGGACGGGACACGTTCCCGGGAGGAGCCGGGGAGATCAGTCGTCATGCTGACGGATTGTGCCAGCAGCCGGGTGAAACGGTGACGCTTTATCACGAATCACTCATACCTTGAGATTCCATGACCAACTGCCTTACGGGCGACCGCAGAAGGGGGAAACGTGGCGAAGACCGCGCTCATCACCGGGGTGACCGGACAGGACGGTTCGTACCTGTCCGAGCTCCTGCTCCAGAAGGGGTACACGGTCCACGGTCTGATCCGCCGTTCGTCGAGCTTCAACACCGAGCGGATCGACCACATCTACCAGGGCCCGGAGCAGGAGAACCGGTCGTTCGTGTTACACCACGCCGACCTGGCCGACGGCGTCGCGCTGGTGAACCTGCTGCGGGACATCCGGCCCGACGAGGTGTACAACCTGGGCGCCCAGTCGCATGTGCGGGTCTCCTTCGACGCGCCGCTGTACACCGGGGACGTCACGGGGCTCGGCACGATCCGGCTGCTCGAAGCGGTACGGGCCAGTGGCATCGACACCCGGATCTACCAGGCGTCCTCGTCCGAGATGTTCGGCGCCAGCCCGCCCCCGCAGAACGAGCTGACCCCGTTCCACCCGCGCAGCCCGTACAGCGTCGCCAAGGTCTACTCGTACTGGGCGACGGTCAACTACCGCGAGGCGTACGGGATGTTCGCGGTGAACGGCATCCTGTTCAACCATGAGTCGCCCCGGCGCGGGGAGACCTTCGTGACCCGGAAGATCACCCGTGGTGTCGCCCGGATCAAGGCCGGGCTGCAGACCCGGCTGCACCTGGGCAACCTGGACGCGGTGCGCGACTGGGGTTACGCCCCCGAGTACGTGGACGCGATGTGGCGGATGCTCCAGTGCGACACCCCGGACGACTACGTGGTGGCCACCGGTGAGGGGGTCAGCGTCCGGCAGTTCCTGGAGTACGCCTTCGCGCACGTGGGCCTCGACTGGCACGAGCACGTCCGCTACGACGCGAAGTACGAGCGTCCCAGCGAGGTCGACGCGCTGATCGGGGACGCCTCGAAGGCCGGGCAGCTGCTGGGCTGGAAACCGGCCGTACGGGCCCGGGAGCTGGCCCGGATCATGGTCGACGCCGATGTGCGCCGGCTCGCCGACGAACTCGCCGGGGCCGCCGTGCGGGTGGACCGGTAACGGACTCCGGCGCGCACCCCCACCCCCACCGGTGACGCGGTGGGGCAGAACGCGCCGGTACGGGCGGGGCTCCCGGGCTCCGCTTCCTCACCCGCCCCCGGCGGCAGCCGGGCGGGGCAGCAACCGCGGCCCACGGGCCGCAGCTCGTTCTCACCTTCGGAGCTGAATGATGAAAGCAACCACGGGGCGCCGGCGCGGCGGGAAGCGGGCCACGGCCGCGGCGCTCTGCCTGCTCGCCGGCGCCCTGGGCGCCGCGGCGGCGGCCGGTCCCCCGGCCGCCGCGCTCACCGCACCCGTCTCGATCACCGCGGACGACCTGTCCACCTGGCAGACCAACGGCATCGTGTGGTCGATGGCCGCGTCGGCGGACGGTGTGGTGTACGCGGGCGGCACCTTCTCCACCGTACGGCCGCCCGGTGCCGCGGCCGGGACCTCGGAGAAGCCCGCGGTGAACTTCGCCGCGTTCGACACCGCGACCGGGGCGCCCACCGACTGCTCCCTGTCGTTCACGCTCTCCTCGGGCACCGCGACCGTGCGCTCGCTCGTCCTCTCCCCGGACGGCGAAACCCTGTACGCGGGCGGCCGGTTCGGGGCGGTGAACGGCGTGGGCGTCAGCAACATCGCGGCGATCGACACCGCCACCTGCACCCCGCGCCAGGACTTCAAGGTCGCCGTCTCCGCCACCGTGCGGGCGCTCGCGGTCACCGACGACACGGTGTACCTCGGGGGCGACTTCAAGTCGGTGGCCGGGCAGACCCGCAACTACTTCGCCGCCGTCACCACCGGCGCCGCGCTGAAGCCGTGGACGGCGAACGCGGACGAGGTGGGCCGGGCGGTGGAGCTCACGCCCGACGGGCGGCACGTGGTGCTCGGCGGTGACTTCTTCACCGTGAACGGCACGTCCTCGCACGCGCTCGCGGTGGTGAACACGACCACCGGGGCGCTGGACAGGGGCTACCCGGGCTTCATCCCGAACACCTCCACGGTGCAGGACCTGACCAGCGACGCCAAGCAGTTCTACACCGCCAACGAGGGCACCGGAGGCGGGGTGTTCGACGGGCGGATCGCCCTCGATCTCACCACCCTCAACCAGGTCTGGCGCGACACCTGCCTGGGCGCCACCCAGGCCATTCTCGTGCACAACGGTGTGCTCTACAGCGGCAGTCACGCACACGACTGCGCCTCCATGGGCGAGTTCCCCGACCAGCCGCGCAAGCATCTGCTGGCCCAGTCGGTGGACGACCCGAAGCTGCTGCCGTGGTTCCCGGACACCAACGACGGGATCGGGGAGCCGGTCGGCCCGCGCGTGATGGCGCAGACCGACAAGGGCGGCCGCCACTACCTCTGGGTGGGCGGCGAGTTCACCACGGTCAACAGCAAGGCGCAGCAGGGCCTCACCCGGTTCGCCGACGGCCCCGACACCGGGGCGCCCTGGGTGCCGAACGTCAGTGTGTCCACGGTCGCCCCGAACAAGGTGGACGTGAACTGGCAGACGAGCTTCGACACGGACGACGGGACGCTCACGTACCGGATCTACAAGGACGGGGCGAGTACCCCCGTCCACACGACGACGGGCTACTCCGTGTTCTGGGACCGTCCGCAGCTGCGGTGGACGGACACCGACGTCGCGCCCGGTGAGACGCACACGTACCGGATCACCGCGAGCGACGGCACCAACACCAGCGCCAAGTCGCCGGCCGTGAGCGCGACCGTGGCGGCGGGGGCCGAGAGCTATCCCGCCAGGGTGCTCTCCGACGGGGCGAGCCTGTACTGGCGCTACGACGAGGGCACGTCCACCTTCGCCGCCGACACGGGGGCCGGGCTCGACAACGGCTTCCTGCGCAACACACCCTCGTACCGGCAGACCCCGGCGGCAGTGTCCGGGCCCTCGACCGCCATCGGGTTCAACGGCTCCACGCAGTACGCGTACAGCAACCGGGGCCGGTCCGACACCACGAGGTTCTCCGTGGAGACCTGGATCAGGACGACGACGACCAGGGGAGGGAAGATCATCGGCTTCGGCAGCAACACCCTGGAGCTGAGCGGCAAGTACGACAAGCATGTGTACATGCTCAACAACGGCCGTCTGACGTTCGGCACCTCCAACAACGGTGGCCAGACCGTCAGCACCACCGGGGCCTACAACGACGGTGCCTGGCACCATGTCGTCGCCACCCAGGGGACCGGGGGCATGGCCCTGTACGTGGACGGGCAACTGCGCGCGGCGAACCCGCTCTACACCAAGAACCAGAGCTACACCGGCTACTGGCGGGTGGGCGGGGACAACCTCGCGTCCTGGCCGAACCGTCCGACGAGCAACTTCTTCGCCGGCCAGATCGACGAGACCGCCGTGTACCCGACCGCGCTGACCGCCGCCCAGGTCAGCGCCCACTACGCGCTGAGGAACAGCGGATGAGGAACGCTTTCCTGGCCGGCGCCGCCGTCGTTCTCGCGACGGCGGCGCTGGCCGCCTGCGGCTCGTCCTCGGAGGGCGGGGACGGGCCGCGGGCGGCCGGCCCCGCGGCTGCCGGCAGCGCGGTCCCGTCCGGGCCCGCGGCCGGGGCGGAGGCGGACCCCCAGGGCTCCGCGCCCGCCGGTCCCCACGCCGCCCGCAGCAGCGAGCCGCCCAAGATCCCCGCCGACCGGCTGAAGCCCGCCACCGGCACGTTCAGCAAGAAGCAGAAGGAGTTTCTGACCGACCGGGTGCCCGTGGGCATGGACCCGGCGGCGGTGCTCCAGACGGGGCAGGAGACCTGCGACCGGCTGACCTATCTCGTCAAGGTCGACCGGGACACGGCGGTCGGTGCCGTCGTCGCCGGTGAGATCACCGGCGCCGGACCCGCCGTCGCCCATCTGTGCACCCGGCACAAGGACGTGGTGGAGCGCGCCTCGCACGGGTACGCCGACGGGGTGCACCGGGGCAGGGCGCTGCGGCCCGGCCGCTACCGGGACGTCTCCCCCACCCCGAACTGCGTCTGGGAGGTGACCGGGCCCGGCGGCAAGGTTGTGGCCTCGGGCTCCTCCGGCGACGGGAAACGGACCGCGCTCACGATTCCGGAGGCGGCCGTCGCCTTCACCTCCACAGGCTGCTACGCCTGGCTGCCCGAAGGGGACAACGGATGAGGAAACTGCCGATAGCCGTGGCCATCCCCACGAAGAACGAAGGGCTCAACATCGCGGAAGCCGTGCGGTCGGTCATCGACCACTTCGAGGCGGTCGTCGTCGTCGACTCGCACAGCTCCGACGAGACGGCGAAGATCGCCGAGGAGTGCGGCGCCGAGGTCGTCCCGTACACCTGGGACGGCGGGCACCCGCGCAAGAAGCAGTGGTGCCTGGACCACGTCCGCACCGATCTGGACTGGATCCTGCTGCTCGACGGGGACGAGCGGCTGAGCCCCGGGCTGCTGGGCGAGCTGCGGCAGATCTTCGCCGATCCGGCGGCGCCGAAGCCCGCGGCGTACGACATCCCGCTCGGCTACTGGTTCTCCGGGAAGCGGCTGCGGCACGGCTACACCATCCGCAAACGCTCCCTGACCGACCGGACCCGCTGCCACTACCCGGAGGTGGGCGACCTGGACGCCCCGGGCATCGGCGAGGTGGAGGGGCACTACCAGCCGGTCGCACCGAGCACGGCGGCGCTGCGCCACCCCATCGAGCACCAGGACCTGGACCCGGTGTCCGCCTGGTTCGAGCGGCACAACCGGTACGCGGACTGGGAGGCGTGGCTGAACCACCACCCGGAGGTCAAGGAGCAGGTGCGCCGGGCCAAGTCGCGGCAGGGGCAGCTGTTCCACAAGGCGCCGTTCAAACCGCTGGTGTCGTTCCTCTACATGTACGTCTACCGGCGGGGCTTCCTCGACGGGCGCGCCGGGTTCGACTTCGCCCTGGCGATGAGCTTCTACCGGTGGCAGATCGCCCTCAAGTCGCGTGAGAAGCCGGCTTCTTGAGGCCTTCGCTCCTCCGGCGGACCACGTCCTCGTAGGTCTGCCGGAGGGTACGGGTGACGACCTCGATGGTGAAGTGCTCGTTCACCAGCTCCCAGGCGGCCTTTCCCGCCTGCGCGTTGGCGTCCGGCTCCAGCAGCTCCAGGACGGCCCGCGCGACCTTGTCCGCGTTGGCCGCGTCCTCGCCGACCCGGCTGTCGATGACCCGGCCCGCCCCGGCGCGTGCCACATCGGGCCCGAGGCCGCAGGTACGGGTGATGACGGCCGGGGTGCCGACGGACATCGCTTCGAGGACCGAGACGCCCAGGGGTTCCTCGATCGACGGCAGGACGTACACATCGGCCTCGCGCCCGGCCGCCAGCACCTCCTCGTGCCCGAGCGGCCCGACGTGGTCGAGCGAGGCCGTCACCCCGAGGGCGCGGGCGAGTTCGAGGGTGCCGGGCAGGGCGCCGGTGTCGGGTCCCGCGAGCACGAACCGGGCGTCGGGGTGCTCGGCCAGGACGGCGGGCATGGCGGCCACGAAGTCCTCCGGGCGCTTGCGCGCCTGGAGGCGGGCGAGGAACAGCACGGTCGGCGGGCGGCCGGGCTCACGGGCGGGCTTGAACGGCTGCGGGCGCACGCCGTTGACCAGACGCACGGTCCGGGTGAGGGGCACGGGGGCGGCGACGGCGTTGACGTCGACGCGCTCGGCCTCGGTGAGGTGGAGCACCGCGTCGGCGCCGCGCAGCACCCTGCGTACACCCAGCAGGTCGGTCAGCTGGGCGACCCGCTTCTCGGTCGGGTCGACCATGCCGTGGGTCTGCACGACCAGGGGTGTGCCGGAGGCCAGAGCGAGCAGGGCGGCGGGCAGGGTGACCAGGTCGCGCATCAGATGGACGTGGACGAGGTCGGCGCCGCGCATCATCCGGCGCGCGGTCCTGAGCAGGGCGCCGGAGGTGATCCCGCTGACCTCGAACATCGGCAGGACGTGGCGGGCCTGGAAGAGATGGACGGGCACGCCCTCCACCTCGCGCGGCAGCGGGCCGTCGAAGCCGTCGCCGAGCGCCATGATCCTGGCGTCGTCGCCCCCGGCCCGCTGGACCTTGGAGAGGTTCAGGGCCACCCGGGTCGGACCGCCGAAGGCATGGTCCGGGGTGTGCAGCGTGACGATGTGCAGGATCTTCACCGGGGTCCCCCTCGCCCTCGTCCGGCTCTGCCCAGACTAGTCGTCACATCTCCTCACGTGTGGTGATTCGTTAATGTGTAGCTACACAACCACGCTTGAAGGACGGGGAGTTGATGGCGTCCGTGCACGAGAGGGTGTCGGCCGGGCCCCCCGCCGCGCCCCTGTCCTGGGCGATGCTGTCCCGGGCGCTGGCCGTGCCGCTCATCCTCGGTCTGGTGTGCTTCCTGCCCGCGCTGATCGCCGCCCAGCCCGGTACCGGGGTCCGGGACACCGCGTACTGGTTGCAGCTCGTCCTGACCTGTTACTCGGGGGCGCGGCTGGCGACGATGATCCTGTCCACGCGGCGGCGGCTGCTGCAGGGCGTCTTCTGGATGTTCGTGTACATCGCGATGGGCGTGGCGCCGTTCGCCCAGGCGGTCATCGGGCAGACGCCGACGCCGGTGGTGGGCCCGCGCGCGGACCTGGTGACGGCGGTCGCGCTGGTGCTGGTGGGGTGCGCGGCCTTCGACCTGGGGGCGCTGCTGGCGTCGCGGCGACCGCTGCGCCGTCGCCGCACGGCGCGCGGCGACGGCCGGGGCGCCACCGCCCACCCCGTGCGGCTGCGGCTGCTGGTGCTGGTGGCGCTCGCGGCGAGCGGGTACTACGTGCTGAAGCTGGGCGGGCCCGCGGTCTTCTTCTCCAGCCGGCAGGAGATCAGCGCCTCGGTGGCCGAGAGCGGGGTGGCGTCGGGCGAGTCCAATGTGGGCTCGGCCTTCCTGAAGGGCTTCGGCACGGTGCCGGCGCTGCTGGCGCTGCTCTTCTACACGCGCAGGCTGGTGACCTCGCGGCGGTCCAGGCGCTCGCCTTCCACCGTCCTGGTCTGGTGCGCCCTCGCGGTCGTCAACCTGATCGTCAACAACCCCGTGTCCAACGCCCGTTACTGGTTCCTGACGGTGCTGGTCTCGCTGCTGTTCACGGCGTTCCCGCGCAGTGCGGCGATGTACCGGTCGGTGCTGGCGCTCGGGGTGATCGGGGCGCTGGTGCTGTTCCCGTACGCGGACCGGTTCCGCTACGACGACGAGGGGTACCGGCCGGTCCAGTCGTCGTCGGTGTTCGAGCCGCTGGCCACCAAGGACTACGACCAGACGGTGATGTTCGCCAACACCATCTCCTGGGTCGATACCCGTGGCCACACCTACGGGCGGCAGCTGGCGGGCTCCGCCTTCTTCTTCGTGCCGCGGGCGGCGTGGAGCGGGAAGCCGGAGGACACCGGAGTGCGCGTCGGGCAGTGGATGGGGATGAACATGACCAACCTCTCCGCGCCGCTGTGGACGGAGCTCTGGGTGGACTTCGGGGCGGCCGGAGTGATCGGCGGTCTGGCGCTGACGGGGTACGGGGCAGCCCGCGCCGACCGGCGCTATGTGCGGGCGGTCTCGCGGGACGGGCCGGGGCCGGGCAGTGTGCCGGCGATCGCGGTGCCGCTGATCGCCGGGTACACCTTCATCCTGCTGCGCGGCCCGTTGTTGCAGGCCGCCGGAAAACTGGCGATCGCGGTCCTGTGCCTGGCGCTGGTGACCAGTTTCAGGTCCGGGCGGCGTCCGCGCTGACCGGCCCACCGGTCCGCGCACCCTCCCGGGACAGCCGGACCACACGGGTCCAGGTGGCGACCGCCTTGCAGACGGAGCCCAGGCACAGGCCCCAGGCGGCGCCCGTCACCCCGCCGAGCGCATAGCCGCCGCCGAGGAGGACGACCGCGGCGAGCGAGAAGACCACCTGGATGGAGAGCGTGGTGCGCGGGTCGAGGAGCCGGAGCGCCAGCAGCCCGCAGGTGCCCGCCGCCATCGCCGCGTACTGGCTGCCGGTGGCGGGGAGCAGCGCCGCCGCCGTGGGCCAGGTGGCGCCGAGCAGATGGCGGCCCACGGAACCGGGCAGCAGGGCGAGGACGGTGGCCCAGGAGGCGGCCGTCAGGGCCAGGACCGCGGCCAGCGCCGCGGTGGCACGCACCCGGAGCCGGTCGTCGGCGAGCCGTCCCAGGAGCGGGGGGCCGAATCCGGTGGCGGAGGTGAACAGCACGTTGAGCGGGCCGAAGAGGGTGGTGGCGCCGCGCAGGGCGCCGACGACGAGCGGGTTGCCGACGGCGCCGAGGCCGAGCACGGAGAGCTGCGAGGTGGCGTTCCCGACGCCGAACTCGACGACGAAGCGCCGGCCGAGGTGCCCCTTGGTGAGCATCGGCCTCAGCAGCACCGGGGCGCCCGTGGTCCTGCGGTGCAGGGCGGCGGCCGACAGCAGCAGCGCGGGCAGCGCGGAGAGCCCCCAGACGGCGACCAGCCGGGCGGCCGGTGCCCCGTGCGGCTGTACGGCCAGCGCGCCGATGACGCAGACCAGCCGGAGGGTGTCCGCGGCCAGGGCCAGGTGCTGGGCGTGCAGCGTGGCGAAGGCGTACCGGGCGATGTCCTGTCCGAGCACCACCGGCAGTACCAGACCCAGTGCCATCAGGGCCCGCGCCGTGGAGCCCGGCAGCAGGGCGCAGACGGCGGCGAGCAGGCCGCCGAGCGCGGTGGCGGCGAGCAGGGTGAAGCACGCGGCGGACCGGCACGCACCGCGGGTGTCCTCGCCGGCGCCCCGGCGCAGGACGAGCGGCTGGCCGGTGTAGGCGCCGGAGACACCGAGCAGCACGGTGAAGACGAGGTAGACGGCGGAGAAGCGGGCGAAGCCGGAGACGGTGGAGAGCCGGGCGGCGGCGACCAGGACGAGGATGTTGGTGAGGGCGGCCACCCCCTGGTCCGCGACCGAGCAGGCGATCGCGGTGCGGGCCCTCACCTGTGTCCGGCCGCGCTGTTGTGCCCGCCGCGTCCGGGGCCGCCGTCCAGGGTGCGCAGGCCGAGGGTCTCGGCGGGGTCGCCGGTGCGGGCGGCGTCGTCCGGGTCGCCGTACCCGCTCCGCTCGGCCGGGTTCCGCGCGGCCCGGCCCCGGTCCTTCGTGCGGTTCGCGGCGGCCTTCCGGTGGGCCCGCTGTTCCAGCCGGCCGTATCCGGGGTGCAGCAGGGTGCCGAGGACCGAGCCGCCCGCCGCGCCGATGATCTCGCGGATGCGTTCGAGGTCGCTGCGGTGCACCTCGCGCGGCCGGCAGACGATGACGACGCCTTCGACGCGGTCGACGAGGGCGACGGCGTCGGCGTACGAGAGGACGGGCGGGGCGAGCACGATGACGACCGCCCCGGGTCTGCCGCCCTCGGCGAGGATGCGGCTGACGGGTGTGGAGGTCAGGGCGCGCGGCACGTTGTCGGTGCGGCGGCCGGCGACCAGCGTGAAGGCGCCCGAGCCGGGCACGTCCACGTTGCCCAGGCTGTCGGCGGGCCAGTTGCGGCCCTCGTTGCCGGTCGCCCAGCGGGGCCCGCGCTTGGGTGCGGCGGCGCCGAGGTCGCCGGCCAGGGACGGGGTGCGCAGATCGGCCTCGACGAGCAGGACGTCCCGGCCCATCTCGGCGAAGGCGGCGGCGAGGTTGGCGGCGGCGGCCCGTGCCATGTCGTTGTCGCCCCGGGGCGCGGTGACCAGCAGGCGGCGGCGTTCGGCGAAGGACGGGTCGTAGGCGAGCCGGAAGGCGACCGCCCGGTATTCCTCGGCGAGCCGGCTGCCGGGGCGGCCGATCGCGAGCAGGGTGCGAGCTCCCGCGCGTTCCCTGGGCAGGGTGCCGAGCAGCGGGGCACCGAGGGAGCGTACGAGTTCCCGGGTGGAGCGGACGGCCGGGTCGAAGACGAGGCGGACCCAGGACATGAGCAGGCCGAGGGCGAGTCCGACGACACCGCCGAGTCCGAGCAGCAGCGGCAGCCCCGCCCCGGTGGGGTCGCGCGGGGCGACGGGCTTCTTGTTGAGGTAGCCGGGTGTGGTGTCCAGGGCGCGGAGTTCGGAGATCTTCTGGTTGAGCGCGGAGATGGCGACGATGAGGTTGGCCCGTGCGCTGGTGACGTCGTCGCCGCCGGTGCCGGTCTCCTGCTCGGCGAGGCGGTCGCGCTGTTCGGTGAGCGGTTTGAGCTGGGCGCGGTAGCCGTCGACCATGTTGTCGATGCTGTCCTCGGTGCGCTCGCGGCGTATCTCCAGGTAGGCCTCGGCGAGCGCCTGGGCCCTGGCCCTGGCCTGCTCCGGGGTGCGGCCGGTGTAGGAGAACTTGAGGACGAGGGTGTTGGGCGGGTTGGTGACCTGGAGCCCGGAGAGCAGGGCGCCGACCTCCACGGTGTCGCCCTGCTTGGCGAGGGTGCCGGCCGCGATGGTGCCCACGGCGTCGCTGACGGCGGTCTGGCGCTCGGAGCCGATGTTGATGCCCTTGTCGGCGGAGGCGCCGGCGGCGAAGGGGTCGGAGGTGGCGGAGCGCACGGACACCTCGCCGGTGGCGGCGTAGGTGTCCTCGCCGCTCAGGGCGAGCCAGCCACTGCCCAGCAGGCCGACGAGCACCCCGGTGACGAGGAGGGTCCGGTAGCGCAGGAGCTGGCGGAACTGGTCCCTGAGCAGGGCGGGTTCGTCCTGCTCGTCCAGCGCGCGGATCGCTTCGCTCATCGGCGTGGTCCCTCCCGGCCGTCCTCCAGGGCCTCGGCGAGCAGGGCGTCGAACCGGGCGAGCGCGGTCTCCCGGCCCAGATGGCGTGCCACATAGCGCGGTCCGTGGGCGCCGAGCGCGTCGGCCTCGGCGGGTGACTCGACGAGCTTGCGGACGGCGCCGAGCACCGCGGCCGGGTCCTCCGGTGCGACGAGGAGTCCGGCCCCGGAGCGCCGCACCTCCTGGGCGGTGCCGCCCTCGTCGGCCACGGAGGCGACGACGGGACGCCCCGACACGAAGTACGAGGTGAGTTTGGACGGCACACTCATGTCGAGCACCGAGGCGCGCTGGGTGACGGCGAGGACGTCGGCGGCGGCCAGGATGTCGGTGAACTCCTCGGCGCCGGCCGGCGGCAGGAAGTCGAGGTTGGGCAGCCCGGCGGCGCGGGCGCGCAGCGCGTCGCGCTGGTTGCCGTCGCCCATCAGGACGATGCGGATCTCGGGGGCGAGCCGCGCGGCGTCGACCAGGACCTCCAGGCCCTGTTTGAGGCCCATGTTCCCGGAGTGCAGGACGACGGGCGTGCCCTCGCGCCAGCCGAGCCGGGCCCTGGTCGCGGCACGGTCGCCCGAAGGGGACGCCACATGGCTCCAGTTGGGGACGATCCGGATGCGGCCGGGGTCCACCCCGTACGCGGTGACACGGGGAACGAAGCTCTCGTGGATGACACCGACGAGGGCGGCGGCTCCCAGCGCGAACCGCTCGGCCTTCGACGCGAGGGCCGCCGCCCTGTCCCCGCCCCGGATGCCGCTCTGGGCGGCGGCCGCTCCCATCAGGTCCTGGACGACCGGGATGTACGGCACCCGGTGGCGGCGGGCGATGCGGGCGCCGATGACCCCGCCGGCCAGGCTCGGCATCTGGGAGATCACCGCGTCGGGCCGCGTCCTGGGCGGCGCGACGAGGCCGTGCGCCAGGATGCTCGCTTCGAAAGCGGCTCGGCGTAACGCGCTCTGCCGGGACGGTACGTAGTGGCGCCTGCGGTGGACGGTGACGCCCTCGCGCCGCTCCTCGGTGCGCCACATCCCCCGGTAGGCCGCGTCGGTCCGCCAGGCCGGGTAGTGCGGCATGCCCGTCAGCACATGGGTGTCCGCCCCGGACGCGGCCCAGTGCTCGGCGAGCTGGGCGGCGTACGGGCCGATGCCGGTCACCTCCGGCGCGTAGTTCGTGGAGACCACCAGCAGGCGTCGCTGCTCGAACGGTCTGCCGTGCTCTTCGTCTGCCATCTCGGACGCTCGCCCTTCCCCCGGAGCCGGCTGTGTTCCACCGAGGAACAGCCCCAAAAGCGAGCTTATCCGTTCACGAGATGAGCAAGTGGTCTTCACAGTAAGGTCGTTGGAACATCAAGACCGATACCGACATCCCACCGGACCGGGTGCCATGTCCGGAAACCTTCCGATGGGACCGGACATCACCGGCGGACATCGCGTTCACCGTGGGGGGAGAGCACGGATGGTGCACAGGGTCGGCTACGCGCCGGGGGTCTACGACCTGTTCCATGTGGGACACCTCAACATCCTCAGGAATGCCCGCAGCCAGTGCGACTACCTGGTCGCGGGGGTCGTCTCCGACGAGATGGCCGCGCTGGCCAAGGGACACCGGCCGGTGATCCCGTTACCGGAACGGCTGGAGATCGTGCGCAGCGTGCGGCATGTGGATGCCGCGTTCGTCGAGACCGTCCCCGACAAGGTCGAGACCTGGCAGCAGGTCAGATTCGACGTCATCTTCAAGGGGGACGACTGGCGGGGCACGGAGAAGGGCCGCCGGCTGGAACGCGCCTTCGCCGAGGTGGGGGTCGAGGTCGTGTACTTCCCGTACACCATGCACACGTCCAGCACCCAGCTGCGGCAGGTGCTGGACGCGCTGGTCAGTGCGCCCGGAGCGCTTTCAGCTCCCTGAACCACTTGGCGAGGAACAGCCCGAGGAACAGGGCGTGTACGGCGGCGAGCGCGGCGTATCCGTACCGGAACGCCGTCTCGTCGCCGAGGAGCAGGAACACCAGGCAGAACACCCCGTAGTCGGCGGGCAGCAGCGCCACGGCCCGCAGCCGGGAGGGCGGCGCGGGGGCCTCGGGGGCCTTCTCCTCGCCCCGGGCCGCCGTCTTGCCGAGCTGTTCGCGCAGCAGCCCGGCGCAGAACGTCAGCACGGCGACGAACAGGAAGCCGAGCGGCAGGAGCAGCCAGCCGTCGCCCGGCAGGCCGAACCAGCGGTGGAACGAGATCAGTACGGTGGTGTGGACGAGGATCATCTTGGCGCAGTCGACGACATGGTCCAGCCACTCGCCGTCGGGCCCGCCCCGGCCGGTCAGCCGGGCGAGCTGCCCGTCGGCCGAGTCCAGGGCGAAGCCCACGGCGAGCCCGAGGAAGACGAGGACGGCGAGCCAGGGCCCGGGGCGGACGAGCGCCACACCCGCCAGCGCGGTGAAGGTGAACGCCGCGCTCATCAGGGTGACCTGATTGGGCGTCATGCCCAGCCGGTACGCGCCGACGGCGAAGATCCGTCCGGCCGGCCGGTTCACGTACCGCGAGTAGAGCGATACCCCCTTGGCCGATTTCTGCGCACCGCGCAGCTGACGCAGCACCGTCGATGTGTTCTCCATACGCCCCCCAGCGTGTCGGCGTTCCCCAACGCTCCCCCGGCGGCGCACACCGTGCACCGCCGGAGCCGCATCATGGCACGGGCCGCCCCGCCGCGCGGGTGGTTCACCCCACCTGGTGGGCGTACGGGGGCAGTTGACCGGAAGCAGCCACCTCCGCGAGGGCGGTCAGGCGGAGGCGGTGCGGCACTCCGGGTGGCCCCAGCCGTGGTCGTTCTTCGCGATCATCTCCTTGGCCGCGTACGGCTTCCCGCAGTGGCAGCGGCCGGCGAACCTGGCCCGGATGGTGGCTCCGGTGCCGCCCGCGCCGCCCGTCCTGCGAGCCGCGCTCCCGGCCCCCTTCGCCGACGCGCCGGTTTGCCGGCCCTCGGTGGCGCGGGAGGGGGCGGGGACCGGGGTGGCCGAGCCGTGCGAGGTGCCGGCGGCGCTCTGGGTGACGGCCACCTCGCTGGCGGCCTGGTCGGCGAGGGCGTTGAGCGGATCGCCGTCCACCTGGTGGGCCGGTACGTACACGAAGGTCACGGCCCGCCCGGCGAGGAGTTCGTCGATGCGGGTCACCAGCTCGCGGTTGGCGACGGGCTTGCCGGCCGAGGTCTTCCAGCCGTTGCGCTTCCAGCCGGGCAGCCACTTGGTGACCGCGTTCATCGCGTACTGCGAGTCCATCCGGACCTCGAGCGCCACAGCGGGGCCGACGGACTCCAGGAGCTCCTGGAGGGCGGTCAGCTCGGCGACGTTGTTGGTGGCGGTGCCGAGCGGCCCCGCCTCCCACCGCTGGGGCCGGCCCCCGGCGTCGGCCACCACATAGGCCCAGGCGGCGGGCCCCGGATTACCCTTCGACGCCCCGTCACACGCGGCGATCATGCGCTCGTTCATACCCTCGATCATGCCAGCGCCGGGGCCCGGTCCGTCCCGCCCGCCCCCACCTGCGGCCATCACGGTGTGTGATGCTTCGGCGTGCGTTGGTGACGGCGCGCTGCTTCCCTGAAGGGGCCCGCTCTCCCCTACCGTCCCCGAGGAGTGACGATGAGCGTTGCACGAGAGGTGAACCGAGCCCAGCAGATGCGCGAGAAGGCCCAGCACATGACCGAGGCCGCGGAGCGCACCAAGGACCCGGAGCAGCGTCGCCGGCTCCAGGAGAAGGCCCGGAAGCTGCGGGAGCAGAGCGACCAGCAGGACGGCCGCGAGAACAACGGCCTCCCCGTGTGACGACACGGCACACAGACCGGTGGACTGTCACTCTTCCATGAGTGGGTGGCAGTCCACCGTCGCGTGCGCGGGACGGTGACCCGGCCCCCGTCGCCCGGGCTGTTGATCACCCCCGCCTACGATGGCCCCGCGAGCGAGTACGACGGAAGGTGGGGCCTGCCATGAACGGTCAACCGGTCACCGTGGTCACCGGCGGCAGCCGCGGCATCGGTGCGGCGGTGTGTGTACGGCTGGCGGGCGAGGGCCATGACATCGCACTGGCCTACCACGCGGACTCCGCGGCGGCCGAGTCGGTCGCCGACGCGGTACGTGCGACGGGCCGGCGCTGCGTGACGGTCCGGGCGGACACCGCCGACGAGGCGGACGTCGACCGCCTCTTCGACGCCGCGGCCGCCGAGCTGGGCCCGGTCACCGGCCTGGTCAACAACGCGGGCATGAGCGGCCCGGTCGGCCCCCTGGCCGACGCCGATGCCGCGGGGATGCGGCGCGCCCTGGAGGTCAACGTCCTGGGCTACCTGCTCTGCGCGCGGCGTGCGGTGCGCGACATGACGCACACCGGTGGCGGGGCGATCGTCAACGTCTCCTCGGCCGCCGCCACGCTGGGCAGCCCCGGCGAGTACGTGCACTACGCCGCCGCCAAGGGAGCCGTCGACACGATGACCGTCGGCCTGTCCAAGGAGGTCGGCCCGGCCGGCATCCGCGTCAACGCGGTCGCCCCCGGCGTCATCCGCACCGGCTTCCACGCGGACCCGGAGCGCCCCGACAAGCTCGGCCCCGGCATCCCCCTGGGCCGCCCCGGCATCCCGGAGGAGATCGCCGCCGCCGTCTCCTGGCTGCTCTCCCCGGACGCGTCGTACGCGACGGGAACGGTGCTCCGGGTGGCGGGCGGCCGGTAGCCGCCCGTACGGTCCGGGGCGACCGCCCCGGACCGTCGTCTGCCCCGACCTCACCGCCTGGGAGCCACCAGTGAACGATCGCTTGACGGAACTGCCCCCGTTATCCGAAGCCCCGGCACCACGCGCAGAAACGGATTCCCCGGAACCCGCTCCGCCGGAAGACCTGGCGGCCCTTGAGGCTGCCGGAACCACAGAGCTGCCCGAAACGGCGGAGCATGCCGAGCCCGACGAGCCCGCGGATCCGGACGAGGCACCGGATCCCCACGAGGCAGAGGATGCGAACGAGCCCGACGCACCGTTGGAGTTGGACGGTGGGGCCGACGATCCGGGGACGAGGGTTCCGTCGGAGGCCCCGCCGGCCGACGTGACGGAGGCTCTCCGCGAACGGTATCCCGAGGTGGCTTCGGTGATCACCAAGCTCTGTGCGGACGACGCGAACAGACTGAACGTGATCGAGAGGCTGAAGGCCCCTGGGGGCGAGGGCGATCGGACCCTGGAGATCATTCAGGAGCTCGCCGAGGGAGAGGCTCTGGAGGGACTTTCTCTGGAGGAGTACATGTCCAGGAACCCTGGACGCGGCCCGCTGTTCCAGCCCGTGGGGCATGAGGTGAACCGCGGGCCCGACGGGACGTCCCGCAAGAACGCGTACGTCGAGCAGACGAAGGCGGACGACCCGGTGCGAGCCCTCGGAGCCTCCGTCGAGGACGCCGACCGCGACGCCTTGGACGACTACGGCATGAGGCTGCAGAACGAGGTGGAGCCGGCTGTCTGGGAAGACGTCAGGATTCTCCTTGATGAGGCCGGCGACGCCGACGATGCGGAATTGAGCATCCGCACGAAATCCGCAGACGGCCTGATGGACAAGGTCAATCGGATGACCACGGGGAGCGAGGGCCGAAAAGCCCGCCCGGATTACGAGATCGGGGACGTCATCGATGCCGTGGGCGCAAGAATCACCGTCGCGGACACCACCCGTCTCGAAGCTGTTCTCGAAAGGGCCGAGGAGCACTTCGGCACGGGCGAGGACGGGCGCCTGCTGGAGATCGAGAACATGTACGCGGAGCCCAAGAGCGGGAATCCGAGCTACCGCGTCATTCCCATGGTCATAGCCATCGAGGTCGACGGAAAACCTTACACATATGAACTCCAGCTCACGACGGAGCGGGCTTCCGTGGCCGCCGACCTCGAGCACAACACCGTGTACAAGTCGCATATCGAAACGACGTCGGAGGAACGCGATGTGATGCGTAGGATGCAGGCAGAAGCGGCGGCGTTGGATCAGGAAGAGACTCGCAGGAGGCACCCGTGACAGATGAAACAGGGCCGAAGTTCGTCATGATCTCGACATTCCGCAGGAGGACCGCGGACGGATTCGATCTCGCGACTTTCGTCATCGACGAGAGGGAGTGCGAGTCCGCCGCGGACATGAAGTCGATCAGGAATGAAGCCCTCACCGAGATACAGCGGCGACGCATCGTCGGAGAGTTCGAGACCCGCAGGGCGAAGGCCGGCGAGCTGCCGTCGGCCCTGCCTCGATGGGCGGAATACAAGAGGCAGCTGGAAGCCGCGGACAAGGAGTTGTCTTGACCTATCGGGTGTTCGGAGCGTGGCACGACTGGGACACCGCCCGCCGGCAGTTGGAAATACTGGCTCCGGAGGTCTCGGCACAGCGCCTCGGGGAGGCCGTCGCGTTCGCCGAAGAGGCCCATGGGGATCAGAGGAGGCCGGCCGGGGAGCCGTATGTGGAGCACCTCCTGGAAGTGGTGGAGATCCTCGTCTCAGGCGCCGGTATGCGCGACGAGGACCTGCTGGTCTCGGCCGTCCTCCACGACGTCGTGGAGGACACCGACCGCACGGCCGGGGAGGTCGGTGAGCGGTTCGGCCCCCGGGTCGAGGAGTGGGTGGGCTGGGTGACGAAGCCGGACCCCGGGGCCCACGAGGATCCCGCGGAGGTGCGTGACCGCTACCTTCTGAGCCTGCGTTCCGCCCCGCCGGAGGTCCTGGCGCTCAAGCTGGCGGACCGGTTCAGCAACGTGCAACGACTCGACACACACCCGCGGCCCGAGAAGCGGCGTTCCTACTACCGCGAGACATGCCGTTACCTGGTCCCCCTCGCCGCGGGAGTCCCCTGGTTCGAGGCGGCCTTCGAGGAGTGGCGGGAGTTCCACCGCCACCTGGAGGACGCGGCACCCGCGGCATCGGGCTGATGCCGTCCGCGCAGGGCTCCGCCGCTCACCCCGGGCCCACTCCCCGTACCACCAGGAGCACCGCGTCCGCCGCTGCCACGATCACGGCGGCGGCCAAGGGGGCCTTGCGCCAGGTGCGGGCGAGGAGGAGGCCGGTGAGGGCTGCGGGGGCTGCGATGGCCAGGGTTGCCGTTCCCCAGGGGCCGGGCGGACCCGGGGGGCCGAGGGCCAGGGTCGCGGAGGCTGCCAGGAGCGGCAGGGGAAGCAGGGCGGCCGTCCTGGTCGGGCCGAGGCGTTGGGGCAGGCCGCGTACGCCGGCGCGCAGGTCGTCCTCGATGTCGGGGAGGACGTCGCCCAGATGGGCGGCGAGGCCGAGCAGGGCGCCCGCGGTCACCAGCCACCAGGGCGGGGGCGGGCCGTCGGGCACCGACAGGGCGGCCATCGCCGGGAGGGCGGCGAAGCCGGTCGCGTACGGGAGCCAGGACAGGGGGGTCGCCTTCACGCCCAGGTTGTACGCCCAGGCCGCGGCGACCGCCGCGAGGTGCATGGTTCCGGCGAGCGGGCCGCAGGCCAGGGAGAGCGGGACGCAGAGCAGGGCCGCGGTGAGGGCCGCCGTCCACACCGTCGGCGCACTCACCGACCCGTCGGCCACCGGTTTGCCGCGGCGGCCCGCCGTCGCGTCCCGCCGGGCGTCGAACGCGTCGTTGCACCAGCCCACCGAGAGCTGACCGGTCAGCACGGCGGCGACGAGCAGGGTGGTGCGCGCACCGCTCAGCCCCGCCCCCGTGCCGAGGAGGGCGGCGATCACGGTCACCGCGGCCACCGGGCCCGGGTGGCAGGAGCGGGCCAGCGCGGCCGTGCGGTGGAGGGGCCACGTCGGTGCGGCGCAGGAGCGCGGGGGTTCCGGGGTGCCCATGGCGTGATCGTAGGCATCCGGCACGGCCCGGGGTGGCACCCGCACGGGTTGTTTGCGGTGGTTCGTCTCCCTCGCGGGGCAGGGATGAGCGCATGACGCATGCTCAGCGGGACCCGCGATGACCCGGATCGCGGCCGTGCACGGCGCCCTGGCCCCGTACCGGCACACGCAGCGGGAGGTCACCGACATGGTGGCCCGGACCTGCCTGCCACCGGGAGCGGACCGGCGTGTCCTGGACCGGCTGCACGCGAACGCCCGGGTGCGCACCCGCACCATGGTGCTGCCCCTGGAGCAGTACGGGGAGCTGCGCGGATTCGGGGACGCCAACGACGTGTTCATCGGGGCTGCGGTCGACCTGGGTGCCGAGGCGCTGCGCGGGGCGCTGCGGACGGCGGGGCTGCGGCCGAAGGACGTGGACCTGCTGATGTTCACGTCCGTCACGGGGGTGGCGGCGCCTTCGGTGGACGCCCGGCTCGTGGGGCGGCTCGGACTGCGCCCCGATGTGAAGCGGCTGCCGGTGTTCGGGCTCGGCTGTGTCGCGGGGGCGGCCGGGGTGGCGCGGTTGCACGACTATCTGCTGGGCCGGCCCGACGACGTGGCGGTGCTGCTGTCCGTGGAACTGTGCTCGCTGACCTTCCAGCGGTGGGACGCGACCCCGGCGAATCTGGTGGCGACCGCGCTGTTCGGAGACGGGGCGGCGGCCGTCGTGGCGCTCGGGGCGGACCGGGGGCCGGGTGAGGGCCCCGAGGTGGTGGCCACGCGCAGCCGTATGTACCCGGACACCGCGCACGTCATGGGCTGGGACATCCGCGATTCCGGTTTCAAGGTGAGGCTCGACCCCGGGGTGCCGGACGTGGTGCGCCGCTATCTGGCGGACGATGTGCGCGACTTCCTGGCGGAGCACGGGCTGAAGCCGAAGGACGTGGCGCACTGGGTGTGCCACCCGGGCGGCCCGAAGGTCCTGGAGGCCGTGTCCGACGTCCTCTCGCTGCCCGAGGGGGCGCTCGACGTCACCTGGCGGTCGCTCGCCGAGGTGGGCAACCTCTCCTCGGCCTCCGTGCTCCATGTGCTGCGCGACACCCTGGAGCAGCGCCGTCCGGAGCGGGGCTCCCCCGGTCTGCTGATGGCCATGGGGCCCGGGTTCTGCTGCGAACTGGTGCTGCTGCGCTGGTAGGTCGGAGGAGACATGATCTGGTACGCCGTGCTGGTACTGGCCGTGGCCGGGGAGCGCGTCGCCGAACTCGCCGTCGCCCTGCGCAACACCCGCTGGGCCCGCGCGAGGGGCGGTGTCGAGTCCGGCCGGGGCCACTACCCGGCGATGGTCGCCCTGCACACGGCGCTGCTGGCCGGCTGCCTCGTCGAGGCGGCGGTGGCGGACCGGCCGTTCGTGCCGCTCCTCGGCTGGGCGATGGTGGCGGTGGTCGCCGCCGCGCAGGCGCTGCGCTGGTGGTGCATCCGTACGCTCGGGCACCGCTGGAACACCCGCGTCGTCGTGGTGCCCGGCCTGCCGCTGGTGACGGGCGGCCCCTACCGGCTGCTGCGCCACCCCAACTACGTGGCCGTCGCGGCCGAGGGGATCGCGCTGCCGCTGGTGCACGGCGCGTGGGTGACGGCCGTGGTGTTCACCGTGTGCAACGCCGGGCTGATGGCCGTACGGGTGCGGTGCGAGGAGGCCGCACTCGCCTCCGCGCCGGGCGCAGCGGCGTGATCGACCTGCTGGTCGCGGGAGGCGGCCCGGCGGGACTGGCGGCGGCGATCCGGGCCGCCGCTCTCGGCATGGAGACGGTGGTCGTGGAGCCTCGGACCGCGCCCGTCGACAAGGCGTGCGGCGAGGGCATCATGCCCAGCGGCGCGGCCGCCCTGGCGGCCCTGGGCGTCGCTGTCGACGGGCAGCCGCTGCGCGGCATCCGGTATGTGGCGGGTCCGCGCAGCGCGGTGGCTCCGTTCCGCGGCGGACCGGGGCTCGGGGTCCGGCGCACCGTGCTGCACACCGCGCTGCACCGGCGGGCGCTGGAGCTCGGCGTCCGGATCGTCCCCGGCAAGGTCGCCGGGGTCCGGCAGGAGGAGGACCGGGTGACGGCGTGCGGGCTGACGGCCCGCTGGCTGATCGCCGCCGACGGGCTGCACTCGCCGCTGCGCCGGGAACTGGGGCTCGACGGGCCCGCGACACCGGTGCGCCGGTACGGGCTGCGACGCCACTACCGCGTGGACGCGTGGACGGACTTCGTGGAGGTGCACTGGTCGCGGCACGGCGAGGCGTACGTGACTCCGCTCGGCGACGGCTCGGTGGGCGTGGCCGTGCTCAGCCGTGAACGCCTGCCGTACGAACGTCAGCTGGCCGCGTTCCCCCGGCTGGCCGCCTCGCTGCTCGCCCGCGAGTCGGGGCCCGTACGCGGTGCCGGGCCGCTGCACCAGCGGGCGCGGGCGCGGCGGGCCGGGCGGGTGCTGCTGGTGGGGGACGCGGCGGGCTACCTGGACGCGCTGACCGGTGAGGGTGTCGCGCTGGCCGTGGCGACGGCGGGCGCGGCGGTGGACGCGCTGGCCGCCGGCCGGCCGCAGGCGTACCCCGCCCGCTGGCAGCGGCTGACCCTGCGCCACCGGCTGCTGACGGCGGGGCTGCTCGCGGCGGCCCGACGCCCCGCCACGGCCCGGCTGGTCGTGCCCGCGGCACACCGGGCTCCGGCGGTTTTCGCGGCGGCGGTACGCGCGTTGCAGTAGAAGTGGGGGAGCACCGGAACAGGACCGGAGCAGGAAGGGGTCTGCCATGTCAGCGGGACAACCTCGCACCGCGGCGGCGGTGTTCGACGCCCTCGGCACCATGTACGAGGAGGCGTTCGCCGGTTCGGCCGCGCACCTCGCCTCGCTGGAACAGCTCCTGGCGGTACTGCCCGCGCACGGCCGGGTGCTGGACATCGGCAGCGGCACGGGCCGGCCGACGGCTCAGACCCTCGTCGACGCCGGACACGAGGTGCTGGGGGTCGACGTCTCCCCCGTGATGGTGGACATCGCCTCGCGCCAGGTGCCGGGTGCCGAATTCCGGTGCGCCGACGTCCGCACCCTCCCGCTGGAGGACGGCGCCTTCGACGCGGTGTGCCTGTACTTCGCGCTGCTCCAGATGTCACGCGCGGACCAGGGGGATGTGCTGCGCCTGGCCGCACGGGTGCTGCGGCCGGGGGGTCATCTGGCGGTCGCGACGGTGCCGCTGGACGTGGAAGGGGTCGGCGGCACGTTCATGGGCCAGCCGGTGGAGGTCACCAGCTTCGGCGAGGACGCGTTCACGGCGCTGGTGGAGGAGGCCGGGTTCACCGTCCTGTCGCGGAAGAGCACCACGTTCGTCCCCGCCCTCCCGGCGGCCGTTCCCGAGCCGCAGATGTTCCTGCTCGCCCGGCGCTGACCCGGGAGCGGGCCCGTCGTCCCGGGTCAGGCGGACATGCCGTGCGGTCCCGCCCGGACCACAATGAATGGGCGGGCGCGCTGCGGGTACCCGGCGCCGCGAGGTTGCCGATGCCCCGCCGCCTGCCCGCGGGGACGACGACGGAGGATCTTCATGACCGACCGCAGACCAGAGGGACCCGTCCACGAGGGTGCGTCCCCGAGTCCCCCTCCGGTGCCCGCGGACCTGCCCGACCAGCAGGTCCAGGACGGCGAGGACCCGATGGACGTGCCGACGCCGCCGCGTGCCGGGCGTGACGAGGACGACGGCCGCGACCTGCCCGATCCGGACGAGTCCGGGTCCGGACGTGGCGAGGCGCGCAACGCCGGGGTGCATCCGGAGCACCCGGTGCCGGACGAGTCACCGGGCTGAGAGAGGTGCCCCGTGAGCGCCGGGCCGCCCGGCGCGCCCTGGCGCTCGCGGTGGCGCCCTGTCTCGCGCTGGCGCTCGCGGTGGCGCCCTGTCTCGCGCTGGTGCTCGCCGCCCCCGCGGCCCGCGCGGACGCCGGACCCCGGCGGGCGGCTTCCCCGCGCGGGCCGTCGCACACCGCCGGTGCGTGTGACCCCGACCGCGAGCGCTGCCTCGACGCCGAACGCCTGCTGTACTGGTACGACTACGGGCTCGGCGTACACCCGTTCACCACGCCGGAGGCCGTGCGCCGCCAGCTGACGAGCCACTTCTGGCTGTTCCCGGTGAGCGGCGGCTGCCCGGACCGCGTCCGTTCGGGTGACATCTGCGATCTGCTCGGCGGCAATCCGGTCCGCGTGGAGTCCGCCGCGGGCGCCCACCTCCAGATCGCCACGCTCCCGGGCCACGATCTGGGCGCGGGGCTGCATATCCGGTTCACCTTCACGCGCTCCCTGGGCTTCCACTACCTGGACGTCGCCGCGTGGCAGGACCGGGAGACCTCCTGCACCAGGAGCGTGCCGTGCGGCGCGGCGAGCCGGGCGGGAGCCTGGGCGCTGTGGCGCGTCCTCGCCGCCACCCTGACCGTGTCGGCCTGGGCGGCCTGACGCTCCCGGACTGCGGGGACCGGCCGGCCGCTCGATCATGGAGGCTATGGCCGCCACCCCCTGGGACGCCTCCGGGGCGCCCCCCTCGATCGCACCGATGCTGGCCGTGCCGGGCCCGCTGCCCGTGCCGGACGCGGAGTGGGCGTTCGAGGCCAAGTGGGACGGTGCCCGCTGTGTCGTCTCGACGCCGGGGGACGGCTCGCTGCGGCTGACCTCACGGGCGCGCAACGACGTCACGCCGACCTACCCGGAGCTGCACGCCCTCGGTGATGTGCTGCGGGGACGCAGCGTGGTCCTGGACGGCGAGATCGTGGCCCTGGACGCGGCGGGGCGGTCGGACTTCGGGCTGCTCCAGCGCCGGATGGGCATCATGAACGCGCGCCGCGCGGCCCGCCTCGCACTGGACTTCCCCGCGTACCTGGTGGTCTTCGACGTGATGTTCCTCGACGGCCGCCCGCTGACCGCCCTGGCCTACGAGGAGCGGCGCGCGGTCCTGTCCGGGGTGCTGTCCGCGGGGCCGCACTGGTCGGTGCCGTCCTATGTGCGCGGTCACGGCGCGAAGGCGTGGGAGACCGTCGAGCGCGGCGGCCTGGAGGGGGTGGTCGCCAAGCGGCTCTCCTCCCCGTACACGCCGGGGCTCCGTTCACCCGACTGGCGCAAGACGAAGCGGGTCGAGACGCTGGACGTGGTCATCGGCGGCTGGACCCAGCGCAGGGGCGCGCCCGCCGGTGTGCCGGGGGCGGTGCTGGTGGGGGTGGACGAGCCGGCCGGGCTGCGCTACGCGGGCTCCGTGGGGTCGGGGCTGTCCGATCAGGAACTGGGCGAGCTGAGGGAGTACCTGAAGGTGCTCGCGCGCCCGGGGTCCCCGTTCACCGGTCCGGTCGACGTGGCCGGCGCGCACTGGGTGGAGCCCCGGCTGGTCGCGGAGGTCGGCGCCTCGCAGTGGACGGCGGCGGGCCGGCTGCGCCACCCGGTGTGGCAGCGGCTGCGGCCGGACCTGACCCGGCTGGACTGAGGGCCGCCCGGAGCGGGCGCCCGGCCGAGCCGAGGGCGCGGCACGTCAGCCGGGCAGCGTGAGCCTCCGCGAGATGTGGACGGCGGCCGACAGCAGGCCCTCGCGGACCTGCGAGGTGCGGTACATCCGGTCGGACCGGAACGAGATGCCGAGGGAGCCCACCTGCTCGCCGCTGTAGACCGGCACCGCCACGCAGGTGGTGCCGCGCACGTACTCCTCACGGTCCATGACCACCGGGGCGCGCGAGCCGTCGAGCTGCTCGACCAGCTCGTCCTTGTGCGTGATGGTGCGGGGCGTGAGCCCGGTCAGATCGTGCCGGGAGAAGTAGTCGGCACGCGCGTCCTCGTCGAGCTCCCGCAGCACGCTCTTGCCGAGGGCCGTGGCGTGCCCGGCCTCGTCGAGACCCACCCAGAGGTCCACCCGCGGGGTGCGCGCGCTGTCGACGATCTCCACGACCCGGATCTCGCCGTCCACGTAGAGCGTCAGATAGGCGGCGGCCCCCAGATCGTTGCGCAGGGCGGCGAGGGCGGGCCGTATGCGCACGGGGACCGGCTGCGCGCCGGGGCCGCCGCCGGGGGCGGTGTCGGCGAGGACGAAGGTGTGGTCCTCCAGCTCCTTCAGGTAGCCGTCGCCGACCAGCATGGGCAGCAGTTCGTCCACCGCGGCCGGGGGAAGCCCCGCTTCCCGGGCCAGCTGTTGCGCGGTGGCCTCGTGCCCGTGCGCGCCGGCGGCCTCCAGCAGGCGGAGAGCGCGCCGCACCGCGGCGACGGGTTCGGGGCCGGCGTGGTCGGCCATGACCCCCAGCATGGCCCCGCTCCCAAGAACCGGCAAAACATCCTTGTGGGGGACTGCAGCCGGGGGACGTTTTGGGGCGTGACGCAAGCCATCTTTTGCGCTCGCGATCTCGGGGGAAGTCTCCGGTACGGTGTCGAACGCTCCGGTCCCGGAGGGTCACGGAGCACCTCGCCACCGCCGTACGGTCTCCGACGCGCAGCGTGTCCGTGCCGTACCGCCCGCCTTGACGCCACACGCTCGTGACACGACTGGGGAGTTTGATGTTCGACAAGGTATTGGTCGCCAACCGCGGGGAGATCGCGATCCGCGCGTTCCGCGCGGCGTTCGAGCTCGGCATCTCCACCGTGGCCGTGTATCCGCACGAGGACCGCAACTCCCTGCACCGGGCCAAGGCGGACGAGGCCTACCGGATCGGTGAGCCGGGGCATCCCGTGCGGGCGTACCTGTCGGTGGACGAGGTGGTGAAGGCGGCCCGCAAGGCGGGTGCGGACGCCATCTACCCCGGATACGGCTTCCTGTCGGAGAACCCCGACCTCGCGGCGGCGTGCGCGGAGGCGGGCATCACCTTCGTCGGGCCGCCCGCCTCGGTGTTGAACCTGACGGGCAACAAGTCCCGCGCCGTGGCGGCGGCCCGGGACGCGGGTGTGCCGGTGCTGAAGTCGTCCGAGCCGTCGGAGGACGTGGACGCCCTCGTCGCGGCCTCGGAGGAGATCGGCTTCCCGGTCTTCGTGAAGGCGGTCGCCGGTGGCGGCGGGCGCGGCATGCGGCGGGTGGCCGAGCCGGGCGAGCTGCGCGAGTCGATCGACGCGGCGATGCGCGAGGCGCGGTCCGCGTTCGGGGACGCGACGGTGTTCCTGGAGCAGGCGGTGATCAACCCCCGCCACATCGAGGTGCAGATCCTGGCCGATGCCGAGGGCAACGTGGTGCACCTCTACGAGCGTGACTGCTCGCTCCAGCGCCGCCACCAGAAGGTCGTCGAGATCGCGCCGGCCCCGAATCTGGATCCGGAGCTGCGGGAGCGGATCTGCGCGGACGCGGTCGCCTTCGCCCGGCACATCGGGTACGTGAACGCGGGCACCGTCGAGTTCCTCGTCGACGAGCGCGGCCACCATGTCTTCATCGAGATGAATCCGCGCATCCAGGTGGAGCACACGGTGACGGAACAGGTCACCGGGCGTGACCTGGTGATCGCGCAGCTGCGGATCGCGGCGGGCATGACGCTGCCCGAACTGCGCCTGTCCCAGGAGGACATCACGCTCAACGGGACCGCGATGCAGTGCCGCATCACGACGGAGGACCCGGTCAACGGCTTCCGTCCGGACACCGGCACCATCTCCGCGTACCGCTCCCCCGGCGGGCCCGGCGTCCGGCTGGACGGCGGGACCGTCCACACGGGTGCGGAGGTGTCGGCGCACTTCGACTCGATGCTGGTCAAACTCACCTGTCACGGCCACGACTTCGCCAACGCGGCGCGCCGGGCACGCCGGGCCATCGCCGAGTTCCGTATCCGCGGGGTGGCGACGAACCTGCCGTTCCTGGGGGCGGTGCTGGACCACCCGGAGTTCCGGGCGGGACGGATCACGACCTCTTTCATCGACGAGCACCCGGAGCTGATCCGGGCCCGTCCTTCGGCCGACCGCGGCAGCCGGATGCTCAGCTACCTGGCGGAGACCACCGTCAACCGCCCGTACGGGCCCCGTCCTTCGGTCATCGACCCGGCGGACAAGCTGCCCGCCCTGCCGCCGGGGACGCCGCCGCCCGGTTCGCGCCAGCGTCTCGCCGAGCTGGGTCCCGAGGCGTTCGCCGCCGAACTGCGGGCGCAGTCGGCCGTGGCCGTCACCGACACCACGTTCCGCGACGCCCATCAGTCGCTGCTCGCCACCCGGGTCCGCACCCGGGACCTGCTGGCCGTCGCGCCGCATGTCGCGCACACCGTCCCGCAGTTGCTGAGCCTCGAGTGCTGGGGCGGCGCGACCTACGACGTGGCGCTGCGGTTCCTCGCGGAGGACCCGTGGGAGCGGCTGGTCAAGATCCGTGAGGCGGTGCCCAACATCTGTACGCAGATGCTGCTGCGCGGCCGCAACACGGTGGGGTACACGCCGTACCCGACCGAGGTCACCGAGGCGTTCGTCTCCGAGGCCGCCTCGGCCGGGATGGACATCTTCCGTATCTTCGACGCCCTCAACGACGTCACGCAGATGCGTCCGGCGATCGACGCGGTACGCGCCACGGGGACCTCGCTGGCGGAGGTGGCACTGTGCTACACCGCCGACCTGTCGGACCCGGGCGAGACGCTGTACACGCTGGACTACTACCTGCGGCTGGCCGAGCAGATCGTGGAGGCGGGCGCCCATGTGCTCGCCATCAAGGACATGGCGGGGCTGCTGCGTCCGCCGGCCGCGCGCACCCTGGTCACCGCCTTGCGCGAGCGGTTCGACCTGCCGGTGCACCTGCACACCCATGACACGGCGGGTGGCCAGCTGGGCACGCTGATCGCCGCGATCGACGCCGGGGTGGACGCGGTGGACGCGGCCGTCGCGTCGATGGCCGGGACCACCAGTCAGCCCCCGCTGTCCGCGCTGGTGGCCGCGACCGACCACACGGAGCGCGCGACGGGGCTGTCCCTCCAGGCGGTCGGCGATCTGGAGCCGTACTGGGAGGCGACCCGCAAGGTGTACGCCCCGTTCGAGTCGGGGCTGGCCTCGCCGACCGGCCGGATCTACCACCACGAGATCCCGGGCGGCCAGCTGTCCAACCTGCGGCAGCAGGCCATCGCGCTGGGCCTCGGCGACCGCTTCGAGCTCATCGAGGACTGTTACGCGGCGGCCGACCGGATGCTGGGCCGGCTGGTGAAGGTGACGCCGTCCTCGAAGGTGGTCGGTGACCTGGCGCTGCACCTGGTGGGCGCGGGCGTGGAGGCGGCCGACTTCGAGTCGGACCCCGGCAAGTTCGATGTGCCGGACTCGGTGATCGGGTTCCTCCGCGGTGAGCTGGGCGACCCGCCCGGCGGCTGGCCCGAGCCGTTCCGCACCCGGGCGCTCCAGGGCCGCCCGGAGAAGGCGCGGACGCCGCACCTGTCGGACGAGGACCGCGAGGCGCTGCGCGCATCCCCGCGTGCGACGCTGAACCGGCTGCTGTTCCCCGGCCCGACCAAGGAGTTCACCGCCCACCGCGAGGCGTACGGCGACACCTCGGTGCTGCCGACGCCGGACTTCCTGTACGGGCTGGAGCCGGAGACCGAGCACCCGGTGACGCTCGAACCCGGGGTCACCCTGCTGATCGAGCTGGAGGCCATCTCCGAGGCGGACGAGCGCGGCTTCCGCAGCGTACTGACGACGCTCAACGGGCAGTTGCGGCCGGTGTCGGTGCGGGACACGTCGGTGGCGACCGAGGTGAAGGCGGCGGAGAAGGCGGACCGTTCCGACGCCGGCCATGTGGCGGCGCCGTTCGCGGGGGTGGTCACGCTCCAGGTGGAGGAGGGCGCGTCGGTCTCGGCGGGCCAGACGGTCGCCACGATCGAGGCGATGAAGATGGAGGCGTCGATCACCGCGCAGTCGGCCGGAGTGGTGCGCCGCCTGGCGATCGGCCGGGTCCAGCAGGTGGAGGCGGGCGACCTCCTCATCGAGATCGGCTGACGCCCACGGGGTACCGCCCGTCGGCGGAGGAAATGTCCTCCGCCGGCGGGCTTCCTCTTGACCACGGCCAAGCCAATTAAGGTTAGGCTAAGCTAAATGGAAGAGGATTCGGGACCGGTCGTCGTCATCAAGTTCGGCGGCAACGCCATGGTCGACGCACAGCTGCAACAGGCCTTCGCCGAGGACGTCGTGGAGTTGCGCCGGTCGGGGCTGCGCCCGGTCGTCGTGCACGGCGGCGGACCGCAGATCAGCGCGATGCTGGACCGGCTCGGACTGGAGAGCCGCTTCGAGGCGGGCCTGCGGGTGACCACGGCGGAGACCATGGAGGTCGTCCGCATGGTGCTGTCCGGCCGCGTCCAGCGCGAACTGGTGGGCCACATCAACAGCCACGGCCCGTACGCCGTCGGCCTGACCGGCGAGGACGCGCACACGATGACGGCCGTACGGCGGCCCGCGTGGGTGGACGGCGTGGCGGTGGACATCGGCCAGGTCGGGGACATCGCCGAGGTCAACCCCGGCATGGTGCACGCCCTCCTGACGCAGGGTCACATACCGGTGGTCTCCCCCGTGGCCCGGGGCGAGGACGGGCAGGTCTACAACGTCAACGCGGATCTCGCCGCCTCCGCCCTGGCCGTGGCACTCGGCGCGGAACGGCTGGTGGTCCTCACCGACGTGGCGGGGCTGTACGCGGACTGGCCGCACAGCACCGAGGTGATCACCCGTCTGACGGCCGGCGCACTGGACGGGTTGCTGCCGGACCTGGCGAGCGGGATGCTGCCGAAGATGGAGGGCTGCCTGCGGGCCGTACGGGGCGGGGTGGGCCGGGCCGACGTGCTGGACGGCCGGGTGCCGCACGCGGTGCTGCGGGGCGTCCTGGACGGGAACGTCACGGGGACCACGGTGGTGCCGGACGAGGACCACGCCGTGAGCCCGGTCTGACGCGGAGGAGGGCGCCGGGCCGGGCTCACATGCGGCCCGGCGCCCGGTTCAGGGGGTGCGGGTGAGGATCAGCGCGTTGCGCCGGGGGTCCAGGGACTCGGCCCAGGCGCGCGGCGCCCGACGGGCCGTCACGGGGGTGAAGCCGTACCGGCGGAACAGCCGGCCGTCCCCGGTGGTCGCGGTGAAGAGGGCGCCGAGCGACTGGGTGCGCGCCAGGGCCAGCGCGGTCCGCAGGAGCGCGGCCCCGATCCCGCGCCCCTGCCGGTGCCCGGCGACACAGAAGTTGTACAGGACGCCCACGGGCACCCCCTCCCCCGCGTACACCCGCAGGCCCACACAACCCTCCGGGCCGCCGTCCGGTCCCACCGCCACCAGGAATTCGGCGGCGCGGGCCGCGTAGAGGGAATCGGGCCGCCGGCGCAGGGCGCCCGCGCGGGCGAACGGCCGGGACAGCTCCGCGAGCGCGGCCGCGTCGCCGGACCCGGCGGTCCGGACGCGCGGCGCCCGCTGGAGCGAAGGGGAGGGCAGGGGTACGGGGCGCGGCGCGGCCGTGGTCAAGACGGTCCTTCCTCGGTGCCACAGGGCAGGAACGCTCCGGCGGGCCGTCCCGCCGGAGCATGTCGTTGCGGAGGTCAGGCGTCCATCGACGCGGCGAGCGAACGGGGCCGCAGATCGGTCCAGTTGGCCTCTACGTACTCCAGGCACGCCTCGCGCGTGTTCTCCTCGAAGGCGACCGTCCAGCCCCCGGGCACCTCGGCGAAGGACGGCCACAGGGAGTGCTGGCCCTCGTCGTTCACCAGAACCAGGAAACGGCCTTCGGGGTCGTCGAACGGGTTGGTGCTCATGCGGGCAGTGCCTCCTCATCAAGGGAAATCAAGCTTAGGTTAGGCTCGCCTAACCGATTGTGAGCTTAGCCTTTTCCTTTCCCTCTGCACAAGGAGACCCCTCATGCCCTCCGGTGATCGCACGGATCAGCTCGTGGCCGCCACCGAGAGCCCCTTCGCCGCCTTCGGGCTGCCCCGTGAACCGGGTACCGGGGCGTTCTGGGCGGCGGCCCGGACGCCCGCGTCCCGGCCCGGCGAGGACGGTGGCTGGGTGACGTTGTTCCTCCGGCGCGGCGGCCCGGCCGACCTGGCCTTCGAGAGCTGGTCGCGGGAGCCGTTGCCGCTGCGCCGGTGGGGCGTCACGGACTGCTGGTACGCGGAGGTGGCGATGCCCGCGCGGCTGCGGGTGACCTACCGGTTCATCACGGACGAGGGGGCGCACGCCGACCCGCTCAACCCGTCCGCCGCCGGTGGCGACCGCTCGATCGCGGTCACCCCGGACGCACCGACGCAGCCCTACTGGCCCCTGGTCGGCGCGGACGACGTGCTGCCCGTCCCCAGCACCCGGCTGCGCTGGGCGTCCGCGCGGCTCGGCGGGCGCCGCACGGTGCGCGTCCATCCGGTGGCCGGCGGCGGGCCCGTGGTGCTGCTGCTCGACGGGGACGACTGGCTGTATCTGCACCCGGCCATGACCGCGTTCGAGGCGGCCGTCGCCGACGGGGCGCTGCCGCCGGTGACGCTCGTCTTCCTGCCCGCCAAGGACCGCGTGGGCGAGTTCACGTGCCGGCCGGAACTGTGGGAGGCGGTCCGCGACGAACTCCTGCCGCTGGTGGCGGATTCCGGGGTACCCGCCGACCCGGGCACGCTGGTGGTCGCGGGGCAGAGCCTCGGCGGACTCGGCGCGCTGTACGCCGCGTTGGAGTTCCCGGAGCTGGTGTCCCGGGTCGCCTGCCAGTCGGGCTCCTTCTGGTGGGCCCCCGACCGCGCGGCCCGTACGGACCTGCTGGACGGCCCGGTCGGCGGCGCCCTCGCCGGCCGGCTGCGGGAGCGCCCCGACCTCTCGGGGCTGCGGATCGCGTTCGACGTGGGGGAGCACGAGACCCGGATGCTCCCCCACTGCGCGGCGGTCGAGGCCCTGACCGAGCAGGCCGGGGCGGCCGTGCGCGTATCGCGTTCGCCCTCGGATCACGACCGCGCGGGCTGGCGGCACGCGATGCTCCGGGACGTCGCCTGGGCGCTCGCCTGAGTCAGCGCGCCACGGCCAGGCAGTACGCCTCGTCCGTGGACAGCAGGTTGCGGTGGGTGTCCTCCCCCGTGATGACGCCGTCGTCCAGGACGAGGACCCGGTCGGCGGCGTCCAGGACGGCCGGGCTGCTGGTGATGACCACGGTGGTCCGGCCCCGGCGCAGCTTCGCGATGTTGCGGGCGATGAGCTGTTCGGTCACCGCGTCGACGGCCGTGGTCGGGTTGTGGAGCACCAGGATCTCGGAGTCGGCGGCCAGGGCGCGGGCCAGCGAGAGGCGCTGGCGCTGGCCCCCGGAGAGGTTCGCGCCACGGTCGCGGATGGCGTAGTCGAGGCCCTCGCGGTGGAGGGCGACCACATCGGTCAGCATGGACGCCTCGACGGCTTCGGGCAGCATGGTGCTGGTGCCCGACGGGTCGATGTTCGTACGGAGGGTACCGGCGAAGATCTCCCCGTCGTACGGGTTCACCAGCAGGTGTTCCCGGACGGCCTCGGCCGACAGCTCCACGAGATCCTGCCCGCCGACCCGTACCACTCCCTCGTACGCCTCCGGCGGGACGCCCAGGGCGAGGACCGAGGCGAAGTCGGCCGCCGCGCGCGGCTGGTAGGCGGCGACGGCCACGAACTCCCCGGCGGCCACCTCGAACGTGACGCCGCGCAGCACCCCGTGGCGCAGGCCGTCGATCTCCAGCGTTCCCCCCGTCGTCGGGTGGCCGGTCCCCGGGGTGGTGACCGGGGGCGCGGAGAGCACCAGAGCCATGCGCTCGGCCGAAGCGCGCGCCATCATCACGTACTTGGGCATCTCCGAGAACAGCTTGAGCGGTTCCATGATGAACTGCGCCAGGCCCACCGCCATGACGAGCTCACCGATGGTGATGTGCCCGGCGAAGGCCAGGTACCCGGCCGTCAGGGAGACGGCGGTGGCGAGGCCCGCGTTGAGGGCCAGCGCGGTGCCCGCGTAGACCCCGTTCACCCGGGCGACGGTGACCGACTGCTCCTTGGCCTCGGTGCTGACCCGGCGGTAGGAGCGGAACGCGGCGTGGTTGCCGCCGAAACCGTGCAGCGGGCGCAGACCGGTGATCAGATCCGCGACCTTGGCACCGGCGCGCGCGACCCGGGCCTGCTGCTCCTGCGTACTGGCGCCGATCCGCCGGGACATCACGCTCAGCACGGACAGGATCGCCACGGTACCCACGATCACCAGCAGCCCGAGCCGTATGTCGGCGAGCCCGAGCGCGACGGCGGCGACCACGACCGCGACCATCGAGCTGATCAGCAGCGGCACCACCTCGATGATGTCGGCGGTCTGGTCGGCGTCCTCGGTGGCGATGGTCAGGACCTCACCGGACTTCAGGTCGACGTCGCGGGCGACCGGCTGGAGACCGCAGGCGGCGACCAGCACCCGCCAGCGGTGCGCCTCGGTCGTGTTGGCCTTCTGCAGGATGCGCATCCCGAACCGCCAGGACAGCGAGACGGTCGTGATGATCACGGCCAGCGCGCCGATCGACAGGCCGAGCGCGGTGGGGCTGCGGTGTTGCAGGGTGTGTTCCACGATCAGGCCGAGCGCGATCGGGAACGCGGTCTCGCCGGCCTGGTAGAGGCCCATGAGGACGGTGCCCCAGCCCATGGCGCCGAGGTTGCGCCGCAGTGCGGTGCGCAGGATGGCGGCGCCCTGGAGGGGCCGGGGGGTGTCAGGAGTGTTCATCGAGGTGGCCGGCAATCGCTTCGGGGGTTCGCAGGGTGAGCAGGTCGCGGATGGTGATCACTGGACCGTACTCCCGCCGGAGCAGCCCGATCAGCCGGACCGCCAGCATGGAGTGTCCGCCGAGGGAGACGAAGTCGCTGACCGCGCTCACCTCGTCGTCGTCCAGATCGAGCGCCTCGGCGAAGAACTCGCACACCGTGATCTCGGTCCCGGTCTCCGGTGCGCGCTCCCCCGCCCCGGCCAGGACACCGAGCGGCTTGGGCTCGGGCAGGGCCTTGGTGTCGGCCTTGCCGTTCACGGTGAGCGGGATGCTGTCCACCTCGGCGTAGTGGGACGGGCGCAGGAAGTCCGGGAGCGCGGCGCCCACTTCGGCGGCCACGGCCGCCAGATCGGCGTCTTCGAGCACCAGGTAGGCGGCCAGCCGGTAGGCCCCGTCCACCTGGGGGTCGGGCTGGGCGACCGCGGCGGCGAACCGGACCGCCGGGTGCGCGGCGAACGCGGCCTCGACCTCGCCGGGTTCGACGCGGTGGCCGCGGATCTTCACCTGCTGGTCGGTGCGGCCGAGGTAGGCGAGGTTGCCGTCGGGCCGCCGGACGACCAGGTCGCCGGTGCGGTACATGCGCTCGCCGGGCACGCCGAACGGGCAGGCGACGAAGCGGTGGGAGGTCTGGGCGGGCTGTCCGAGGTAGCCGCGCGCGATGCCGACGCCCGCCACGTACAGCTCACCCGGGATCCCGTCGGGCAGCGGGCGCAGCCACGGGTCCAGGACGTACACCTCGGTGTTGTCGATGGCCACACCCACCACCGGGTCCTGGCACTCGAAGGTGCCGACGCCGAGGGTGTTGATGGTGTACTCGGTGGGCCCGTAGAGGTTGTAGCCGGCCGTGCCCTCCGTGTCCGCGAGCCGCTGCCACAGGCCCGGGGTGACGGCCTCGCCGCCGAGCAGCACCAGCGCGGGCCGCCGCCCGGGGTCGTCGAGCAGCCCTTCGGCGACCAGTTGCTGCGCGTAGGTCGGGGTCACGTTGATGACGTCGATGCCGTGGTCGAGGCAGTACGCGACGAGCCGGGGCGCGTCGCGGCGCAGTTCCTCGTCGCAGATGTGCACCTCGTGCCCGTCGGCGAGCCAGAGCAGCTCCTCCCACGACATGTCGAACGCGAACGACACGGTGTGCGCGATCCGGAAGGTGCGGTGCCCCTGCTCCGCCAGGACCGGTCCGAAGATCCGGCGCTGGTGGTTGACCAGCATGTTGGTGAGCCCGGCGTACTCGGTCACCACCCCCTTGGGGCGGCCGGTCGAGCCGGAGGTGTAGATCGTGTACGCGGGGTGCCGCAGCCGGTCCGGGTCGCCGGGCGCGAAGGCGGTGTACGGCTCGGCGGCGGGCAACGGGCGGTCCAGCTCGATCAGTTCGCCGGTGAGGCGGGGCGCGACGGTGCTCACGGTGAGGGTCACATCGGGCCGGGCGTCCGCGACGATCGCCGCGATCCGCTCGTCCGGGTGGTCCAGCTCCAGCGGCACGTACGCGGCGCCGGTGCGCAGCACGGCGAACAGCGCCACGATGGAGTCCAGCGAGCGCGGGACGGCGATGCCCACCGCCTTCTCCGGTCCGATGCCCCGTCCCGCGAGCACGCCGGCCACCTCACGGCTGCGGTCCCGGAGCTGCCCGAACGTCATGGCCTCACCGCCGGCGACGAGCGCGACGCGGTCGGGGTGGCGGTCGGCCGCCCGGTCGAAGAGGTCGACGACGGTGTCCGTGCCGACGTCCGTGCGGGCGGCGGGCTCGGGCGCCGGTTCGAGGCCCGGCAGGGCGCCGAGCGGGCCGGTGGCCCGTGCCAGGTCCTCAAGCAGCCGTACGTAGCCGTCCAGGAGGCGGCGGGCGCCGGTGGAGTCGTCGTCGCGGTGCTCCAGCTTGACGGTGAGCCGGTCGCCGGGCGTGACGACCCAGGTGAACGGGTAGTGCGTCGAGTCGTCGGCCCGTACCGAGGTGATGCCGTGCCGGGCGTTGATCCCGGCGAGGGCGTCCAGGTCCAGGAAGTTCTGGAGGACGAAGAGGTTGTCGAACAGGGCGTCGTGGCCGCCGGCGCGCTGGATCTCGCCGAGTCCCAGGTGCTCGTGCTCCATGGCCTCGACCCGGGCGGCCTGGACCCTCGCCAGGTACTCCCCCGCCGTGTCCTGCGGCCGGGCGCGGGTCCACATGGGAACGGTGTTGAGGAGGACGCCGACGATGCCGGACAGGTCCTCGTCGCCGCCGCGTCCGGAGACGGTCACGCCGAACACCGCGTCGCCGCGACCGGTGCGTGCCCCGAGCAGCAGGCCGAACGCCCCGGTGAGCAGGGTGTTGAGGGTGACGCCGTGCGCCTTGGCGGAGTCCCGCAGCAGGTCCGACAGTTCGGCGGACAGGGTGTGCAGGAGCGCGTGCGGCAGCTCGTCCGTGCGGGGCGGCCGGGGGCCGGCGAGCAGCGTCGGGCCGGTGAGGCCGCTCAGGTGCTCCGCCCAGAACCGCTCGGATGCGGCGGGGTCCTTGGCGGCCAGCGCGCGGGCGTAGTCCTCGAAGCCGGGCGTACGAGGCGTGGCGTCGGTCAGGGGTTCGCCCGCGACGAGGGTCGCGTAGGCGTCGAAGAGGTCCCGCAGCAGGATCTCCCGCGAGCAGCCGTCCCACAGCAGCAGGTGGTAGCTGAGCAGCAGCCCGTCGCGGCCGTCGGGCAGGCGGAGCACGGTGAGCCGGACCAGGGGCGGCTCACCGGGGTCGAAGCCGGTGTCGCGGTCCCGGGCGCGCAGCGCGTCGGCCTCCGCCTCGGACCCGGCGTCGACCGTGCGGACGCCGACCCGGGTGCCGGCCCGGAGGATCTGGACCGGGTTGCCGTCGTCGTCGGTGGTGAAGCCGGCGCCGACGACCGGGTGCCGGGCGATGACGTACGCCATCGCGTCGGCCAGTGCGTCGGTGTCGAGGCGCCGGTCGAGGGTGAAGTAGCTCTGGGCGACGTAGTGCCCGGTCGCGCCGGTCAGCTGGGCCTGGAAGTACAGGCCGCGCTGGAGCGGGGTGACCGGTGCCGTGCGTTCGGCGGTCGCGGCGGTGTCCGCGAGGTGCTCCAGGGCGGCGCGCCAGTGCCCGGTGATCTCGTCGGGGACGCCGTCGGTGAGAACGAACGCGGCGTGCAGGCTGCCGGTGGCGGCGTCGGTCCAGGCGTTGACCTCGACGGCGTACGGGCTGTCGCCCTCGTCGCCGGTGATCTGCGGGGCGTCGGACTCGCCGCCCCGGCCGAGGTAGTTGAACAGCACCTGCGGGCGGGCGGTCAGCAGCGGCGCGGTCTGCGGGTTGAGGTACCGGAGCCGGCCGTAGGCGACGTGCCCGTGCTCGTCGGGCTGGCGCGCCACGACCTCACGGGCCGCCGCGACGGGGTCGGTGTGCGGGGTGAGACGTACGGGCGCGATGGAGGTGAACCAGCCGACGGTACGGGTGTAGTCGTGGTGGTCCAGAGCGGGGACCCGGCCGTGGCGCTCCAGGTCGACCGCGAGGTCGGTGGGCTCGGGCTGGATGTGCGTCAGGGCCGTACGCAGGGCGCCGCAGAGCAGTTCGGTGAGGCCGATGCCCAGTGCGGCGGGCGCGGTACGGGTCACCCGGTCGCTCACCTCGGGGCCGAGGACCACGGTCGTCTCGCGCGGCTCCCCCGTCCCGGGCAGCGCGGCGGGGGCGTCGAGCACGGTGATCCAGTCGCCCAGGCCCTCGGTGGTGTGCGCGGCACGGGCGGTGAGCGCGTCGGCGTACTCGGCGTAGGAGGTGGTCGCGGGCGGCAGGGCCTCGCCGCGCAGGGCGGTGGCCAGGTCGTCGAGGAGGATCAGCCAGGACACCGTGTCGACCGCGAGGTGGTGCGCGGTGACGACGAGGGTCCGGGTGGCGGCCAGCCAGGTGAAGGCGACGACCTCGCCGGTCCCCGGGTCCAGGCGTGCGGCGGCCGCGTTCGCGGCGAGCGTGGTGTCACCGAAGTCCGCGTGTACGACGGTCACCTGGCGGGAGGGCCCGATGTGCGGGGTCCAGACGCCGTGCGCGGTGTCCAGGCGCATACGCAGGGCCGGGTGGGCGGCCACGACGGCGTTGGCGGCGCGTTCGATGCCGGCGAACGTGGTCCCCTCGTCCGTCACCAGCGTCCGGGCCTGGGCGAACCCGCCGAGGGTGCCGCCGAGTTCGCGTCGGCGCAGGATGATCGGCGTCGGCGCGAACGGTCCCTCCTGCGGGCGTGCCCGCTCGGGCGCGACGGTCCGCGGGGCGCGCGAGCGCAGCTCTTCGGCGAGGGCGCGCGGGGTCTTGCACAGGAAGACGTCCCGGGGCGCGATGGCCAGGCCGAGCGCCCTGGCGCGGTTGATGACGGTGATCGCGACGATGCTGTCACCGCCCGCCATGAAGAAGTCGGTGTCCTCGTCGACGGCGGCGCCCGGCAGTACCTCGGCGAAGACCGCGGTCAGCGCGGCGACCGCGGAGCCGGCCGCGGGCGCGGTGTCCGGCCGCGCGGCGGCCTGTGCGGTCAGCGCCTTGCGGTCGAGCTTGCCGTTGACCGTGAGCGGCAGCGCGTCGACCGTCAGCACCCGGCCGGGCACCATGTGCACGGGCAGCTTCGCGGCGAGCAGTGCGCCGAGGTCGCCGGGGACCCGGCCCACGACATGCGCGACGAGCTGGTCGCCGTCCGCCGACGGGGTGACGGCCACGTCGACCACACCGTCCAGCTCCCGGACCGCCGCCTCGACCTCGCCCAGCTCGATCCGGAAGCCCTTGAGCTGCACCTGGTCGTCGGCGCGGCCCGCGAACTCCAGCTCGCCGTCGAGCGTGCGGCGGGCCAGGTCGCCCGTGTGGTACATCCGGGAGCCGTCGTCCGCGAAGGGGTTGGCGACGAAGCGCCCGGCGGTGAGACCGGGCCGGCCCAGGTAGCCGAGGGACACCTGGTCGCCGGCCACGTAGATCGCGCCCACCGTGCCCGGCGGAACGGGGCGGAGCCGGTCGTCGAGCAGATACGTGGTCAGGCCCGGGACCGGGCCGCCGATCGGGCTGGCGTCGGCGCCGAAGTCCTCGTCGGTGAGCACCCGGTGGGTGACGTGGACGGTGGTCTCGGTGATCCCGTACATGTTGACCAGCTCGGGTGACCCGGTGCCGTACCGCTCCACCCAGCCGCGCAGCCGTACGGGGTCCAGCGCCTCGCCGCCGAAGATGATCCGGCGCAGCGCGGTGGCCCGTTCCCCGGCGTGCCGGTCGGCCTCGATGAACTGGTAGAAGGCCGACGGGGTCTGGTTCAGCACGGTCACCCCGCGCTCGCGCACCAGCCGGTGGAAGTCGACCGGGGAGCGGGTCAGCCCGTAGTCCGGGACCAGCAGCTCCCCGCCGTGCGCCAGCGCGCCCCACAGCTCCCAGACGGCGAAGTCGAAGGAGTACGAGTGGAACTGCACCCACACGTCGTCGGGGCCGAAGTCCATGCCGGCGCGGGTGTTGGCGAGGAGTGCGACCACGCTCAGGTGCGGAACGACGACGCCCTTGGGCCGGCCGGTCGATCCCGAGGTGTAGATGACGTACGCGGGATCGTGCGGGGCGGGACCCGTCGGGGTCACCGGCGCCTCGTCGGACTGGGCCGGTTCGTCACCGAGGACCAGAACGCGGGCCGGGACGCCCGCCCGCTCAAGCAGACCGGTGAAGCGCTCCCGCTCGCCGGGACCGACCAGGACGGCCTGCGGGGCGGCGTCACCGAGGATGTACTCCAGTCGCTCGTCGGGGTAGGCCTGGTCGAGCGGTACGTAGGCGCCGCCCGCCGAGACGATGGCGATCAGCGCGGTGACCTGTTCCAGCGAGCGCGGTACGGCGACGGCGACGCGCAGCCCCGGCCGGACACCGGCGGCGCGCAGGGTCGCGGCCAACCTGTCCTTGGCGGCGGCGAGTTCGCCGTACGTCAGGGAGGCGGTGGTGCCGTCAAGACCGCACCGTGTGACGGCGGTGGCGGCCGGGTCGCGGCGGGCGGCGGCGTCGAAGAGGGCGCTCAGCGTGGTGGGGGTGAGCGGTACCGGGCGCTCGGTGTCCTCGGCCGCCGGCTCGCCGACCGGGGTGCCGGGCCGGGTCAGGAGGCCGGTGAGCGTACGGGTGAACGTGTCGAGGATGCGCCGGGCGCCGGGTTCCCGAAGGAGGGCGCCGTCGTAGATCAGGTTGAAGCGGGGGCGGCCGTCGGACGCGCGCTCCACCACCAGGGTCAGCGGGTAGTGCGGGGCGCCCTCGTTCACGATGCCGGAGACGACCAGCTCGTCGTCGGGGCCGCGCAGGGCGGCCACATCGGTGGCGACGTCGAACACCACCAGCGTGTCGAAGCGGGCGGCGGCGCCCGCGAGCCGGCCGATCCGCGCAAGCGAGACATGCTGGTGCGCGAGGACCGCGCTCTGGTGGTCGCGCACAGAGGCGAGCAGGTCCCCCGCGGTGGTGGAGGCGGCCCAACGGGCGCGTACCGGAATGGTGTTGATGAAGAGGCCCACCATGTCCGCGATGCCGGGCACCTCGGCATCACGGCCGGACACCGTGGAGCCGAAGACCACGTCCTCGCGGTGCAGCAGGCCGCCCAGCGTCACCGCCCAGGCACTGTGCACGGCCACGCTCAGCGGCACCCCGGCCGCGCGGGCGGCCGAGTCGATGTCGTGGGCGGGCTCCACGGCGGTGTCGGCGAACGTGTCGGACGGGGTGTGGCCCTCGGCGACGAGGGAGGGGCCGGGCAGTCCGGCCAGTTGCTCGCCCCAGACCCGGTCGCTCTCCTCGTCGTCGAGTCCGGCGAGCAGGCGTACGTAGTCGGGGAAGCCGCCCGCCCGGTAGGCGGCGCCGGGCCGGTGGTACTCGGCCAGCAGCGCGCGGAGCATCGGCGGCACGGACCAGCCGTCGGCGACGATGTGGTGCACGGTCTGCACCAGCACGGTGCGGCCGGGGCCGCCCCGGACGAGGGTGTACCGCATGAGCGGACCCGCGGCCAGGTCGAACCCGGCGCGGCGGTCGCGCTCGGCGAGGTCGCGGATCTCCTCGTCGGTGATGCCGGGCCGGTCCAGGACGGTGAAGGGGGCCTCGGTGCCGCTCTCCAGCACGGAGACGACACGGCCGTCGGCGAGGGCCGTGAAGCGTGCGGCCAGGTTCGGGTAGAGGGTGAGCAGCCGGGTGGCGGCCGCCGCAAGGCGTCCTGCGTCCACCTCACCGTCCAGGGTGAGGAGTTGCTGTTCGACGTAGCTGCCCGCCGAGTCGTCGTCGAAGACCGAGTGGAAGTACAGGCCCTCCTGCAGCGGGGTCAGCGGCAGGATGTCCCGCAGGGCGGGGCCGTCCAGTGCGTCTACGTCGGCCTGGGTGAGCGGGAGGGGCGCGAAGTCGCTGGGCGAGTGCCCGCCGGCGTCGAGCGCGGCCAGGGCGGTCAGGGCGTCCTGGAAGTATCCGCCGAGGGTGTCGATGTCCTCGTCGGTGAACACGCCCTCGGGCCAGGAGACGGTGGTGGCGAGGCCGTAGGCGCCGCTCGCGTCGGGTTCGGCGATGGCGTTGAACTCCAGGGCGCGCGGCAGCCGCATCCGCGGGTCGCGCTTCTCGCCCAGCTGCCCGGTGGTTCCGGCGAGCTGCCAGTCCCCGCCGGTGCCCGCGTCGAACCGGCCCAGGTAGTTGAAGAGCACCTGGGGTGCGGGCGTGACCGCGACGGTGCCGTGCAGATGGCGCAGGGCGCCGTAGGACAGGCCGTTGTGCGGGACGCGGGCGAGGTCTTCCTTCACCGCCTTGAGCGCGGCGGCCAGGTAGCGGGGGTCGGTGAGGTCGGCCGCCGTGCCGGGATCCACGGTGACGGGGAAGAGGGTGGTGAACCAGCCCACGGTCCGCGACAGGTCGGGCTCGAATCCGGCGGTGTCCGCGACCGCCCGGCCCTCGCGGCCGTGTCCTTCGAGTTCGATGTGCGCGAAGGTCTGGTCCTGGCCCAGGCCGCGCCGCCACCGGGCGAGGGTGACGGCGAGCGCGGTGAGCAGGACGTCGTTGATGCCGGCGTGGAACCTGGCGGGGATCTCGCCGAGCAGGGCGGAGGTGATGCCGGGGGCGACGGTGAAGGTCCGCTCGCGCTCCCGGGCGACCGTGTCGTCCTCGGACAGGGGCCGCCGGCCCAGCGGTCCGTCGGGGCCCGGCAGGGGGCGCGCGTAGTGGTCCCGGTCGGCGTCGAAGCCGGTACGGTCGAGCAGTCCGGCCCAGCGGCGGAACGAGGTGCCCTCGCGGGGCAGCAGGACCGGGGCGCCCGCGACGGACTGCTCCCAGGCCGTGGCCAGGTCCTCCGTCAGGACGCGCCAGGAGACGCCGTCGACGACCACGTGGTGGGCGACCAGAACCAGTTGGCGGGCCTCGCGGCGCCAGACGGCGCGCAGCATCACACCGTGGTCCGGGTCGAGACCGGCGGTGGCGCGGGCGACACAGGCGTCGAGCGGTTCGTCGCTCTCCTCCCAGGCGGCGACGGCGCCGTCCGCCCCGGGTATGCCGAAGCTCCAGTGCTCGCCCCGTACGAGCCGGGCGCGCAGCATGTCGTGCCGGCGGACGACGGCGGTGAGGATGTCGTCCAGCGCTCCGGCGGTCAGGGCCGCCGGGGTGTTCAGCACCACGGACTGCACGAATCCGTCGATCGCGTCGGTGGTTTCGCCGAGCCACCGCACGATGGGCGTGCCCACGACGGGTCCGGTCGGCTCGTCGTCGTCGCGGGCCGTGAGGACGTCCTCGCGGCTCGCCACCGCCGCGAGTTCGCCGATGACGCTGTGGGTGAAGATCTGGCGCGCGGTGACGTGGAGGCCGGACCTGCGCAGGGCGCTCAGCAGGGAGATCGCCAGAATGCTGTCGCCGCCGAGGCGGAAGAAGTCCTGGTCGACACCGACCGCGTCCAGCCGCAGCACCTCCGCCACCGCGGCGCACACGGTGCGCTCGTCGTCGGTGGCGGGCGCGGTGAGCGGACCGCCGGCGAGCACCGGCTCGGGCAGCGCGGCCCGGTCGGTCTTGCCGTTCGCGGTGAGCGGGAAGGCGTCCAGCACCACGGTGTGGGCGGGCACCATGTACTCCACCAGGTGCGCCTCGGCCCACACCCGGACGTCGTCCGGGGTCAGCTCCTCGTGTCCGGCGGCGGGGATCACGTACGCCACCAGGTAGGTCCCGCCCGCCGTGTTCTTCCGGGCGACGACACAGGTGTGGCGTACGCGGGGGTGCTCGGCGAGCCCCGTCTCCACGTCCTCGATCTCCAGCCGCATGCCGCGGATCTTGATCTGGTTGTCGGCGCGGCCGAGGAAGTCCAGCGAGCCGTCCGGGGCGAACCGGGCGAGGTCGCCCGTGCGGTAGAGCCGCGAGCCGTCCCGGGCGAAGGGGTTCGCCACGAAGCGGGAGGCGGTGAGTCCGGGCGCGTTGACGTAGCCGCGGCCCAGGAGAAGGCCACCGGCGTACAGTTCGCCGCCGACCCCGACGGGCACCGGGCGCAGTTCGTCGTCGAGGACGTAGAGCCGGGTGTTGGGGTTGGCCCTGCCGATGGAGGTGGAAAGGCGCTCGGCCTCGCCCCGGTAGATGACGTGCGAGACGCCGATCGTCGTCTCGGCGGGGCCGTAGCCGTGGTATAGCGGGATGTCGAGGCGGCTGCGGAACCGCTCGTACAGCTCGGGGGTCAGGAGTTCACCGCCGCACCACACATGGCGCAGGCTGTCGAGCCGGCCGGATTCCCCGGTCATCTCCAGCAGGACGTCGAGCATGGAGGAGACCAGATAGGTGAACGTGACGCGGTGTTCGGCGATCACACTCAGCAGGTGGTGCGGGTCGCGCTCGCCGCCCGGCCGCAGGACCACCAGCCGGGCGCCGGTGACCAGCGGCAGGAAGATCTCGTTGACGGAGATGTCGAAGGAGAGCGGCGCCTTGAAGAGCGACGCGTCGTCGTGGCCGAAGCCGAGGATCTCGCGGGACTGCCACAACAGGCGTTCGCTGATGGCCTCGTGGCGGATCATCGCGCCCTTGGGCCGGCCGGTCGAGCCGGAGGTGAAGATCACATAGGCAAGGGCTTCGCCGTCGGTGGCGACGGCGGGCGGGTCGGCGGGGTGGGCGGCGAAGGCCCAGTCGTCGAGGTCGACGCCCACGGCCTCGGGCTCTCCCGTGGTCTGCTCGCCCGACGGGTTGAGCTGGAGCGCGATCCTGGCGTCCTCGGCGACGACGGCACGCCGGGCCGCGGGCCACAGCGGATCCAGCGGGACGAACGCGCACCCGGCCTGGAGCACTCCGAGCAGGCCGATGACCATCTCGGCGGACCGTCCGAGGGATATCCCGACGACCTGCTCGGCGGTCAGGCCGCGCCCGACGAGGTGGTGGGCCAACTGGGAGCTGAGTGCGGCTGCCTGGCGGTACGTCAGGGTGCGGTGCTCGTCGACGATCGCGACGGCGTCCGGCCTCGACCGCGCCTGCTCGCGGAACATCTCCACGATCGTGGGGCGGTCCCGGTCCACCCCGGTGTCGTTCCAGCGGGCCAGCTCCTCGATCCGGGTGGCGGGCCCGGACGGGGCGATGGTGCCCAGCGGCCGGCCGGGGAAGTCGGCGAGGTCGTCCAGGGCGAGCTGCGCGTCCTCCCGCGCCACACCGTCGGGGAGCGCGATGCTCCGGCCATCGGCGCCGACCTGCCAGCCGGCGGGCGCCGTACCGCCGTTGTCGGCCCAGGCGAGCACATCGGCGAAGAGGGTGGCGGGAGTCAGGTCGATTCCCTCCGGGCTCCGGCCGCTCGCCCAGTACGCCAGGCCGATGGCGCACGCTTCGGTGAGGATCCGGTCGTCGCGGTCGCCGGTCCGCCGGCGCAGGTCGGCCAGTCCCCGGGGAGAAAGCCGTATGTGGTGACCGCTCGGTTCCGACATCGAGGACTCCGCTTCTCTCCGAGATAGTTAGCTGAGCCTAACCTAACTACACACGTCTAACTTCCTTCTCGCCACGCTCGCCACAGCCGCGCGTACCGGCCGCCGAGAGCGACCAGCTCCTGGTGGGAGCCCTGTTCCACCACGCGCCCGGCGTCCAGGACGGCGATCCGGTCCGCCGCCATCGCCTGGGTCAGCCGGTGCGCCACGAACAGCGTGGTGCGTCCCGCACAGGCCGCCAGCACGGCGCGTTCCAGTTCCGCGGCGCCCTCGCTGCCCGCCTCGGCGGTGGACTCGTCGAGCACCACGACCGGTGAACGGGCCAGCACCAGACGGGCCAGGGCGACCTGGGCCACCTTGGTGACGTCCAGCCGCTCACCGCCCTCCCCGACCGCGGTGTCGAGCCCCTCGGGAAGCGCCTCCACCCAGCCGGCGGCGCCGACCGTGCGCAGGGCGTCCCGCAGTCGGTCGTCGCTCGCCCCGGGCGCGGACAGCCGCAGGTCGTCGGAGAGCGGACCGGAGAACACATGGGTCTCCTGGGTCAGGATGCTCACCAGGGCCCGCGCACCCGCCTCGTCCACGTCCGCCAGGTCGGTCGTGCCGATGCGCACCGAGCCCGACTGCGGGGTGCCGATGCCGGCGATCAGCGCGGCCAGGGTCGACTTGCCGGCGCCGGTGGCCCCGACCAGCGCGAGGGAGCCGCCGGCCGGGATGGCCAGGCTCACGTCGCGCAGGACCGGCTCCTCGGAACCGGGATAGCGATACGTCAGCCCCTCCACCGTCACCGGATACGGCACGTCGGGAGCGGGTGCCACGGAGGGGTCCCCCACGAGCCGGTCCTCGGCGTCCTCCCCCAGCACCCCGACCAGACGGGTCAGGCTCGCGCCCGACTTCTGCGCCTCGTCGAAGGTGAACATGATCGCGCCGAGCGGGGTGAACAGCCGGTGGAACATCAGCGGTGCGGCCGCGACCTCGCCGAGGGTGGCCGCGTCGCCCTCCAGCAGGGCGTAGCCGACCAGGAGGATGAGGACCAGGCCGATGAACTCGGCGCGGTTCTCCCGGCCGACGAACCGGCCGAAGAAACGGAAGACGTCGACGCCCAGATCGCGTACCCGCCAGGACTCGGTGGTGACCTTCTCCCGGAACGCGCCCTCCAGGCGGTACGCCCGGACCGTGTCGATCCCGTTGAGGCCGCTGATCAGCGCCTGGGCGCGGTCGGCCTGGGCCGTGCGCTGCTCGCGGTAGAGCGGGGCGGAACGCGGCAGGTACCAGCGCAGGGCCAGCGCGTACGCCGGCAGCGCGCCGGCGCCCGCGAGCCCGAGCCGCCAGTCCAGGCCGAACATGCCGACGGTGGCGATGGCGACGAGGACCCCCGCCGAGAACACGGTGGGGATCGCGCTCCTGATGCCCCGGGAGAGCACGGCGACGTCGTCGCCGACCCGGGAGAGCACATCGCCGCGGCCGACCTGTTCCAGCCGGGCGCTCGGCATGCCCAGCACCGCACGGACGGCGCCTTCCCGCAGAGTCGCCAGCAGGTCGGCGCCGAGCCGTCCGATCAGATATGTCGATGCCGCGGTGGCCGCCGCGCCGAGCAGCGCGGCGGCGGCCATCAGCACCCCGACCCCGACCAGCACCGTGCGCGACTCGCCGTCCACAACCCCGTCGACCACCTGGCCGAGCAGCAGCACAGGGAGTACCTGGAGCGCCGCGCCCGCCACGGTCGTGAGGAGGGTCGCGGCCGTCAGCCAGGGAACCGCGCGGCAGTGGGCGGCGAGCCAGCGGGTGGCCTCACCGCCCGTCGCCGTACGCAGCGTCGACGGGGAGGCGGCACGGATGCCGGTCGTACTCACTCGGACGCCGGGGCGTGCCGGTGGAGGGCGGGGGCGGCGTCGGTCACTTGGCTTCCGCCGCCTTCACCAGCTCGTCGACCGCGTACGGCATGGACAGCAGCGTGCCCTGCGAGATGGCGGCGCCGACCGCGGGGCCCTCGCTGTCGAGGAGGTAGGTCACGCGGCCCTCCTTGAACACCTTCAGGTTGCTGAAGAGTTCGGACTTCTTCAGGGCGTCCGTGTCGGCCTTGTCGTTGATGACGAAGACGCGGTCGACGTCGACGAGGTCCATGCGTTCCGGGGACAGCTTGGTGTAGAACTTGCCGCCGGCGATCTTGTCGATCTCGGTGTCGCCCTGGTAGCCGATGCCCGTCAGCAGCCGGCCGCGTACGTCGGTGGTGGTGAACGGCGCCACCGAGTTGTCATACCAGGACAGCGCGACAGCGGTCTGCTTCGCGAACTCGGGGTGCGCCTTCTTGGCGGCGTCCAGCTTCTCCTGGATGCCGGCCACCATCTCCTTGCCCTCCTTCTCCTTGCCGAGGGCCTTGGCGATGTGCACCGCGTTGTCCTGCCACGGGGCGCTGAAGGGCTCCTTCTCGGCCTTGGTGCGGGCGACCGTGGGGGCGATCTTCGAGAGCTTGTCGTAGGCGGCCTTGTCGATCTCGGAGTAGACGGCGACGATCAGGTCGGGCCGGAGGCTCGCGATCTTCTCGTAGTTGGGGCCGGAGTCACCGTTCTTCATGATGACCTCGGGGCGGGCGTCCCCCCACTTGTCCTTGGTCCAGGGCCACTGGGTGTTGATGTCGGGCGTCTTGCCCTCGGGGTTCGGGTACTGGTCGACCATGCCGACGGGCTTGACGCCGAAGGCCAGGATGTCCTGGTCGTCCGTGTAGCCGACGGAGACCACCCGCTGCGGGGCCTTGGTGATCTTCGTGGACCCGAAGGCGTGCTCCACGGTGACAGGGAAGGCGCCGCCCGCCGAGGCGGACGGGGCCTTGTCGGCCGCCTTGTCCTCGGAGTCGGAGCCGCAGCCCGCGAGGAGGCCGACGCCGAGGGCCGCCGCGGTGACGACCGCCGCGAGCCTCCGCCGCGTCCTGGTGGGCGTGGTTCTGTCGAGGAGCATCCGAATCCCTTGCTTTCACACGATCGCTGAGGCCCTTGATAAGGGCAGCCAAACCTTATCCCGGCCGAGTGAGGCCAGCCTAGCCTTACTCGCTCATTTCCTTGATCCTAGAACTACTTCAGGTGTACGTGGGTACGGCCGATGGGCACGATGAGCGGCCGGTCGCCCACCGGGTCGTCGATGACCATGGCCCGCAGCCCGAACGCCTCGTCCAGCAGCTCGGCGGTGATCACGTCGCGCGGGTGGCCCTGCGCCAGGACCGAACCCTCCCGCATCACCACGAGGTTGTCGCTGTAACGGGTGGCCAGGTTGAGGTCGTGCAGCACCATCACCACCGTGCACCCGGACTCGTGCAGGTCGTCCACCAGGTCGAGCACGTCGATCGCGTGCGCCAGGTCCAGATAGGTGGTGGGTTCGTCCAGCAGCAGCAGGTCGGTGCCCTGAGCCAGGGTCATCGATATCCACACGCGCTGGCGCTGCCCGCCGGACAGCGAGTCGACGGGCCGGTCCGCGAGATCGGCGACCCCGGTCAGCGCGAGCGCGCGCCGTACGATGTCGGCGTCGTCCGACGACCACTGCCGCAGCCAGCTCTGGTGCGGGTGGCGGCCCCGGGCGACCAGGTCCGAGACCGTCAGCCCCTCGGGCGCGACGGGCGTCTGGGGCAGCAGGCCGAGCTTCTTCGCCACGTCCCGCGTCCGGAGCGAGGCGATGTCCTCGCCGTCCAGCACGACGGCGCCGCCGGCCGGCTTCAGCAGCCGGGTCAGGGTGCGCAACAGCGTCGATTTACCGCAGCCATTGGGGCCGATGATAGTGGTGACCACCCCGGACGGGATCTCGACGTCGAGGCCGTCGATGACGGTCCGGCCGCCGTAGCCGACCCTGATGCCCCTGGCGGCAAGCCGTGGGGCGTCGCCGCCCACCGTCCTGGTTCCGGTGGTGGTGAGATGCGCGGCCACTGGCCCCCCTCTGCTCGGGTTGTCCGACTCGTCTGTCATTTACTGAGGTTCGCCCGGACCAGCAGGTACACCAGGAAGGGTCCGCCGATCGCGGCGGTGACCACACCGACCGGCAGGCCGTCGGGCAGGGCCGTGCGCGCGATCAGGTCGGAACCGGTCAGCAGCAGCGCGCCCACCAGGCCGGAGGCGGCCATCGGCGGCGTCGGGTGTCGCGCGATACGCATCGCCACCTGCGGCGCGACGAGCGCGACGAAGGGCACGGGGCCGGCCGCGCTCACCGCGGAGGCGGCCAGCAGGACCGCGCACAGCAGCATGACGGCCCGCACCCTGTTGAACCGGACGCCGAGCCCCGCCGCGATCTCGTCCCCGAGGTGCAACGGCTTGAACTGGAAGGCGAGGCAGACCACCACGGCCAGCAGGACGAGGGTGCACCAGAGCGCCACCCGGACCTCGCCCCACGACCGGTTGTCCAGGGAACCGACCAGCCAGGCCTGGGCCCGTGCCACGTCCCGGATGTCGGCCGACGTCAGGAGCCAGGTCGTGACCGCCTCCATCGCCGCGCTCACCGAGATGCCGATGAGGATGAGCCGGAAGCCGTCGATCCCGCGCCGCCAGGCCAGGAAGTACACCAGCAGCCCCGTCCCGAGACCGCCCAGGAGCGCCGCCGCCGACAGACCCACGGAGTTCGTGACCGCCGCGGCGGCCCCGCCCGAGACCGTCACCAGGAACACGGCGACCGCGCTGGCGCCCCCGGTGATGCCGAGGATGTCGGGGCTTGCGAGGGGGTTGCGCGCGACGGACTGGGTGATGGCGCCGGACACCCCGAGCGCGACGCCCACGACGACGCCGGCCAGGGCGCGCGGCATCCGCAGGTCCATGATGACGAACTCGTCGACCTGTTCGCCCCGGCCGAGGATCGTGGCGACCACCCGGGCCAGGCCGATCGGGAAGTCGCCGACACCGATGGACAGGCAGAACACCAGGAAGGCCGCCGCCGCGAGCAGCAGGGTGACCAGGACGAGCCAGGGCCGCCAGACGAACGAGACGCCGCCGAGGCGGACGCCCCCCGTGACCGATGCTTTCAACTCCGTGCCGTTCATGCGCTCCTGAACTTTCCTCGCCACACCAGGACCGCGAAGAACGGCGCGCCGAGCAGCGAGACCACGACCCCCGCGTCCAGCTCCCCCGGCCGTACCACCAGGCGCCCGACGATGTCGCACACCAGCAGCACGGCCGCGCCGAGCAGCCCCGCGTACGGCACCAGCCAGCGGTAGTCGGGCCCGGTCAGATACCGCGCGACGTGGGCCACCATCAGCCCGAGGAACGCGATGGGGCCGCAGGCCGCCGTGGCCGCGCCGGCCAGCAGTGTGATGGCGACGATGCCGATCGTCCGGCTCAGCGCGATGTTGACACCGAGTCCGCGTGCCACGTCGTCACCGAGGTTGAGCAGATTCAGCGAGGGCAGCATGACCAGGGCCAGTGCCAGCCCGACCGCGACGAACGCGGTGACGGGCCAGATGACGTCGAAGCCGATGCCCGCCACCGAGCCCGCGTTCCAGAACCTCAGCGCGTTCAGCGATTTCACGTCGGACAGGGCGACGGCCGTGGTCATGGCCGCCAGGAAGACCGTGACCCCCTGTCCGGCCAGAGCGAGGGTCAGCGGGTTGCCCGCGCCCCGGCCGATGCTGGCGAGGCCGAACACGACGACGCCGGCGACCGCCGATCCGAGAAAGCCGAACCAGACGTACTGGAGCGGGTCGGTGAACCCGAACACGGCGATCACCGACACCACGGCGAACGAGGCGCCGGCGTTGACCCCCACCAGCCCGGTGTCGGCGATCGGGTTGCGCGTGTACCCCTGGATCAGCGCACCGCCGACCCCGAGCGCCACACCCGCCACGATCCCGAGGACCGTGCGGGGTACGCGCACGGTCTGCACGATGAGCCGGATCTCGGAGAGCCGCTGATCGGACTCCGGGCCCGCGAACAGGCCGTGCCACACCTCGGAGGGTGTCAGCGCGCGCGCCCCGACGGCCAGGGACAGGGCGGCGACGACCAGGACGGTCACCGCGAGCGCGCCCAGACCCATGACCCGTCGTCGGCGGGCCGGCGCCGAAACCTTGGGCAGGGGGCGCTCCACTGCAGTCGTGCTCATGTCGACGTACGTTATCTCTCTGATCCACCGGGACGGGACAGCGGCCGGGCACCGCCCCGCGCGAGGGGGACGGTGCCCGCGACCGGCCGTCCTAGCGGGCGGTTCCGCCGCTCTTGTCGATGACCGGACGGGCGGCGTCGGGGGCGGACTTGACGCTCCGGTCCAGCAGCGAGTCCAGGATCTCGCCGACCCTGATCGCGGTGTTGGACAGCAGGGCCGAGGTGATGCCGTGGGTGTGCTCCGTACCGCCCTGGAGGTAGATGCCGCAGTTGAGCGCGGCGTCCGTGGAGATGCGGTAGTCCCGCTCGACGCGGACCCGGCCCTCCTCGTCGCGCAGGCACAGCTCGGCCGCCTCGCCCAGGAGGCCCAGGGGGTCGGCGGGGCTGTAGCCGGTGGCGAACACCACGACGTCGGCGTCGAGCAGGGTCTCCTCGCCGGTGACGAGGGACGTCACGGTGGCGCGTACCTTGTCCTGCGTCTCCTTGACCTCGGTGAGCCGGGACACGTTGAGGAAGCGCAGACGCTCGGTGCCGAGGACCTTCTCCTGGTACATCTGCCGGTACAGGTCGTCGATCAGGTCGATGTCGACGACCGAGTAGTTGGTGTTGCCGTGGTAGTCCATCAGCCGGCGCTTGACGCTCTCGGGCGCCGCGTAGAACTCGTCGACCGCGTCCGGGTCGAAGATCTTGTTGGCGAAGCTGCTGTCGTCGGCGGGGCTGTAGCCGTAGCGGGAGAAGACCGCGCAGATCTCGGCGCCGGGGAAGCGGCGGTGGAGATAGGCGACGTTCTCGGCGGCGCTCTGGCCGGCGCCCACGACGACGAAGCGGGCGGGCGAGGTGCCGTCCAGCTCGCCGACCCGGGTCAGCAGTTCGGAGTTGTGCCAGACGCGGTCGCCGCGCTCGACGCCCTCGGGCACGAGCGGGCGCAGTCCGGTGCCGATGACGAGGTTGCGGGCGCGGTGGACCGTGAGCCCCTCCCCCGACCGGACGGTGACGTCCAGGAACTCCACGGTGCCGTCCTGGACGACCTGGGTGACGCCGACCACCTCGTGGTCGTAGGAGACCAGGTCGGCGACCTGGGCGGCGGCCCACTCGAAGTACTCGTGGAACTCCACCCGCAGCGGGAAGAGGTTCTTGTGGTTGATGAAGTCGATCAGGCGTCCCTTGCTCTTCAGGTAGCAGAGGAAGCTGAACTCGCTGGACGGGTTCCGGAGTGTCACCAGGTCCTTCAGGAAGGACACCTGCATGGTGGCGTCGTCGATCAGCATGCCCCGGTGCCAGCCGAAGCGCGGTTGCTGCTCGAAGAACCGTGCGGTCACCGCTTCCCGCGTCCCGGAGCGCGCGTTGTGCTCACTGATCGCGATGGCCATGGCCACGTTGGACGGCCCGAAGCCGATGCCTATGAGGTCGTGGACCGGTGGTGCGTCGCCAGGACGAGCCTGTGACATGTCACTCCCATCGTGCGGGGAAGCCGCCTGTCGGATGTGGGGAAGGGGCGTCATACGGGCACGCAGACGGAGCGACCCGATAACTTAGGTGAGCCTAAGCTAATCCTCTGGCGCTGTCGACCGGCGCGATCCGGACAGACCCCCGGACGGCGCGCTCCAACTGCTGCACTCCGCGAGCGCGTTGCGAGATAAGGTAAGCCTTGCTTTACTGGGGCCGCTCTGTTTTCGGTTTGAGGAGGAACCCCATGCGGGTCGTCATGTTCGGTTACCAGACCTGGGGGCACCGCACCCTGCAAGCCCTCCTGGACTCCGAGCACGACGTGGTGCTGGTGGTGACGCATCCCAGGAGCGAGCACGCGTACGAGAAGATCTGGAGCGACTCCGTCGCCGATCTCGCCGAGGAGCACGGCGTCCCGGTGCTGATCCGCAACCGGCCCGACGACGACGAGCTGTACGAACGGCTCAAGGCCGCCGACGCCGACGTCATCGTGGCCAACAACTGGCGCACCTGGATTCCGCCGCGGATCTTCGCGCTCCCGCGCCGCGGCACCCTGAACGTGCACGACTCGCTGCTGCCGAAGTACGCGGGCTTCTCGCCGCTGATCTGGGCGCTCATCAACGGTGAGACCGAAGTCGGCGTCACCGCGCACATGATGAACGACGAGCTCGACGCCGGCGACATCGTCCGGCAGGAGTCCGTCCCGGTCGGCCCGAAGGACACCGCCACCGACCTGTTCCACAAGACCGTCGACCTCATCGCCCCCGTCACCACGAAGGCGCTCGCGCTGATCGCGGACGGGCAGACCGAGTTCACCCCGCAGGACCGCTCGCAGGCCACCTTCTTCCACAAGCGGTCCGATGAGGACATCCGGATCGACTGGAACTGGCCTGCCGAGGACCTGGAACGCCTGGTACGCGCCCAGTCGGCCCCGTACCCGAGCGCCTACGCCTTCCACCGCGGCAAGCGGATCGAGGTGGTCGCCGCCGTGGTGTCCGAGGGCCGCTACGGCGGGACGCCCGGCCGGATCTTCTACCGCGAGGGCGAGGGTGTGGTGATCGTCGCCGGCGCCGACGCCCGCACCGGCCGCAACCACGGCCTGGCCATCACCCGGGTCCGTACCGAGGACGGCCGCGAGCTTCCCGCGACGGAGTACTTCACCTCCATGGGCGGATATCTGACCAGCCGTCCCTGACCCGGACGTACGTGTGCCCCGGCTCCGGCCGGGGCACACGTACGTCGGCGGGCGCAACGACGGAGCGGGGGCGGCCACTCGGGCCGCCCCCGCTCCGTCGCGTACCGCGCGCTACGCCTTCTTCGGCTGGGTACGGGGCAGCCGCGTCGCCGCCGCCGCGGCGAACAGGCAGAAGCCCAGCACCCACCAGAAGGTGTCACCGAAGGCCGCGGAGATGTCCGTGCCACGGGCGGCGAGCCGGGTCTGCAGGATCACGGCCAGGGCCGCGGTGCCGACCGAACCGCCCACGGTGTTCAGCAGATTGAGCGCGCCGGCCGCCCGGGGCAGCTGTTCCGGCTCGATCCGGCTGTAGACGATGTTCATCACCGGCGCGCCGATCATCGACATCCCGAAGCCCCGGACCACCAGGGCCGCGACGGTCACCGCGTCCGGGACGCCGTGACCGAGCAGGGTGAACGGGGCGGTCCCGGCGAGGATCAGCACGATGCCGGTGACGACGAGGGTCCTCGGCGCGACCTTGGTGATCGTCCGGTTGACGAGCACCGACCCCGCCGCCGCACCCAGCCCCTGGGGGGCGAGCATCAGCCCGGCCTCCCACGCCGACATGGACCGGCCCGACTGGAAGTACAGCGGCAGCAGGAACATCGTGCCGAACACCGACGCCCCGAGCACCACCAGCGCGAGCGCGGCGGCACCGAAGGGCGGCCGGGCGAACAGCCGGGGGTCGACGAGCGGGGTGCCCCGCGTCCGCAGCCCGTGGACGGTGAACGCGGCGAGCATCACGACCCCGGCCGCTACCCCGGCCGTGGCCGGCAGCGTGCGGTGGTGGGCGACCTCGGTCAGCCCGTACACCAGCATCGCCAGACCGGGTGACAGGAGCAGGGCCCCGCGCAGGTCGAAGGCCGTGCGCTGCGACGCCGGCGGCACCACCGGCACGTAGCGGCGGGCCAGCAGCACCGCCGCGATGCCGATCGGCAGGTTGATCAGGAACAGCCAGGGCCAGGACGCCACGGCGAGCACCGAGCCCCCGGCCAGCGGCCCGAACACCGGTGAGAGCAGCGGGACCACGGCGACGATGCTGATCACCTTGCCGGTGCGGCCTGGGCCCGCGACCCGGGCCAGCAGCGCCTGCCCGGTCGCGGGCAGCAGTCCGCCGCCGAGGCCCTGGATCACGCGGAACACGATGAGGCTGGTCGCCGACCAGGCCGAGGCGCACAGGAGCGAGCCGAGCAGGAACAGGCCCACGGCCGCGATCCAGGTCCGCCGGCCGCCGAACCGGCCGGCCAGCCAGCCGGACGCGGGGACGGCGGCGACGATCGCCAGCAGGTACGCCGTGGAGACCCACTGGATCTCGGCGACCGACGCGTCGAACTCCTCGGTGAGGCGGTCGATTCCGACGCTGACGATGGTGGCGTCCAGCGAGGCCATGAACGTGCCGAGGACCAGGATGAACGCGATCCGCAGCAGCTCTCTGTCCACGCGCTCGGCGGGTGGTGCGGTCTGCCCGCTCATCGGTCCTCCAGAAGGCCGCGCACGTCCGCGTCGAGGTGCTGTTCCATGGTCCGCAGCAGGTCGGCCAGTTGGCCGGCGAGCCCCTCGGTGTCGGTGCCGGCCCGGTGCGCGAGCACGCCGGTCCAGCCGTCGCCGTCGGGCATGACGGTGAGGGTGGCGGGGTGGTGGGTGGACTCCCGGAAGCGCGTGCCCAGCACGGTGAGCCCGGGTGCGGGTTCGCGCAGGCGGTCCGGGTCGACCGGGTAGTTCTCGAAGACCACCATGCTGTCGAACAGCCGGCGCCGCCCGGTGAGCCGTTCCAGGTCGGACAGGGCCACATGGTGGTGTTCGACCAGGTCGCGCTGGCGGGACTGGAGGCCGGTCAGCGCGTCGGCCAGGGTGCCGGTGAGCCTCGCCCGTACCGGCACGGTGTTGGCGAGCAGGCCGATGATCTCCTCGACGCCCGCCAGCTCCGGGGGACGGCTGGAGACCATGGCGCCGAAGCAGACGTCCCGGCGACCGGAACGCCGGGCCAGCAGCACCGACCAGGCGCCCTGGACCAGGGTGTTGGGGGTCAGTCCGCGCCGGGCGGCGAGCCGGGTGAGCCCGTCCACGAGGGCCGCGTCGAACGTGATGACCTCGGGCTCCTGCCAGGCCGGGCCGCTCTCCCCGCCGCCCAGGTAGTCGCCCTCGGGCAGTCCGTCGAGTTCGGCCGCCCAGGCGTCGAGGTCCGGTTCGTGCTCCGCGCACCAGGTGAGGTAGTCCGCGAACGGGACGGGGTCCGGCAGTCCGTGCGCGCGATTCTCGGTGCGCGCGGTGTACAGGGCGAAGAGCTCGCCGAGGATGCGCGGGGCCGACCAGCCGTCGGAGAGCACGTGATGGCTGGTCAGGACGAGGTCGGCGCGCTCGGGCCCGAGCTGGATCACGGTGATCCGGTAGAGCGGGCCGTGCGCCAGGTCGAACGGTTCGGCGAGGTCGGCGGCGAGCACCTCGTCGGCCGGCGCGTCGGTGACGCGGAACGCCGGCCGGGGCGACTGCGGAATGACCCCCAGCGAGGCGGGGAACACCGCGCCCATGTGGGGGTGCCGGGCCAGCAGGTCGTCGCCCGCGCCCCGCAGCGCCTCGGTGTCGAGCGGGCCCGCGAGCGAGAACACCGACTGCACGGTGTACGGGTCGGGGCGCTCGGTCCGCGAGTGCCGCAGCATCACTTCCTGCAAGGGGCTGAGCGGCTGCACGGCGGCGACCGGCCGGTCCCCGAGCGCGCTGGCCTCCGGCGCGGCGGCGACCCGCAGCAGCGCGGCCCTCAGCTGCTGGGCCAGCTCCTCGATCTCCGCGCCGGTGAACAGTGCTTCCGGCCAGGTGATCCGCACCCCGAGCGCGTCGTCACGCACCAGGGCGTTGACCATGAGGCTGTACGGGAGGGGCATCGGGCCGGAGCCGTCGGAGCCGAGCGGGTCGGCGTCCGGGGCAGGCTGCCAGGGCGTCTCCGTCTCCGGGGCGGCGGGGTACTGGCCGAGGTAGTTCCAGGCGATCTCCGGGCGGACCGGGTCGATCAGTCCGGCCGTGGTGAGGATGCCGTGGCCGAGGCCGTCGCCCTGGGCGCGCAGCCGTTCCCGGACCGCCCGCACGTCGTCGGCGGCGTGAAGCCGGACCGGGTGGACGGCGGTGAACCAGCCGACGGTCTGCGAGAGGTCGACCTCGCGCGGTCGGCCGTGGCTCTCCAGCGCGACCAGGAGTTCCGGGGTGCCCCGCCAGTCGCGTACCGCCTGGGCGAGCGCCGTCAGGAGCACGGCGTCAGGTGTGGTGCGGTGGGCGGCGGGCAGGGTGGTGATCAGGGCGCGGGTGGCGTCCGCGTCGAGCCGGATCTCGTGGTGCGCCGCGGTGGCCACGGTGTCCCGGGCGGGGTCGAGCGGCTGAGCAAGGGGCTCGGTCGCGGTCATCCGCCGCCAGTGCGGTAGTTCGGGGCGCCGGTCGGCATCGCGCAGGGTGCGGGCCCAGCCGAGGAAGGACTGTCCGTGCCGGGTCAGCTCTCCCCCGTCGTGGGCGTGCCGGAGGTCGTCCAGGAGGATGCGCCAGGACACCCCGTCGGCCACCAGGTGGTGGGCGATCAGGACGAGCCGGCCGGGCCGGCCGGGGCCCGCGTCCACCCAGACCGCGCGCAGCATCGGTCCGGTGCGCGGGTCCATGGCCTGCCGTGCGGCGGCGGTCGCGGCGTCGGCGGCGGCGCGCGGGTCGCCGTTCGCCGGGACGCGGGTCAGGACGTCGGCGCCGGTCACCTCGCCGGCCGGCGGGATGTGCAGCACGTCGTCACCGAGGCGGGCGCGCAGCACGTCGTGCCGGGCCAGCAGGGCGTCGAGCACGGCCGTCCAGCCCGCCTCGTCGCCGCCGGCCGGGACACAGACCTCCACCCACTGGCAGAAGCCGTCGGCGGCCTTCCCCGCGCGGTGCAGCAGGTCGCGCATGACCGGGGTCAGCGGGGCGTCGCCGACGGCCGGTGCGGCCTCGCCGTCCAGGGCGCGGGCACGGGCGGCGATGCCCGCGACGGTCTCGCCGTCGAACACGTCCTTCGGGCTGAGCCCGAGCCCCTGGCGGCGGACCCGGGAGACCAGTTGGAGGGAGACGATGCTGTCGCCGCCGATGTCGAAGAAGTTGTCGTCGGGGCCGATGTCGTCGCGGCCGAGAACGTCCCGGAACACGGCGAGCAGCAGCGCCTCCGCCTCGGTGGCCGGTTCGCGGCGCGCGGCGGACACGGTGGCCGGGGCGGGCAGCGCCGAGGCGTCGAGCTTGCCGCTGGGACTCAGCGGGAGGCGGTCGAGCGGGACGAGCGCGGTCGGCACCATGTGGTCGGGCAGCCGCTCGGCGAGGTACGCGCGCACCGCGGCGGTGTCCAGGTCGGCGTCGTCGGTCGGGATGACGTAGCCGACGAGCCGGCCCTCGCGCATCACGACGGCACTGGCGCGGACGTCCGGGTGGCCGGTGAGGGCGGTCTCGATCTCGCCCAGCTCGACACGGAAGCCGCGCACCTTGATCTGGTGGTCGGCGCGGCCGAGGAACACCAGCTGCCCGTCGTGGCGCCAGCGCACCAGGTCGCCGGTGCGGTACATGCGGGTGCCGGGCGGGCCGAACGGGTCGGCGACGAACGCGCCGGAGGTCAGCCCGGGGCGGCCGAGGTAGCCGCGGGCCAGGCTCGGGCCGCCGAGGTACAGCTCGCCGGTGACCCCGACGCCCACGGGCTGGAGTCCGCCGTCGAGCACATAGGCGCGGACGTTGGGGTCGGGGCGGCCGATCGGCAGCGGTCCCTCGTCGTCCGGGTCGTAGTGCCAGGTGGTGGAGTTGATGGTGACCTCGGTGGGCCCGTAGGCGTTGAACAGCGCCCGGCGCCCCCGGCCCCAGCGGTGGGCGAGCTCCGGGTCGAGCCGTTCGGCGCCGACGACGAAGAACACGTCGGGGTCGACGGTGCGGTCGTCGGGCATCGCGGCGAGGAACGAGGGGAGCAGGTTCACGCCGGTGACGCGGTGTTCCACGATGTAGTCGAGGAGTTCGTCGCCGGGTACGCGCACCTCCTCGGGCGCGATGACCGACGTACCGCCGGACAGCAGCGGCACCATGGTCTGCCAGAACGCCACGTCGAAGCTGGTCGACGCGAAGTGCAGATAGCGGTCGTGCTCGGTGACGCCGACGACCTCCTCCTGGAGGGCGATCAGGTCGGGCACGCCCCGGTGGGTGACGCCGACGCCCTTGGGGCGGCCGGTGGTGCCCGAGGTGTAGATGACGTACGCGAGGGCGTCGTCGGTGAGCCGGGCGCGCGCGTCCGCCGGATCGGTGTCCGGTACGGAGGCGAGGGTGGCCGGGTCGTCGAGGCGCAGGACGGGGACGTCGCGGTCGACGGGCAGTTCGGCGCCGGTCGTCACCACGGCGGCCGGGGAGATGTCGTCGAACATGAACGCGAGCCGTTCACGGGGGTAGCTCGCGTCCATCGGCACGTACACCGCGCCCGCCTTGGCCACGCCGAACAGGGCGACGGTCATCTCGATGTCCCGGCCGATGAGGACCGCGACCGGGTCCTGCGGCCGGACGCCCTGGGCGATCAGCGCGTGGGCGAGCCGGTTGGCCTGCCGGTCGAGTTCGTCGTAGCTCAGGCTGCGGTCGCGGCAGACCAGTGCCTCGGCGCCGGGCTTGCGCCGCACCTGGGCGGCGAACTCCTCCAGCCAGTGGCCGCGCTTCTTGGCCGCGACGATCTCGGTGCCGGTACGCAGCATGCGGGCGCGCTCGCCGGCGTCGAGGGCGGGCAGCACGAGTGCGGGCCGGGCCGGGTCCTCGGTGATCTCGCGCAGCAGGTGGTGCAGCCAGCGGCCGTAGTCGCGCACGGTGTCCGCGTCGAAGGCGCCGGGCTGGTAGCCGAGGCCGATGGTGATCTCGTCGCCGGGGATCACGATGACGGTGAGGGCGTAGTGGGTGGCGTCGGTGATGTCCACGCCGGTGAGGTCGAGCCCCGGGGCGAGGGGGGTGCGGGTGCGGCTGGAGAGCGGGAAGTTCTCCATGACGAGCATGGTGTCGAAGAGTTCGCCGATGCCCACGGCCCGCTGGATGCCGGGCAGTCCGACGTGGTGGTGCTCGGCCAGGGCGACGCTCTCCGCGTGCACCTGGGCCATGAGGTCGGTCACCGTGCGGTCCCGGGTGTACCGGACGCGGACCGGGATCGTGGTGCCGAGCTGGCCGATCATCGACTCGACGCCGTCGACCTCGGCGGGCCGGCCGGAGACCGGGCAGCCGAACACGACGTCGCGGCGGCCGGTGAGCCTGCCGAGCAGCAGGCCCCACGCGGTCTGGAGGACCGTGGTCAGGGTGATGCCCTGTTCGCGGGCGAAGGCGCGCAGCCGGTCGCTGAACTCGCGGCTCAGGGCGACGGTCTCCCGGCCCGGCCGCTCGACGGCGGTGCCGGTGCTCGCGGGCGCGAGCCGGGTCGCGTCGTCGACGCCCGCGAGCGCCTCGCGCCACGCGGTGAGCGACGCCTCCTCGTCCCGGCCGGCCAGCCAGCGGAAGTACTCCGACAGCGGTGGCGAGACGGGCGCGGCGGGGCCGCCGCCGAGTTCGGCGTAGATCGCGAGCAGGGTGCGGCCGACGATCGGCATGGACCAGCCGTCGAGCAGGGCGTGGTGGTTGGTGATGACGAGCTTGTGCTCGCCGGGCCCGACGCGGGAGAGCAGGAAGCGGATGAGCGGCGGCCGGGCCGGGTCGAAGGGGCGCTCCAGGTCGGCGCGGGCCGCCTCGGTGAAGTCGTCGTCCTGCCGCCAGTCCAGGGTGACGTCGGCGGGGACGACCTGCACGACGTCGTCCCCGGCCGTGCCCAGGTGGACGCGGAGGGCGGGGTGGCGGCGCAGCAGTTCGCGGGCGGCGCGTTCCATCCGTGCGGGTTCCAGCTCACCGGACAGGGTGGTCACGGCCTGGACGACGTAGACGTCGGCGTCCGCGTCGTCCCGGACCAGGGTGTGGAAGGAGAGGCCGACCTGGAGCGGGGTGGCGGGCAGCACGTCGCTGACCCGGCCGGTGCGCTCCAGGGCGTCGATGGCGTCCTGGTCGAGTGCGACCAGCGGCAGGTCGGAGGGGGTGAGCCCGCCGGTGGTGTGCAGCGCGTGCGCGGCCAGCGCGTCCAGCGCGGCGGCCCAGGCGTCCTGGAGGGCGGCCAGGGCGTCGTTGCCCAGGACCTCGCCGGCGGCGGTCCACTCGACGGCGAGCCGGGGTTCGTCGCCCTCGTGGACGAAGCAGTTGAGGGCCAGCACCTGTTCCAGGGACTTGGCGCCGGGCTCGGTGACCGAGAAGGCGTCGTGGTCGGGCAGCCGCCAGCCGTCGGCGGTCAACGGGGCGAACCTGCCGAGGTAGTTGAGCAGTACGTCGGGCGGCGGGACGGCGCCGAGTTCCGCCGCCGCCTCGGGGTCGAGGTGGCGCAGCACTCCGTAGCCGACGCCGCCGTCGGGGACGGCGCGGCGGGCCTCCTTGGCGGCGCGCAGCGTCTCACGGACGTCGTCGGAGGCTGGCACGCGTACGGGGTACTCGCTGGTGAACCAGCCGACCGTGCGGGCCAGGTCGAGGTGTTCGCGGCCGTGGCCCTCCATGGTGACGGTGAGGGCGTCGCCGCGCAGCCCCCAGCCGCGCAGGGCGAGGGCGAGGGCGGCGAGCAGGACCTCGTCGACGCCCGCCCGGTAGGCGGCGGGCAGCGTGGTCAGCAGGGCCTCGGTCGCCTCGGGCGAGGCGGTCGTGACGGAGCGGTGGGCGGTGGCCACGGTGTCGCGTACGGGGTCCAGCGGGCGGGCGCCCAGCCGGGTCGATGAGCCCAACGCCGTACGCCAGTGGTCGAGTTCGCCGCGTCGGGCGCCGGCGCTGCCCTGCTCGGCGAGGACCTGGGCGTGCCGCCGCCAGGACGTGCCGACGGGTTCGGGGGTGCCCCCCGCGCAGGCGGTGTGGAGGTCGGGGAGCAGGATGCGCCAGGACACGCCGTCCATGGCGAGGTGGTGCACGACGAGGACCAGCCGGTCCGCCGCGCCCTCCTCCGTGCGCAGCAGGGCGGCGCGCACCAGGTCGCCGGTGCGGGGGTCGAGTGCACCGGCCAGCCGTGCGGCCAGGGCGGTCACCTCTTCTCCGGTGACCTCCTCGACGGCGGCGCGGACCGTGCCCCGGGGCAGGATCTCCGGTCCGTCGGCCACGCGCAGCCGCAGGGCGTCGTGGTGGTCGACGAGGGTCTGCACGCCCCTGGTCAGCTCGTCGAGGGTGAGTGCGTCGACATGCAGGGCGGTCCACTGGGCGTATCCGGCGACCGTGTCGATGTCGGGGTGCGGGTCGAGCAGGCCGCGCACGATGGGCGGGGCCGGGACCGGGCCGACCGGCTCGTCCGCCGGGCCGGCCGTCTCCCCCAGCTGTTCGGCGGAGGCGGCGAGCGCGGCGAAGGTGCGGCGGGCCAGCAGATCCTTGGGGCGCAGCCCGAGGCCGAGGGCGCGGAGCCGGCTGCTGACGGTGATCGCGGTGATGCTGTCCCCGCCGAGGGCGAAGAAGTCGTCGTCCACGCTCACCCGTTCGATGTCGAGCGCGTCGGCGAGGACGGTGCACAGCAGCCGTTCGCGTTCGGTGCCCGGCTCCCGGCCGCCGCCGGCGAGGGCGGGGGCGGGCAGGGCGGCCCGGTCGAGCTTGCCGTTGGGGGTGACGGGCAGGCCGCTCAGCACCACGACGGCGGCGGGCACCATGTGCTCGGGCAGCCGCTCGGCGAGCAGGGCGCGTGCCTCGTCGCCGGTGAGGGAGGCGGACACGATGTAGCCGACGAGCCGGGACGAGAGGACCCGTGCGGCGGCCGCGGTGACGCCGGGCAGGGCGGCAAGCGCCTCCTCGACCTCGCCGGTCTCCACACGGTGGCCGCGGATCTTGACCTGTCCGTCGCCCCGGCCGCCGTACTCCAGGCCCCGGCCGGGCACCCAGCGGGCCAGGTCGCCGGTGCGGTACATCCGCTCGCCGGGCGCGCCGAACGGGTCGGCGACGAAGCGTTCGGCGGTGGCCCCGGGCCGGCCGAGGTAGCCGCGGGCCAGGTGGGGTCCGGCCAGGTACAGTTCGCCGGCCGTGCCGTGCGGGACCGGCTGGAGGGCGTTGTCCAGGACGTAGACCCGGGTGCCGGCGAGAGGCTGTCCGATGGTCGGTTCGCCGTCGTCGATGGGCGCGGTGGTGGCGTCCACGGTGGCCTCGGTGGGCCCGTACATGTTGCGCGCGGGGATACCCGACGCGGCGACCCGGCGCCACAGCGCGGACGGAGTGGCCTCGCCGCCCAGGAGCAGCAGCGCCGGGGGCAGGTCGAGCAGCCCGGCGTCGATGAGCGGGGTGGCCATCGAGGGGGTGGTGTCGACGATGTCGATGCCGTCGCGGGCGTACGCGGCGAGCAGGGCGTCGGCGTCGCGGGCGGTGTCGGCGTCGTACACGTGCAGTTCGTGGCCGCACAGCAGCCAGACGAGGTGTTCGAAGGCGGAGTCGAAGGCGAAGGAGTAGGTGTGCGCGGCGCGCAGCCGTCGGCCGGTGGCCCGTTCGGCCTCCGCGACGACCGTGGAGCGCTGGTGGTGCAGCAGGGAGGCGAGGCCGCCGGCGCGGCCGAGTACGCCCTTGGGCCGGCCCGTCGATCCGGAGGTGTGGATGACGTAGGCGAGGTGTCCGGGGTCGCGGGGCCGGGAGAGTTCGGCGGCCGTGAGGGGGGCGCCCGACAGGCCGGCGGACTCGTCGAGGAGCGCCTTCCAGGGCAGTCCTTCGACCGTGCCGTCGGTGAGGACGAGGGCGGGCCGGGTGTCGTCGATGAGTTCGCGCAGCCGCTCGGGCGGGTGCGCGGCGTCGAGCGGCTGGAACGCGGCGCCCGCGTCCAGCACCGCGAGCAGGGCGACGACGGCGTCGGCCGAGCGCGGCAGGGCGAGCGCGACGATGTCCTCGGCGCCGACGCCCCGGGCGCGCAGGGCGCGGGCCACCCGGTGCACCCGGTCGGCGAGTTCGGCGGCGGTCAGCCGTTCGCCGCCGCAGACGAGGGCGGTGCGATCGGGTCCGGCGGCGGCCATCGCGTCGAACGCGGCGGGTACGTCGAGGGGGGTGCCGGGCAGGGCGGCCGGGCTCCAGTGGCCGAGCAGTCCGCCGATGTCGGCGGTGAGGGCGATCCGGCCGACGGGCCGGCCCTCCATCAGCCCGGACAGCAGGGCGCGCAACCCGCTCATCAGGCTGTCGACGGCGGCCTGGTCCTTGGCGCGGGCGTCGACCTCGAAGCCGAGCAGGAGCCCTCCGTCGCGGGTCGGCAGGACGCTCAGACCCATGTCCTCGGGCGGTCCGCCCGCGACGTTGCGCATGACGCCGGCCGCCCCGGCGAAGTCGAGTGTCAGGTCGAACGCCTTGAGGTTGATCCCCCGTCCGTGCAGCAGCGCGCCGGCGCCGGGCACGCCGAGGTCGCGGGGCAGGTCCTCGCCCCGGTAGCGCTGGTGGTCGCGCATCTCGCGCATGGCGGTGGCGACCTGGCGGCTCAGCTCGCCGAGCCGGTCGCCGCCGCGCACGGTCACCCGCATCGGCAGCACGTTGACGGCCATGGAGGGGGTGCGCAGCGCGGCCGAGCCGGTCCGGCACATCAGGGGCAGCGCGAAGACCACGTCGGTGCGGCCCAGCATGCGGTGCAGGAACGCCGCGTAGCAGGCGATGAGCGCCTGGCCCCAGGCGACGCCCTCGGCGTCGGCGAAGGCGCGCAGGGCTGCGGTCTCCTCGGGGGTGAGGACGGCCCGCGCGGTGAGCGTGCGGGCGGGGGCGCCGCCGCTGCCGGGGCCGTCCTCGGCGTCGACCTCGGGCAGCGGGGTGAAGCGTTCGACCCAGTACGCGCGGTCCTCGGCGGCCTGTTCGCTCGCGCGGTAGGCGGTGTCCTCGGCGACGAGCGTCGCGAACGCGCCGAACGTGGAGCGGGGCGGCTCGGTGCCGCGCACCAGGGCGGTGTAGTGGGCCGCGGTGCGCCGGGCGAGCTGGGCGGCGGTGTAGCCGTCGAAGACGAGGTGGTGGCCGAGCTGGGTGTACCAGACCTCGCGGTCGGAGAGCTTGATGACAGTACGCGAGTACAGCGGGCGGTCCGTCATGCCGCGGCAGGCCTCGGCGAGGCGTGCGCGTTCGGCGTCGACGAGCGCCTGGGCCGCCGCCGCCGGGTCGGCCTCGGCGCTGACGTCGACGAGCGGGGGCAGGGCGACGGGTTCGTCACCGACCGCCTGGCGCGGGCCCTCGGGGGTCTCGTACACCCTGAGCCGCAGGCTCTCGGCCTCCTCGGTGGTGGCCCGGACCGCCTGCGCGAGCGCGTCCGTGTCGACCGGTTCGCCGCCGGATATCTCGATCACGTCGCCGACGACGTAGTACGGCGAGTCGGGTTCGATGCGCTGGGCGTTCCAGATGCCCAGTTGGGCGCCGGTCAGGGGAAGGAGGCCGTCCTGGGACACGCTCGCGGTGGTCAACTTACTCTCCTTGCAGTGTGGGAACGACCATCGGAGTGCCGGTCACAGGGTCCGGGACGACGACGCTGGGAAGGTCGAACACGTCCTTGATCAGCGTGGCGTCCACGATGTCCCCGGGGTCGCCCTCGGCGACCACGGCACCGGCCTTCATGGCCACCAGGTGGTCGGCGAACCGGCATGCCTGGTTGATGTCGTGCAGGACCGCGACGACGGTGCGGCCCTCGTTGCGCAGCCTGGCGAGCAGGCCGAGCAGTTGGTACTGGTGGGTGATGTCGAGGAACGACGTGGGTTCGTCGAGCAGCAGGTAGGGCGTCTGCTGGGCGAGCACCATGGCCATCCAGACCCGCTGGCGCTGTCCGCCGGACAGTTCCTGTACGGGCCGGTCGACGAGGTCCGAGACGCCGGCCGCGGCCATGGCCCCGTCGACGGCCTTCTGGTCCTCGGGCGACCACAGGGCCAGCATCGACTGGTGCGGGAAGCGTCCCCGGGCCACCAGCTGGCGGACCTTGATGTCGTCGGGCGCCATCGGGTCCTGCGGCAGGAACCCGAGCTGTTTGGCCAGCGCCTTGGTACCGAAGGCGCCGACCTCGCGCCCGTCGAACTCCACGTGTCCGGAGTGCGGCTTGAGCAGCCGTACCAGGGCGCTCAACAGCGTTGATTTGCCGCAGGCGTTGGGGCCGACGATGGCGGTGAACGCGCCGTCGGGTATGTCGAGGGTCAGTCGCGTGGACACGACCCGGTCTCCGTAGCGCAGGGTGATGTCCCGCGCCGTCAGGCGTGCGGTCACGCGCGCCTCACCTCCTTGGTCAGCAGCCAGATCAGGTAGCAACCGCCGATCGCGGTGCTCACGACGCCCACGGGCAGCGCGACGGGCGCCAGCAGCATCTGGGCCACCAGGTCGGCGCCCTGGAGGAGCACCGCCCCGGTCAGTGCTGCCGGGAGCAGCGGGATCCCGGCGGCGCCCGCGAGCCGGCGGCCGATCTGCGGGGCGGCCAGTGCGATGAACGCGATGGGCCCGGCCACGGCGGTCACCGTGGCGGTGCAGCCGACACCGACGAGGACCATCAGCAGCCGCAGCCGGTCGAGTCCGACGCCGGTCGTGACGGCGATCGGGTCGCCGAGCGACGCCTGGTGCATGGCGTGGGCCTTCGTGGTCATGAGGGCCAGCAGGACACCGATCACGGTGAACGGGATGCCGAGGTCCTCCCAGCCCACACCGTTGAGCGAGCCCGCGCTCCAGCCGACGGCGGCGATCGCCACCTCCAGGTCGGCGCGGAGCACGATCCACGAGTTGACCGCGGTCATCATCGCGTTGATGGCGATACCGATCACGACCAGCCGGAGGCCGGAGAAGCCGTGTTCGAGCGACAGCAGGTAGATGGCGGCCGCGACGACCAGTCCGCCGATCACGGAGCTGGTGGCGAGCTGTGCGGACGTGCCCGACAGTACGGTGAGGGCGACCAGCGCGCCGGTGTAGGCGCCGGCGTCCAGCCCGATGACGTCGGGGCTGCCCATGGGGTTGCGGGTGAGGTTCTGGAAGATGGCGCCGGCGACGCCGAGCGCGGCACCGAAGACCAGGCCGGCCAGCACCCGCGGCAACCGCCAGTCCCGGATCACCACGGAGTGCTCGGAGCCGGTCAGGACGGCGAACACCTTGCCGGGCGGGGCCCATGACGCCCCGTAGCACAGCCCGAGCAGGCCGAGCCCCAGCATCAGGGCGACCAGGACGACGACGAGTATCGCCGTACGCCGTTCGAAGTGGAATTTCAGCACGTTCACAGGGACCCCGCCCCGTAGCGGCGGACCGCCCAGATCAGCATGGGGCCGCCGAGGAAGGCGGTCACGATGGCCACCGGCACCTCACCGGTGGGCAGCAGGACCCGCGCGGCCATGTCGGCGGCGAGGAGCAGGACGGGCCCGAGGACCATGGTGTAGGCGATCAGCCAGGGCACCGACCCGGAGGCCGGTTTGCGCACCAGGTGGGGCACGATCAGTCCGACGAACAGGATGGGGCCCGCCACCGCCGTCGCCGCGCCGCTGAGCACGGTGATGAGGACGAGGGTGGTGAGACGGACCCGGCCCACGTCGGCGCCCAGGGTGTGCGCCACGTTCTCGCCGAGCGTCAGGGCGTTGAGCGCCCTGCTCAGCAGCAGCGCACCGGCCAGGGACACCGCGATGGCGGTCAACGGCCAGGACAGGGCGGCCTGTTCGCGTCCGGCCAGCGTTCCCACCGACCAGAACCGGTAGAGGTCGAAGGTGTCCGGGAGCATGAGGCGCAGCCCGAGGGCGACGCCGTTCAGCACCGCGGTCACCGCCACGCCCGTGAGGACCAGGCGCAGCGGTGAGGTGCGGCCGACCGCGGCGACCAGGAACGCCGCGGCCACGGATCCGACGACCGCGAAGCCGAGTTCGCCCGCCTGGCCGCTGGCCAGGCCCGCCGCCGACCCGAGGGTGACGGCGAACCCGGCGCCCGCGGTGACCCCGAGGATGCCGGGCTCGGCCAGCGGGTTGCGGGCGAGCGTCTGGATGAGCGCGCCCGCGACGGCGAGCGCGGCACCGACGGCGACGGCGAGCAGCGCACGCGGTGCCCGCACGTCGCGTACGACGACGTGGTCGTCGGTCCCCTGGTAGTCGAAGAGTGCGCGCACGACTTCGCCGGGGGCGACGTGGCGGGCCCCGACGCCCATGCTGAGTACGGCGAGAACGGCCAGCAGGACCAGTCCGCCGACGAGCAGGGCGGTCTGCGGGACGGCCCGCCGGTTCTTTCCCGCGGCCTCGGACGCGCGGCCCGCGACGGTCACGGCTTCAGCAGCGGAGCGAGCGACTCGTCGATCGCGTCCAGGGTCAACAGGGCCTCACCGTAGGTGGCGGCCTCGGTGTAGCGGTACGGGAAGACCTTGCCGGCCTTGACGGCGGGCAGGTTCTTCCAGAGCTTGGAGTCCAGGACGTACTTGACGGAGGGCGGGACGCTGCCGTCGGCGTTGACCGAGTACGTCAGGGCGTCGGCTTCGCGGAAGGCTGCGGGCAGTTCCTCGATGGAGGGGTACTCGCTGACCGCCGCGGACCCCGGACCGGCCTTCTTGACCTTGCCGTAGTAGGTGGCACCCAGGTCCTCGGCGATGTTGGTGCCCCAGGAGCCGTTGAACTCGCGCTGGAAGGTGCCCTTGGCGGCGTCACCGTACGCACCGACGTGGCCGAGCTTGAGCTTCGGCAGGACGTCCTTGTACTTGGCGGCCAGCTCGGCGGCCTTGGTGTCGTACGTCTTCTTCTGGGCGTCGAACTGCTTGACCGCACCGGCGGCGTCGGCCTGCTTGCGGGAGAGGTCGCGCCAGGCGGACGGCAGGCTCGGGCCGATCGCGACGACGGGGGCGATCGACTTCAGCCGCTTCATGTCGATGTCGCCGAGCACGGGCGCGGGGACACCGATGACGATCAGGTCGGGCTCGGCCTCGGCGATGGCCTCGTAGTTGGTCTCGGCCGCCTGCTCGCCGGCCACCTTCTTGAGCTTCTTGTAGGTGGCGAGGTCTTCCTTGTTCATCATCGGCTCGCCGCGCTTCCACGACGAGATGCCGACCAGCGGTGCGTCGGCCTCGATCAGCGCGGGCACGGCATAGCCGGTGGCCACCACACGCTTCGGGTTCGCCGGGATCTTGATCTTGCCGTTGTCCGCGGTGAACACCCGGGTCTTGCTCTTCTCCGAGGCGGAGTCCCCGCCGTCCGAGGATGACCCGCATCCGGTCAGAACGAGGGCCAGCGTGAGGGCGCCGACCAGACCGGACGATCTGCGTATGGACATTTCCGAACTCCTTGCTACTTAGGTAAGGCTCACCTTAGTTGATGGCCTTTCGGCAGGACAACTCGCGGGTGGTCCCACCCGGTCCGGCCGGTGGATCAGTGGTCGTGGCTGTGGTCGTGGTCGTGACCGGACTCGTGGTCGTCCTCGTCGAAGTCCGCGACACCCCGCTTCCAGTAACCGGTGATGTCGTAATCGGCCTTCTCCAGGCGCAGTTCGTCCCGGACCCAGCGCCGCAGCGGCTTGATCTGCCCCGCCTCCCCCGCGACCCACACGTACGCCCGCTCCCCCTCGGGGACGGTGACCGAGGTCGCGGCCCGGACCAGCGCGTCGCCGGATCCGGCGGGCGCGTCGCCGCGGTGCAGCCAGCGGACCTCGAAGCCCTCGGGGGCGGACAGCTCGATCTCCTCGTCGCGGCCCGTGACTTCGATGAACGCCCAGCCCCTGGCGGTCCGCGGCAGTTCCTCCAGCCACCGCGCGACGGCGGGCAGCGCGGTGAGGTCCCCGACGAGCAGGTAGCGGTCGTAGGTGTGCGGGACGATCAGCCCGCCGGGCGGTCCGGCGACATGGATGGTGTCGCCGGGCTGCGCCTTGCCGGCCCAGTCCGAGGCGAGTCCGCCCTCGTGCACGGCGACGTCGATGTCGATCTCGCCGGCGACGGGGTCGTAGCGGCGCACGGTGTACTCGCGCGAGGTGGGCACCGGCCTCGGCCAGCGCAGCATCGTCCCGTTGCGCTCGGGCAGCCGCAGGCTGCCGTCCGGCTCCCGGAAGATCAGTTTCACGTGCTCGTCGGGCGCGTGCGCCTCGAATCCCTCGGCCCCGGGCCCGCCCAGGGTGACCCGCAGCAGACCCGCGCCGACCGCGGCCGTACGCACGACCTCGACCTCGCGGATGCCGATCGGGTAGCCGACCTTCTCGGCATGCCGGCCGGCCCGCACCTCCGCGATCCGCTCCAGGTACCTGTCCCGGTGGTCGACGCGGCTCATGCGGCCTCACCCGCCAGCAGCGCCTGCCAGTGCCCGAGTTCGGGCAGCTCGAACAGGTCGGGGAACTCCAGCGTGGTCGCCCCCGCCGCACGCCAGCGCTCGACCAGGGCCATGATCCGCATCGAGTCCAGACCCAGATCGACCAGATTGTCGTCGGGCGCGATCTCGCCGGGCTCGCAGCCCAGCAGTTCGGCGATGTCGGCCCTGACACGGTCGGGCGACAAGGTCTGGCTCATCGGAGTACTCCTTCGGGGGTGGGCGCCGACAGGGGGTCGGAGCGGCAGTGGCGTTGTTTCACGGGCCCGGCAAGGGGATGCGCGCGCGAACAGCCGCCCGGGGCGGCGATGTTCACGGGACACGGGAGGGCGGTGGCGGCGCGGCCCGGCCCCTCGGAAGAGCGCGGCGGCTCACGGTGGGACGTCATGGGCACGGCCCGGCACCGCGCGTGCGGCCCCCTGCCGGGGAACGTGCGGAGCGGACGCCCCCGATGCCGGAAAAACCCGACGTCCCCCACATTCCTCGCCCACACACAGTCCCCCTCAGGCCCAGGCAAGGCTAACCTAACATCGACAAGCCCGACGTAAGCAACCCATCCGCCAACCGAACGGCACATGTGCGCAGTTCAGACACCGGGCCCCCATGACGTGCGACCCACCGGCCCCCTGCGCGCCGAGGCAAACTTAGGTTACCCTCACCTAACCTAGCGCAGGAGCTGCTCCGGGTGAAGGGCCGCGGCGGCCAGTCCGCCGCGCCCTGTCGGCGCAGCTCCTCCGCCCATCCTCATCCGGCCCCTCCTACAGGGCCATCGAGAACGGAGTCCCCGTGTCGACGGCATCCCGAGTCGCCACGCACATACCCGTGGCCCACCCGGCCACCGGGGCAGCCACCTCCCTCCTGGACGCCTACACGCCCGGCGCGCGCTTCCTCGCCACCCCCAGGCGCACCCTGCTGGCCCACGGCCCCGCACGCCCGGTTCCGCACGGCACACAGCCGGTGGACCAACGGGTCTCGGCCGCCCTCGCCGAGGCCGCCGACGCCGGGCAGGAGACGCCGGTGGTGATGGGCGCGATCCCGTTCGACCACACCGCGCCGGCCGCCCTGAGCGTTCCCGCGACGCTGCGCACCGCCCCGCCCCTCGCCTCCGACCCGCTCATCGCGCTGCCCTCGGCGGGGGTGGACTCCCCCGACTGGCACATCCGCCCGGTGCCGGAGCCGGAGGTCTACGCGAAGGGCGTCGCCTCGGCCGTGGAGCGGATGTGGCGCGGCGAGTTCAGCAAGGTCGTCCTCGCCCGCACCCTCGAACTCACCTCCCCCGCACCGCTGGACGTGCCCGCCATGCTCCAGCGCCTGGCCCGGCGCGACCCCTCCGGCTACACCTTCGCGCTCCCCACCGGCCCCGGCCGCACCCTGATCGGCGCCAGCCCCGAACTCCTCGTCTCGCGCCGGGGCCGCCAGGTGGTCGCCAACCCCCTCGCCGGCTCGTCCCCGCGCAGCGACGACCTCGCCGAGGACGTCCGCCGGGCCGCCGCGCTCCTGGAGTCCGCGAAGGACCTCCACGAGCACGCCGTCGTCGTGGACGCCGTACACCAGGCCCTGGCCCCGCACTGCGCCGGGATGACCGTCCCGCCCCGGCCGACCCTGATCCGCACCGCCACCATGTGGCACCTGTCCACCACGGTCACGGGCACCCTCACCGACCCGGACACCTCGGCCCTCACCCTGGCCTGCGCGCTGCACCCCACCCCCGCGGTGTGCGGCACGCCGACGGCCACCGCCCGGGAGGTGCTGACGGAGACCGAACCGTTCGACCGCGGCTACTTCACGGGCATGGTCGGCTGGGGCGACGCGCACGGCGACGGCGAATGGGTCGTCACGATCCGCTGCGCCGAGGCGGAGGAGCGCATGCTGCGCCTCTACGCCGGAGCGGGCATCGTCGCGGCGTCCGAGCCGGAGGCCGAAACCGCCGAAACCGCCGCCAAGTTCCGCACCTTCCTGAGCGCGGTGGGCGCCGAGCTGTAAGCCCGTCGGCCGGCGGCACCCGCACGGGAGAGCCCCGGTCCGGCGGCCCGTCGGCGCCCGCGCCGGAGAGCCCCGCCCGCTCCCCCGGCGCTCCGCACCCTCAGGCGGTCAGGGCCGCGGGCTCGCCCAGCCGGGCGGCCGCGGTCCGCCAGGCGGCGGTGACGGCGAGGCGGGCCCGCTCGGTGGCCGCCGCTCCGTCGCCGTCGAGCAGCAGCGGCTGCCCGACGTGGACGTGGAGGCGGGGCCGCCGCAGCGGAGCGGTGGCCAGGCCCGCGAGCTGTTTGACGGCCGAGCCGGAGGTGACGCGGCGCGCCCCGGCCTGGCCCACCGGAATCACCGGCGCGCCGGTGCGGTGCGCGAGCCGGGCGAGGCCGCGCCGGAACGCGCCCGGCTCGGCCTCGGCCGCGTCCGTGCGGAGGGGCAGGCCGCCCTCGGCATAGATCAGGATGTGCCGGCCCTGCTCCAGCGCCTCCTGGGCGAGGTCGACCGACCGGGCCGCGCGGGGATCGCCGCGGTACACGGGGATATGCCCCTCACGCGCGAGTGCGCGGCCGAGCAGGGGCACCCGCCAGAGACCCGCGGTCGCCATGACGACGGGGCGGGCGCCGAGGCCGAGCAGTGCCGCCAGGACGATCGCGGGGTCCGCGAGCGAGGTGTGGTTGGCGGCGATGATCCCGGCCGGGGGAAGGGGTGCGCCTTCGTCGGTGGTGAGCGTCAACCGTCCGACGGCGGGGACCAGTTGACCGGCAAGGCGGCTGAGCATGGGGTTCTCCGGTTCGCTCGGGATGAGTTCCATCGTCCCGGGCGCGACGGCCGCGGGGCTGAGCCGTCGTACTCATCCGGCGTGTGTATCCCGACGGGCGGCGCCCCGGTCAGGGCCCCTGTACGACGTCCGCGAGCGCCGAGGTCACCAGCTTGCCGACCGCCACCGCTTCCGGCGGGCCCGGCTCCCGGTCCGCGAACAGCAGATGCCCGCCCCCGACGAGGGACAGGGTGAGCGAGTCGATGTCCGCGTCGGCGGAGACACGGCCCAGCGCGCGCTCCTCGGTCAGATAGCCGGAGACCGCCGCCGCGATCTGGGCGAGGACGGCGATGCCGCCGCCGGGCGTGGCCTGCCGCAGCCGTGCGCGCAACTCGTCCCGGAAGGTGATGAGCGGAATGATCGCCACCGGAACCGGCCCGAACAGAGTGGTCAGCGCGTCCGCGAGGTTCCCGGCCACCGTCCCGGTTCCGGCACTCCCGCGCAGCGCCCGCGCCTGCTCCTCGATCCGCGCGGCCCGGTCGAGCACGAGCTCGACGAGGAAGGCGTCGAAGTCGGTGAAGTGCCGGTGCAGGACGCCCTTGGCGCAGGCCGCCTCGTCCGTGACGGCCCTGCTGGTCAGCCCGTTCGCACCGTCCCGCAGCAACACGCGCTCGGCGGCGTCGAACAGGTGCTGCCGGGGGTCGCGCAGGTGCACTCCGGTCGGCACGTATCCGTCCTCTCCTCGTCCGCGTCCACACCGCCGCCTTGGCATGTGGGCATGCGCCCACTAAAGTGAACGCATGCCCATTCTACCGCGAGAGCAGCCCGGACCGCAGCAGCCCCATGAGGCCCGGCGGACGGCCGAATCCTTCGGCGCGGACGCGCGGCGCTACGACGAGGCGCGCCCTTCCTATCCCGCCGGTCTGGTGGCCCGGATCGTCGCCGGGAGTCCTGGAGGAGACGTTCTCGATGTGGGCTGCGGGACCGGGATCGCGGCCCGCCAGTTCCGGTCGGCGGGCTGCACCGTGCTCGGCGTGGAGCCCGATGCCCGGATGGCCGGCCTCGCGCGGGCCCATGGCCTGCGGGTCGAGGTGGCTACCTTCGAGGACTGGGACCCGGCCGGCCGGACCTTCGACGTGGTGACCGCCGCGCAGTCGTGGCACTGGGTGGACCCGGCCGTCGGCGCTGCCAAGGCGGCCCAGGTGCTGCGTCCGGGCGGACGCCTGGCCGTCTTCGGCCACGTATTCGAACCGCCCGCCGAGGTGGCCGAGGCGTTCGCGGCGGCCTACCGCCGGGTGGCGCCCGGCTCACCGTTCAGCGCCCAGCCGGCGCGGCGCCCGCTGGACATGTACCGGGCGGGCTACGCGAAGACCGCCGGCCAAGTCAGCGCGACCGGCCGGTTCCACGAACCGGAGCAGTGGCAGTTCGACTGGGAGCGGCCCTACACCCGGGACGAGTGGCTGAACCTGCTCCCGACCACCGGGGGCCTCACCCGGCTCCGCCCCGACCAGCTGACCGCTGTCCTGTCGGCGGTCGGCGAGGCGATCGACACCCTCGGGGGCGGCTTCACCATGCAGTACACGACTCTGGCCACCTCGGCCGTACGCACCGCCACCCCCTGACGCGGGCTCAGCCGACCAGGTCCGGCGCGCGCAGCATCTCGTCCGGGATGCCCCAGGCGTCCACGAGATCGGCCGCCAGCGGCCGGACCTTGCGGCAGAGGTCGTTCACCTCGCGGCTGATCGCCTTGGAGCGCTGGACGGTCAGCCGGCCGTGTTCCATGAACCAGGCGCGGTCCGCCTCGATCGTCGACAGGGCGAACAGGTCGCACAGCAGGCCCAGCGCGCGCTTGTTGCCGCTCTCGGGCAGCGCGCGCACCTTCTCGACGAACGCTTCGAGGACCAGCCGTTCGACGTGTGCGCGGGCGAGGGCGATGACGTGGTCCTGCACGTACGAGAAGACGGCGCCGGGGTCGCGGTGCTCGTCGATCCCTCGCTTGAGCCTGCGGGCCACCCCGGCGAGCATGTGCTCCTCGCGGAAGCGGACCATGGCGAGCTGGTACTCCGAGTCGAGCAGCCCGGCCTCGCGGTCCCACTCGTCGCCGCCCGGCAGCAGGTCCCGTACCCGCTCCAGCATCTTGTGGACCGAGGTCTTCTCCATGACCGTCTCGACGGCGAGACCGGCGACATGCCGGACCGTGCCGAGCTGGTCGAGGTCCTCGAACTCGCTCGCGTAATGGGTGAGCAGCCCCTTGGCGACGAGTTGCAGCAGGACGTGGTTGTCGCCCTCGAACGTGGTGAAGATGTCGCTGTCGGCCTTGAGCGCGGCGAACCGGTTGACGCTGAGGTAGCCGGCGCCGCCGCACGCCTCGCGGCACTCCTGGACGACCCGGGTGGCGTGCCAGGTGGCGAGCGCCTTGGTGCCGGCGGCCCGTGACTCCAGCAGGCGCCGCGCCTGTTCGTCGTCCTCGATGCCGGAGAAGACGTCGTGCAGCTGTGTGCGGACGACGTCCTGCGCGAAGTGCAGCGCGTACGTGCGGGCCAGGAGCGGCAGCAGCCGGCGCCGGTGCAGTCCGTAGTCGAGGAGCAGCTGCTCGTCCGAGCCCGGGGCCGCCGCGAACTGCCGCCGCCGCACGGCGTACTTGACGGCGATCGCGAGGGCCACCTTGGCCGCGCCGACCCCGGCGCCGGCGACGCTGACACGGCCCTGGACGAGGGTGCCGAGCATGGTGAAGAACCGCCGTCCGGGGTTCTCGATGGGGCTCTCGTAGTCGCCCTCGGCGGTGACGTCGGCGAACCGGTTGAGCAGCGCCTCGCGCGGCACGCGTACGCCCTCGAAGCGGATGCGGCCGTTGTCCACGCCGTTGAGGCCCATCTTGCGTCCGTCGTCCTCGATCCGGACGCCGGGCACCACCCGGCCGTCCTGCCGGACCCGCACGACGAAGGCGTGCACCCCCTGCGCCTTCCCGGCCACCTCCAGCTGGGCGAAGACCACCGCCAGCTCCGCGTGGCGGGCGGCGTTGCCGATGTAGTCCTTGCACGCCTCGTCGCCGGGGGTGGTGAGGACGAACTCCCGTGCGCCGGGGTCGTACGTCGCGACCGTGCCGAGCGACTGCACGTCGGAGCCGTGTCCCGTCTCGGTCATCGCGAAGCAGCCCATCAGGCGCCCGGTGATCAGGTCCGGCAGGTATGCCTCGTGGTGGCGCTCGGTGCCCAGATGGAGGATCGCGCCGCCGAAGAGCCCGAACTGCACCCCCACCTTCACCAGCACCGACAGGTCACCGAAGGCCAGCGTCTCGAACGCCGCGATGGACGCCCCGACGTCGCCGCCCCCGCCGTACTCCTGCGGAAACCCCATCCCGGTCTGGCCGGTCGCGGCCATCTCGACCACGATCTCCCGCACCCGTTCGCGGAACGCGTCGATGCCGAGCTCCTCGGCCTCCTCCAGGACGGAGGCGTACGCCACCAGATTGGTCCGGACGAGCTCTCGGATGCCGGCGTACTCGCCGTCGAGCACCTCGGTCAGCGCCCGGACGTCGACCTCGGGCTGTACATAACCGCCGGCGGCAGCGGATGTGTTCTCAGTGGCCATGTCCCTTCGCTACCCCGCACCGGGACGGTCAAGCGACCGGACCCCACGGGTGGCCTACAGTGCTCAGCAGTCCCGACAAGCAACGATCCTGGAGTTGTCGAGTGCGAATTCCCTCGCGTGCGAAGCGATGCATAGCCGTGGCAGCGACCGGTGCCGCCCTGCTGGCCATGAGCGGTACGGCGCACGCCGCGTCCCCCGCCGTCCGGGCGAGTGCAGCGGCCCCCACGTGCGTCAAGGTCAACGTCGACAAGGGCACCATCTCGAAGACGGCCTATGTGACGAACAAGTGCTCCACGACGAAGCGGGTCAAGGTCGTGTGGTCCTTCGCTCCCGATTCCGACTGCAACACCCTCAAGCCCGGACAGAAGTTCAAGACCAAGCGCGGCCTCGCGCCGCAGTTCGACGGGCTGGCACTCTGCTGAGTGTTCCTCCTCGCCGCCGACGCGACGGCGGCACCGGTTCACGGCGCGGACCGGGGCCGAGGGTCGCGTCGGCGGCCGGCCGCCCTCGGCGATTCGGCCAACCCCGCGCTTCCGCAGACCTGTTGCGGGGCCCGGGTCGGTGCATTCTCCACACGCCGCCGCCCGCTCCATCTCGGGATTCCGAGACCGACTGAAACACATGTGTTCGATATCCGTGCCGGGTCGTTGAGCTTCACATCCACGCTGGACGACTGTCAGGAGCACCACGTTGACCTCGGCCGCCACGAACACCCAGCAGTCCGCCGTACCCCCTCCTCCCCCTCCCCCGCCGCCGCCGGCGGAGATCACCTACGGGGGGCAGTACTCCGTCAATCCGCTCGCGGAAGTCTCGTTCCGCAGGATGTGCGGGCAGATCCCCGCCGTCCTGGGCCGCATCGCCCGGCTGTCCTGGCGGACCGACCGGCAGGCGGTGCGGCTGCTGCTCGGCTGCCAGATCGTCACGGGCCTCTCGGCCGCCGTGCTGCTGACCGCCACCGCCCACGCCATGAAGCCCGTTCTGGGCGGCGGTTCGGCCGGTGACCGGCTGCACGGAGCCGTGCCGGCGCTGGTGGTGGTCGCGCTCGTGGCCGCGCTGGGACGCGGCGGGGCGGCGGTGGCCGCGTACGCGGAGCGGCGGATCACTCCGCGGCTGACGACCGAGACGGACAGCGCGCTCGTCGAGGCGGTGTGCCGGGTGGAGGCGTCCGCGCACGCGGAGGAGGGGTTCTCCGACCGGCACGAGGCCGCCGAGATGGGAGTGATCCGCACCCAGGTGATGGTCAGCGACGCCCAGCGGTTCCTGTCCGCGCTGATCCGTATGGTCACCGCCGGCGGGGTGCTGTCGGTGCTGAACCCGCTGATGCTGCCGCTGCTCCTGCTCGCCGTGCTGCCCGCCGGTGTCGGCGCGGTCCTCACCGCGCGGGTCGACTACGAGATCCATTACGCCAACATCGCCGACCGCAATGTGCGCGGAATGATGCGCTGGTGGGCGACCGCGTCGAAGTACGGCGACGAGGTCCGCGCCAACTCGATGACCGGGTACCTCGTCCACTGGTACCGGGCCCTGTCCGACCGGTGCGACCGCCGCACCCTCGCCGCCGCGCCGCGCACGCTGAGGATCGCGGTGCTCTGCGCGCTGGCCGGCGGGGTGTTCCTCGTGGCGACGTGGGGAGCCCTGGCGTGGCTGGCGGTCTCGGGCCGCGTCGCACTGCCGGTCGCGGCCACGGCCGTCATCGCGGTGCAGACCACGCTCGCCGCGCTCTCCCAGGTCGTCACCAACGGCGCGGCGGTCTTCCACACCAGCCTCTACCTGGGCGACATGCAGGCGTTCCTCGACGACGCCGCGGCCCGCACACCGAAGCGGGGACCGGCCACGCCCTGCGCCGCCGTCGAGCGGATCCGGCTCGACGAGGTCGTCTACCGGTACCCGGGCAAGGACAAGCCGGCCGTCGACGGCGTCTCCCTCACCCTGGAGCGCGGTCGGATCCTCGCGATCGTCGGCGCGAACGGTTCGGGCAAGTCCACGCTCACCCGCCTGCTCACCGGCATCTACCTGGCGGACAAGGGCAAGGTCACCTGGAACGGCACCGACCTCGCCGAGGTGGATCCCGCCGGCGTGTGGGCGCAGACCGGTCTGGTGCCGCAGATCTTCGCGCAGTGGCCGATGCCGGTCCGCGAGAACGTCACCCTGGGCCAGCCCCGTACCCACGACGACGGCCCGGTCCGGGAGGCGATCGACGCGGTCGGTCTGCGCGAGGCCGTCGACGACCTGCCCGCCGGCCTGGACACCCTGCTGTCCCGCGAGGTCTTCGGCGGCTCGGAGCTGTCCGGCGGCCAATGGCAGCGCATCGCGTGCTCCCGGGCCCTGTACCGGCGTCCGGGTCTGCTGATCCTGGACGAGCCGACGTCGCAGATGGACCCGCGCGGCGAGCACCAGATCTTCGAGCAGATCAAGGCCATCGCCGCCGACCGCATCACCATCGTGGTCACCCACCGCCTGGAGAACACCAGGATCGCCGACCACATCATCGTGATGGAGCACGGCCGCATCACCGAACAGGGCCCGTACGACGACCTCGTCCACGCGGGCGGAACCTTCGCCGAACTCCTGCGGCTCTCCCGGGACCGCTGACGACCCCCGTCGTCCCGCCGCCGCCCGCCGCCGGCGGGACGACACCCCGGGGAAGGAGGCCGGCCTCCGCCGGGCGGCAACGGCAGTACCCGTCAGCGGGCGGGTGTCTTCTCCGCAGCGGACGGCTGCCAGCTGTAGCCCGGGACGACGAGACGGCCGCCGGTAACGGGATCCGGAATGATGACGGACGACAGCCCGAAGACCTCCTGGACCATCTCCGTGGTGACCACCTCGTCGGGCGCGCCCTGCGCGACGATGCGCCCGTCCTTCATCGCGACGAGGTGATCGGCGTACCGGACGGCCTGGTTGAGGTCGTGGAGGACGGCGACGACGGTGCGCCCGCGCTCCAGGTTGAGACGGCGTACCAGGTCCAGCACCTCCACCTGGTGGGCGACGTCCAAGTACGTCGTGGGCTCGTCGAGCAGCAGCAGCTCGGTGTCCTGCGCCAGGGCCATGGCGATCCACACGCGCTGGCGCTGGCCGCCGGAGAGTTCGTCCACCGGCCGGTCGGCGAGGCTTGCCGTGTTCGTACGCTCCAGAGCCTCGCTCACGGCGCGCTCGTCGGCGTCCGACCACTGCTGCCACCACTTCTGGTGCGGCTGGCGACCCCGCGCGACGAGGTCGGCGACGGTGATGCCGTCGGGCGGTGTGGGCGACTGCGGCAGCACGCCGACGGTCCGCGCGATCTCCTTGGCGGGGAGGCCGGCCAGCTCGGCGCCGTCCAGCAGTACGGCGCCCCGGCGCGGCTTCAGGAGCCGGCCGAGCGCCCGCAGGAGGGTGGACTTGCCGCAGGCGTTGGGCCCGACGACGATGGTGACCTTCGCGTCGGGGATCTCCAGGTCCAGGCCCTCGACGACGGTGCGGTCCTCGTAGGCCAGGGTCAGATCGTGCGCCGAGAGGCGGCTGGCGGGCGGACGGCTCATGACGAGATGCCTCCGGAACGGCTGCGGGTACGGACGATGAGCCACATCAGGTACGGGGCACCCACCACGGCGGTGAGGACCCCGGTCGGCAGCTCGATCGGGGAGAACAGACGGCGGGCCAGCAGGTCCGCGACCACGACGATCAGCGCCCCGGCCAGCGCCGAGGACAGCAGCGGGGTCTGGGCGGTGCGGGTGAGCCGGCGCGCGATCTGCGGGGCGAGCAGCGCGACGAAGTCGACCGGTCCCACCGCGCCGGTGGCCACCGACGCCAGGACGACGCCGAGTGCGGTCAGCCCGAGCCGGACCCGGCCCAGACGCACGCCGAGCGCGGTCGCCGTGTCGTCGTCGAAGGACGCGCTGCGCTGCGCCCGCGCCGCCCACACGGCCGCCGGGATGCCCGCCAGGAGGACGACGACGAGCGGCCCTGCCTCCTCGTAGCCCCGGCTGTTGAGCGAGCCCGTCAGCCAGACCTTGGCCTGCTGGGCCACCAGATAGTCGCCCTTGGTCAGCAGCAGCTGGGTCAGCGAGCCGAGTGCGACCGACACCCCGATGCCGACCAGGACGAAGCGCGAGGAGTGCAGCCCGCCGCGCCATGCGAAGACGTACACGAGCAGGGCCGCCGCCAGGCCGCCGGCGACGGAGACGTAGGGCAGCGCGTCGGCGGCGACGGCGTTGAAGCTCAGTGCGGCCACCGTGGCCGCTCCCGCCCCGTGTGTGACACCGATGACGTCGGGACTGGCGAGCGGGTTGCGGGCGACGGTCTGCACCAGCGCCCCGGCGACACCGAACGCGGCGCCCGCCAGGAGGCCCACGACCAGACGCGGCAACCGCAGGGTGCCCACGACGAGTTCGTCCGGACTGGGGCGGCCGAGCAGGACGCGTACGACCTCCGACGGCGCCACGAACGACTCACCGACGCACAGGTACGCCACGACCGCGCACGCCAGCAGCACGGTGAGGACCACGGCGACGACGGCCGCCCGGCGGTGCACGAGGAAACTCGCCCGCCCGCGCCGCAGCACGGCATGCCCGCCGGGGCGCAGACGCGGCGCGGCGGCGGCTTCGAGCTTGCTCACGCGGCCACCACCGTCCGGCGCCGGACCAGCGCGATCAGGAACGGCACACCGATCAGGGCGGTCATGACCGCCACCGGCACCTCCGAGGGTGGGAAGAGGACGCGGCCGAGCACGTCGGAGCCGAGGATCATCACCGGGCCCAGCAGCGCCGCCAGCGGCAGCACCCAGCGGTGTGCCGTGCCCACCAGCGCGCGGGCGATGTGCGGAACGGCCAGACCGGTGAAGGCGATCGGGCCGACCGAGGCCACGGCGGCCCCGGTGAGCACGGTCGCCCCGAGCGCGCCGAGGATCCGCAGGCGTCCGACGTTGTTGCCGAGGTTCCGCGCGGCGTCGTCGCCCAGGGCGAGCGCGTCCAGGCCGCGGGCGAGCGCCGCGACCAGGACGACGCCGATCAGGATGAACGGCCACACCTGACGGATCACTTCGCCGTCGCGCCCGCCGAGCGAGCCGACCTGCCAGAAGCGGAACTCGTCGAGGGCGCGTGCGTCGGTGGTGGCGATCCCGGACACGAGCGAGGCGAGGAACGCGTTCATCGCGGCCCCCGCCAGCGCGAGCTTGACGGGGGACGCGCCGCCCCGGCCGCCGCTGGCGACGGCGTACACCGCCACCCCGGTCAGCGCGGCGCCGCCGAACGCGAACCACACGTAGCCGTTCAGCGAGTGCACCCCGAAGAACGCGATCGCGGTCACCACGCCCACCGATGCGCCCTGGCCGACGCCGAGGATGCCGGGTTCCGCGATGGGGTTGCGGGTGATGCCCTGCATGACCGTACCCGCGAGAGCGAGCGCGGCGCCCGCGAGCACACCGATCACCGTCCGGGGCACGCGCAGCGCACGCACCACCTGGGCGTCGTCGCTCCCGCCGTCGTGGAACAGGGCATGGAGCGCGTCGCCCGGCGCCACCTGCCGGCTGCCGACGGTGAGACTCAGGAGTACGGCGATCAGCAGCATCGCCACGCCGGCCAGCAGCCAGGCGGCCCGTCGGCGGTTGAGATCAGGGGGCGGCATGCGCCGGGCTCACTCTCTCTTCTCGGCTGTCCCGGGCCCTCAGGCCGTCAGATACTTCTTCAGGTCGTCGAGCACCACGTCGGCGGCGGTGACACCGAGTCCCAGGTACCAGGTCTCGTCCGGCACGTCGTAGGCGTGGCCGTCCTTGACCGCCTTCAGGTTCTTCCAGAGCGGGTTGGCCTGCGCCTTGCTCTTGTCGGTGGCCTTGGCGTCGCCGTAGACACCCGTGAAGATGTAGTCGGCGTCGGCCTGGTCGATGTTCTCGGCGCTGACCTCGGCGGCCAGGTCCGCGATGTCCTGGTTCTTCGGGCGCGGAATGCCGACGTCCTTGAGGATGGTGCCGATGAAGGAGTCGTTGGCGTAGAGCCGGATCAGGCCGTCGGGCAGGTAGCGGACCATCGACACGGTGGGCTTGCCGGCCCCCAGCTCGTCCCCGAGGGCCTTCGCCTTCTTCTTGTACGCGGCGAGGTTCGCCTCGGCCTGCGCCGTCCTGTCCAGCGCGGCGGCGTTGAGGAGGTAGTTCTCCTTCCAGGTGAAGCCGGGCCGGATGGAGAAGACGGTGGGCGCGATCTGCGACAGCTCGTCGTAGGAGTTGGCGGCGCGCAGCTGGCTGCCCAGGATCAGGTCGGGCTTGAGCGCGGCGATCGCCTCCAGGTTGAGGCTGTTGATCGTGCCGATGTTCTTCGGGGTGCCCGCGTCCTTCTTGAGGTACGACGGCAGCTCCGGCGACCCCTCGGTCGGGGCGAGACCGACCGGCTTCACACCCAGCGAGACCACGTTGTCGAGCTCACCGACGTCGAGCACGACCACACGCTTGGGCTGCTCCTTGATCTCGGTGCTGCCCATGGCGTGCTTGACCGTACGCGGCCACTGGCCGGGCTTCGCATCCGTGCCGAGTGCCGCGGTCTTGGCGGCCGCGTCGCCGAAGTCCTTGCCGCCCTTGGCGACCGACTTCGAGTCCTTCGTGCCCGAGCCCCGGGAGGACGCGTTCCCGTCCTTGCCGGAGGAATCGGCGCCGCACGCGGCCAGTGACAGTGCGGCAGCGACGGCAAGGGCGACTGCGGCTGTTCCACGGCGCCGATGTGACATGGGTGTGGCTCCTCGTTTGTTCACCTTAAAAGATTAGGCGAGCCTCACCTTATGCAAACGTTGTCCACACAATGAGCGCGGGGTGGGGTAGCCCCTCCCGGCGGCACTACGGCCGAGAGCCTGCCGTCGCCCCTTCGGGGCCCGGCAGGCTCATGGCGCGATCGTGCCCGGTCAGCGGGCCCTACGCGGGAACTCGGTCGTGTACGTCTCCTCCGGGCCCGGATCTCGTACCGGCGGGATCAGGACGGGTACCGCTCAGCCCGACGGCGTGATGGTCACCTTCACGTGCTTCATCAGCGGCTGGTCGCTCTGGGTGCTGTAGTCGACGAGGGCGCAGAGGACGTTCATCTCGGGCATGTATCCGGCGGCGCAGCCCCGGGGGATGTCGTACGGGACCGCGAGATACCGCTCCACACGCCGCCTGCTGCCGTCCCTGGCGGCGCTCGTGATGTCGACGGGGTCGAACTCCTCGACGCCGCGCTCGCGCATGTCGTCCTTGTTCATGAAGACGAGGGTGCGCAGGTTCTTGATGCCTCGGTAGCGGTCGTTGTCGGAGTAGATGGTGGTGTTCCACTGGTCGTGCGAGCGCATCGTGCCCAGGGAGAGCGTGCCCGGCGCCGGGACGACGTCCGGCAGGGGCGCGGTGGAGAACTCGGCGCGGCCCGACGGGGTCAGGAAGACGAGCTCACGGGCGGGCTGGCGGATGCGGAAGCCGAGGGGCAGGCGTACGCGACGGTTGCAGTCCTCGAACCCCTCGATGACCTGGGCCATGGAGTCGCGGATGCGGTCGTAGTCCTCGACGTACCACTCCCACGGGGTGTCGCTGCCGGGCAGCGTGGCGCGGGCCATCCCCGCGATGATGGCCGGCTCGGACAGCAGGTGCCCGGACGCCGGGCGCTTCATCCCCACGGACAGGTGCACCATGCTCATCGAGTCCTCGACCGAGGTGGACTGGAGACCACCGCGCTGGTGGTCCTTCTCGGTGCGGCCCAGGCACGGCAGGATGAGCGCCTTGCGGCCGTGGACGAGGTGGCTGCGGTTGAGTTTGGTGCTCACCTGGACGGTCAGTTCGCAGGTGCGCAGCGCCTCGTAGGTGTACGCGGTGTCGGGCGCGGCCAGGGCGAAGTTGCCGCCCATGCCGACGAACGCCTTCACGTCGCCCTGGTGCATCGCCCGGATCGTGCCCACCGTGTCCAGGCCGTGTTCGCGCGGTGGCTCGATCCCGCAGGCCTCGGCCAAGCGGTCCAGGAACTCCGGGCGCGGCCGGTGGTCGATCCCGCAGGTGCGATTGCCCTGCACATTGCTGTGCCCGCGCACGGGCGAGGGGCCCGCTCCCTCGCGGCCCAGATTTCCGCGCAGCAGAAGGACGTTGACGATCTCGCGGATCGTGTCGACGCCGTGGTCGTGCTGGGTGATGCCCAGGCACCAGCTGATGATGCTGCGGTCGGCCTCGCTGTACACGCGCGCCGCCTTGAGGATGGCGTCGCGGCTCAGGCCGGACTGGTGCTCGATCTCGTCCCAGGTGGTTTCCTCGCACACCGCGCGGTAGGCCTCGAAGCCCTCCGTGTAGCGGTCGATGAACTCCGCGTCCAGGGCCTTCGGGTCCGTCTCGGCCTCCTTCAGGACCGCCTTGGCGATCCCGCGCAGGAAGGCCATGTCCCCGCCGATGCGCACCTGGAGGTTGAGGGTGCTGGTCGGCGTCGGCTTGAACAGCGCCATGTCCAGCACGTCGTGCGGGATGATCGTGCGGGTCGCGGCCGCCTCGACGAGCGGGTTGACGTGGACGACCTGCGCACCGCGGTGGCAGGCCTCCGCCAGGGCCGTCAGCATCCGGGGAGCGTTGGAGGCGGCGTTGACGCCCATGATGAAGAGGGCGTCCGCGCTCTCCCAGTCCTTGAGGTCGCAGGTGCCCTTGCCGGTGCCCAGGGCGGCCTGCAGGGCGCGTCCGCTGGCTTCGTGGCACATGTTGGAGCAGTCGGGCAGGTTGTTCGTGCCCAGCTCGCGGGCCCACAGCTGGTAGAGGAACGTGGCTTCGTTGCCGAGCCGTCCCGAGGTGTAGAACGACGCCTGGTGCGGGCTGTCCAGCTCCCGCAGGGTGCGGCCCACCAGTTCGAAGGCGTCCTTCCAGCTGATCGGCTCGTAATGGTCCGACTCGGGGTCGTACACCATCGGTTCGGTCAGGCGCCCCTGGTCCTCCAGCTCGAAGTCGCTCCACCGGGACAGCTCGCTCACCGAGTGCGCGGCGAAGAACTCCCGGCCGACCCGCTTGCGCGTCATCTCCCACGTGACGTGTTTGATGCCGTTCTCGCAGATGTCGAGCTTGAGGCCCTTGAGGTCGTCCGGCCACGCGCAGCCGGGGCAGTCGAAGCCGCCGTTCTCGTGGTTCATCCTGACGATCGCGCGCGGGCCGTCGACCAGTTCGCGTTCCCTCATCAGAAACTTGGTCACGCTCTTGGCCGCGCCCCAGCCCGCCGCGGGGTGGTGGTACGGGCGGGACTCGGGTTTCCCCCCGGGGGCGGGGCCGATACGGGGCTCCAGCGCTCCCGGGTCCTCCTCGGGGGCGTTCACAGAGTGTCGTCCTCGTCCCGTCGGCGCTCGGTGCCGGTGGGCAGCCCGACGTCCCGCCGGTCCTCCTCCGTCAGTTCCTGGAGCTCTTCCTCGTCGGGGCGCCTCGGCATGCCGCGACCGTGGTCGCGGTCCGGGTCCCCTTCGACCTTGCGGTTGGACTTGTGGTGGCTCATGGTTCCTCCGTGTGTGCGACGCCAGAGGTGAACTGGCGGGTCAGTCGGTGCTGGCCGGTTGTTCCGCGTCCTCCTGTCCGTCCCCGGCGGTCCGTCCCGGCCGGACGGTGCAGTGCAGCGAGTCGTTCTCGACGTCGGCGACGATCGTGTCCCCGGGCCCGGCGTCGCCGCTGAGCAGGAGGGAGGCGATGCGGTTGTCGAGCTCCGTCTGGATCGTGCGGCGCAGCGGCCGGGCTCCGAACTCCGGCTGGTGCCCGTGCGCGATCAGCAGTTTCTTGGCGGCCCCGGTGACCTCCAGCTCCAGGCCCTGGGCGCGCACCCGGTGCTCGCTCCGGGCCAGGAGGTGGTCCACGATGCGGTCGAGGTCGTTCTCGGTGAGGCTGTGGAAGACGATGATGTCGTCGATGCGGTTGAGGAATTCCGGCAGGAACCGTCCCCGCAACTCCTCCATCAGCTCGTCCTTGAGCTCGGCCGCGTCGCCCTCGTGCCGGAGGATGCGGTGGGCGCCGATGTTGGACGTCATGATGACGACGCAGTGCCGGAAGTCCACGGTGCGGCCCTGGCCGTCGGTGAGCCGGCCGTCGTCGAGGATCTGCAGCAGGGTGTTGAAGACATCGGGGTGCGCCTTCTCCACCTCGTCGAACAGGACCACGCTGTACGGGTGGCGGCGGACCTTCTCCGTGAGCTGCCCCGCCTCCTCGTAGCCGACGTATCCGGGAGGCGCGCCCACGAGCCTGGCCACGGTGTGCTTCTCCTGGAACTCGCTCATGTCGAAGCGGATCATGCGGTCCTCGTCGCCGAACAGCAGCTCGGCGAGGGTCTTGGCGAGTTCGGTCTTGCCGACGCCGGTCGGGCCGAGGAAGAGGAACGAGCCGACGGGCCGGTTCGGGTCGCCCATGCCCGCACGGCTGCGGCGCACCGCCTCGGAGACCGCGGTGACGGCCTCGTCCTGGCCGACGATACGGGCGTGCATCTCCTCTTCCAGCTTGAGCAGCTTCTCCTTCTCGCTCGCCGTGAGCTGGGAGACGGGGATGCCGGTGCGGCGCGAGACGATATCGGCGATGTCGTTCGCCGTGACGGAGACGACGCCCTCGCGCCGCTCCTCGATCCCGGCGAGTTCGCCCTCCGCCTCGGCGATCTCCCGCTTCAGCTCGGAGGCCCTGTCGAAGTCCTCCGCGGCGATGGCCTGGTCCTTCTCGCGGTTCAGCTTGGCGAGCCTGTCCTCGCGGCCGACCACCTCCGTGGAGCGGCTCGCGCTGCGCAGCCGTACCCGCGCACCGGCCTGGTCCATGAGGTCGATCGCCTTGTCGGGCAGGAAGCGGTCGCCGATGTAGCGGTCCGAGAGTTCCGCGGCGGCGGCCAGAGCGCCGTCGGCGAAGCGGACTTGGTGGTGGGCCTCGTAGGCGTCCCGCAGCCCTTCCAGGATCTGCACGGTCTCCTCGACCGAAGGCTCGGGTACCAGTACGGGCTGGAAGCGCCGTTCGAGCGCCGCGTCCTTCTCCACGTGTTTGCGGTACTCGTCGATGGTCGTCGCGCCCACGACGCGCAGTTCCCCGCGGGCGAGCGCGGGCTTGAGCATGTTGCCCGCGTCCATGGAGCCCTCGCCGGTGGTTCCCGCTCCGACGACCGTGTGGAGTTCGTCGATGAAGAGGATGATGTCGCCGCCCGCGTTCTGGACGTCCTCGATGACCTTCTTCAGCCGTTCCTCGAACTGGCCGCGGTACTGCGCACCGGCGACCATGCCGGACAGGTCGAGCGAGACGACCCGCCTGTCCTTGAGGGTGTCGGGCACCTCACCCGCCACGATGCGCTGGGCCAGGCCCTCCACGATGGCGGTCTTGCCGACCCCGGGCTCCCCGATGAGCACGGGGTTGTTCTTCGAGCGGCGCGACAGGATCTCGACGGTCTGCTCGATCTCCTCGGCCCGCCCGACCACCGGGTCCAGTTTGCCGGCCTTGGCCTCCTTGGTGAGGTCGCGGCCGAACTCGTCGAGGGTCGTGGACGGCGCCTGCCCGCCGGCCGGGCTGTCCGCCCGTTCCGCCTGCTCCGTGGCTCCGGCCAGCTTGCGCGGGTCGAGCCCGCCGGCGTCCAGCAGCTGGGCGGCGCCGCTGTCGGGGTCCGCGATGAGCGCGCCCAGGATGTGCTCGGGCCCAATGTAGGAGACGCCGGCGGCCTGCGAGTGGGAGTAGGCCGCGGTCAGCGTGCGCTTGGCCGCCGGTGTCAGACCCGGCTCCGAGGACGGTTCGGTGGACTCGCGTGGCAGGATCTTGGCGATCTCGGCGGCGAAGGCATCCGGATCGACCCCCGCCTGCGCCAGGATGCGCCGCGAGGGGTCGACCTTGGTCGTCGCCCACAGGAGATGCTCCGTGTCCAGGTCGGACGTCCCGTCCTCGATCGCCTTCCCGGCGGCCAGGTTGAGCAGCTCCTGGGAGGACTCGGACAGCAGACGCCCGATGGGCACGCGCTGCACCGCGGGCGGCGACGACGCGGGAGATGTACCGAAGAAACGGTTGAACATTTCACTGAACGGATCTGCCGAACCGAATCCGAACGAGGACATCGACATGGCGACTCCAATGCGCGGCGTTTCCTACCAGCCAAACGCGGCGCCCCGACACTCGCAACCGGGCTCGGCGAGGGGGCGCCTACGGGGCCGGAGGCAGGTCGTCCAGGAAGTCGGTGGTCGGGACGTGGAAGAGGCACCCCGTGACGGCGGTCGAGAAGTCGAGGATCCGGTCGTGCAGGCCGGGGCGCGTACCGAGGAACATGTTGCGGAGCATGTGCTCCGTCACGTCCGGGGTCCGTGCGTACCCGATGAAGAAGGTGCCGAATTCCCCCTGCCCCACCGTGCCGAACGCCATGTTCTCGCGGACGATCTTGCGCTCGGTTCCGTCCTCGTCGGTGATGGTGTTGAGCGCGATGTGCGCGTCCTCGGGTTTGAGGTCGTCGGGGAATTCCACGTTGTCCGCCTTGGTGCGGCCGATAGCCTTTTCCTGTTCGCCGGTGGGGAGGCGGTTCCACGCGGTGAGGTCGTGCAGGTATTTCTGGATCGTCACATAGCTGCCGCCCCGGAATCCGGGGTCCTCGTCCCCGACGAACACCGCCTCGGCGGCGATGCGGCCCTCCGGGTTCTCGCTGCCGTCGACGAAACCGAGGAGGTCGCGCTCGTCGAAGTATTTGAAGGCATGCACCTCGTCGACCACGGACACCTGGCCTCGCAGCCGGTCCATGAACAGCCGGGCCAGCTCGAAACAGAGGTCCGCACGCTCGGCACGGATATGGATGAGCAGATCGCCGGGGGTGGCGGGCGCCCGGTGCTTCGCACCGTTCAGCTCGACGAACTCATGCAGATCGCGCGGCCTCGGGCCGCTGAACAACCGGTCCCAGGCCTGCGAGCCGATGCCCACGACGCACGTCAGCTCATCACCGGGAGACCGGAACGCGACCGAGCGCCGCAGAGCCGATACGTCCTCCAGCACACCCCGGACCGTCTGCTCACCGCCCGGCTCGACGGTGGCGACGAGGAACACGGTGGCTCTGGCCGGCGGAACAACCACGGGCTGCGACTCGGGCACGGGAGTTCGGTCCTTCCTAGGGCTTCACGGGAACAGGCGATCGCCCGTCCGACGCCCATCCTGCGGCAGGCGGCCGGGCCTCGCAGGACCCGACACCCCGGACGGCACCGCGGCAGGGTGGCCTGCCGGCGGCCCGCCCGGAGTACGGAGGCCGTCGCGGCCCGTTCGGCGCCGTCGGCTTGCAGCCCTCTTTGCCGTCCTATCTCCTGAAGTCTGACGTCAGGGGCGGCGCCGGGCCGTGCCTCCACGAGGGCGAGGACGAGGTCGTGAACCGTCAGCCGTTGCTCTCCGCCGTTCCCCGCCTCAGCTGCGCCGCGGTGGTCGGCGCGGGCGCCGGGGCGGGCGTCGCCGTGGCCTCGGGCGTGCCGCTGGGCGCCCTCGCCGGGATCGCCACCGCGCTGACGCTGTTCGTCGTGGCGGGCTGGCTGGTCCTGTGGCCGATGGACGCCGCCGCCACCCGGCGCAACGCCGGACGTGAGGAGTTCCGGCCGGTCCTGGAGGAAGTGGCCGTCGTGGCGGCGGCTCTCGGTGGCCTGGTCGCCATCGTGCTGCTGCTCCTGGTCGGCGACTCCGACCTGAGCCACGCGGGAGCCGCGACGGCGCTGTGCGGCGTCTTCATGGCCTGGGCCGCGCTCCACCTGATGTACGCCACCCGCTACGCGTACCTCTACTACGCGGAGCATGGCGGCGGCATCGACTTCAACACCCGGCAGCCACCGCGCTACAGCGACTTCTTCTACTTCAGCTACAACCTGGGCATGACCTACCAGGTCTCCGACACCAACGTCTCCACAGCGCGGTTGCGCGCCATCGTGCTGCGGCACTGCCTGCTGTCGTACGTCTTCGGGGCGAGCATCCTGGCCACGGTCATCAACCTCGTCATGGGCATCGTCACCGGATGAGGCGCCCGGCCGGGGCCCGGCGGTGGGGTCAGGTGCCGCCGACGGAGAGAACGACCAGGTCCGTCGTCCCGTCGGGGGCCTCGTAGCTGACGGTGTCCCGCGCGCGTCGCCCCAGGAGCGCCCGCCCGAGCGGACTGTCGGCGGTGACCAGGGACCGGTCCTCCGCGTCCGCGATCTCCCCGATGTGGAACGTGGCCTCCGTACCGTCCGGGAACCGCACGGACACCGTGCTGCCCACGCCCACCACTCCGGCGGGCGGAGCCCCCGCGGCCGACGCCGTCCGCAGCCGCACTTCGATGGCGCTGATCCGGGCGTCGAGCCGGACGAGCTCCGTACCGCGCTCCAGCTCGTCCGCCTGGTCGGCCCGGTCGCCGGTCTCGTCACCACCGCCGTCCCGCAGGGTGGCCGCGACCGTCGCGCGCTCGTCGCGCAGGTCCTTCAGTTCACGCTCCAGCGCCTGGCGGGCAGCCGCGCTGATGGGTTCGGGTCCACCGTTCATGCCAGCTCCCGTCGTGCCGCGGCGCACGGCGGCGCCACGGATCAAATAAGGACATAACGAACATATCAGCCTGTTCGGATGATGCCCCCGTCCGGGCCGGACATGGTCCGCTCGACCTCGTTCCGCCGCCGGAGGTTCAGGGTGGTTCCGGGTCCACCCCCCGCAGGGGTGCTGGACCGCTGGTGGGCCGAACAGGCCCTTCATAGCGTGGTGTTCATGACGCATCACACGGACGAAGAACGAAAAGGCGCCACCCGGCGGACGGCGCTGCGCGGGCTGGGACTCACGGCAGGGGGCGTGGCGCCGGCCACCGGCCTCGGAGCCTCGCCGGCCGCGTCGGCCCCGCGCCGCGGACCCGTGACCTATGTGCTGGTGCACGGTACCCACAGCGCCGGCGCGTTCTGGATGCCGATCGCGCGGGAACTGGCGCTGCGCGGCCACCGCGTCGTCATGGTGGACCAGCCGTGGCACGGCTCGGAGGCTTTCGTGGCGGAGTCGTACCAGCGGCAGGACCTCGCGGCGATGGCGGTCGAGCCCTCCCCGCTGAAGGGCCTCGGGCTCGACGACTACGAGGCGCGCGTCACGGGCATCGTGCGGCAGGCCGCACGCAACGGCCCGGTGGTGCTGGTCGGGCACAGCCTGGGAGGCGTGTCGGTCAGCCGTGTCGCCGATGCCGTCCCGCACCTGCTCCACCACATCTGCTACATGGCGGCCTTCTGTCCCAGCCGCGTCCTGCCCACGGCGGACGCCTGCACGGCGGCACCCGAGAACGCGGACGCCGTCAGCCCGGTGGAACTGACGGTGGGCGACCCGGACCGGCTCGGGGTACTGCGGCTGAACTTCCGTACGGGTGTCAGCGGTGAGCTGGCCCTCCTGAAGGAGATGATCTGCGCGGACCACCCCGACGCCGGCTTCCGCCGGATACTGGCCGGCATGCAGACCGACGAGCCCGTCGCCGCCTACGCGGGCCGGGCAGTCGGCCGGGCCGGCCACTGGGGGCGCGTTCCCCGCACGTACCTGCGCTTCGGCAGGGACCGTACGATCGCCACCGCGCTCCAGGACCGGATGATCGCGGAAGCCGACGCGTCCACACCCGGCAACCGCTTCCGCGTGCACGATTTCCCCGGGGCGTCACACGTCGGTCCCCTGGACCCCACCCCGGTCGCGGACGCCCTGGACACGCTCGCCGGGCGGCCGGCCGCTGGGGCACGGAGTCTGCCGGACCGGCATCGTCGCTGACCGAGCAGTGAGGCCGGCACAGGACACCACGTCCCGTGCCGGCCTCACCTCATGCACACCGGACTCAGTACTTGGTGTACTTGACCCAGTCGTAGCGGGCGGTCAGAGGAGCGCCCGGGTAGGTGAACGGGCCGGTCCAGCTGTCGACTCCGGTGGCGGGCCACAGGTTGGCCATGATGCGCATCGGGCGGGTCGGGAGCGGGCCTCGCGAGCCGTTCTCCTGGTGGACGAGCTTGCCGTCCACGAACCAGTTGATGGTGCCCTGGTTCCACCACTCGATGGCGTAGTCGAATGGACAACCAAACCCACACGGCAGCAACGAAGCTCCAGGCAAGACGTTGTCAGCGTCGTCGGACCGCTGTGCATCCAGTGCTTGGCGCCCTCGCCGCCGTCGCCGGCCCACAGCCCCAGGATGTCCCGCCGGCCCTCGACGGTGACGGCCAGGGCAACGTAGATGGGCCGGTTCGCCAAGGCGCCGTCGCGGATCTTCACGTGGATCGCGTCGATGAAGACCACCGGGTAGACCCCGTCCAGGGGCCGGTTCTGCCATTCGGCCATGCCTTCGAGGACCTTGTCGGTGATCGTGGAGATCGTCTGACGAGACACCTCGGCGCCATAGACCTCTGCGAGGTGGGCCTGGACCTCACCGGTCGTCAGCCCCTTCGCCGCGAGTGAGATGACCATCTCGTCGACGCCCGACAGGCGCTTCTGACGCTTCTTGACGATCTTTGGCTCGAAGGAACCCTCGCGGTCCCGGGGCACGGCTATCTCGACCGGACCGACGTCGGTCAGCACGGTTTTGCCACGGGTCCCGTTGCGGCTGTTGCCGCCGTTCTTCCCGGCGGGATCGTGCGTGTCATAGCCGAGGTGGTCGGTGATCTCGCCCTCGAGGGCGGACTCCAGGAGCCGCTTGGTCAGCTGCTGCAGCAGCCCTCCCTCGCCGGTCAGCTGCAGGCCCTCGGCCTGAGCCCGGCCCACCAGTTCATCGATCAGCCGGTCGTCCACAGACTTCGACGGCGCCGTCTCAGACGGCTCAACGGGCTCGGCCTCGGTCACGTTGTTGCTCGTCATCGATGCATCTTCCATGATCGGGAGTTACACCGAACGTTTTACAGGCCCCCTGATCGCAGGGGGCAGTTTCCATGCCGCGTACTTCGCATAGGACGAAGCTCACGCGTCGTCACGGCGTCCCTGCTCCGCGTGTTCGAAACCGGGGAACCGGAGTACAACGATTCCCAAACCTGACGCCATCGGCGCACTGAGCCAGCAACAAGGACGCCCTGCTCAACACTCGGCGGGGCCTCCTCCTCGCACTCACCCCAGCACGGACGCCAAGCGACTGCCCTTGCAAATCCCTCCTTCCCACGAGTGACGCAGGAACTGACCACGTGAGGAGGTGGACGAGTCCTCCGCGCCCATACGTTCGACCTCACGGCGAAGCCGCACCGGAGCACTCCCGTGCGGGCTTCGCCGTCTCACGGATCCGTCCAGCGTTTTCGCCAGGGCAGACCTCAATGGCGCCTGCTCGTATCACTCGCGTATCACACAGCAATCACCAACTGGTCAGCACTTCGCAGACCAGAACCCTCCGACCTGCGGTTTCGCGTCCGCCCTGGACTGGCGAAGACGCCCCTGGACGCTTTCTACAACCTGTGCCATGTGGGACCGGAAACCGCCAGCGTCTGCCTCACGAACTCAACTTCGTCAGCGGCTGGCGGGTTCCGGCTCCGATTCGCCCGCGCATTGCGCCGCCCCCTTTTCCAGCCCTTCTTCAGCCGCCCGAAACCGGTCTTCGCAGTCTCCATTCCGAGGACTCCACCCGCCCGTCCCCGGGATAGCCCATACCTCCGGCAGCGTCGGCGCCACCGTCCTTACAGCCGCCTTCGAGACTGAGACACGCGCCTCACGGATCTGCAACAAGGACGCGTCCAAGCGGAAGCTTCAGCCGTCCGCTCCGCACCGAATCGCCCGACTGCAACGCAGCGTAGTCAGCACCAAGTCAGCACGGGAGTCAGCACCGCCCTCGCGAAACATACCGAACAGTGCAACTCGGACGTCCCTCTCCCGCACACGCCACAAAGCGGAAACGGGCTCGCGCCCCCTCCCCGTAGCACCGGCCCGCACATCGGCAACCCGAACTGTGGTGTCCCGCCACATACGCCCCTGACCTGCCCCTTCCTACGGTGTGGCGACACGTCCCCGTCCCCGCCCACCGTCCGGAAGTGGTACCCATGGCCGACGCAGCATCCGCTCCCCCACCGCCCTCGCACCTGCGGCGCATCGTCGCCGCCAGCCTCATCGGCACCACCATCGAGTGGTACGACTTCTTCCTCTACGGGTCGGCCGCCGCGCTGGTCTTCAACAAGCTGTTCTTCCCGGACTCCGAACCGCTCGTCGGAACGCTGCTGTCCTTCCTCACCTACGCGGTCGGCTTCGCCGCCCGGCCCATCGGGGCGCTGGTCTTCGGGCACTACGGCGACCGGCTCGGGCGCAAGAAGCTGCTGGTGCTCAGCCTGCTGATGATGGGCGGGGCGACCTTCGCGATCGGGCTGCTGCCGACGCACGCGACCGTCGGGGTGGCCGCACCCGTACTGCTCACCCTGCTCCGGCTGGTGCAGGGGTTCGCGCTCGGCGGTGAATGGGGCGGAGCCGTGCTGCTCGTCTCCGAGCACGGGGACGCGGAGCGGCGCGGGTTCTGGGCGTCGTGGCCGCAGACCGGTGCGCCCGCCGGGCAGTTGCTGGCGACCGGGGTGCTCTCCGCGCTCACGGCGCTGACCTCGGACGCGGCGTTCGAGTCCTGGGGCTGGCGCATCCCCTTCCTGTTGTCCGGGGTGCTGGTGATCATCGGCCTGTGGATTCGTCTCTCTGTCGATGAATCGCCTCTGTTCAAGGAGGCCCTGGCCCGCGCCGACGAGCGGAAGGCCGCTTCCGGGGCGGCGGAGAAGATGCCGGTCGTGGCGGTCCTGCGGCACCACTGGCGCGATGTGCTGGTCGCCATGGGGGCCAGGATGGCGGAGAACATCAGCTACTACGTGATCACCGCGTTCATCCTCGTCTACGCGACGACCGCCGCCGACCTCAGCAAGCAGACGGCCCTCAACGCCGTACTCATCGCCTCCGCCTTCCACTTCGCCGTGATCCCGCTGTGGGGCGCGCTCTCCGACCGCGTGGGACGCAAGCCCGTCTATCTGGTGGGGGCCGTCGGCGTGGGGCTGTGGATGTTCCCGTTCTTCGCCCTGATCGACACCCGGAGCTTCGGGAACCTGCTGCTGGCCGTCACGGTCGGGCTGTTCTTCCACGGGGCGATGTACGCGCCGCAGGCGGCGTTCTTCTCGGAGCTGTTCGCGACCCGGATGCGGTACTCGGGCGCCTCGATCGGCGCGCAGTTCTCGTCCGTCGCGGCCGGTGCGCCCGCACCGCTCATCGCCACGGCCCTGCTCGCCGACTACGACAGCTCGACGCCCATCGCCCTGTACGTGATCGGCGCCGCGCTGCTCACGGTGCTGGCCCTCGTCTGCGCGAAGGAGACCCGGCACCGGGACCTCTCGGACGTCGGGCCCGGGTCCGGATCCGGGACGGTGGAGGAGGCGCCCCGGGACGCCGCGCACAGCGTCTGATCCCCGGGAACGGAGGAGCCGGGCGGGCCGCATGCGGCCCGCCCGGCTTCTCGCGTCTACTGCGGGGCGGCGGTGGACTCGAACCAGGTGGGTCCGTCGGTCAGCGCGTGCTTGATCCGCAGCAGCGCGAACTCGGCCAGCTCCGGCAGCGCGTCGACGTGGAACCAGCCCACCTCCAGCGACTCGTCGTCGTTGACCTTGGCCGTGCCGCCGGTGGCGCGGCAGCGGAAGGTGATGTCGAGGAACTGGCAGCGGTCGCCGTTGTCGTACTGGATGGCGGGCAGCGCCTGGGTGAGGACGACCCGCTCCGCCACGCAGCGCACGGCGGTCTCCTCGTACACCTCGCGCTCCGCGGTCGTCGCGGGCTGTTCGCCCGGCTCGGAGATTCCGCCGATCACGGACCACTCGCCGTTGTCGGCACGCCGGCCCAGCAGCACTCTGCCCTCGTCGTCGAAGACGACGGCGGTGACACCGGGCAGCAGGAGCAGCTGCTGCCCGGCGGTGGCACGGATCTCGCGGATGAAGTCAGGAATGGCCATGAGCCGACCCTACGCGGCGTGCCGCCCGTTCAGCCGACACGCCGTGCGCGCACCGCCCGCGCGCCCGCCCAGCCGAGCGCTCCGAGCGCGAGCAGGATCAGGATGCCCTCGGGCAGCGGCCCCATCCGGGTCGCCGGGGTCAGCGAGGAGCGCAGCGGCACCTCGTCCACCAGGGCGTCCGGGGTGAACATCTTCGTCTTCTGCACCACCGTGCCGTCCGGGCGGATCACCGCGCTGACCCCGCTGGTGACGGGGACGACGACGGACCGGCTGTGCTCGACGGCGCGCACCCGGGACATCGCGAGCTGCTGGTAGGTCATCTCGCTGCGGCCGAAGGTGGCGTTGTTGCTGGGCACGGCGATCAGCTGGGCGCCGTGCTCGACCGTGTCGCGTACGGCGTCGTCGAACGCGGCCTCGTAGCAGGTCACGAGTCCGGTGTAGGTGCCCGCGAGGTCGAAGACGCCCACCTTCTTGCCGGGGCCGAAGTCGCGCTGCACGCGGTCGACGTCCGAGCTGAAGATGCGGACGAAGGAGCGCATCGGCATGTACTCGCCGAACGGCTGGATGTGGCGCTTGTCGTACGTGGCGACCGGGCCCTTGTCCGGGTCCCACTGGATGAGGGTGTTGCGCAGGGGGCCCGCGTCGGGCTCGATGACCGCGCCGATGACGGTCGGGGCCTTGATCGCCTTGACGGCGTCGTCGATGACGATCCGCGCGTCCGGGTTGCGGTAGGGGTCGAGGTCGGAGGAGTTCTCCGGCCACAGGACGAAGTCCGGCTGCGGGACCTTGCCGGCCTTCACGTCCCGGGCGAGCTGCTCCGTACGCTTGGCGTGGTTGTCCAGGACCGCGCGGCGCTGGGAGTTGAAGTCCAGGCCGAGACGGGGCACGTTGCCCTGGATCGCGGCGACGGTCGCGGTGCCGTCCTCGGCCGCGTCGTCCACGAGGGGCAGCGACGCGAAGGCGGCCGCCACCGGTACGAGGACGGTCGCCGCCGCCACGGCGGTGGCCCCGAGACGCAGTTCGCCGGCGGTCCGGTAGTGGAGGAAGCGGCGTACCGCCTCGAAGAGGCCGAAGCCGCAGAGCACTACGGCGAAGGAGAGCAGAGGGGTGCCGCCGAGCGCGGCGAGCGGCAGGAAGACGCTGTCCGCCTGGCCGAAGGCGATCTTGCCCCAGGGGAAGCCGCCGAACGGCACCCGGGCGCGGACCGCCTCGTCCAGCGTCCACACCGCGGCCGCCCACAGCGGTCCGCCGGGCAGCCGGGAGACGGCGGAGATGCCGATGCAGCCGACCGCGATGAACAGTGCCTCGGCCGCGGCGAGGGCCAGCCACGGCACCGGGCCGACCTCCTCGCCGGTCCAGTGCAGCAGGGGCAGCATGAAGCCGAGCCCCGCGAGCAGTCCGAGCCCGAAGGCGGCGCGGGCCCGGCGCTCGAACAGCACCCAGCCGAGCAGGGCGAACCCGGGCAGAACCAGCCACCACAGGGGCCGGGGCGGGAAGCTGAGATACAGCATCACCCCGGAGAGGACGGCGGCCGCCGGCCGTACGAGGCGCGTGGGCAAGCCGCCTGTCCGGGAAGCGGGGGCGGGGCTCTGCGGTTCGCCGACCTGGGCGATGGTGGTGCTCACCCGGCGGAGTCTACGGTGGCCGGCTGTGGGCCGGGGAGCCCTGTCCCGATGGCGGAATCCCGACCACCGCATCATTTCTCCGTATCTTCCGCCCATATGCCCGGCGTGGCCGTTAACCTGTGCGCCAGTCCCCCGCCGACGGGCCGGCTCCGGCCCTCGCGTACGGGACGGTCACAGGCCGGGGGACGGACGTGATGGCTGAAACAGTGGGGCGGGACCGCGCCGGGGCGCCCGAGGGCACAGCCGTTTCCGACGCCGCAGGGGCGCTGATCCTCGCCGCCTGTGCGATCTGGTCGCTGATCAGCGCGGCAGGGCGTGAGACCAGGCCGGAGGGGGTGCTGCTCGCGCTGCTCGCCGTCGCCGCCGGCTTCGCCTGCGGGCGCATCTGCGGCACGCTGCTGCCGGTGGCCACCGCCACGGGCGCCGCGCTGGTGTCCCTTCTCCTGGCCCTCGTCTGGCGTCACGGCATGCCGGGAGCGACGGCCACCGGGGACCACACGCCCGGTCAGACCGGTGCCGCCGCCGCGCTGCTGGTCCTCGCCGCCGGGGCCGCCTGTTGCGCGGCGGCGGGGGCGGGGAGGGGGCCGCTGCGCATGGCTCTGCGGCTGCTCGCCCTCGGTACGGCCGCCGTCTCCCTGACGCTGAGTTCGGTGGCCGGGTTCGCGGCGGCGCTCGCCGTGCTGATCTGCTCGCTGGCCGCCGCCAGGACGCGGCGCCGGCTGCCCGGTCTCGTCGGCCTCGCACTGGTGGCGGGGCTGTTCGCCGGTACCTCGTGGGCCGTGGCCGAGGAGGTGCTGCCCGACGGGCTCGCGGTCTCCCTGGAGGGCCCGCTCACCCGGAACCGGGTCGACCTGTGGCAGGACGCCGCGCGGCTGGCGGAGGGGCATCCCGTGCTCGGCGTCGGTCCCGGCCGCTTCGACGAGCTGAGCCCGACCGCGCAGCAGAGCCTCGGTTCGGACGGGAAGCCGCACTCGGCTCCGTGGCAGCAGGCCGCCGAGCAGGGGGTGGTGGGGGTGGTGCTGCTGGGCGCCGCGTTCGGCTGGCTGCTGTACGCGCTGTGGCGCTCGCCGCGCTCCACGGCGGTGGTCCTGACGGCGGGGGCGGCGCTCACGGCGCTGGCCGCGCTGGCGAGCGTGGGCAACGCGCTGAGCTTCACCCCGGTGACGGCGGGAGCGGGGCTGCTGGCCGGGCTGGCGTCGGCCAGGCGCCCGATCGGGGCGGGCCGGCCGTGCGGACCGGACGGGGACGAACCGGACGGCGCGGCGGAGGGGCCGGAGGTCAGGCCCCGGCCGGGAAACCGGAGGACGGCAGATGCAGGCGGGCGCGGATGAACCGTACGCCCGCCTCGGCGTCGTCCACCGTGATGGTGAAGGTGCGGCCGTCGCCGAGCCGGAGCACCAGCCCCTCGCCCCGGCGCACGACCACGGCCGTGCCCTTCTCGGGGCGCCAGCGATAGCCCCAGCCGCCCCATTGCCGGGGGGTCACCTGGGGGGCGAAGTCGGCCGCCACCACATGGGTGAGCAGGATGCGGCGTCGCGGCAGACCCATGTGGCCGCAGCGCACCTCCAGGGCGTCGCCGTCCACGCGGACGGCCACGTTCACGAAGGCGAGGGTGCCGAAGAGCATGAGCAGTCCGGCAGCCATGCAGCCGATCACCGACATGAGCAGCGGGGCGATGCCGGAGGTCCAGGTGGAGCTGACCGCGAGCTGGATGCCCAGGGCCAGGCAGGCGGCGCCCAGCGCCGCGAGGACCCACTGGGTGCGGTTGGTGGCCCGGCCGACCCAGACCTGCGAGTGGGTTCCGGTTCCGGTGCGCTTCGGTTCTCCGGCGTGCTCCCTCATGCCCAGCAGCGTACTGAAGAACGGGCGCGCGGGAAGGGCACGAGCGCTGCGGCGGGGCCGCCGGAACGTCAGCGGACGGAGCCGAGGGCGGCCAGCCCACGCCCTTCCGCATAGGCCAGGGCGGCCTGCGGCAGCTCTGCGGCGCGTCCGCTGAGGATGACCTCGATGGAGGAGGAGGGTTCGGCCGACGGGGCGGGTTCGGCACCGATCCGGCGCAGTGCCTGGGCGGCGACGGCCCCGGCGGATCCGTGCAGGGCGACCGGGGGCCGGCCGGGCCTGCCGACGGCGGCGCGGATGCGCTCGGCCACGAGCTCGTAGTGGGTGCAGCCGAGGACGACGGCCCGTACGTCGGGCGGGGTGAGCGCGGCGGCGGCGGCCACCGCCCGCTCGATGCCGGCCTCGTCCGCGTACTGCACGGCGTCGGCGAGGCCGGGGCAGGGCACCTCGGTGACGGAGGCGGACCCGGCGAAGTCACGGATCAGCCCGCGCTGGTAGGGGCTGCCGGTGGTGGCCGGTGTGGCCCAGATCGCCACGGAGCCGCCGGCCGCGGCGGCGGGCTTGATCGCCGGGACGGTACCGATGACGGGCAGGCCCGGTTCCAGCTCGGCGCGCAGGGTCTCCAGGGCGTGCACGGACGCGGTATTGCAGGCGACGATCAGCGCGTCCGGCCGGTGCGCGGCGGCGGCCCGCGCCACTGCGAGGGCGTGGGTCTTCACGCCTTCGGGAGCGCGGCCCCAGGGCATGTTGTCGGGGTCGGAGGAGAGCACGAGATCGGCGTCCGGCCTCAGCCGGCGTACTGCGGCGGCGGCGGCGAGCAGCCCGATTCCGGAGTCCATGAGCGCGATCTTCACCCGGTCACCATAGTCGACCGCCCTTGCGGTCCCCGCTCAGTGGTGCAGACTTCCGCCAATGAGCGCCGTTGCCTGGATCGCCGTGGGTTCGCTTGTCGCATGGGTGTGGCTGCTGCTGGGCCAGGGGTTCTTCTGGCGCACCGACCAGCGCCTCCCGAGCCGCGCCGACCCGGAGCGCTGGCCCTCGGTCGCCGTCGTGGTGCCCGCGCGCGACGAGGCGGAGATGCTGCCGGTGAGCCTGCCGTCGCTGCTGGCGCAGGATTATCCGGGGGCCGCCGAGATCTTCCTGGTCGACGACTGCAGCAAGGACGGTACGGGGGACGTCGCCCGCATGCTGTCCGTGCGGTGCGGGGGCCTGCCGGTGACCGTGGTCTCGCCCGGGGAGCCCGAGCCCGGCTGGACGGGCAAGCTCTGGGCCGTACGTCATGGGATGGCGCTGGCGCGTACCCGGGAGCCGGAGTACCTGCTGCTCACGGACGCCGACATCGCGCACGAGCCGGACAGCCTGCGGGAGCTGGTGGCCGCCGCGGAGTCGGGCGGCTTCGACCTGGTCTCGCAGATGGCGCGGCTGCGGGTGGCGAGCGTCTGGGAGCGGCTGGTCGTTCCGGCCTTCGTCTACTTCTTCGCGCAGCTCTATCCGTTCCGGTGGATCAACCGGAAGGGCGGCCGGACGGCCGCCGCGGCGGGGGGCTGTGTGCTGCTGCGGTCGGAGGCGGCGGTGCGGGCGGGGGTGCCCGGCTCGATCCGGCAGGCGGTGATCGACGATGTGTCGCTGGCACGGGCGGTACGGCGCTCGGGGGGCCGGATCTGGCTGGGGCTCGCGGACCGGGTGGACAGTGTGCGCCCGTACCCGTGCCTGGCCGATCTGTGGCGGATGGTCTCGCGCAGCGCGTACGCCCAGCTGCGGCACAATCCGCTGGTGCTGCTCGGTACGGTGCTCGGGCTCGCGCTCGTCTATCTCGCCCCGCCGGTGACGCTGGTGGCCGGGCTGCTGGGCGGGGACGCGGTGGCGGCGTGGGCCGGGGGGCTCGCGTGGGCCGTCATGGCGGGGACGTACATGCCGATGCTCGGCTACTACCGGCAGTCGCTGTGGCTCGCCCCGCTGCTGCCGTTCACCGCACTGCTGTACCTGCTGATGACCGTCGATTCGGCGGTGCAGCACTACCGGGGACGCGGTGCGGCCTGGAAGGGGCGTACGTACGCCCGTCCCGAGGCCGCACCGGATCAGTGACTCAGTGACATCCGGGCGCGGTCACTTGCGGCCCGGGGTCCAGTTCATGCCCCAGCCGTAGGCGTGGTCGATGGTGCGCTGCGGGCTGACGCCGCGCTGCGGCACCAGATAGCGGGCCTCGCGCTGCACGGTGAGGTCGCTGCCGGTGTTGGTGATGAGCGCGAGCGCGCAGACGGTGGACGGGACCGTGCACTCGTCCAGCGAGAAGTCGATCGGCGCGCCGTGCTGGGGCTGGAGGGTGACCGTGGCGTGCAGATCGGCGAAGCTGCGGGCCCCCTCGTAGATGGTGACGAAGATCAGGACCCGGCGGAGCTGCGCCTTGTGGTCGAGGTTGATCGTCAGGTTCTCACCGGTGTCGACGGCACCGGTGCGGTCGTCGCCGTCGAGGTGGATGAACGGCGGCTGGTGGAGTGCGCCGAAGGCGTTTCCGAGCGCCTGGACGACTCCCTTGCGGCCGTCGGTCAGTTCGTACAGGGCGCAGAGGTCCAGGTCGAGGTCCGAGTGGTTCGCCACGGCCCGGCCGAGCTTGCTGCCCCATCCCTTGAACTGCTTGCGCACCTCCCAGTTGAGGTTGACGCGCATGGCACCCGACGTGCCGCCCTGCTTGGTGAGGGAGACGGACGGCGCCTCCTTCGTGAGCGTCACCTTGGTCAGCCGGACGGGCTGGGTGACGGGCGGCGCCGGAGGGGCCGGCGGAACCGGGGGCGCCATCGGCGCGGCGAGCGTCGGCTGCGGGTACTGGGGAGGCGGCGGGGCGGCCGCGACCCGGGTGGCCGGCCGGGGCTGCGGCGCCGCCTGCGGCTGCTGCGGTTCGTCCACGGAGATCCCGAAGTCCGTGGCGAGGCCCGCGAGTCCGGAGCCGTAGCCCTGGCCGACCGCGCGGAACTTCCAGGCGCCCTGGCGCCGGTAGAGCTCACCGAGGATGAAGGCCGTCTCCACGGTCGCGTCGGAGCTGTCGAAGCGAGCCAGTTCGGCCCCGTTCATCGCGTCCAGGACCCGTACGTACAGTCCGCTGACCCGGCCGAACGTGCCGCCGTCCGCCGAAGCGGCCAGCACCACGCGGTCGATGGCCGGCTCCACGCGCGCCAGGTCGGCGAAGAGGGTGTCGGTCGCCGCGCCGCCGGCGGTGCGCTTGCCCTCGTGGCGCACCGAGCCGGAGGTGTGGGACGGCTGGTTGTAGAAGACGAAGTCCCCGTCGTTGCGCACCTTTCCCGAGCCGAGGAGAAGAAGCGCGGAGGCGTCCACGTCGGGTGTCCCCGGAGCGGTGCGCCATCCGATTTCGACACGCACGGCCTGGGCCGCCACTGGGACATTGGTTCCCTTTTGCATGGTCATGCTCGCCCCCATCACGAGTCCGCTGCCGAGACCTTTCCGGGTCAACCTAATGCCCGCCCTGCCACAGGACCCACACAGGTACGGGTACGGACAACCGGTCCGGCTCTTCCCGGGGTCAGTCGGCAGCCGCCCCGGCGCTGCCCCGGGTAGGCGCGGTCACCTCAATAGCGCTTCGGAAATCGGTGAGTTCGAGCGAGAGACGAATGTCGGGGCCGGACGCGAAGTGCATGTTCTCGCGTATGCGCACGACACGGCCCCGGCCGTCGACCCATGCCTCGGCGTACCGTTGTCGCGGGGCGGAGATTGCGCCCGGCGGTCCTGTCGACGGATTCGACGTCCTTCGGCGTGACGCGGGCCGAGACACGCACGGGATCGCTCCCCCGGTCCACGGTGGCGTCGTGGTCGAGCAGGAGCCGTACGAACTGCGGGAGGCGGTCGACGGGTACACCGCCCTTGGCCGTCGCCGCGGGGAATTCCTGCCACGCGCCACGCGTCCCGACCGCGCGCCGGTACACCTTCTCCCGGGTGATCACGACGTCCTCGGTGTACTGGGCGGTGGTGTCCGTCGTCCGCCCCGTCAAGGGCGCGTTGAGATTGAGCCGGCCCTCCATGAGCTGCAGCCGGTCCGACCCGGATTGCGTGACGGCGCGGAGTGCGGCCGAGCAGGGGGCGTCATCGGCCGAGGCGAGCAGTTCGCGGACCTTCTCGGGGCCGGATTCCGTTCGCGCGGCCGAGTCCGGTGCGCATGCCGTGACCATCAGTGCGGAGAGCGCCGCAATCCAGGGCGCGGTTCGGCGGTGATTCAAGGGTGGATTCCTCTGTGTACGGGCCTGCGAAGACAACGATGTTTCAGCAGGTCAGACAGACAGAGTGAGGGTAAATCCGATGACCACAAAATTGGGACTCCCCAATCTGCACATCGTGGGCTTAACTTAGGTGTCATGACCTCCCCCCGCTCCACCTACGGTGGCGGCTACTACGCCGCGCCGTCGTTCCCCGACACTCCGATCTACGACTCCCTGGTCGCGGAGCGGGGCACCCCTCAGATCGCACCGATCCGAGTGCCTGCCGCGTACGACACCGGCAACAGCTACCTGCCGGCGCTCCCCGCGGCCCTGCCGGCTCTTCCCGCGGCGCCCTCCCAGCCCCAGCAGTCCTACGGCTACCCCCAGCCGACGGCACAGCAGGGCTACGCACCGATGCAGCCCGCGCAGTTGCAGCACGCGCCGGCGCCCTACATCCCGCAGCAGCCGGCCGGCGGTCGTGGGATGTACCAGGCGCCCCCGCCGCAGCAGCAACGGCCGGCGCCGAGCACGGGCTACGAGTCGATGCGCCCCGCGGCGCCTCGGCCCGCCCCCCAGCAGGCCCCGTACGAGGACCCGTACGGGCGGCCCTACCAGGGCGGCCGGGGCTACTAGCCGGAGCACGGAGGGGGACGAGCGCGGCCGGAGGCGCCGCGCCCGGCGGAACGGGCGCGTGCGGCGGTCCGGGCCGAGTGCCGTCCGCTCCGTCTCGACGCCCTGAATGCGCTCGTCGCGCGCGGCGGCGGCCCCGGGGAGGGGCCGCCGCCGAAGCGCGTTTCCGGCCCGCCGCTGTGGTGGGCGGCAGCGGTACGGCCGCTCGGGCGGAGGAGGGCGGGAGCCGGATCGCGAGGGGGCACCCCCGTCCGCGTACTCGGCCGAATGTGCCCGCGGACGCCGGGAACTCACGGCGGCGGACCGCGCGTTGAGCACAGTGGGCCGCTCCCGCTGCGCGGCCCCGGGGCCTGTCCTGCGGATCGGGCCGGACACGGAAGGGGGTGCGGGACTGTGCGGGCCATGGTGGGTGTCTGGCGCTGGCGGCACAACCCGCTGCGCCGGGCGACGGACCGGTTCGAGGCGTGGCTGGCGCTGCTCGCGTTCCTTCTGCTGATGCTGGCGGCTCCGGCGCTCGGCTGGCTCTGCGGGGCCCGGACCGACGCGGCGCTGACGGCCTCGGTGCGCGCCCAGCGGGCGGACCGTCACCTCAGCACCGCCGTCGTGGTGCGCCGGGTGGCCGCCTCCCGTTTCGTCGCCGACCCCGAGATATCCACCGGCCGCATGGCGCGGACCGAGGTCGTGGCGCGATGGCACGCTCCGGACGGCAGCGCGCGCACCGCGGCGGTGACGACCGCCGCGCGCAACGCGAAGCCCGGCGCGAAGGTGTGGGTCTGGACCGACCGGGAGGGCGATCCGGCGCCGCGTCCGATGGACCTGCCGACGGCGCACACCCATGCGGCGCTGGCCGGGCTCGGGGCCGCGATGCTGGCCGCCCTCCTGATCGAGTGCGGCAGGCGCCTGACCGTCCGCCGCATGACACGGCGGCGGTACGAACGGCTCGACCGGGCCTGGGCCGCGGCAGGCCCCGACTGGGGCAGGACAGGCACCGGCAGCTAGATCGTTTCCTCGAACGCCCCGATCCGCCGGGCAGGTGCCGGGACCTGCGCATCGGGTCAACTCGCGGCCTCCGCGCGCGCTACGGTGGACCGGCCCGCCCGTCGCTCTCCGGCAGGCGGACCCCGGCTGGTCGCTGCCGCGAGGCCGGTGACCCGGGCACCACACACGCACGAGGCGGGGGCACGACAGCGCCATGGCACAGGGCACGGTCCAGGTGACGCACACCGGCACATCGCGGTGGCGGCGCCGCACGGGCGAATACGCCTCCCTCTCCGCGGCGCTCGAAGCCGCGGCGGACGGTGACGTGCTCACCGTCGCGCCCGGCACCTACCGGGAGAACCTGGTCATCGCCCGCGCGGTGACGCTGCGCGGGCCCGAGGGCTCCGTCGGCTCCGTGCGGATCGCACCCGCCGACGGGGTGCCGCTGACCCTGCGCGCCTCCGCGATCGTCCAGGACCTCCATGTGGAGGGTCAGGACTCGGCGGCCCCGGCCGTCCTCATCGAGGAGGGCGCACCGGAGATAACGGACGTGCGGGTGGTGACCCGCTCGGCCGCGGGCGTCGAGGTGCGCGGCGCCGCCCGGCCCACCGTGCGCCGGTGCACCGTCGACAATCCGGCCGGCGTCGGCATCGCCGTACTCGACGGCGCGGGCGGGGTGTTCGAGGACTGCGAGATCGTCTCGGCCGGTCAGTCCGGGGTCGCCGTCCGCGACGGCGGGCACCCCCGGCTGGAGCGCTGCCGGGTCCACCACGCCTCGGGCGCGGGCCTGTCCGTCACCGGTGAGGGCAGCGGCCTGGAGGCGCTGGGCTGCGAGGTCTACGAGATCAAGGGCAGCGGGATACAGGTGACGGCCCGTGCCGCCGCCCATCTCACCGACTGCACGGTGCACCGCACCTCGGCGGACGGGGTCACGCTGGACACCGACGCGGTGCTCACGCTGGCCGACTGCGACATCCACGACATCCCGGAGAACGCGGTGGACCTGCGTTCGCGGGCGGTGCTGACGCTGACCCGCTCGACAGTGCGCCGCTTCGGCCGCAACGGCCTGTCCGTGTGGGACCCGGGCACCCGGGTGGATGCCAACCAGTGCGAGATCCACGACAGTACGGGCGACTACCCGGCGGTCTGGGTCAGTGACGGCGCGACGGTGATACTGGATTCCTGCCGAGTCCACGACGTGCCGGACGCCCTCTTCGTCCTCGACCGGGGCTCGCGCGCCGATGTCGTGGACAGCGATCTCTCCCAGGTCCGCAACACCGCGGTGTCGGTCAGCGACGGCGCGACCGCGCAGCTCGACGACTGCCGCATCCGCGAGGTGTCGACCGGTGCCTGGTTCCGGGACCACGGGAGCGGCGGCACGCTGAACAACTGCACCGTGGACGCGGCGCAGACGGGCGTGATCGTCACCAAGGGCGCCGATCCGGTGATCGAGCGGTGCACGGTGACCTCGCCCGCCGAGGCCGGTTTCTATGTGTCGGCCGAGGGCCGGGGGACGTTCAACGGCTGCCGGGTGACGGGCAGCGAGGGCTACGGATTCCATGTGATGGAAGGCTGCCGGACGACGCTGACCCGATGCCGCACCGAGCGGTGCGCCCGCGGCGGCTACGAGTTCCCCGAGGGCACGGGCCACGGGGACGGTACGGGAAGCGGGCCGGTCGTGGAGGACTGCACGAGCGACGAGAGCGGGCTGCGCACCGCGACTCCCCCGCCGGCCACCGTGCTCACGGCCACGCAGTCCTCACCCGGGCTGCTCGGTTCGGTCCCCGCGCCCCGCCCCGTGGAGGCCGCGCCGGCTCCACCGGCCGAACCCTCCCGCACCTCCGGCGAGGTCCTGGGCGAACTGGACGCGCTGGTCGGCCTGGACAGCGTCAAGCGCGAGGTGCGGGCCCTCACGGACATGATCGAGGTGGGGCGCAGGCGCCGGGAGGCGGGCCTCAAAGCGGCATCGGTCCGCCGCCATCTCGTCTTCACCGGCTCCCCGGGCACCGGCAAGACCACGGTGGCCCGGCTGTACGGCGAGATCCTGGCCGCGCTCGGGGTGCTGGAACGGGGCCATCTGGTCGAGGTGTCCCGGGTCGACCTGGTCGGCGAGCACATCGGCTCGACCGCCATCCGTACGCAGGAGGCGTTCGACCGGGCGCGCGGCGGGGTGCTGTTCGTCGACGAGGCGTACGCCCTCTCCCCGGAGGACTCCGGCCGGGACTTCGGCCGCGAGGCGATCGACACGCTGGTGAAGCTGATGGAGGACCACCGGGACGCGGTGGTCGTGATCGTCGCCGGGTACACGCACGAGATGGAGCGGTTCCTGACCGTCAACCCCGGGGTGGCGTCCCGCTTCTCGCGGACCATCACGTTCAGCGACTACGACCCGGCCGAGCTGCTGCGGATCGTCGAGCAGCAGTCCCAGGAGCATGAGTACAGCCTGGCGTCGGGCACCGGTGAGGCGCTGCTGAAGTACTTCACGGAGCTGCCGAAGGGAGCGGCCTTCGGCAACGGGCGCACCGCTCGCCAGACGTTCGAGTCGATGGTCGAGCGGCACGCCGGCCGGGTCGCCCAGCTCGCCGATCCGAGCACGGACGATCTCACTCTGCTGTACCCGGAGGACCTCCCGGAACTGCCCTGACGTCGTCGCGGGCCGGGTCCGCCTGCTGGGGCAGGACGGGGTCGAGCCGTTCCAGGAGTGCGGCGCGTTCCTCGGCGAAGACGGGGTCGGCCTGGTAGTCGGAGTGGCCGAGGACCGGCTCGGGCAGCGGATGTTCGGGGGTCCGTCCGTAGACCAGCGGGTCCTTCAGCGGGCCCCGGTCGACCTCGGGCCCGGATTCCAGGCCGAGCCGGATCTCGCCGCCGATGGGGTCGGTGGCCCGCCACAGATTGCGCCAGCAGTGCACGGAGCGGTGCAGCCCGTGGAGCTGCCCGGGTCCGAAGTAGGCGGGGAACCACCGACTGTAAAGACGTTCGATGGGTGAGCCGCAGGTGAGCAGGGCGACCCGGGAGCGGGTGCGGGCGGGCAGCTGCCAGACGGCGGAGGCGGCCAGGACGCTGCCCTGGGAGTGGCCGGAGATGACGAGCCGGCCCCGGGTGCGGCCGGTCCAGCCGGACATGCGGGAGGCCAGGTCGGGCACGGCGCGTTCCGCGTAGCAGGGCGGGGCGAAGGGGTGGGCGGCGCGCGGCCAGAAGGTGCCGACGTCCCACAGGATGCCGATCGTGCGCCGGGCGGAGGCGTCGCGGTAGGCCCGTCTGCCGCAGGCGACGAAGACGAGGAAGCCGAAGCCGATCAGCCAGGAGCCGGTGGACTGCGCCGCCTCGGCCACCGATTCGAGGAACGGACCGCTGCCGTCCAGCGCGCGCCCGGGTACCTCCCCGGTGACCCAGGCACCGCCCACCGCGCCCGCGCCGAGGAGCAGGGTCGCGCCGGAGACGAGGCCGAGCATGCCGGGCGCCGAGTCGGTGAGCGCGGCGGTGGCCCGGATGCGGGCGATGCGCTTGGTCCGTGACGGGTCGGGGAACGGCTCGCCGTACTCCGCGTCGACCACCGGTTCCAGCCGTCGCGCGGTCAGCCAGGTCCGTACGCCGAGCCAGCCGCCCGGTACCAGGAGCAGCACCAGGAGGACGGGGATGACGGACGCCTGCCAGCTGAGCAGCACCGGCGGCCCCTCTATGAAGGCGCTGCGTCCCATGCCGGGGCTGCCGGGGCCGTCGAGCCAGTCGGCGACGCGCTGGGCGACACCACCGGTCATCACGCCGCCCAGGGCGCAGGCGAGCATCGCGACGGCCGGTCCGCCGAGGCCGCGCAGGACGGTGCGCGGCTCGGGGCAGCGCCGGTACAGGTCGAGCGAGATCGCCGCGAGGAGGACCACCAGGATGCCCTCGGCGACGCTGACCGCCCGGAACAGCGTGACGTCACCGGGCAGCCTCCCGGAGGACGTCCAGTCGGGGCGGGACCAGGCGGCGTGGACGGCGGCGAGGACGAGGAGGGTCAGCGCGGCGCCGGGCAGCCAGGTGATGACGGCCCGGTCGAGCCGGTTGTCGAGGCGCCGTTCGCTGCGGCCCCGGCGGCAGACCACCCAGAGCACGACCATCAGCCCGAGGACGAGCGCGCCCTCGATGAGCCGGCCGAGGAGCGGGGCGACCGGTCCGGCGACGGCGCGGTCGTGGCGGGCGGCGGCCTCGGTGACGGCCGCGGCGACGGTGAGGAACCCGGCGGCGGTGTGGGCGGCGCGCAGCCGTGCGACGAGGCGGCGTCCGTACCAGAACCCGGGCCGTCCGAGCGCGGGGCGCACGGGGTCGGGGGCGGGCGCCTCGCCCGGCTCGTCCTCGTCGTCCGCGTCCGCCGCCCCGGTCAGCGGCCGCTGGGACTCGTAGGCGCTCCAGGTCCGGTTGGAGAGGAACCAGAGCAGACCGACCAGCGCGGCCGGCACCACGGCGGCCAGGGCGAGGCGGCGGCCCGGCTGGGACCACCAGCCGCCCTGCTCGGCGGAGAGGAATCCCAGCCAGGAACGCTGCCCGGAGCAGTCCGGCACGCCCGCGCACTGCCAGGCGGTGAGGTCGAGGGCGACTTCGCAGGCGGCGGCGGTCAGCAGCACGGTGAGACTGAGCGCGATGAGCCGCACGAGGACGCCGTACAGCCGGATCGCGCGGGGACGCCGCCGGGCGGCGGGGCGCATCCAGTGGGCGAGGTTGATCACCATGAAGGGGAGCAGCAGCAGCCACAGCGCGCGGGAGCCGTTGCCGGAGGTGAGGTTGGACCAGCAGTACGCCTCGGCGATGGGCTTCTCGCGGTACCGCTCAGGGTGCTGTTCGGCGTCGGTGTCCGAGGAGCGCCGGTAGATGGCCGCGGTGGTGTCGCCCGTGACACGGACCGTGCGCGGGTCGACCAGCATCTCCTGGGGGGTGGTCCCGCCCACCCCGTGGACCAGTAATTCCAGCGCGGGACCGGTGCTGCGCGGGGCAGGGGTGGGAGAAGGCACGTGCGTCTCGCTCTCGCAGGGGGAAGGCGGCTGATGCCCGGTCACCGCGATCGCGGGCGCGCGCCGGTGGCCGTGTCGTTCCTATCGAATCTCCCCCGGGCGACGGCCCGCGACACCGCGTGGCAGGATGACTCCGTCTGTACGGACTCGTGTACGGCCAGAGGGAAGGGCAAGGCCCGGCGTTGAGCGAGAATCAGAATCTGCTCGCGGAGCAGCGGCGTGCGCTGATCCTCGACGAGGTGCGCCGGCGCGGCGGGGTGCGGGTCAACGAGCTGACCCGGAAGCTGAACGTCTCGGACATGACCGTCCGCCGGGATCTGGACGCGCTGGCCCGGCAGGGTGTGATCGAGAAGGTGCACGGCGGTGCCGTGCCGGTGGTCGAGGCGAGCACGCACGAGCCGGGTTTCGAGGCGAAGTCGACGCTGGAGCTGACCGCCAAGGAGGACATCGCCCGTGCCGCCGCCGCGATGGCCGTGCCCGGCAGCGCGATCGCCCTGTCCGGCGGTACCACGACGTACGCGCTGGCCCAGCATCTGCTGGACGTACCGGACCTGACGGTGGTGACGAACTCGGTACGGGTCGCGGACGTGTTCCACGCGGCACAGCGGCCCGGTGCGCCGGGCGGCCGTCCGGGGGCGGCGACGGTCGTCCTCACCGGCGGGGTGCGTACGCCGTCCGACTCGCTGGTCGGCCCGGTCGCCGACCGGGCGATCGCCGCGCTCCACTTCGATGTGCTCTTCCTCGGGGTCCACGGCATCTCGGTGGAGGCGGGGCTGTCCACACCGAACCTCGCGGAGGCGGAGACGAACCGCCGGTTCGTGCAGTCGGCGCGGCGGGTGGTGGTGGTCGCCGACCACACCAAGTGGGGCACGGTCGGTCTCAGCTCGTTCGCCGCGCTGGACGAGGTGAGCACGCTCGTCACGGACGCCGGCCTGCCGGCGGGCGCGCGGGCGGAGATCGAGGAGCACCTGCCCGGTCTGCTGGTCGCCGGCGGGGACGACGGGCCCGCCGAGGGCTGAGGATTCCGCTCCGCTCGCGACGGGGCCGTCACGCCCTAGGATCGCGGTGTGGCCGTCTTCCGGATCGAGCGTTTCACCTCGTTGCCCGCAGCCGAGTCCTGGCGCCGGGTGACGGACTGGGAGCGGCATGCCGCGCAGGTGCCGCTGACCGTGATCACGGTGCCGACCGGGCTGCCGACCCGGGTCGGAACGGTCTTCGTGGCGCGTACCGGCGTGGGTCCGCTGGCGTTCGACGATCCGATGGAAGTGGTCCGGTGGTCCCCGCCCGCCGGGAGCCGGGCGGGGATGTGCCGGCTGGAGAAGCGCGGCCGGGTGGTGCGGGGCCGGGCGTCGATCGATGTGTATCCGAACCGGGCCGGCTCCCATGTGGTGTGGGTGGAGGAGCTGTCCGTACGCCTGCTGCCCCGCTGGGCCGACCCGGTGATCGCCGGTGCGGGCAAACGGGTCTTCGGCCGGGTCCTGGACTCCATGCTGGACCGCCCGGCGCCGCGGTTCGGCCGAGACGCCTGACGCTCCGTCAACTTCGTTGCCTGCGGGCCGCTTTATCCCTCCGGCCAGCTGCCGGTCGCCAGGAAGTGGTCGATGGTCCCGGTGTACGGGGCGATATCGAGGCCCTGCGCGGTCAGCCAGGAGTCGGAGTAGTACTTGTCCAGGTAGCGGTCGCCGGGGTCGCAGATCAGGGTGACGACACTGCCCCGGGTGCCCTGGGCGACCATTTCGGCGACCAGTTTGAACGCGCTCCACAGCCCGGTCCCGGTGGACCCGCCCGCCTTGCGCCCGATGGCCCGCTCCAGGGCGCGTACGGCCGCGATGCTCGCCGCGTCCGGGACCTTCATCATCCGGTCGATCGCGCCGGGCACGAAGCTCGGTTCCATGCGCGGCCGGCCGATGCCTTCGATGCGGGAGCCGCAGTCGCTGGTGGCGTGCGGGTCGTGATGGGTCCAGCCGTCGAAGAAACAGGAGTTCTCCGGGTCGGGCACGCAGATCCTGGTGTCGTGCTGCATGTAGTGCACATAGCGCGCGATGGTCGCCGAGGTGCCGCCGGTGCCGGCGGTGGCGACGATCCAGGTGGGCTCCGGATACCGTTCGAGCCTCAGCTGCTGGTAGACCGACTCCGCGATGTTGTTGTTGCCGCGCCAGTCGGTGGCCCGCTCGGCGTAGGTGAACTGGTCCATGTAGTGGCCGCCGGTCTCCGCGGCGAGCCGCGACGACTCCTCGTACATCCGGCGCGAGTCGTCGACGAAGTGGCAGCGCCCGCCGTGGAATTCGATGAGCCGGCACTTCTCCGGGCTGGTGGTGCGGGGCATCACGGCGATGAACGGCACCCCGATCAGTTTGGCGAAGTACGCCTCCGAGACGGCGGTCGAACCGCTCGACGCCTCGATGACCGGTTTGCCCGGCCGGATCCAGCCGTTGCAGAGCCCGTAGAGGAAGAGCGAACGCGCCAGCCGGTGCTTGAGGCTGCCGGTGGGGTGCGTCGACTCGTCCTTGAGGTAGAGGTCGATGCCCCAGCTCTCGGGCAGCGGGAAGAGCAGCAGATGTGTGTCGGCCGAGCGGTTGGCGTCGGCCTGGACCTTGCGGACGGCCTCCTTGAGCCAGGCGCGGTAGGCCGGGTCGGAACGGTCGATGTCGACGGTCGCCGCGGCTGCGCCGCCGCGCCCGTGCTCACTGGTGTCCATCTGTGCGCTTCTCCTCGTACGACCGGTCTCGGCGGGGCCCACGATAAGCCCCCTACCTGCACAAACGTTGACTTTGATGGTCCATAGCACTTCCTTGGTGTCGCGGCCGGAGGCCGGTGCCGCCGCTCGGCCCGAATACGCCGTTCACGTACCGTCCCGCTCTGGTGCACAGGGCCCGGGATGGGCACACTTCGTCTCAGAGGTATCGCGAAGGGGGCGAAGGGGCCATGTCCGAAACGGAGTTCAGCACCACGGGCGTGACGGAGTTCAGCGCGACGGGTGTACGCATCGACCGATGGGCGCGCTCGGTCACCAGGGCCGGGCAGGTGACCGTCAGGGACGGCCGGGTGGCCCTTCTGACGAGTTACGGGAGGGAGATCGACAGCGCGCCGGTGGGCACGGTGAGCGCGGGGAGACCCTGGTTCGCGGGGGCGGACGCCACGGTGGCGCGGGTCAACGGGACGCGGTACCGGCTGACGATGCGGCGGCCGGACGGCAAACCGGGCGACGCGACACCTTCGCGCCGGTTCCTGGAGGCGCTGTACAGCGCGGGAGGCCGCCGGACCTGAGAGCGGCGCGGCGGGGGCCACCGCGAGTTGCGGAGCCGTATGCCCTGAGCGACATTGGAGTCACGTCACTCATGGTGTACCGGCGGTGACACTGTGATCCAGGCCGCCGGCCCGGACTCAGCAGCGAGCCATGTGCTGGATCCGTTCCTTCGTCTTCTTCCGGACCTATTTCGGGGAGTCGCAGCCGTGATCAGCGAGCCAAGCAGGCACTGCACGGTGGAGCTCCAGGCCCTGCCGTCGCGGATCGGTCAGGTCCGCAGAATCATCTCGGCGCAACTGCGCTACTGGCATCTCGATTCTCTGATCGACCAGACAGCGCTGGGCGTCACCGAGCTCCTCACCAACGTCCACCGGCACGCACAGCCGGACAAGTCATGCACCGTCGAGATCGAGTTGCTGCTCGAACGGCTCACGGTGTCCGTCCACGACCACGATCCACGGCTGCCGACCGTGCGCGAGGCCGACGACTCCAGTACCTCGGGGCGCGGGCTCGCACTGATCGCCGCGGTCAGCGAGAGCTGGGGAGTGCGCCCCCGGGGCGGGGAGGGGAAGGCCGTGTGGTTCACGCTGCCCACACCGGCCCCGCTCGCGCAGCCGTCGCACGTGCTGTACGGGGCGACGACCGACGGCCCCTTCGACCTGAGCGGCCTGAAGCACCTGGAGGGACCATCGCCCTCCACGACCCGGTCGGCCGCGGTGGGCTGACATGGCGGAAGCGGGGCATCCCCACGGGGGTGCCCCGCTTCCGTGTGCACGACAGCGCCTTTCTGTACCTACTAGTATGTACACTGCCTGCATGAGTACTCCGGACCGTCTGATCGAAGCCACTCGGGAGCTCCTGTGGGAGCGCGGTTACGTGGGCACGAGCCCCAAGGCCATCCAGCAGCACGCCCATGCGGGCCAGGGCAGCATGTACCACCACTTCACCGGCAAGCCCGACCTGGCGCTGACCGCCATTCGCCGTACGGCCGACGAGCTGCGGGAGACCGCGGGCCGGGTGCTCGACACGCCCGGGTCGGCGTACGAGCGGATCTCGGCCTACCTGCTCCGCGAGCGCGACGTCCTGCGCGGCTGCCCGGTGGGGCGGCTGACGATGGACCCGGAGATCATCGCGAGCGATGAGCTGCGGGAGCCGGTCGACGAGACGATCGCCTGGCTGCGCGGCAGGCTCGCCGCCCTCGTCCGCGAGGGCGTCGAAGCGGGCGAGTTCGCCCCCGGCGTCGTGCCCGAGGACATCGCCGCGACGGTCGTCGCGACCGTGCAGGGCGGCTATGTGCTGGCCCGCGCCGCGGGATCGACGGACGCCTTCGACGCGGGCGTCCGCGGACTGCTCACCCTGCTCGCCCCGCCCGCCTGACCCGCCGACCGTTTCAGGAGCAGCCGCACATGCGTATCACCAGGAACCGCCCGGACACCCAGCAGGGCCCGGCCGCCCACTTCAACGGCACCGTCTGGCTCGACGAGATCGCCGCACCCGAACCGCCCTCCCGGCTGCGGATGTTCAGCGTGCACTTCGCGCCGGGCGGCCACACCTCGTGGCACACCCACCCGCACGGCCAGGTTCTGCATGTCACCGAGGGCGAGGGCCTGGTGCAGCGCAGGGGCGGACCGGTCGAGACGATCCGGGCGGGCGACACCGTGTGGATCGAACCGGACGAATGGCACTGGCACGGAGCCTCACCGCGCACCTTCATGACCCATCTGGCCGTCGTCGAGGCGGCCGAGGACGGCAGCACCATCCACTGGCACACCGACGCCGGCGTCGCCGGCTACCCGGCTTCCTGAGGAGCTCTTCGATGCATGCCATGCAGTACGAGATCACCCTGCCCGCCGACTACGACATGGGCGTCATCCGCCACCGGGTGGCGACCCGGGGCCACCTCCTGGACGACTTCCCCGGGCTCGGCCTCAAGGCGTATCTCATACGGGAGCGGGGCGAGGACTCCCCCGTCAACCAGTACGCCCCGTTCTACCTGTGGACGCGGCCCGAAGGCATGAACGCCTTCCTCTGGGGCTCCGGATTCCAGGGCATAGTCCAGGACTTCGGCCGCCCGGTCGTCCAGCACTGGACCGGGCTCGCGTACGAGGGGGGCTCCGCGTCGGGCGCACTCCCCCGCACGGCCACCCGCCACCGCTCGTCCGTGCCGCAGTCGGTCGCCCCGGCGGACGCGGTGGAAGCGGCGCTGGAGGAGAGCCGGAGGCTCGCGAAGACCCCCGGCGCGGTCGCCACGGCCCTGGCCGCCGATCCCCGGCACTGGGAACTGCTCCACTTCACGCTCTGGGACGACCTCGCCCCGAAGGCACCGGGCGAGCGCTACCAGGTGCTCCACCTCAGCAGCCCCGAGCAGGACCGGATCGGGGAGGGACGCCAGTGGTAGCGCTGGTCCGCACCGTTCTCGGTGACATCGCACCCGGTGAGCTGGGGGTCTGCGACGCACACGACCACCTCTTCCTGCGCAGCCCCGTGCTGCCGGGCCAGGAGCTGGACGACCCCGGAGCGGCGGCCGAACGGCTGCGCGCCTTCCACGCGCTGGGCGGCCGGACGATCGTGCAGTGGACACCCCACGGCATGGGCCGCCGGGCCGGCGCGCTGGCGGAGCTGTCCCGTACGACGGGCACGCATGTGGTGGCCTCGACGGGGCTGCACCAGGCGGTGCACTACCCGCCGGAGCTGCTGGACCGGATCAGGGACGACCTCGCCGGCCTGTTTGTCGCGGAGCTGACCGAGGGCATCGGCACCACCGGGGTGCGGGCCGGTCTGATCAAGGTGGCCGGCGCCTTCCACACGCTCGACGCACACGCCCGGCTCACCATGACCGCGGCGGCCGGGGCCCACCACCGCACGGGTGCGCCGATCGCCGTCCACCTGGAGCTGGGCACGGCCGCACTCGACGTCCTGGACCTGCTGTGCGGGGAGTTGGGTGTCCCGCCGCACCGGGTGATCCTCGGCCACCTCGGCCGCTCCCCGGACGGGGCGGTGCAGCGGGAGGCGGCGCGGGCGGGCGCCTTCCTGGCGTTCGACGGGCCCTCGCGGGCCAACCACGCGACGGACTGGCGGCTGCCGGACGAGATGGCGGCGCTGGCCGGGGCGGGGTTCACCGGGCAGTTGCTGCTGGGCGGTGACACGACCGTGCCGGAGACTCCCGGCATGCCGTACCTGCTGCGCCGGCTGCGTCCCCGTCTGGAGGAGGTGCTGGGCGCCGAGGCGATGGAGGCGGTGCTGGTGGCGAATCCGGCGCGGGCGTTCGCGTTCGAGGCGGCGGCAGGAGCCTGGGAGCCCGCGATTCCGGTGTGAGCCGGCCTCTTCAGGACAGCGCCCCCAGCGGGTCGTCCAGGACCGGTTGCCAGGCCAGCTCCGCCGCCCCGACCAGGCTGTTGTGGTCGAGGGTGCAGGGCAGGATCGGCACGCTCCCGCTGCGCCCCCACAGGCTGCGGTCGGCCACCACCGCCCGCAGCCGCTCGGGGTCGGCGTCGAGCAGGGCGCGGTGCAGACCGCCGAGGATGATCCGGTCCGGGTTGAGGATGTTGACGAGGCCGGCGAGGCCGAGGCCGAGCCGGTCGATCAGCTCCTCGGCGGCGGTGCGCACCGCCGGGTCCTCGTACTCGTTGCGCAGCAGGCCGCTGGACTGCTTGAGCAGGGACTCCTCGGGGCCGGGGGTGCGTCCGGCGGCGGTGAGGAAGGCGAGCGGGTCGGTCTCGACGTCCAGGCAGCCGCGGCCCCCGCAGTGGCAGGGGCGGCCCTCCGGGTTGACGGTGAGGTGGCCGACCTCCAGGGCGAGGCCCGAACTCCCGGTGTGCAGGCGGCCGTCGAGGACGAGCGCGCCGCCCACGCCACGGTGTCCGGTGGCGACGCACAGCAGGTGCTGGGCCTCGCGCCCGGCACCGTGCCGGTGTTCGGCGAGCGCGGCGAGGTTGACGTCGTTCCCGGTGAACGCCGGTCCCTCGATGCCCGCTTCGCGCACGCAGGTGGCGAAGATCTCGCGGACCGGGGCGCCGGCGGGCCAGGCGATGTGGAGCGGGTTGAGGGCGGTGCCCTCCGGCTCGGCGACCGCCGACGGCACCGCGAGGCCGGCCCCGACGCACCGCAGTCCGCTGTCCCGCAGCAGCCGTGCGCAGTCGTCGACGACCTCTCCGATGACCTGGGCGGGGTCGGCGGTGATGGTGACGCAGCCGGGAGCCGTGGCGACGAGCCGGCCGCCGAGGCCGACGAGCGCGGCGCGGAAGCCGTCCGCGTGCACCTGGGCGGCGACGGCCACCGGACCGGACTCCCGTACGGCCAGCCGGTGCGAGGGCCGGCCCTGCGAGCCCGCCGCCGAACCGGGGCTGGAGTCGACCCGGATGAGGCCGAGCGCCTCCAGCTCGGCGGCGACCGCGCCTGCCGTGGCCCGGGTGACCCCCAGCTCGGAGGTGAGGACGGCGCGCGTGGGCGCGCGCCCGGTGTGGACCAGCTCCAGGGCGGGTCCGAGCGCGCTGCGGCCCCTCTCCAACTTCGTCCGGGTGGTGGTCGCCTTGCCGTTCATGGGGGCGAGTCTCCCATGATCCGGAGGTGGCTTTGACGCCGTGGTGGCCGACTTGCCCCGGGGGCGACGCCTCGCCGTAGCCCCGGACGGCGCGCTGCGGGCCGGGCGGGACATCCGTCTTGCGTCCGCTGTCCGGCCGCCCCTATGCTGAGTTTGTGCCGCAACTAAACAAACTGCGGACGGCACTCCCGGGGGGACTTGGCGGCAACACCGCCCCGCTCTCGTCGGCCCGTCCCCGTACCGCGCTGACCGTGTTCTTCGCCCTCGACGGTTTCCTCTTCGCCGGCTGGGTGGTCCGTATCCCGGCCATCAAGCAGCAGACCGGCGCCTCGGCCTCCACCCTCGGCCTCGCTCTCCTCGGCGTATCCGCCGGTGCCGTGATCACCATGATGCTCACCGGCCGGCTCTGCCACCGGTTCGGCAGCCACGCGGTGACCGTGGTCTGCGGCGTTCTGCTGTCCCTCAGCATCGCGTTGCCCGCCCAGACGCACTCGGCCCTCTCGCTGGGTCTCGTGCTGCTGGTCTTCGGTGCCGCGTACGGCGGGATGAACGTGGCGATGAACAGCGCGGCGGTGGATCTGGTCTCCGCCCTGCGCCGCCCGGTGATGCCCAGCTTCCACGCCGCGTTCAGCCTCGGCGGGATGATCGGTGCCGGGCTCGGCGGGCTTGTCGCCGGCGGCCTCTCGCCCGCCCTGCACCTCTTCTTCCTGACCGGAATCGGTCTGGTCGTCACCGCTGCCGCGGGACCGGTCCTGCTGCGGCACCCGGCCCCGAAGGCTCCGGAGGCGGTGGACGCCGCCGCACCCTCCGGCCGGCCCGCCCAGCGCCTGTCCGGGCGGGCGCGCAAGGTGGTGCTGCTGTTCGGCGTGATCGCGCTCTGCACCGCGTACGGTGAAGGAGCCCTGGCCGACTGGGGCGCCCTGCACCTGGAGCAGGACCTGCACGCCCGCCCCGGGGTGGCCGCCGCCGGCTACTCGCTGTTCGCGCTGGCCATGACCGCGGGCCGGCTCAGCGGCACGATCCTCCTCGAACGGCTCGGGCAGACCCGCACGCTGGTGGCGGGCGGCCTCACGGCGGCCGCCGGGATGCTCCTGGGGTCACTGGCCCCGACGGCCTGGCTCGCGCTGCTCGGGTTCGCCGTCACCGGGCTCGGGCTCGCCAACATCTTCCCGGTGGCGGTCGGCCGGGCCGGCGAGCTGGCGGGCCCCGGCGGGGTCGCCGCGGCCTCGACGCTGGGCTACGGCGGCATGCTGCTCGGGCCGCCCGCGATCGGCTTCCTGGCCGACTGGTTCTCACTGCCGGTCGCCCTGACCACCGTGGCGGTGCTGGCCGGTGCGGCGGCGGCCCTCGGGTACGGCGCCCGCAAGGCTGCGCACAGCTGAGCGAATGAGTAGCGGTACTCAGGCAGGAACGATTCCCCCCGCGCACGATGGAGACACAGCCATCGACGGGGAGACACCATGAACATGCCGACCGTGAACCAGCAGACGATCCGCACGCTCGCACGGCTCACCTTCGGGAACGCCGCGTCGCTGCTCTACCTGGGCGCCGTCGCCGTGGCCGCCGTGTTCGTCACCGTCGACACCCTGTTCGTCACCCATGACGACGCCTCGTTCGCCGGTGTCTGGCTGTTCCTGATGGCGGCGCCGACCGTGTTCCTGTTCCTGCTGGGCGGCTCGCTGGCGGGGGCGGACTCCTTCGGCCCGGCCTGGTTCATGTATCTGGCGCTGACGGTGTCCGTGCTGGTGCAGTCGCTGGCGCTGGGCTGGTTCGTCCGGCTCGTACGCGGTGGCGCCCGCCGGACCCGCTCGCCCCACCCCCAGGGCGCCTGACCGCCTGGCACAATCCGGCCATGAAGATCACGGAACATATAGAGACCCTGACCGCCGAGGGCCGCCTCCTCGCGGACGCGGCCGACGGGGCCGGGGCCGGGGCGCCGGTGCCGACCTGTCCCGACTGGCGGGTACGCGATCTGCTCAGACACACCGCGATGGTGCACGCCTGGGCCGCCGCCCTCGTGCGCGAGGGGCACACCTCGTACGTCCCCGACACCGGGGAATCGCAGCTGGACGGCCCGGAACTGGTGGCGCTCTTCCGCGAGGGGCACCGGCACCTGGTGGAGGTCCTGGAGAACGCGCCGCACGACGTGGAGTGCTGGTCGTTCCTCCCCGCGTCCTCACCGCTCGCCTTCTGGGCCCGCCGTCAGGCGCACGAGACGACGATCCACCGGGTGGACGCCGAATCCGCGCGGGGCGGCACCCTCTCGCCCGTCGCACCCGCCCACGCGCTGGACGGCATCGACGAACTGCTGCTCGGGATGCACGCCCGCCCGAAGAGCAGGGTGCGCACCGGAACCCCGCGCACGCTGCGGGTCCGGGCGACGGACACGGGCACCGTCTGGACCGTACGGCTGTCGGCCGAGCCTCCGTCGGCGGTACGCGAGGAGGAGCCGGTCGCGGAGGCCGCCGCGGACTGCGAGTTGAGCGCTCCGGCCGAGACGCTCTACCTCACCCTGTGGAACCGGCTCCCGCTCACGGCCCTGACGGTGACCGGCGACGAGGATCTGGCCAGGCTGTGGCGCGACAACTCCTCGATCACCTGGTCGTGACGCCCTGACCCCGGCCCACGACGGCGGGGCGCGGCCCTGCGCCCCGCCGTACGTCCGCCGCCCTCAGCCGCGCCTTCCCAGCAGGCCCACCGTGCGGGCCAGTTCCGTGACGGCCTGGCGGAAGAAGACCTCGCGGGCCTCCACCACCCGGTGGAACTGGCCGAACACCTCGAAGGACACCAGCCCGAACAGCTGCGCCCAGGCGGCGACCAGCGGCGCGGCCACCGCCGGAGCGAGGCCGGGGGCGATGTCGGCGGCGAGCCGTTCGGCCTCCGGGCGCAGCTCGTCGGGGAGCGGCGGCAGCGCCAGGCCCTCGTCCCGGTGGGCCTCCTCGACGATGGCGATGAGCACCATGCCGACGCGTGCGGCGGGGCCGACGGTGTCCTGGGGTGCCGTGTAGCCGGGCACGGGTGAGCCGTAGATGAGCGCGTACTCGTGGGGGTGGGCCAGCGCCCAGTCGCGTACGGCGCAGGCGACGGCCACCCAGCGGGCGAGACCGGTGACGGGCGCGCCGGCCGCCTCGGCGGCGGCCCGATGGGCCCGCTCGGCCGCCTCGCCGACCGCGTCGTACGCGTCGACGATCAGGGCCGTCAGCAGGTCGTCCCGGCTGGGGAAGTAGCGGTAGAGGGCCGAGGAGACCATGCCCAGCTCGCGCGCGACGGCACGCAGCGACAGTTTCGCCGCGCCGTCGGCCGCGAGCTGTTTCCTCGCCTCGTCCTTGATGGCGGCGGTGACCTCGATACGGGCCCGTTCCCTGGCTCCCCGGACAGTGCTCATGGGGTTCAGTCTGCCACGCAAGCAGAGCAGTGCCCAATAACGAGAGCATCGCCCAGTAATGAGAGCGTCACCCAATAACGAGAGCACTGCTCTTGCTTTTGAGCGCCGCTTTCGTGCACACTGATCTCAAGCGAGAGCACTGCTCTCGAAAACGTTCTCTCCAGCGTGGGGGTCACACCATGTCGCAGACGCAGCCGTACTACCTCCAGGGCAGCCCGCTCAACGTCCGCTTCAACAGCCTCGTCGGCTGGCTCGCACGGCACGGGATCAGCCTGCTCGGCTCGCAGGAGCTGTCGGTGCGGGGCCGCAAGAGCGGCAAGATGCAGCGCGTCCCGGTCAACCCGCACACCTACGAGGGCGCGCGCTACCTGGTCTCCGCGCGCGGCCACTCGCAGTGGGTGCGCAACATGCGGGCGGCGGGCGGCGGGGAGCTGCGGACCGGCCGCAGGACGCGGGCGTTCACGGCCGTGGAGATCGCGGACGACGCGCACAAGGTGGCCGTCGTCCGGGCCTATCTGGAGCGCTGGGGCTGGGAGGTCAACCAGTACTTCCAGGGCATCACGGCGAAGTCCACGGACGCCGAGATCCTGGCGGCCTGCCCGGACCACCCGGTCTTCCTGATCAGCGAGAAGGGCTGACGCACCGGACGGTGCGTCAGCCCCCAAAAGCCCGCGTTCTAACGGTCCATCGCCGAGAGCGCCCGCTGGGCCAGCGGGTGCGAACGGACCAGCTCGGCCAGCGAAGTCGTGCCCCGGGTGATGCCCGCGAACGCGTTCCACGCGGGGCGGAAGCCGGTCAGCACGGCGTGCAGCAGACCCGGGCGGCGCTCGAACAGCTTCAGCATGCGCCGGCCCACACTCATCTCGACGCCGAGCCCGGCCTTGATGGCGAAGGCGTAGTTGAGCGCCTGGCGGCGGGCGTCCACCGCGTCGTGCGCCTCCGCGACGCGCACCGCCCACTCACCGGCGAGCCGTCCCGAGCGCAGCGCGAACGAGATCCCCTCGCGGGTCCACGGCTCCAGCAGGCCGGCGGCGTCCCCGCACACCAGCACCCGGCCGCGCGAGAGCGGGGAGTCCTCGCTGCGGCAGCGCGTCAGATGGCCGGAAGAGACCGTCGGCTCGAACCCGGCGAGGCCGAGCCGCGCGACGAAGTCCTCCAGATACCGCTTGGTGCCGGCGCCGTCGCCGCGCGCGGAGATCACGCCGACCGTCAGGGTGTCGCCCTTCGGGAAGACCCAGCCGTAACTGCCGGGCATGGGGCCCCAGTCGATGAGGACGCGGCCCGCCCAGTCCTCCGCCACGGTGGGCGGGACCGGGATCTCCGACTCCAGGCCGAGGTCGACCTGGTCGAGCTTCACCCCGACATGCGCTCCTATCCGCCCGGCGCTGCCGTCGGCGCCCACCACCGCGCGGGCGAGGACGGTCTCGCCGCTCGACAGCACCACGGCGACGGTGCGCCGGTCGGGCACCGCGGCGCCGTGCTGCTCCACCCGGGTGACGGTCGCCCCGGTGCGCAGTTCGGCACCGGCCTTCTGCGCCTGCTCGACGAGCCCCGCGTCGAACTCCGGGCGGTTGATGAGCCCGAAGAGCATCCGCTTGGAGCGGCGGGTGCGGGCCAGTCTGCCGTTGAGCGAGAAGGTGACCGCGTGAATCCGGTCCTTCAGGGGCAGTTCGAACCCGGGCGGCAACGCGTCGCGCGAGAATCCGATGATGCCGCCGCCGCACGTCTTGTACCGGGGCAGCTCCGCCTTCTCCAGGAGCAGTACCTTACGGCCGGCGACGGCCGCCGCGTATGCCGCGGAGGCTCCCGCCGGTCCGGCGCCGACTACGACGACGTCCCACACGGACGACTCTTCGTGCTCATGTCCGGCGTCTGCGTTCTCGCTGCTCACGATGTGCTTCTGCTCCCGATCCGACCAGTGGCCCAAGCTGCTCACGGCATCCTACGGCTCGTTGTCGCCGAGCCCCGCTGTGGGAGGATCGGCCGAGTCCCCGACGTACCCGCGACGCCGCACTCCAGGCGGGCGAGTACCCGGAAACGTATACATAACGTCGCACCTACCAGGAGCGTGCCCCATGACCGCCCATCCGATCTCCGAGACCGTCGCCTCGCTGATGCCCCGCGCCAAGGCGGAGCTGACCGAGCTGGTGGCCTTCCAGTCGGTGGCGGACCCCGCGGTCTTCCCGAGGAGCGAGTGCGAGGCCGCCGCCGAGTGGGTCGCCGCAGCGCTGCGTACCGAGGGCTTCCAGGACGTCGCCCTGCTCGACACCCCGGACGGCTCCCAGTCCGTCTACGGCTTCCTGCCGGGTCCGGCGGACGCCCCGACCGTGCTGCTCTACGCGCACTACGACGTGCAGCCGCCGCTCGACGAGCCGGCCTGGCTCTCCCCGCCGTTCGAGCTGACGGAGCGTGACGGCCGCTGGTTCGGCCGGGGCGCGGCCGACTGCAAGGGCGGCTTCATCATGCATCTGCTCGCGCTGCGCGCTCTCCGGGCCGACGGCGGGGTGCCCGTCTCGGTCAAGGTGATCGTGGAGGGCTCGGAGGAGCAGGGCACCGGCGGTCTGGAGCGGTACGCCGAGGCGCACCCCGGGCTGCTCGCGGCCGACACCATCGTGATCGGTGACACGGGAAACTTCCGGGTGGGGCTGCCGACCGTGACCTCGACGCTGCGCGGCATGACGATGCTGCGGGTGCAGCTGGACACCCTTGAGGGCAATCTCCACTCCGGGCAGTTCGGCGGTGCCGCGCCCGACGCACTCGCCGCGATGATCCAGCTGCTCGCCTCGCTGCGCGCCGAGGACGGTTCGACGACCGTCGACGGTCTGACCGCGGACACGGAGTGGGACGGTCTGCAGTACCCGGAGGAGGAGTTCCGCAGGGACGCCAAGGTCCTCGACGGGGTCGGGCTCATCGGCACGGGCACGGTCGCCGACCGGATCTGGGCGCGTCCCGCCGTCACCGTGATCGGCATCGACTGCCCGGCCGTGGTCGGCGCGACGCCGTCCGTGCAGGCGAGCGCCCGCGCGCAGATCAGCCTCCGGGTGCCGCCGGGGCAGAACGCGGACGAGGCGACGAAGCTGCTGACCGCGCATCTGCTCGCACACACCCCGTGGGGCGCGCGGGTCTCGGTCGAGCAGGTCGGCCAGGGCCAGCCGTTCCGCGCGGACATCTCGAGCCCGGCGTACACCGCGATGGCCGACGCCATGCGGGTCGCGTACCCGGGCCAGGAGATGCAGTCCTCGGGCATGGGCGGCTCGATCCCGCTCTGCAACACGCTGGCCGAGCTGTATCCGGACGCGGAGATCCTGCTGATCGGGCTGAGCGAGCCGGAGGCCCAGATCCACGCGGTGAACGAGAGCGTGTCGCCCGAGGAGCTGGAGCGCCTGTCGGTGGCCGAGGCGCTGTTCCTGCGCAACTACGCGGCCTCCAAGGCGGTCTGAGTTCGCGCCGGGACCGCGCTACGCGTTGAGCGAAGCTCGCCGAGAGCGTAGATCCATGCGGTGACCGGACGGTTCGCCGTACGTTCGCCGCATGGATCTCGTCGAGGTGCTTCCGCAGTTGCACATGTTCCGCTTCCCGATCGGCCAGGCGTACCTCTGGCGCGACGGGACGGAGCTGACCCTGATCGACGCGGGCGACGTGAACGCGGCGTCCGCCATCGAGGAGGGGGTGCGCGGCCTCGGCCACGACCCCGCCGGCATCGCCCGGATCGTCATCACCCACGGCCACCGGGACCACTACGGCGCCGCCCAGGAGCTGGCCGACCGCCATGGCGCCGAGATCCTCGCGCACCGGCTGGACGCGCCGGTGATCCGGGGCGAGGAGGAGGTCGGGGAGCCGGTCCTGCTGGACTGGGAACGCCCGCTGTACGAACACGCGCTGACCGTTCCCCCGGCTCCGCCGACCCGGGTCGACAGGGAGCTGGCCGACGGCGTGACGCTGCCCTTCGCGGGCGGGGCGCGCGTGGTCCACTCCCCCGGCCACACCCCGGGCTCCATCGGTCTGCATCTGCCCCGGCACGGCGTCCTGTTCACGGGCGACTGCGTGGCCGGGGTGGGGCAGGTGATGCTGGGCGTCTTCAACATCGACCGCGAGCAGGCCGTGGCCTCGTTCCGGCGGCTGGCCGCGCTGGAACCGGCCACGGTCTGCTTCGGTCACGGCGACCCCCTCACCGAGGACGCCGCCGCGGTCCTGCGGGCCTCAGCCGACCGGGACTCCGGCCTCCAGGTTGAGCACGGCTGAGCGTTCGCGGGCCCGCAGCGCCCAGCGGAGCCGTTCGTAGCGGGTGGGCGGCAGCAGGGTGGCCGCCTCCGCCTCGGTGACGAACCGCCAGCCGCGCAGTTCGGAGCCGGGGAGGAGGAGCCGTTCGGCGTCCGCCCCGGTCAGCAGGCCGCCGTCGAACAGGAGCCGCAGTCCTCCGTATCCGGGGGGTTCGGGCGCCTCCCAGTCGATGACGAGGAGCTTCGGCACGCGTGCGAGCTGGATACCTATCTCTTCGGCGACCTCCCTGATCCCGGCCTGGGCGGGGGCCTCGCCGGCCTCCACCACGCCGCCGGGGAACTCCCAGCCGGGCTTGTAGGTGGGGTCGACGAGCAGGAACCGGTCGTGCTCGTCGAAGAGCAGCACCCCGGCGGCGACGGTCTCCGCGGTCGGCTCGGGTGTCTGGACGATCTCGCAGACCGGGGCGGCCCCGGTGTGCACGGCCTCCGCGATGCGCTCGGCCGTCTCGCGCGGGGTGAGCGCGCTGTTGTCGACGGTGTGGGCGTCCCCGGTGATCCAGCCGAGGGCCGAGCGGTAGGGTTCGATCCGGTCGTACGCCCAGCTGCCGGCCGGGTCCACGCCCTCCGCGTCGGCGGGCGACTCCGCCCGGTGCGCGATGCGCGCACGCAGGATCGTTTCCTCGGGTGAGAGCAGCACATGGCGCACCGAGATGCGCCGGGCGGCGAGGCCGCCGAATATCTCGTCGCGGTACTCCTGTCGCAGCAGCGTCATCGGCACCACCAGCACCCCGCCCAGCTCGGCGAGCAGCGCGGCGGCGGTGTCCACCACGAGGCGCCGCCAGATCGGCAGGTCCTGGAAGTCCGTCACCTCGGCGAGCTTCTTCCGGGGCAGCAGGTGGTGCAGCCCCGTCCCGGTGATCTCCGGGTCGTACAAGGTGCTGTTCGGGATCAGATCGATCAGTTCACGCGCGGCGCTGGTCTTGCCGGCGCCGAACGCACCGTTGATCCAGACGATCACGGTTCCCCCTCTTCCGTAGCAGCCCCCTGTGGCTTGCCCGCAACACCCTGTCGCGGAAACACGCCCGGGGCGACGCGTTGCGCGTACGGGACGGAGGCGGCCGAAACAGAACTACGGGGTATCGCCCCGCCAGTCCCACTTGTCCGGCTCCTCCGCGCGCGGCCCGTACTCAGCCCGGCCGCCCGGTCCGTAGGCACCGATCTCGGTGACCAGGGCGGAGCCGTCCGCGAGGGCCACCGGCGTCCACCCCGTCACATCGAGCAGCAGGCCGTCGAGCGGTCCGCCCACCAGCTCGCGGTAGACGCGCCCCGGCCGGGGACCCGGGTCGGGGTCGTCGTGGTCGGCGCCGTACACCCGCCGTCGCATGATCTCGTCCATGCGAGCAGGATCGCACCCGCCACTGACATCGACGGGGCTGCGCGGGCCTCGGCGGGTCACCGGCTCCACACTTCGGTCACAACTCCATCACTTGCGGAGGATTACCCTCCCATGTGTTCCGCGCGCTGGCTACGGTCGTCCCTCCACGCACCTTCTGGGGGTCCCATGACGCACAACCCGCCGCCGCAGCCGCCGCCTTGGGGGCCGCCGCCGCAGCCGTCCCCGTTCGGTCCGCAGGGGCCGGGCGGCCCCGGTGGCCCCGGTGGCGGCGCGCCCCGCTGGGCGAGGAAACGCATCGTCATCCCGGCGGCGGCCGTTCTCTTCTTCGTGGGCGTGGGGATGGGCGCCGCCGGCGGCGATCCCGCGACGGACAAGACCGAGGCCGCGGCGAAGGCCAAGCCCGCGCCGACCGTCACGGCCACGGTCTCGGTCACGCCCGCGCCCGAGCCGGCCGTGACCGAGACCGTCACCGCGAGCCCCAAGGCGGTGCCGACGGTCACGAAGACGAAGACCGTCAAGGTCACGGTGACGCCGAAGGCCCCCGCCGGCTCCTCGGACGACTCGGGCTCGGGCTCCGGCGGCGGCGATTCGGGCGGCGGCTCGGCGTACTACGCGAACTGCACCGCCGTACGCGCGGCCGGCGCGGCCCCGATCCACCGGGGCGACCCCGGATACGGCCGTCACCTCGACCGCGACGGGGACGGCGTCGCCTGCGAGTAGGGTGCCGCGGGCCTGTCCGGCGGAGCTCCGCCGGACAGACTCGTCACCCCTTGCCGGCCCCCAGCGTGAGCCCGGCGATGAAGTGGCGTTGCAGCAGCAGGAACACGATGAGCGTCGGGAGCGCGACGATCACCGAACCGGCGGCGAGCAGGTTGTAGTCCGTGAAGAACTGACCGCGCAGGTTGTTCAGCGCGGAGGTGACCGGGAGCTTGTCGCCGTCGGAGATGAAGACGAGCGCCCACAGGAAGTCGTTGTACATCCAGGTGAACTGGAGCGTGCCCAGCGCGGCCAGCGCGGGGCGGCACAGTGGCAGGGTGATCCGCCAGAACTGGGTCCAGACGCCCGCCCCGTCCACGACCGCCGCCTCCAGGATCTCCTTGGGCAGGGTGCGCATGAAGTTGGCCAGGACGAACACGCAGAAGCCCAGCTGGAATCCGATCTGCACCAGGACGACGGCCCAGTACGAGTCGAACATCGTCATCGAGTCGGACATCCAGTAGGGCAGCGGGATCCGGTTGAAGACGACGTACAGCGGGGTGACGATCACCTGCTGCGGAAGCAGGTTGCCGGCCGTGAAGAGCATCAGCAGGACCAGTCCGCCGCGCATCCTCAGCCGGGCGAGCGCGAAGGCCACGAACGAGGCGAGGAAGAGGGTGACCAGCACCCCCGGGATCGCGATGATCATGGTGTTGACGAAGTACTTCGTCATGCCGGAGTCGGTGAACGCCTGCCGGTAGTAGTCCAGGGAGAGATGGCGCGGCAGCGAGAAGTAGCCGTACTCCGAGGTCTCGTCGTACGGCCGCAGCGAGGCGTAGACGGCGAGCAGCAGGGGGGCGAGGAAGGCCAGCGAGACGGCCATCAGGAAGGCGTGCACGCCGAGCCGGCCGGGGCGGATGCGACGGCGTGCCGCGGCGGGGGCGGACGGCGCCGGGCGGACGCGTGTGGCCTGCGTCGTGGTCATCGGTCTTTCTCCCCTCGGAGCTCCTGGACCAGGTACGTCACCACGAATCCGAGGGAGACGGTCAGCAGGACGACGGCGATGGCGGAGCCGAAGCCGATCCGGCTGGCCTCGCCGATGATGTTGTCGGTGACGAGCACGGAGAGCAGTTCCAGGCCGTTGCGGCCGTGGTTGACCGCGTAGACGATGTCGAAGGCGCGCAGCGACTCGATGACGGTGATGACGCCGACGATGACGTTGACCGGCCGCAGCGTCGGGAAGACGACGCGGAAGAAGGTCTGCGCCTCGCTCGCCCCGTCGATCGCGGCCGCCTCCTTGAGGGACGGGTCCACGGCCTTGAGCCCGGCGAGGTAGAGGATCATCACATAGCCGGTGTGGCGCCAGGCGGCGGCCAGCAGGATCATCCAGATGTTGAGGTCGGGGTCGCCCAGCCAGTCGGTCGGGGAATCCGTGTCGCCGAGTACGGCGTTGAGCGCGCCCTGGTCGCGGGAGAAGACGAGCTGCGCGATGAAGCCGACCACGGCGAGCGAGAGCACGACGGGCATGTACAGCGTGGACTGGTAGAAGCGGCTGAACCGCACGCCCCGGTCGATCAGTACCGCCAGGAGCAGCCCGAACGGGGTGGCGACGAGGCCGAGGAAGGCCAGCCAGAGCAGGTTGTGCCGGGCGGCCGGCCAGAACTGCGGGTAGTTCGTGAAGAGGTCCGTGTAGTTGCGCGTACCGACCCACTCGATGTCGCCGATCCCGTCCCAGCTGGTGAAGGAGAGGACGACGGAGGCCAGGGTCGGCCCCCAGACCACGGCGAGGTCGAGCAGGACGGGCAGGCCGAGCAGGACACCGAGCACGACGAGGTCGCGGCGGGTGAACCGCCGCGAGCCCCGTCGTCCGGTGCGCCGCCCCGAGATGAACGACACGTTGCGCACTCCCGGTTCAGTCCGAGGCGAAGATGGTCTTCTTCTGCCGTTCGATGCCGTTGACCAGGCCGTCCACGTCGTTCGGGCTGCTGATGAACTTCTGGATCGCCGGGATCATCACCGTGGAGGAGAAGTCGGGGCGGGTGTCACGGTCCAGGAACTGGGAGATCTGCTTGGCGCCCGAGACGAGTTCGACGGCCTTCTTCTGGATCGCGGAGTACCCGGAGGTGTCCGCCTCCTCGCTGACCGCGATGTTGTTCGGGTCGCTCTTGAGGTAGATGTCCTCGGCCTTGCCGGTGGCGAGCCACTTCAGCAGGTCCTTGGCGCTCTCCAGGGTCTTCTTGTTCTTGAGGTTCTTGGACTTCTTGGCGAGCAGGAACCCGTCGATGGGCGCCTCGACGGCGTCCTGGCCGTGCTCGGGGTTGATCGCGGGGAACGGGAAGAAGTCGAGGTCGGCCTGTTCACCCTTGGGGAACTGTGCCCCGGGGTGGGGGAGGCCGAGGACGGTCATGCCCGCCTCGCGCTTCTGGAGGCTGGTGGCGGCCTCCTGCCAGGTGCGGCCGTTGGCGCCGGGCTGGCAGTACGGAAGGAGACGCCGCCAGGTGTCGAAGACCTCCCTGACGCGCTTGTCCGTCCATGCCTCCTCTCCGGCCATGAGGCTCTTGTGGAATTCGTATCCGTTGGTGCGCATGTTGATGTAGTCGAAGGTGCCCATGGCGGGCCAGCCGTCCTTGTCGCAGAACGCGATGGGATCCAGCTTGTCCTTCTTCATCTGCCGGGCGAGTGCCACGTACTCGTCCAGCGTGGTGGGTACCTCGTAGCCCCGCTCGGTGAACAGGCTCTTCCGGTGGAAGACGGCCCATGGATAGTAGTAGTACGGGGTGAGGTACTGCTTGCCGTCCTCGCCGGTGGACTGGTCCTTCAGGGCGCCGGAGAATCCCGTGTAGTGCTGCCAGTTGTCACTGATGTCGTGCAGCAGGCCCTTCTTGGCGAAGAACTGCATACGGTTCCCGGCGAACCACATGAAGACGTCGTCGGGCTTGCCCTGGAGATAGCGGTTGATGTTCTCCTGGAAGGTGTTGTGGTCGACGGTGTTGACCTTCACCTTGCGCCCGTCGGACTGATCCGCGTACGCCGTGAACGCGTCGGCGAACGCCTTCTTGGGAACGGGGTCGGACGCATTCGATCCCAGGGTGATGGTCTTGCCGTCCCCGCCGGGACCGCCGCCGCACGCGGTGAGCAGGGCGGGAAGTGTGACCGCTCCGGCACCGATGGCCGCGCCGCGCAGCAGGCTCCGCCGGGACATCCGATGTCCCGCGACGCTGCCGGGCAGATTCGTTCTGTCGTACGAGTGTGCCATGACCCCGTCCTCCGGAAGGCAACCGAACACAACCGAACGTGCGCTTGGATCTCACCCCCAACATGGGGCGCCGTCAAGGGTTTTGACGAGATGTAGGCCATCGGGCACCGGCCCTCTTCCAACAGACTTCAACACGCTCTAACGTAATCGCTCGCCTTGGCGTGCACATGTCGCCACATGATCCGGCACGAGTACGGAGGAACGTAACGATGCGTCATCTTCCAAGCCGTCCCACCCGGGCGAGCCGCCACAGAGTCGTCGGAGCCCTGACCGCGGGCCTGTTGTGTACCGCGGGGGCTGTCGTTCCAGCCGCCGCGCACACCCCCGCACCCACGCCGGCCGCCGCTGCCGAAGCGGCGAACGGACTTGCCCTCACCCCGCCCATGGGGTTCAACAACTGGAACTCCACGCATTGCCGTGCCGAGTTCAACGAGGCGATGGTCAAGGGAATCGCCGATATCTTCGTCGAGAAGGGCCTGAAGGACGCCGGGTACGAGTACGTCAATCTGGACGACTGCTGGGCCGTTCCGCAGCGCGACGCGGAAGGAAAACTCGAAGCCGATCCGGTGCGCTTTCCGCACGGCATCAAAGCGGTCGCGGACTACGTCCACGCCAAGGGACTCAAACTCGGGATCTACACCAGTGCCGGGACCAAGACCTGCGACAGCGTGGGACTTCCCGGCGCGCTCGGCCACGAGTTCAGCGACGCGCGACAGTTCGCTGACTGGGGCGTCGACTATCTCAAGTACGACAACTGCAACAACCAGGGCGTGGACGCCAAGGAGCGTTATACGACGATGCGCGACGCGCTCGCCGCGACCGGCCGGCCCATCGTCTACAGCATCTGCGAATGGGGCGAGAACAAGCCCTGGGAATGGGCCGCCGGGCTGGGCAATCTCTGGCGCACCACGGGCGACATCAACGACAGCTGGAGCAGCATGCTGTCGATCATGAAGCAGAACCTGCCGCTCGCCGCGGCGGCAGGTCCCGGGCACTGGAACGACCCCGACATGCTGGAGGTCGGCAACGGCGGGATGACGGACACCGAGTACCGCACCCACTTCTCGATGTGGTCGGTGATGGCGGCACCGCTGCTCATCGGGTCCGATCTGCGCACGGCCTCGCAGGAGACGTTCGACATCCTCTCCAACGAGGAGGTCATCGCCGTCGACCAGGACCCCCTGGGCAAGCAGGGTGAGGTGCTTTCCTCGGAGGGCGGGCGCTGGGTCGTCGCGAAGGAGATGGAGGACGGCAGCCGGGCGGTGGCGCTGTTCAACGAGACCGGCAGCGCTCAGCGGATCTCCACCACGGCAGCCGCGGTGGGCCTGCCGCAGGCCTCCGGGTACACCGTGCGCGACCTGTGGGACCACAGCACCCGCAACACGGCGGGGGGCCTCTCGGCGACCGTCCCCGCCCACGGCACCGTGCTGCTGCGCGTCGCGGCCGATCCCCGCTGGGCCGCGCACCCGCCCGCCGTGGAACTCGCCCTGGAGGGCAGCCCGCTCGTCGAGGCGGGCCGTACGGCGGCGCTGACGACCGGGGTGACCGACCTGGGCCGGACGCCCGCGCTCGCGGTGTCCGCCGCGCTCACCGGCCCGGCCGGCTGGAAGGTGAAGGCCGCTTCGGCGACGGGGACGGCGGCGCTGCCCACGGGCCGGGCGCTGACCACGCGCTGGCGGGTGACACCGCCCGCCGGAACGGCCCCGGGCACCTACGACCTGACGCTCACCGCCCGGTACCGCTCCCCCACCGGCAAGCGGGTGCGGTCGTCCGTCCCGTTCCAGGCCCATGTGGTCGTGGCACCACCGGCCGCCGGCGGCTATCTGAGCGACCTGCCGCAGCTGAGCGCGTCGAACGGCTACGGGCCCGTCGAGAAGGACACCAGCAACGGCGAGAGCGCGGCGGGCGACGGCCATCCGCTGACCATCGGGGGTGAGGTGTACGCCAAGGGCCTCGGGGTCCACGCGGCGAGCAGCGTCGAGTACTACGCGGGCGGCGCGTGCGACACCGTGACGGCCCGGGTGGGCGTCGACGACGAGAAGGGCGCCAAGGGCACCGTGGCCTTCGAGATCTGGGCGGACGGCGTGAAGGCCGCGTCGACCGGGGTGCTGACCAACGCGATGGCACCGCAGCCGCTCTCGGCGGACGTGACCGGGGCGCGGGTCGTCCGGCTGGTGGTCACCGACGGCGGCGACGGAGTCGACTCGGACCACGCGGACTGGGGGGACCTGCGGATGACGTGCTGAGCCCGCCGGCCGGGGGCGGCCTCCACCGCACCCGCGCCGGGCGTCAGCGCGCCCGCGCCGGTACGCCCTCGTCCGCGCCCGTCCGTGCGGCGAGGGCGGCCGCCGCCGCGCCCACCAGGCCCGCGTCGTTGCCCATGACGGCGGGCACCACCGTCAGCTGCTGGACGAAGGACAGCGTGGCGTACCGGCGCAGCGCGGTGCGCAGCGGTGCGAACAGCAGGTCGCCCGCACCGGCCACCCCGCCGCCGATGACAGCGATGTCGATCTCGACCAGGGTCGCCGTCGCGGCGATCCCCGCGGCGAGGGCCTGGGCGGCGCGCTCGAAGGAGGCCAGGGCGACCGGGTCACCCGCCCGCGCCGCCGCCGCGACGCCCACCGCGGACGCGTCCCCGTCCGGGCCGGGCCGCCAGCCGCCGTCCAGCGCGCGGCGCGCGATGTTGGGGCCGCTCGCGATGCGCTCGACGCAGCCGCGTGCCCCGCACGGGCAGGGGTCGCCGTCCAGGTCCACGCTGATGTGCCCGATGTGGCCGGCGTTGCCGCTGGGCCCGGGGTGCAGAGCGCCACCGAGGACGAGTCCGCCGCCGACGCCCGTCGAGACGACCATGCACAGCGCGTTGTCATGGCCGCGTGCCGCGCCGAGCCAGTGCTCCGCCGCGGTGATCGCGACGCCGTCGCCGACCAGGGTGACCGGAAGGCCGCCGGTGGCCTCGGCGACCCGCCCGACCAGCGGGAAGCCCCGCCAGCCCGGCACGTTGACCGGGCTGACCGTCCCCCCGGCGGCGTCCACCGGGCCCGCGCTGCCGATCCCGACAGCCGTCGCGTCGCTCCAGCGCGGCGACGCGGCCAGGTCGGCCAGGACGCCGCCGACCGCCTCCATGACGCGTTCCCCGTTCTCCCGCGCGGGCGTCGGGCGCTGCGCGCGTGCGACGAGGGTCCCGTCCCGGTCCACCAACGCGCCGGCGATCTTGGTGCCCCCGATGTCCAGGGCGGCGACGAGGTGGGTCTGCATCGGTGTGGCTCCGGGTGGTGAGGGGCGGGACCTGCGGTTCAGGTGAACAGTCTGCCTAGTCTCCATTCCCTTGACAACGTTGTCCAGGGCCTATGCTCGACGCCACCCCCTCCGGGAGCCGCGCGGCAGCCGCCGCAGCCCGCCGGGACCGCCCGCACCGACGACAGGACAGCGCATCGTGGCCGAGACCGCCCGTCATCCCGAGCCCCGTTACGGCAACCGGCCGACCATGAAGGACGTGGCCGCCCGTGCCGGGGTGGGCCTGAAGACGGTCTCGCGCGTGGTCAACAGCGAACCGGGCGTCACCCCGGACACCGAGCGCCGCGTCCAGGAGGCCATCGAGGCCCTGGGCTTCCGCCGCAACGACAGCGCGCGCGTGCTTCGCAAGGGCAGGACCGCCTCCATCGGACTGGTCCTGGAGGACCTCGCGGACCCCTTCTACGGGCCGCTGAGCCGCGCGGTGGAAGAGGTGGCCCGCGCGCACGGCGCCCTGCTCATCAACGGTTCCAGCGCCGAGGACCCGGAGCGCGAGCAGGAACTGGTCCTCGCCCTGTGCGCGCGCCGGGTGGACGGGCTGATCGTGATCCCGGCCGCCGACGACCACCGCTATCTGGAGCCGGAGATCAAGGCCGGGGTGGCGACCGTCTTCGTGGACCGCCCGGCCGGGCGCATCGAGGCGGACATGGTGCTCTCGGACAGCTTCGGCGGGGCCCGTGAGGGCGTCGCCCATCTGATCGCGCACGGCCACCGCCGGATCGGCTTCATCGGCGACCAGCCGCGCATCCACACCGCGACCGAGCGTCTGCGCGGCTACCACGCGGCGATGGCGGAGGCGGGCATAACCGTCGAGGACTCCTGGGTCTCGCTCGGCCCCACGGACGCCGACCGGGTCCGCGCCGCCGCCGAGACGATGCTCGGCGGCCCGGAACCCGTGACGGCGCTCTTCTCCGGCAACAACCGGGTGACGGTGACCGCGGTGCGCGTCCTGGCGGACCGGGAGCGCCCGGTCGCCCTGGTGGGCTTCGACGACATCGAGCTGGCGGACCTGCTCGGCATCACCGTCATCTCCCAGGACGCGGCGGCGGTGGGCCGCACCGCCGCCGAGCACCTCTTCCGCCGCCTCGACGGGTCCGACCACACCCCGGCACGGGTGGAGCTGCCGACCCGGCTGATCGCCCGCGGCTCCGGCGAAATCCCTCCGTCCTGAACGGAGTTGGGTACCCTGACGCGCCATGCGACCGATCGGGGAAGGGTCCGGAATTCGGATGAGGGAACGCACACTGGAGGCGCTCGGTCTCGACGCGGCACCGCGCGAGCATCCGCTGACCTACCCGGGGGCCTGGCCCGCCGAGTCGGGTCTGCTGCTCGGGGACATCTATCTGCGGCTGTCGCCGGAACCGGACACGGGCCTCGACCGGTGGCCGGTGGAGTGCGACGGGCCGGGGAGCCGGGTGCCGCTCGACGAGGTGCTCGCCGACGCGGGTGCGCCGCCGACCGCCGAGCGGATCCCGGTGCTCGCCATCGGCTCCAACGCCTGCCCGGGGCAGCTCCGGTACAAGATGGCGGAACGCGGCCTCTCCGCCGTCATCCCGATGATCAAGGTGCGCGTGACGGGCATCGAGGCCGGCGTCTCCGCCCATGTGAGCCCGCTCGGCTACGTCTCGGCGTCGCCGTTCCACGCGCCGGGGCGGACGCGTGACCTGTTCGTCACGTGGCTGGACGCGGTCCAGCTGGAACACGTCGATCACAGCGAGGGCGTCTTCCTCCCGGAGGGCGCGTACGACCGGGTCTTCCTGCCGGCCGACCGCTTCCCCGTGGAGATGCCGTCCGGTGAGCTCCTGAACGGCGTCCACGCGTACGTCCACCGCCTGGGCGTGCTCGCCGACGCCACGGGCGCACCCTGGGCCCATCCCGGGGAACGGCAGGTGCTCACGGAGCTGATCGCCCGGTCGCAGCTGCTGCGCGAGTGGTTCGGCGGCACTCCGGAGGAGTTCAGCGCCCGCGCGCTCGGCGACGCCCGGCTCTGCGAGAGGGGCACGCGTCTGCTCCGGGACGAGGGACGCACCATGCGCTCCGGCCTGGAGTCCCTCGTCCCGGAGCGGGGCCCGTCGGCGCCCGCCCCCGAGCCGCCGATGAGCACCGCCGGCGAGGGAGTCCCCGCCTGACGCCCCGTCCGGCCGCTACGGCGCCGTGACCGTCAGGGTGCCGCGCCGGGGCGAGGCGAAGGCGTCGAGGTCTGCACGGGTCAGCCCGGTCAGCCTCGCCACCTCGTCGGTGTCCAGGGCGCCGCAGTCGATGCCGCGCAGCAGGTAGCCGCTCAGCGCCTTGGCGGTGGCCGGTTCGTCCATCACGTCGCCGCCCGCCTTGGCGACGTACGCGGCGAGCCGGGCGGCGGCCTGCTCCAGGCCCTCACGGTAGAACGTATAGACGGCCGCGTACCGGGTCGGCAGGTGGCCGGGGTGCATGTCCCAGCCCTGGTAGTAGGCGCGGGCCAGGGCGCGCCGCGTGAGGCCGTAGTGCAGCCGCCAGGCCTCGTGGACCTGCGGGGTGGGGCCGACGGGCAGGACGTTGGTCGAGCCGTCCGAGACGCGTACGCCGGTGCCCGCGGCGGCGACCTGCATGACGGCCTTGGCGTGGTCGGCGGCCGGGTGGTCGCTCGCCTGGTACGCGGCGCTGACGCCGACGCAGGCGCTGTAGTCGAAGGTGCCGTAGTGCAGACCGGTCGCCCGCCCCCGCGCCGCGTCGATCATGCGGGCCACCGCGGCGGTGCCGTCGGCGGCCAGGATGGACTGGCTGGTCTCGATCTGGATCTCGAAGCCGAGCCGTCCGGCCGGCAGCCCGTGCGCCTGCTCGAAGGCTTCGAGGAGCTGGACGAAGGCGGTGACCTGCTCCGGGTACGTCACCTTCGGCAGGGTGAGGACCAGTCCTTCGGGGAGTCCGCCCGCCTGCATCAGACCGGTGAGGAAGACGTCCGTGGTGCGGATGCCCCGGTCGCGGACGGCGGCCTCCATGCACTTCATCCGGATGCCCATGTACGGCGCCGCCGTGCCGTTGGCGTACGCCTCCGAGACGAGCCGGGCCGCGCGGGCCGCCGCCTCGTCCTCCTCGGCGTCGGAGCGGGGCCCGTAGCCGTCCTCGAAGTCGATGCGCAGGTCCTCGACGGGCTCACGCTCCAGCTTGGCGCGCACGCGGTCGTACACGGGGCCGGCCAGCTCGTCCGGGATGCCGAGGACCCCGGCGAGGGCCGATGCGTCGGGGGCGTGCTCGTCGAGCGCCTTCAGCGCCTCGTCGCCCCAGGTGCGCAGGGTGCCGGCCGTGAAGGTGTCGCCCGGTACGTAGACCGTGTGCACGGGCTGGCGGGTGCCGGGGTCGCCCGGGTAGCGGCGGGCGAGTTCGGCGTCCACCGCCGCGAGGGACGCGCTGATCCCGTCGCTGACCGCACCGGCGAGGCTCGTCGCCACCTTCTCCTGCTGACCCATCGTCCGCACCCTCCACACTCCGACCGTTTCCGCTTCCCGGAAACAACAATCCGTATAGTGAAGTTATAAGGCCGCCGCATCCGAGTCAACGGTGTCCGGAAACGCCGCGGGGCCGCACGGTGTGTCCACCGTGCGGCCCCGGGCCGTTGCTCGTACCCGCTGTCCGGGGATCAGCCCTTGCGGGTGTTGATCTCCTCGGTGAGCTGGGGGACGACGTCGAAGAGGTCGCCGACGACGCCGTAGTCGACGAGGTCGAAGATCGGGGCCTCGGCGTCCTTGTTGACCGCGACGATGGTCTTCGAGGTCTGCATCCCGGCCCGGTGCTGGATCGCGCCGGAGATGCCGGAGGCGATGTAGAGCTGCGGGGAGACGGACTTGCCGGTCTGGCCGACCTGGTTGGTGTGCGGGTACCAGCCCGCGTCCACGGCGGCGCGCGAGGCGCCCACCGCGGCACCCAGCGAGTCCGCGAGGGCCTCGATGACCGCGAAGTTCTCCGCGCCGTTGACGCCGCGGCCACCGGAGACCACGATCGCGGCCTCCGTCAGCTCCGGACGGCCCGTCGACTCACGCGGCGTACGCGAAAGCACCTTCGTACCGGTGGCCTGCGCCGAGAAGGTGACCGCGAGGGTCTCGACGGCACCGGCGGCCGAGGCCGGCTCGACCGGGGCGGAGTTCGGCTTGACCGTGATGACCGGAACACCCTTGGAGACACGGGACTTGGTCGTGTACGAGGCGGCGAACGCGGACTGCGTGGCGACCGGGCCCTCGTCGCCGGCTTCCAGATCGACGGCGTCGGTGATGATGCCGGAACCGATACGGACCGCGAGGCGGGCCGCGATCTCCTTGGCCTCCGCGGAGGAGGACAGCAGTACGGCGGCCGGGGACACGGCGTCGAAGGCGGCCTGGAGGGCGTCCACCTTCGGCACCACGAGGTACTCGGCGAACTCGGGGGCGTCGGCGGTCAGCACCTTGACCGCGCCGTGCTCGGCAAGCACGTCGGCGGTGTCCGCGGCGCCGTTGCCCAGGGCGACGGCGACGGGCTCGCCGATGCGGCGGGCGAGCGTCAGCAGCTCCAGGGTGGGCTTGCGGACGGCACCGTCCACGTGGTCGACATAGACGAGAACTTCAGCCATGGGACTTCAATCTCCTGCGTGTACGAAGTAGGCGGGGGTGGTGAGGGAACAGCCGGGGCTAGATGAACTTCTGGCCGGCCAGGAACTCGGCCAGCTGCTTGCCGCCCTCGCCCTCGTCCTTCACGATCGTGCCCGCGGTGCGGGCCGGACGCTCGGTCGCGGAATCGACCGCGGTCCACGCACCCGCCAGACCCACCTCGTCCGCGTCGATCCCCAGGTCGTCCAGATCCAGGGACTTCACCGGCTTCTTCTTCGCCGCCATGATCCCCTTGAACGACGGATAACGGGCCTCACCCGACTGGTCGGTCACCGACACCACCGCCGGCAGCGACGCCTCCAGCTCCTCCGACGCACTGTCCCCGTCACGACGCCCCCGCACCACACCACCCTCGACGGACACCTGCGACAGCAACGTCACCTGCGGCACACCCAGCCGCTCCGCCAGCAGCGCCGGAACCACACCCATCGTGCCGTCCGTCGACGCCATCCCCGAGATCACCAGGTCGTACCCGGTCTCCTCGACCGCCTTCGCCAGCACCAACGACGTCCCCAGCGCATCCGTACCGTGCAGACCGTCGTCCTCGACGTGAACCGCCTTGTCCGCACCCATCGACAACGCCTTGCGCAACGCGTCCTTGGCATCCTCCGGACCCACCGTCAGCACAGTGACCTCCGCGTCATCCGCCGCGTCCGCGATCTGCAACGCCTGCTCGACCGCATACTCGTCCAGCTCCGACAGCAGACCGTCGACATCCTCACGGTCCAACGTCAGGTCATCGGCGAAATGCCGGTCACCGGTCGCGTCGGGCACGTACTTCACAGTGACAACGATCCTCAAGCTCACGCCGGCTCTCCTACTGCATCGTCATTTCCGGGCTGCCTTGTTGCACGCAGCATAGGCGCCTGATGGGGCGTTTTCCGGTCGGGGCGACCGACGCTCCGACCGTCATATTACTCGCCAGTACACCGAGTGGTTGTCCGATGAGCAAGCGCTTGGCACTGTGATCTGCCCAACGCGCGACACCCGGGAACCACCCGATGCGGCCTCAGTCTCGCAGAGCCGTGAACCGGCCCTGGTGATAGACCAGCGGCCGGCCGCCGCCCGCCGGGTCGCCCTCGACCACCTGCGCGATCACGATGCGGTGGTCCCCCGCCGGGACGCGGGCCACGACGCGGCAGACCAGCCAGGCCAGCACGCCGTCGAGCAGCGGAACGCCTTCCGGCCCGCTGCGCCAAAAGGTGGACGGGCCGAACCGGTCGGCGCCGCTGCGGGCGAAGGTGGCGGCCAGCTCCTGCTGGTGCTCGCCGAGTATGTGCACGCCGACGTGCTCGGCCGTGGCGAGCACGGGCCAGCTGGAGGACGAGGTGCCGACGCCGAAGGAGACGAGGGGCGGCTCGGCGGCCACGGAGTTGAGCGACGTGGCGGTGAAGCCGACGGGCCGCTCGCCGGCGGCGGTGATCACGGCGACTCCGGCGGCGTGCTGCCGGAACACCGAACGCAGGAGGTCCGGGGATGCCGTGCGCGAAGTGCCGAGCTCGGGTGCTGCCGTCATGGGGAGGTCCTTCTGCGCGTCGGGGGTGCGGGGTCGTGGATGCTCAGGCATCCGGACAGCACGCGCCGGCGGTGCGGGCGAGGTCGATGTACGCCCGGCCATGGAGCAGGGGATCTGACGGCATAGCGTCAGACTGACGATGCGCGGCATGCCCAGTCAAGGGCGTCCCACCAGGTGGGAGAAGCATCACGGTCCGTCATATCGCCTGCCCGAGAGCGGCGACGACGTCGACGGTACGGGGCTGCCCGACGGCCCGGCGGATGATCCGGCCCTCCGCGTCGAGGACCAGCACCGTCGGGGTCCGGCTGATGTCCAGGGCCCGTACGAGCGCGAGGTGTGCCTCCGCGTCGATCTCCACATGGGCGACCCCTTCGACCATCCCGGCCACCTCCGTCAGGGTGCGGCGGGTGGCCCGGCAAGGCTGGCAGAAGGCGCTGGAGAACTGGACGAGCGTGGCCCGCTCCCCCAGTTCCGCGCCGAGTCGCGCCGCGTCCAGCCTCTCCGTACGCGCCTGCCCGTCCACTTCCGGCCTCCTGTCAGAGCTCTACGCAAGGGGTCAGCACCCGCGGTGCCCCGGGCATTCCCCGCCGCCCTACGTGACAAGAATCTCGCGGCCCGGGGCCGCCGGGACTGGCCACCGCGTCACCGTATGGGGCACGATCGCCCCAATGCCGAAAACCTACGGCTGCGTAACTTCCGCCGGGAGAACCCTCCGCGGGCGCTGAAGAAAGGGTCTTCCCCAGATGGCAGAACTCGTCTATCGGCCGGTCATCGGCGCCGCTCGCACGTTTTTCAAGGCGCTCGACCTGAAGATCGACACTCAGGGTTCGGAGCACATCCCGAAGACCGGTGGCGCTGTTCTGGTCAGCAACCACATCAGTTATCTGGACTTCATCTTCAGCGGGCTCGCGGCACTCCCGCAGAAGCGGCTGGTCCGCTTCATGGCCAAGGAATCCGTTTTCCGGCACAAGGTCTCCGGGCCGCTGATGCGCGGCATGAAGCACATTCCCGTCGACCGCAAGCAGGGTGAGGACGCGTACGCGCACGCGCTGGCCTCGCTGCGGTCCGGGGAGATCGTCGGGGTGTTCCCCGAGGCGACGATCTCGGAGTCCTTCACGCTCAAGAGCTTCAAGTCGGGTGCGGCGCGCCTGGCCCAGGAAGCGGGAGTGCCGCTGATTCCGATGGCGCTGTGGGGCACGCAGCGGCTGTGGACCAAGGGCAGGCCGCGTAACTTCAAGCGCAATCACACCCCGGTGACGATCCGCGTCGGCGAGCCGGTGGAGGCCCCCACCGACCAGTACGCGGGCGCCATCACGCGCCGGCTGCGCGAGCGCGTGCAGGAGCTGCTCGAAGCGGCCCAGCGGGCCTATCCGGTCCGGCCGAAGGACGCCAGTGACACGTGGTGGGTGCCCGCGCACCTGGGCGGTACGGCTCCGACACCGGCCGAGGTGCGTGAGCGGGGCTGAAACGTCACTCCGGGGTGCGGACCGTCGGTCCGCACCCCGGAGTCGTACCTGCTGCCTGCCCGCACCTACGCGGCGGCCATCTCCTCCTTGAGCGCGAGGAGGAACGCGTCGACGTCCTCCTCCGTGGTGTCGAAGGCGCACATCCAGCGCACGTCACCGGCCTGCTCGTCCCAGAAGTAGAAGCGGAAGCGCTTCTGCAGCCGCTCGCTCACCGCGTGCGGGAGCCGCGCGAAGACGGCGTTGGCCTGCACCGGGTAGAGGATCTCCACGCCGCCCACCCCGCGCACGCCGTCGGCGAGCCGCTGGGCCATGGCGTTGGCGTGCCGGGCGTTGCGCAGCCAGAGGTCACCCGCGAGCAGCGCCTCCAGCTGGACGGAGACGAAGCGCATCTTGGAGGCGAGCTGCATGGACAGCTTGCGCAGGTGCTTCATGGCGCGGACCGCGTCGGGGTTCAGGACCACCACGGCCTCACCGAAGACGGCCCCGTTCTTCGTGCCGCCGAAGGACAGCACATCGACGCCGACGGCATTGGTGAACGTACGCATGGGCACGTCCAGGGACGCGGACGCGTTGGCTATCCGGGCACCGTCGAGGTGGACCGTCATGCCGTGCCCGTGGGCGTGTTCGCAGATCGCGCGGATCTCGTCGGGCGTGTAGACGGTGCCCAGCTCGGTGTTCTGCGTGATCGAGACGACCTGCGGCATGGCGCGGTGCTCGTCGTCCCAGCCGTACGCCTGCCGGTCGATGAGCTCCGGCGTGAGCTTGCCGTCCTCGGTGGGGACGGTCAGCAGCTTCAGACCGCCGACCCGCTCGGGCGCGCCGCCCTCGTCCACGTTGATGTGCGCGGATTCGGCGCAGATCACCGCGCCCCAGCGGTCGGTCATGGCCTGGAGGGACACCACGTTGGCGCCGGTGCCGTTGAAGACCGGGAAGGCCTCCGCGGTCGGACCGAAGTGGCTGTGCATCACGCGCTGGAGGTGGCCCGTGTACTCGTCCTCGCCGTAGGCGATCTGGTGGCCGCCGTTGGCGAGGGCGAGAGCCGCGAGGACCTCGGGGTGTGTCCCCGCGTAGTTGTCACTGGCGAATCCGCGTACCTGCGGGTCGTGATGGCGACGCGCGTCGGTCCTTACGGTTGCGGGGTCAGCCACAGGCGCTTTCCGTTCACTTCGGGGGCGGGCCGGTCCCATACGCCGGCGATGGCATCGGCCAGGTCCCCGACGTCGGTGAAGCCCGCGAACTTCGCATTCGGGCGCTCGGCGCGCATCGCGTCGTGCACCAGTGCCTTCACGACCAGGATCGCAGCCGCGCTGCGCGGGCCGTCCTCGCCCCCCGCCTTCCGGAAGGAGTCGGCGAGCGCGAGGGTCCACGCCTCGGCGGCGGCCTTGGCGGCGGCGTAGGCGGCGTTGCCGGCGGTGGGCTTGGTCGCGCCGGCCGCGCTGGTCAGCAGGTAGCGTCCGCGGTCGCTGCGCAGCAGGCAGTCGTGGAAGGCGAGCGAGGTGTTCTGCACCGTGCGGATCAGCAGCTTCTCCAGCAGCGTCCAGTCGGCGGGGTCGGTCTCGGCGAAGTTCGCGCTGCCGCGCCAGCCGCCGACGAGGTGGACGACGCCGTCGACGCGGCCGAACTCCTTCTCCGTCTTGGCCGCCCATTCCCGGGTGGCGCCGAGGTCGAGGAGATCGACGGTGTCGCCGGTGACGGTGGCCCCGCCGTGGGCGTAACGCGCCGCGTCGACGGCCTCGGCGAGCCGGGTGGGGTGGGAGTCCGACGCGACGACGACCGCGCCCGCCTCGGCGAGCCGGAGCAGCGTGGCCCGGCCGGCCGGTCCGGCGGCTCCCGCGACGGCGACGACGGCACCTTCGAGCGCACCGCCCACGTCGCCCGTGCTTGTTCCGTTCATGGCCTCCGCCTCCTTGGGACCTGTGCTCACGCCGCAGCCTTCCCCGCGTCCGAGGCGGTGATGCCCTTGGTCGAGGCGATCACGTTCTTCAGCTTCTTGGAGAGGGCCTCATAGAACATGCTCAGGGGAAACTCGTCCGGAAGCACGTCGTCGACGAGTTTCCGCGGCGGCTGGGAGAGATCCAGCGCGTCCGGACCCTTGGCCCAGCGGGAGCCGGGGTGCGGGGCGAGGTAGGTGGAGACGAGGTCGTACGCGGCGAACCAGTGGACGAGCTTGGGGCGGTCGATGCCGTCGCGGTAGAGCTTCTCGATCTCGGCGCAGAGCTGGTTGGTGACCTGGGGGGCCCGCTCCCAGTCGATCCGCAGCTTGTTGTCCGTCCAGCGCACCACGTCGTGCTTGTGGAGGTAGGCGAAGAGGAGCTGGCCGCCGAGGCCGTCGTAGTTGCGGACGCGCTCGCCGGTGACCGGGAAGCGGAACATCCGGTCGAAGAGCACGGCGTACTGGACGTCGCGGCCGTGGGCGTTGCCCTCGGCCTCCAGCTTCACGGCCTCCTTGAAGGCGGTGAGGTCGCAGCGCAGCTCCTCCAGGCCGTACATCCAGAACGGCTGGCGCTGCTTGATCATGAAGGGGTCGAACGGCAGGTCGCCGTGGCTGTGGGTGCGGTCGTGGACCATGTCCCAGAGCACGAAGGCCTGCTCGCAGCGCTGCTGGTCGTCGATCATCGCGCGGATGTCGTCGGGCAGCTCGACGCCGAGGAGGTCGACGGAGGCCTCGGTGACGCGGCGGAAGCGGGCGGCCTCGCGGTCGCAGAAGATGCCGCCCCAGCTGAAGCGCTCGGGGGCCTCGCGGACGGCGATGGTCTCCGGGAAGAGCACCGCGGAGTTGGTGTCGTAGCCGGAGGTGAAGTCCTCGAAGGTGATGCCGCAGAACAACGGATTGTCGTAGCGGGTGGACTCCAGTTCGGCGAGCCACTCGGGCCAGACCATGCGCAGCACGACCGCTTCGAGGTTGCGGTCGGGGTTGCCGTTCTGGGTGTACATGGCGAAGACGACGAGGTGCTGGAGGCCGTCGGCGCGCCCCTTGGCCGGCTGGAAGGCCAGCAGGGAGTCCAGGAAGTCGGGGACGTCGAAGCCGCTACCCACCCAGCCGCGCAGATCCTTGACGAGGGCGCGGTGGTACGCGTCGTCGTGCGGGAGCAGCGGGGAGAGCTGCTCGACGGCACCGATCACCCGTTCCACGGCGGCCTCGGCGAGCGCCGGGGAGGGCGCGCCCTCCGCGTCGAAGTCGATGGAACCGTCCTTCGACTGCCAGGGGCGGATCTCCTCCACGGCATTCTTGAGCTCGGGCCAGGCCGGGTGCTCGACCACCCGCGCGGCGGCAGCTATGTCGCCGGATGCGGCGTCGTGCACAAGAATTTCCGTCATCACACTTCCTCCACGGGAGAACCTCGCGTCTGACAACCGTATCCGTGCAGGAGTCATCGGGACAAGTGGGGATGTGGAAATTATCCTGCTGAACCCCCATGGTCACCGTTGTTTTTCCTGTCGTACGCCGTTGCGGCAGCTTCTTCGATGGGTGCGCGCCGCGCTCGGCAGGCGCACCGGCCCCTCCCCCGCCCAGCGCGGGCGGACCACTAGGCTGCCGAGCGCGGTCATACCGCCGCGCCGTGCGGGCAGGAGCAGCGCACGGGAACGGAGTCGACGGAAGCGAGCGTGCCTTGTCTCTTCTCACGATCGGTCATCGCGGAGCGGCGGGCTTCGAGCCGGAGAACACCCTGCGCTCGTTCGTCCGCGCCGAGCGGGAGGGCGTGGACCTCATCGAGCTGGACCTGCATCTGAGCAAGGACGGCGCGCTGGCCGTCATGCACGACGCGGAGGTGGACCGCACGACCGACGGCGAGGGCCCGATCGCGGAGAAGACCCTCGCCGAGCTGCGTGCGCTCGACGCGGGCCTGGGCGAGCCGGTGCCCGTCTTCGAGGAGGTCCTGGACGCCGTGAAGTCCCCGCTCCAGGCGGAGATCAAGGACGTGGCCGCCGCCCGCACCCTGGCCCGGGTGATGCACGACCGCGATCTCGTCGAGCGCGTCGAGGTGATCTCGTTCCACGACGAGGCCATCGCCGAGATCGCCCAGCTCGTCCCGGGCGTGCGGACGGCGCTCGTCGCGAGCCGGTGGGGCGGGGACCTGCTGGACCGGGCGAAGGCGGTGGGCGCCACCCGGCTGGTGCTGAACATCCGGCGCATCACGCTGGAGCTCGTCGAGAAGGCGCACGCCGAGGGGATGACCGTGTTCGGCTGGACGGTCAACACCCAGGACCAGCTGCGGCTGGCCCAGGGCCTCGGGCTCGACGGCGTGACCACCGACCACCCCGACATCCAGCGCGGCGGCGGCGCCGGCGCCTGACGGTCAGCCTTCGAGGTCCTTGATCAGCAGCTCGAAGGCGAGGTCGTCGCGCTGCGGGATGCCGAAGCGCTCGTCGCCGTACGGGAACGGCGACATCCGGCCCGTGCGGCGGTAGCCCCTGCGCTCGTACCAGGCGATCAGATCCTCCCGGACGGAGATCACGGTCATGTGCATCTCCCGCACGCCCCAGCTCTCCCGGACGGTGCGCTCGGCCTCGGCGATGATCACCTTGCCGAGCCCGGCGCCCTGGAGCGCGGGACGGACCGCGAACATGCCGAAGTAGGCGGCCTCCCCCCGGTGCTCCAGCTGGCAGCAGGCGACGGGGGCGCCGTCGCGCTCCACCACGAGCAGCCTGCTGCCGGGGCTCTCCACCACCTCGCGCACTCCCTGCGGATCGGTGCGCTGCCCCTGGAGGATGTCCGCCTCGGTGGTCCATCCGGCGCGGCTGCTGTCGCCGCGGTACGCCGACTCGATCAGCTCCACGAGCGCGGGCACGTCCGCCTCGGTGGCGTCGCGGAACGTCAGCTCTCCGGTGTCCCGGGGCGGGGCGGTGTCCATGGCGGGGCTTCTCCGGCTTCTCTGCGTGGTCTCTGCGCGGGCGGTGCCGCAGCAGCGTAACTCCGGCGGCCTCGCCCCCGCTGCGGGCGGTCTCCCGGGGCGTGCGGGGGCGCCCGCACCAGGCGCATCGCGAAAACACCCCTGCCGCGCGCTCCCCCTGTACCCCAGTGCGCCGCGTACGGGCGTGCGGCCCCGGGCATCGACTACTCGACGGCGATGTCGTTCGCCGGGGGGAGGGCCGCTGTGCACGGACCGGCGATGTCCGGATGGCTGCTGATGGCGTTGTGCGCGGTGACGGGCTCGTACTGCCTGTTGCGCACCCGTACGGGAAGCGAGGAGGAGCGCAGGACCGCGCGGGCGGAGGCACTGATGGGGTTCGGGATGGCCGCGATGGCCGTGCCGGCCGCCGCCGTGGCCCCGCCGGCCTGGGGCTGGGGGGTGTACGCGGCGCTGTTCGCGGTGGCGGCGCTGCGGGCGCTGTGGTTCTCCCGGCGCAGCCGTCACCATCTGCACCATCTGGTCGGCTCCTCGGCGATGGTCTACATGGCCGTCGTGATGGCGCGGGCCGGCACAGAGGGGCACGGCGCGCACACGATGGGGGGCCACAGCATGGCCGCCGCGGGCGGCATACCCCTGCTGACCGGGCTGCTCCTCGTCTACTACGCGGTGTACGTGCTGCGCTCGGGCGCCCGGCTGGTGCCGGTGGCCGCGGCGGCCACCGGAGGCGGTCCTCCGGCGCCCCCGGGGTGGGCGGCGCGTCCCGAGCTGGCGCTGGCCTGCCGGCTGACCATGGGGATAGCGATGTTCGCGATGCTGCTCACCCTGTGAGACAGGAAAGGCCGCCCTTCGTGGTGTACGTCACTTGGTGCGCGGACCCGTATCCGTGTGTGGCGCGGCCCTCATAGGCTGGCGCCATGTGGGTCTCCCTAGCGCTGCTGCTGCTCGGTGCACTGGCCGCCGTCGTGGCCCCGCGCCTGATGGCGCGGGCCGAGTGGCCGGAGCGAGAGCCCGTGGTGGCCCTGTGGGTGTGGCAGTGCGTGGTGGTCGCCGTGCTGCTCTGCTTCGGCCTCTCCATGACGTTCAGCGCCGCCGTGGCGTGGCAGGCGGTACGCGGCCATGTCTTCGCGCCCGCGCCGCACGCCGTCGTCGAGGCGTACGCGCTCGCGGGCCACGGGCCGTGGTCGGCGGTGATGGCGGTCCTGCTGGCCCTCGGCGGGGTGTGGACGGCCGCCATGCTGGCCCGGGTGATCCACCGCGCGCAGCTGCGGCGCAGGCAGCGGCGGGCCGAACTCCTGGTGCGCGCCCCCCTGATGCCCGGCGAGGAGCCCGGGAGCGGGCGGCTGGTGGTGCTGGAGGGTGAGCGCCCCGACGCCTGGTGGCTGCCCGGGGCCGCGCCCCGACTCGTCATCACCACGGCCGCACTGGGCCGGCTGAAGGGACGCCAGCTCGACGCGGTCCTGGCCCATGAGCAGGGCCATGCGCAGGCGCGGCACGACTGGCTGCTCAACTGCTCGGAGGCGCTGGCTTCCGGGTTCCCGCAGGTGCCGGTCTTCGCGGCCTTCCGCAACGAGATGCACCGGCTGGTCGAGCTGGCCGCCGACGACGTGGCCTCACGGCGCTTCGGCCGGCTGACGATCGCGCTCGCCCTGGTCGAACTCAACGAGGACCGGGGCGTGTTCGGCCCCTGCCCGACCGCGGACGCGGAGCTGCCGCAGCGGGTGAACCGGCTGCTGGCCCCGGCGGGCAGGCTCACCGCCGGGCGTCGGCTGCGGCTGACCGCCGCGGCGGCCCTGGTGCCCGTGGTACCGCTGCTGGTGGCTTTCATCCCGGGGCTCAGCGCCCTGAAGTAGCGCGCCCGCGCGTCCGTGAACCAGCGCTTCCGCTTTCCGGCGCGCTGCGATGGCCGCAGGGGGCGCTCGTCGGCGAGGATCGTGCCATGCACATCCCGTCGCTCTCCCCCGTCGGCCATGTCCGCACCGCCTCGCCCCTCGCTCGGGCGGGGGCCGTCTGCGCGGTGCTCGGCGGGGCGGTGACGGCCCTGGTCGTGGCCCGGTGGCGACCGCTGACGGACCTGGACCAGCGGGTCGCGGACGCACTGCACCGGCGGGCGGTGAGCGAGCCCGGCTTCGTCCATGTCAACCGGCTGCTGACGGACTGGCTCTGGGACCCGTGGACGTTCCGCGCCCTGATCGGCGTCGCGGTGGTGACCCTGTGGTGGCGTGGCGCACGGCCCCTCGCGGTGTGGGTCGCGGCAACGACCCTGCTCTCCGCACTGATCCAGCAGGGGATCAAGGCCGCCGTCGGCCGGGACCGGCCCCGGTGGGCCGACCCGGTGGACACCGCCTCGTACGCGGCCTACCCCTCGGGGCACGCGATGACCGCGACGGTGAGCTGCGGACTGCTGCTGTGGCTGCTGAACCGGTCCGGCACCCGGCCCCGGGTGTGGCGGGCAGCCGTCGGCGCGGCGGCCGTCTCGGTGCTGGGTGTCGGACTCACCCGGCTGTATCTGGGCGTGCACTGGCCGTCCGACGTGCTGGGCGGGTGGCTCCTGGGGGCGACGCTGGCGGCCTTCGCGGTCTGCGGCTTCGACCGGTTCCCGGGGCACGGCCCGGGGCCCGACCGGGCGCAGCGCCCCGGCCGGGGCCTCTGAACAGGCACCCTTGCCCCCTGTGGGCCGGTCGGCAAGGATCGATGCCATGCCGATCAAGGGTGCCCTCTTCGACTTCTCCGGGACATTGTTCCGGATCGAATCCGTCCGTTCCTGGCTCGCCGCGACCCTCGCCGAGCGGGGCGTGAGCGTGGACGAGCCCAACTTCGAGCGCTACGCGGCGGAGCTGGAGGCGTACGGCGCGCTGCCGGGCGGGCCCAACCCGCAGCAGATGCCCGACGGGCTGGCGGACGGGTGGGCGCACCGCGACGAGAGCGCGGAGCTGCACCGCGCGGTGTACACCGGTCTGGCTCGCCAGGTGGCGCTGCCCGATCCGGGACTGTACGACGCGCTGTACGACCGCCATCTGACCCCGGACGCCTGGCGCCCCTACCCGGACGCGGCGGAGGTGCTGGCCGGGCTGAGCGAGGCCGGCGTCCCGGTCGGGATCGTCAGCAACATCGGCTGGGACCTGCGGCCCGTCTTCCGGGCGCACGGTCTGGACCGCTATGTGGACGCGTACGTGCTGTCCTTCGAGCACGGCGTCCAGAAGCCGGACGCACGTCTCTTCCACACCGCGTGCACACTTCTGGGACAGGACCCGACGGATGTGGTGATGGTCGGCGACGACCGGCACGCCGACGGCGGGGCCGCGGCGCTGGGCTGCGAGGTGCGTTTCGTACGCCATCTGCCCGTGTCGGAGCGGCCCGACGCCCTACGGGAGCTCGGACTGACCGGGAAGGTTGCCTGAGACACATGTGAGAGATGTCCCTGACGCGCAATGGGTCGGATTGTCACATCGTGGCCTTAGCCTGGTAGGCATGTCCCCGACTCAGTGCCCGTCCGGTTCCGTACGCCCCGCAGCAGTGGTGAATGAAGACATTCGCGACCTGTGGCGGCGTTCGGGCGGCCACCTGTCCCCGGAGGACGAGGAGCAGTACCAGCAGCTGCTGGTCGAGTGGGCCGCGGCCACCCGGGACAGCGACAGGCCCGCCGCCTGAGCCGTCCCGGCTCCGGCGATCCCCTGCGTCGCCGGAACCGGGCACGGGCGGGGGTACAGCATGTCCCGTCGCGGCTGATCGGTCAATGAATTACCGCCGCTCACGAGGCCGTGGTACGGGGATCCGGGCCGGCGTCAGCCCTGCCCGAGGCGGTCCTCCTGGCGGGCCGCCGCCTCCAGGACACGGTCGAGCAGCCCGGGGAACAACGCTTCCAGATCCGCCCGGCGCAGCCCGTTCATCTTGGCGGTGCCCCGGTAGGTCTGCTGGACGATGCCGCTCTCCCGCAGCACCCGGAAGTGGTGCGTGCTGGTGGACTTGGTGACCGGAAGGTCGAAGCGGGAACAGGTGAGTTCGCCCTCGGCGGCGGCCAGTTCGCGTACGACGCACAGCCGCACCGGATCGGAGAGGGCATGCAGGACCGCCTCGATCCTGATGTCCTCGCGGGCGGGATGGGCCAGAGTGCGCACGCCCGCTGCCGGGTCGGTGGTGCTGGCGGGGGTCACGTCGCTCTCCGCATCGTCGCTCCGTATGAGGCTTCCATACTACGAGACTCGTCGTAGTTCATCCCCTCCCTGGCCTCGCCGGAGCCTGGCCGCACCGCCACGCGGGCGCTGCGGCGAGGCTGCGGCGGGCCGGCGCTACGAGGGACTCGTCAGGTGCGGGAAGCGGAATTCGGTGCGGCTGCGGAAGTCCTCCCCGGGGCGCAGGACCGTGCCCGGCTGGTCGGGGCGGTTGGGCGAGTCGGGCAGGTGCTGGGTCTCCAGGCAGACCGCGCCGTGCCGTTCGTGGTGGCCGCCGTCGGGGTCGGCCAGGGTGCCGTCCAGCTGGTTGGCGGTATAGACCTGGATGCCGGGTTCGGTGGTCCACACCTCCATGACCCGCCCGGCGTCCGGGGAGGCGAGGCGGGCGGCGCGGCGCAGTCCCCCGGGTGCGTCAGGCGCGTCGAGGACCCAGCAGTGGTCGAACCCGCCCGCCCGGAGCAGCTGTTGGTTCGTCAGGAAGACGCGTTCCGACAGGATCTGAGGCTGTGTCAGGTCGAACGGTGTGGCGGCGACGGGAGCGGCGGGGCCCTCGGGGATGCCCTCCTCGTCGACCGGCAGGTAGTGCGCGGCGTCCACCTGGAGGGTGTGGCCGAGGATGTCGCCCCGGGCGGTCAGGTCGAAGTAGGCGTGGTTGGTGAGGTTGACGACGGTGGGGCTGTCGGTGGCCGCCTCGTAGTCGAGCGCGAGGGTGCCCGCCCGGTCGAGGGTGTAGGTCACGGTCACGTCCAGCGCGCCGGGGAAGCCCATGTCGCCGTCGGGGCTGCGCAGCGTGAGCCGCAGGACGGCCGCCTCGTCGGTGGCGGAGCCGGCCGCCTCCCAGACGCGGGTGTGGAAGCCGTCGGGGCCGCCGTGCAGCGCGTGGCCCCGGTCGGTGGCGGGGACCTCGTACTCCGTGCCGTCGAGCGTGAACCTGCCGTGCGCGATGCGGTTGGCGTAGCGGCCGACGAGGGCGCCGAAGAACGGGTTCTTGCCCGTGTAGTCGTCGAGGGCGGGCAGCGAGCGGACGACCGACGCCGGGGTGCCGGCGGTGTCGGGCACGGTGAGCCGGTGCAGGATGCCGCCGTAGGTGAGGATCTCGGCCCGGACTCCGGTGCCGGAGTCGAGCGTCCAGAGGTCGACGTCCGTGGTGCCGTGGGCGCCGAACGGTTTGCTGTGCACGGTGGGGCGAGGCATCAATGGTCCTTGGGGCGGTCGGACGGCCTGAGCGGCCGGACGGGCTGGCCGTGGACGCCGGACTCCCCGGGGGTGGTGGGGAGCCCGGCCCGTGGCCTACGGTGCGGCCGGTCCGGCGGCGGGCCGGGGAACGGTGGATTCTCGGACGACGAGCCGGTAGCCGGGCCGGGGCCGCCTGGGCTCGGTCACCTGGTCGCCGGAGAGGCGCTCGACGAGGCTGTCGACGGCGAGCCGGGCGATGGCCTCCTTGTCGGGCGCCACGGTGGTGAGCGTGGTGGCGCCGTACAGGCTCTCCTCGATGTCGTCGAACCCGACGACGGCGACGTCCTCGGGGATGCGCAGGCCGCGTTCCGAGAGGGTGCGCATGGCGCCGATGGCGATGAGGTCGTTGTACGCGAACACGGCGTCGGGCCGCTCGCCGCGGTCCAGCAGCGCGGCCATGCCGGAGGCCCCGTCCTCGCGGCCGTAGCCGTCGGTGACGACGACCAGCGCCTCGTCGGGCTCGATTCCGGCGGCGGCCAGTTCCTCGCGCCAGCCGCGCAGCCGGAGGTGGGCGGGCTGGCGTTCGCGGCCGGTGCGGGAGCCGAGGAAGGCGATGCGGCGGTGGCCGAGATCCAGGAGGTGGCGCACGGCCTCGCGCGCCGCCGCGACGTTGTCGATGGCGATGTGGTCGTACGGTGCCTCGTACTCGCGCTCGCCGAGCAGGACCAGGGGCGCGGTCTCGGTGCGCGCCATCAGGTCCTCGGTCTCCAGGTGGATCGGGCTGAGGATGAGTCCGTCGATGACATGGGACCGGAATCCCTGGCTGACCAGGAGTTCCTTCTCGCGCAGCCCGCCGGTGTGGTCGACCAGCACGGTGTAGTCGTGCCGGGCTGCGGCGTCGACGACCGCGCCGGCCAGTTCGGCGAAGTACGGGTTGCCGAATTCGGGGACGGCGAGCGCGATGATCCCGGTGCGGCCCTTGCGCAGATGGCGCGCGGTGAGGTTCGGCCGGTAGCCGAGCTCGTCGATGGCCTGCTGCACCTTGGCGCGCATCTTCGGTGTGACGTGCTGATAGTTGTTCACCACGTTCGACACGGTCTTGATGGACACGCCCGCCCGTTGCGCAACGTCCTTGAGGCTGACGCCCACGGCACTCCCTGAATCGACTTGTCGCGCGGTGATGCGCGGTGGTCCGGCTCCGCCGGTTCGGCTCGAACGGCTCGAACAGTGCCGGGGCCGTGGGGCCCCGGCACCGGTTCAGGTGGTTCTGCGGCTGCGCGCCAGATAGCGCTGCGCCACGACGACAACGATAAGGAACCCTCCGCTGACGACCGACTGGTACGAGGAGTTCAGCGAGCCGATCTGGTTGATCAGGTTCTGGATGACCTGGAGGAGCAGGACGCCCCAGAGCGTTCCGCTGATCGAGCCGGCGCCGCCGATGAGGAGGGTGCCGCCGATGACGACGGCGGAGATCGCGTCGAGCTCCATCCCCACGCCGATGATGGTGACTCCGGAGGAGAGCCGGGCGGCGTTGAGCGCGCCGGCGAGTCCGGCCAGCAGTCCGCTGAGCGTGTAGACGAGCATCTTCGTACGGGCGACCGGCAGGCCCATCAGGGTGGCCGCGTCGCTGCTGCCGCCGACGGCGAAGATCGACTGCCCGAACGAGGTGCGCTGGAGGAGGAGTCCGCCGAGACCGAACAGCGCGAGGGCGATGAAGATCGGGTAGCCGAAGCCCCAGAGGGCGCCCTGGCCGAGTTCGGCGAAGGCCGAGTCCTTGGGCACCAGGTAGGTGGTGGCGCCCTCGTCCGTGATCGCGAGGAGCAGACCGCGCGCCCCGAGCAGGGTGGCCAGCGTGACGATGAACGGGGCCATTCCGGCGCGGGCGACGAGGAACCCGTTGAGCAGGCCGATCCCGCCGCACACCACGAGGGGTACCAGCAGGGCGGGCAGGAAGCCGTACTGGGAGGCCCAGGCGGCGAGCACCCCGCCGAGGGCGAAGACGGAGCCGACGGACAGGTCGATGCCGCCGGTGATGATGACCATCGTCATCCCGAGTGCGACCACGGCCAGGAACGACGCCTGGACGGTCACCCCGCGGGTGTTGTCCAGGGTCGCGAACGTCGACGGGTAGATGAAGGACGCGACGACCACGACCGTGAGGAGGACGACCAGCACACCCTGGCGCTGGAGGAGTTCGGCGATCCTCCGGCCGGCGGGGCGCTGCGCGTGGGCGCCGGGCTCCGGTGTGGTGCCGCCGGATGTCGCGGGGGTCTTGCGCGTGGCCGGGGCGGAGGCCACCGGGGCGGGTGAGGTTTCGTTCATCGGGACCGACGCTCCCGGGCGACGTAGACGGCGGCGATGATGATGGCCGCCTGGGCGATCTGTGCGGTGGAGTCGGGCAGGTCGTGCTTGATGAGGGTGGCGCGCAGCAGCTGCATCAACAGGGCGCCGGCGACGGTGCCGAGGACCCGGATGGAGCCGCCGTTGAGCGGGGTGCCGCCCACCACGACCGCCGTGATGGCGGAGAGTTCCATGAGGGTGCCGAGCGAGGAGGGGTCGCTGGCGGTGAGCCGGGCGGTGGCCAGGACTCCCGCGAGGGCGGCGAGCACTCCGCAGAGCACGTACACGCCGATGAGCACCCGCCGTACGGGCAGTCCGGCCAGGGCCGCCGCGGAGCGGTTGCCGCCGATGGCGACGACCTGGCGGCCGAAGGTGGTCCGGGTGACGAGGAAGGCCACGGCGACGGCGAGGACGCCGGCGATGAGGACGACCAGCGGGATGCCGAGGAAGGAGCCGGTGCCCAGGGAGAGCAGGTCGGGGTTGACGATCTGCTTGAGCTGGCTGTCGGCCATGACCAGGGCGATGCCCCGTCCGCCGACGAACAGGGCGAGGGTGGCGACGATCGGCTGGAGTCCGACGAGGGAGACCAGGGTGCCGTTGACCGCTCCGACGAGGGCGCCGGCCAGCAGCGCCATGACGAGTGCGGGGACCAGTCCGTAGCCGAGGTACAGCGGCAGCAGCGCGGCGGCCAGGGCCATGGTCGAGCCGACGGAGAGGTCGACGCCCTCGGTGCCGATGACGAGCGCCATGCCGAGGGCGACGATGACGATCGGGGCGACCTGGACGAGCTGGGTGCGGAGGTTGTCCACCGTCATGAAGTGCTCGGTGAACAGGGCGTTGAAGACGAGGACGACCGCGACGGCGAGGTAGACGCCGTACTCCTGGTACCAGGCGGGGTCGCGCAGCCGGGCCAGTGGCCGGGCTGCGGGGGTGGTGACTGCGGCCTGGGTCATCGGGGGTCCTCCTTGGCGGCCGGCGCCTTGTCCGCGGCTGCCGGTGAGTGGTCGGCGAGTACTTCGAGCAGATGGCTCTCGGCCACCTCGTCGCCCGCCAGTTCACCCGCGACCGCGCCGCCGCGCAGGACGACGATGCGGTCGGCGCCCTCGATCAGTTCCTCGATGTCCGAGGAGATGAGCAGGACGGCGAGGCCCTCGCGGGCGAGGTCGTCGATGAGGCTCTGCACCTCGGCCTTGGCGCCGACGTCGATGCCCCGGGTGGGTTCGTCGAGCAGCAGGACCTTGGGCTCCAGGCAGAGCCAGCGGGCCAGCAGGACCTTCTGCTGGTTGCCGCCGGAGAGTTCGCCGACCTTCTGTTCGGGACTCGCCGCCTTGATCCGCAGCCGCTTCATGAAGATGTCGACGATGCGGTCCTGCCTGGCGCGCGAGACGATGCCGGCGCGGGAGAGCCGGGGCATCGCGGCCAGCACGATGTTCTCGCGGACCGAGAGGCCGGGGACGATGCCCTCGGCCTTGCGGTCCTCGGGCAGCAGGCTGATGCCGGCGCGGATGGCGCCCGCCGAGGTGAGCCGGCGCAGGGTGCGGCCGGCGATGCTCACCTCGCCGGAGTCCAGGCTCAGCGCTCCGGCGATGGCCTTGGCGGTCTCGCTGCGGCCGGAGCCGAGAAGCCCGCCGAGGCCGAGGACCTCGCCCGCGTACAGGTCGAGGGAGATGTCGTGCAGCTGGTGGTCGCGGGAGATGCCGGTGGCGGTGAGCACCGGGGTACGCGCGGCCTCGTGGCCCTCGGAGTCGAAGTTGGTGAGCCCTTCGCGGCGTACCTCGGCCATGTCCCGGCCGAGCATCATCGAGACGAGCTGCATCCGGTCGAGGTCGGCGAGGTCGCCGGTGTGGATGTGGTGGCCGTCGCGCAGGACCGTGACGCGGTCGCAGATCCGGTACAGCTCGTCCATGCGGTGGCTGACGTAGAGGACGGCGATGCCGCGTCCGCGCAGGTCCTCGATGACCCGGAACAGGGTCTCGACCTCGCGGGGCTCCAGCGAGGAGGTCGGCTCGTCCATGATGACGACCTGGGCGTTGACGGAGACGGCGCGGGCCATCGCGACCATCTGCTGGGTGCCGATGCCCAGGGTGTGCAGGGGGCGCCTGGGGTCGACGCGGACGCCGAAGCCGTCGAGCAGTTCGCTCGCCTCGCGGTGCATCCGGGCGAAGTCGATCAGGCCGAAGCGGTTCTTGGGCTCGCGGCCGAGGAAGATGTTGCGCGCCACGCTCATCAGCGGGACGAGGTTCACCTCCTGGTAGATCGTGGAGATCCCGGCCTGCTGGGCCTCGAAGGGCCGGGTGAAGGAGACCTGTTCGCCGGCCAGCCGCAGTTCGCCCTCGTCGGGGCGGTAGACGCCGGTGAGGACCTTGATGAGGGTGGACTTCCCGGCTCCGTTCTCTCCCACCAGAGCGTGGGTCTCGCCGGCGCGCAGGGAGAAGGTGACGCCGTCGAGGGCGACGACGCCGGGGAACCGCTTGCTGACCGAGCGGGCCTCCAGGACGGCCGGCGCCGCGCCGGGCTCCTCCGCGAGGGCCGTGGCGGTCGCGCTCGTCTCCTTCGTGCCGGCGGCCGGCTCCGGCGGCTGCGGTGCTGCTTCGGGTGGTGCCATGGCTGGTCTTGGCCTTCCGCTCTTCCAGGGGTGTGGGCCCGGTGGCCGCCGTGACGGGAGAGCGTCACGGCGGCGGTGAACCGACGGAGCCGGTACGGGCAGGTGGGTCCCGGCCGGGTCAGAACGCGTTGCCGACCGAGGACTTGGCGTTGGCCTCGTCGTAGGCGCGGTCGCTGATGATGACGTTCTCGGGGATCTCCTCGCCGCCGTAGAACTTCTGGGCGGTCGCGAAGGCCAGCGGGCCGAAGCGCGGGTTGGACTCGATGACGGCGTTGTACTCGCCGTTGACGATGGCCTGGACGGCGTTGCGGGTGCCGTCGACGGACACGATCTTGACGTCCTTGCCGGGCTTCTTGCCGGCGGCCTTCAGCGCGGTGACGGCACCGAGGCCCATCTCGTCGTTCTCCGCGTAGACGGCGGTGATGTCGGGCTTGGACTGGATCAGCTGCTCCATGACCTGCTGGCCCTTGTCGCGGGCGAACTCACCGGTCTGCTGGGCGACGATCTGCATGTCGGGCGCCTTGGCCTTGAGCTGGTCGACGAAGCCCTTGGTGCGGTCGGTGGTGACGTTGTTGCCCGACGAGCCGAGGAGGATGGCGACCTTGCCCTTGCCACCGGTCGACTTGATCATGGCGTCGGCGGCGCGCTTGCCCTGCTCCACGAAGTCGGAGCCCAGGAAGGCCACATAGTCCTTGCAGGCGGTGGAGTTGAGCTTGCGGTCGATGGTGAGGACCGGGACCTTCTTGGCGGCGGCGGCCTTGAGGGCCGGCTCCAGGCCGTCCGAGTTCAGCGGGGCGATGATGAGGAACTGGGCGCCCTGGGCGAGCATGTCCTGGATGTCGCTGATCTGCTTGGGCAGCTGCGACTGGGCGTTGGTGGTGAGGAGCTTCTTGACGCCCAGCTTCTTCGCCTCGTCCTTGATGGACTGGGTCTCGGCGATACGGAACGGGTTGGCCTCCTTCTCCGACTGGGAGAAGCCGACCACGGCGTTCTTCAGGTCGAGCTTGGGGGCGCCGTAGCTCTGCAGCGAGCAGCCGGAACCGGACGACGACTCGGGGGTCTCGGCCGCCTGGGCCGCCTGGCTGCTGTCGCTGCTCGCGTTGTTGTCCGAGCCCTCCGACTTGGAGCAGCCGGAAACTGCCAGCGTGGCGGTGGCGGCGAGGACGCAGGCCACGGCGAGGGTACGGGATCGGCGCTGGATCATCATGCGCGGGAGCTCCTTGGCGGGATGACGGCACGCCGAGTGGCGTGCGGTCGGTCATGGCTGGACGATGCATCGGCCGCTGCACGGCGGCTGATGTCACTGCACTCACGGCCCCGCTAGGAGACGGCCCCTAGCTGCACAAACTGTGGTCGTGAGAGCCTGCGCGGCCTCTCGGCGGCTCGGTTTACAACGTTATATAGGCGGTGCGGCACGGGCGGCAAGAGCGTTGTCGATGCGTTTCCAAAATGTGTCGGAGCCCCGCACCCCGCCCGCTTCACCCCGGCGCGGGTGATGCTGCCGCACCTCTGGACAGCCGCCCGGCGGCGTGCTGTCATACCGCCGGAACCCCATTTTCCAACGTTGCAGAACGAGTGCCGCGCCCTCCGTACGGATCACGACGGCGCTCTTCGTCATGCGCGCATCCGGTCCGGACCGCTGCGCCGCGACAGCACGCTCTTGTCATGCGCATTCCCAGGCCGGCGCCCCCGTGTCCGGCAGAGCAGGAGCCCCTCCCCCATGCCCCTGAACCGCAGACAACTCATGGCCGGCGCCCTCGCCACCGTCGCCGCCACCACGGCGGCCGGCCGCTGGTCGGCCACCGCGACCGCCGCCGAACACCGGGTGCGGCCCGCGCACGGCGGTCACTACTCCCCCAACGCCGCGCCCCTGCACCCCACCGCCTTCCTGAAGCTCCCGCCCGGCAAGGTCACCGCGCGCGGCTGGCTCGCCGGACAGCTGAAGCTCCAGCTCGACGGGTTGTGCGGGCGGTACGAGGAGTTCTCGCACTTCCTGGACTTCTCGGCCACCGGCTGGGTCCGTCCCGAACTCGGCGGCTGGGAGGAGGTCCCGTACTGGCTGCGCGGCTACACCGACCTGGCGATCGTCACGGGCGACGCGAAGGCGCTGGCGTCGGTGCGCCGGTGGTTCGACGCGATCCTCGCCACCCAGCAGTCCGACGGGTTCTTCGGCCCGAAGGCCCTGCGTACCTCGCTGAACGGCGGCCCCGACTTCTGGCCGTTCCTGCCACTGGTGCAGGCCCTGCGCTCCTGGCAGGAGTACTCCGGCGACACCCGGATCATCCCCTTCCTCAGCCGCTTCTTCCGGTACATGAACACCCAGGGCCCCGGCGCCTTCAACACCAGCTGGATCGCCCTGCGCTGGGGCGACGGCCTCGACAGCGTCTTCTGGCTGTTCAACCGCACCGGCGACACCTTCCTGCTGGACCTCGCCGACAAGATCCACGCGTACGGCGCCGACTGGGGCGACAACCTGGTCAACCCGCACAACGTGAACATCGCCCAGGGCTTCCGCGAGCCCGCCCAGTACGCGCTGCGCAGCGGCTCGGCCCAGGACACCCGGGACACCTACGGGACGTACGGCAAGGCCATGGACCCGTACGGCCAGTTCCCCGGCGGCGGGTTCGCGGGCGACGAGAACGCGCGCCCCGGGCACGGCGACCCCCGGCAGGGCTTCGAGACCTGCGGCATCGTCGAGTTCATGGCCAGCCACCAGCTGCTGACCCGGATCACCGGCGACCCGCTGTGGGCGGACCGCTGCGAGGAGCTGGCGTTCAACTCGCTGCCCGCCTCGCTCGACCCCTCGGGGAAGGCGATCCACTACATCACCAGCGCCAACAGCGTGGACCTGGACAATGTGCCGAAGTCGGAGCGGCAGTTCCAGAACGGCTTCGCCATGCAGGCGTTCCTGCCGGGCGTCGACCAGTACCGCTGCTGCCCGCACAACTACGGCATGGGCTGGCCGTACTTCACCGAGGAGCTGTGGCTCGCCACCCCCGACGGGGGCCTCGCCGCCGCGATGTACGCCGCCTGCGAGGTGACGGCCAAGGTCGCCGACGGCACCGAGGTCACCTTCACCGAGGAGACGGACTACCCCTTCACGGACACCGTCACCCTGACCCTGAAGGCCCCGAAGCGGCTGGCCTTCCCGCTGGTGCTGCGCGTCCCCGCCTGGTGCGAAGCCCCGGAGATCGCGGTGAACGGACGGCGCGTCGACGCCCCCGCCGGCCCCGCCTTCACCCGGATCGACCGCACCTGGGCCGACGGGGACCGGGTCACCCTGCGCCTCCCGCAGCGCACCACCGTCCGCACCTGGGCGCACAACCACGGCTCCGTCAGCGTGGATCACGGCCCGCTCACGTACGCGCTGCGCATCGGCGAGACGTACGAGCGCATCGGCGGCAGCGACCGGTTCCCCGAGTACGCGGTCCACGCGACCGGGCCGTGGAACTACGGGCTCGTCCTGGACGCGCAGCAGCCCGCCGCCTCCCTGCGCCACCACACCGCGCGCAGGGTGAAGGCCGGCAACCCCTTCACGCTCGACGGCACCCCGCTGTCCATCACCGCGAAGGCCCGCCGCATCCCGGAGTGGACGGCCGACGACGAGCACGTGGTCGCCCCGCTCCAGGACTCGCCGGCCCGCAGCACCGAGCCGGTGGAGGAGGTCACGCTCGTCCCGATGGGGGCGGCCCGGCTGCGCATCAGCTCGTTCCCGACGGCCGCCCCGGACGCACAGCCCTGGCTCGCCGACCGCTGGTACCGCATCCGCAACCGGCACTCCGGCAAGGTCCTCGGCGTCGACACCATGTCCACCGCCAACAGCGCGCACGTCGTGCAGTTCGGGGACACGGGCACCGACGACCACGACTGGCGGCTCGTGGCGGAGGGCGACGGCTGGTACCGCATCCGCAACCACCACTCGGGCAAGGTCCTCGGCGTCGACACCATGTCGATGGACAACAGCGCCCATGTCGTCCAGTTCGACGACAACGGCACCGACGACCACCTCTGGCAGCTCGTCCCGGACGGCGGCGGCTGGTACCGCATCCGCAACCGCCACTCCGGCAAGGTCCTCGGCGTCGACACCATGTCTACGGCCGACAGCGCCCATGTCGTCCAGTTCGACGACAACGGCACCGACGACCACCTCTGGCAGCTCGTCTGATTCCCGGTGCTCCCCGCACCTCCCCCCTACCGCTCCCGTCCCCCGGGGGCCGAACCGAATCAAGGAGACGAACCTGTGAGCCGCTTACGTGTACCCTGCCGAAAGCCGTGGTGGAGACGGACGATCGCGACGGCCGGCCTGCTGGCGCTGGTGTCCTCCGCGCTGGTCGGGGTCGGCGCGGCGCCGGCCGGCGCCGCGTCCTGGTCGCCCAAGACCCCGCCGATGACGACGCCCTGGACCAACCAGGTCCCGGTCGACAAGCCGCTGCCGGAGTACCCGCGCCCGCAGCTGACCCGGTCCGACTGGTCCAACCTCAACGGAATCTGGGACTTCGCGGTGACCGGACGCGACGCCGGGCAGCCGTCGTCGTGGCCGGACCAGATCCGGGTGCCGTTCGTCGCCGAGTCCGCGCTCTCGGGCATCCAGCGCAGGATCACCGAGAACGACAAGCTCTGGTACAAGCGCACCTTCACCGTGCCCTCGGACTGGAACGGCCGCCGGACCGTGCTCAACTTCGGCGCCTCCGACTGGCAGACCACGGTCTGGGTCAACGGCACCCAGGTGGGCGCGCACAAGGGCGGATACGACTCGTTCTCGTACGACATCACCCCCCAGCTCAACGGCGGTACGAACACGATCGTGGTGTCCGTCTACGACCCGACGCAGACCGGCGGCCAGGCCGTCGGCAAGCAGCGGATCAATGACGTGCAGCCGCACAACGGGGGCGGCATCTTCTACACCGCCGCCTCCGGCATCTGGCAGACGGTCTGGCTGGAACCCGTCGCCGCCGCGCACATCACCCGCCTGGACATGACCCCGAACCTGGGCGACAGCACCCTGCGGGTGAAGGTGCAGGGCGCGTCCGCCTCCGGGCGTACGGCGCGGGTCACCGTCTCCAGCGGCGGCACCGTGGTCGGCTCGGCCACCGGTACGGTCGGCTCCCAGATCTCCGTGCCGGTGCCGAACACGCATCTGTGGACCCCTGACGACCCGTTCCTCTACGACGTGAAGGCGGAGCTGCTCGACGGCTCGGCGGTGACGGACTCGGCCGGCAGCTACACCGGTATGCGCTCGATCGCGATCGCCAAGGTCGACAACGTCCTGCGGCCGGTCCTCAACGGGAAGTTCGTCTTCCAGACGGGCACCCTGGACCAGGGCTACTGGCCGGACGGCATCTACACCGCGCCGACCGATGCCGCGCTCAAGTCGGACCTCCAGGCCCACAAGGACCTCGGCTTCAACATGGTCCGCAAGCACATCAAGGTCGAACCGCAGCGCTGGTTCTACTGGGCGGACAAGCTGGGCCTCCTGGTCTGGCAGGACATGCCGGCCATGGACACCGGCAAGAGCCCGGATTCGGCGGCCCGCACCCAGTGGGAGGCCGAGTTCCACGCGATCATCGACCAGCACCGCAGCTCGCCGTCCCTGGTCATTTGGGTGGACCAGAACGAGGGCTGGGGGCAGTACGACCAGGCCAGGATCGCGAACGAGGTCAAGGCGTACGACCCGACCCGGCTGGTCGACAACATGAGCGGGGTCAACTGCTGCGGCTCGGTGGACGGCGGCAACGGGGACGTGGTCGACAACCACATCTACGTGGGCCCCGGCAACACCGCGCCGACCGCGACGCGGGCGGCCGTCCTCGGCGAGTTCGGCGGCCTGGGGTACAAGGTCCCGGGGCACGAGTGGTTCCCCGGCGGCGGCTTCAGTTACGAGGACCAGCCGAGCATCGCCGCGCTGAACGACCGCTTCGTCGGGCTCATCGACGGCATCCGGATCGGCCAGCTCCCGGCGGGCCTGTCCGCCTCGGTCTACACCGAGATCACCGATGTGGAGAACGAGGCGAACGGGCTGCTCACCTACGACCGCCAGGTCGTCAAGGTGGACACGGCCCGGGTGCGGGCGGCGAACCAGGCCCTGATCAACGCATCGAAGAACCCGGCCCCGCCGGTCACCCTGCCCACCGGCGGCTACAAGTCGCTGCGGGTCACCACGCCCGGGTACACCAACAAGTACCTGCGCCACCAGGACGCGCTGGCCTTCACCGAGGTCGTCGACGGCAACAGCAGCGCGCTGCTGAAGAGCGACGCCACCTGGAAGATCGTGCCGGGCCTGGCGAACGGCAACTGCTACTCGTTCGAGTCGCGCAACTACCCGGGCGAGTACCTGCGCCACCGGGACTTCCGGGTCCGCCGCGAGGCGAACGACGGCTCGGCGCTCTACAAGGCCGACGCCACCTGGTGCGCGGTCGCCGGCACCGGCGGTGTGCGGCTGACCAGCGCGAACCTGCCGGGCAGCTATCTGCGGCACATCAAGTCGGAGGTGTGGCTGGCCACCCCGGGCGGCGGACACGACTGGGACAACCCGGCCACGTTCACCGAGGACACCACCTGGGCGGTGGAGGCGCCTTGGGCGCCCTGAGATGAGCCCCGGGGCCCGGCGGACCGCCGCCGGGCCCCGGTTTCGTCACGCGTCGCCCATGACCAGGCCCTCGATGCTGTGCTTCTGCACGATGGGCGCGAGTTCATCGACCACCGGGCAGACCAGGTGTGCCCGGACCCGTTCGGGCAGCAACTCCCAGAAGCCCCGGGTGACCGCCATGTCGTGGTGGCCGTCGTTCCCCGCGCCCGGGGCGTCCACCCCGAGCACCAGGACCGGGCGCGGGTCCTGCGACTGGTTGGCCGTACCCCGGTGGATGGTCAGGGCCGACCGCGCCGAGATGTCGCCCCGCTGCGGGTACTTGCGCTCGGCCAGAGCCTCATATTGCGGGTAGTCCTCGCGGCGCGGGAACATCGCGTGCCCGAAGCGGGCGTCGTCGTCCCACTGGGTGCCAGGCGCGATCTCGAACGGACCCATGTCCGCACGGGTGTCCACGGCCGTGAGGTTGAACGCCAGCGAGGTGAGCCGGCGGTCGCGGCGGGTCTCCTCCGGCATCGGGAAGTCGCGGTGCCAGGGCTGGTTCACCGCCCCGGCCAGCGGCACGTCGAAGCCCAGCTCCACGATCCGGTAGCCGGGGCCGAGGGCCGCCTCGCTGACGGCGCGCACCCAGGGGTGGTCGACGAGGTCCACGAAGCCCCGCAGCTGCTCGGGGTGAATCTCCACGTAGTAGCGGTGCGGGCCGCGGCCGACCGCACCGCCCTCCCGGCCGCGCGCCTCGGCGAAAGCGGCGTCGATGTCCTCGCGCATCCGGTCCGCCCACTCCCGGGTGAACGCCCTGCGGCACGCGGTGATCCCCGGGCCGTACAGGTCGCGCACCGCGTCCTCGGCGGGCGGGAAGGGGGCGGTGGTGGCGGCGGCCTCAGTCATGGTGGGGTCCTTCCTTCGTTCGGAGCACCCTTATATTGCAACGTTGCAACCAACGTGGCAATAGCTTGCGCAGGGGTAACTCGCGCCACCTGCTACGGTCACTGCGCACAGCCCGCCGGCAGAGAGCAGGAGCACCGAACGTGGCAGCGAGACTCAAGGACGTGGCCGCGCTCGCCGGTGTGTCCGTCAGGACCGTCTCCAACGTGGTGAGCAACACGGCGGCCGTCGCCCCTGACACCCGGGCCCGGGTGCTCGCCGCGGTGGAGGAGCTGGGCTACCGGCCCAACCTCGCCGCCCGCAACCTCCGGCAGGGCCGCACGGGGCTCATCGGGGTGGCCGTCCCGGAGATCCACTCCCCCTACTTCGGCGCGCTCACGGGCCTCCTCATCGACTCCGCCCAGGAGCGCGGCTGGACGGTGCTCGTGGAGCGCACGGGGGGCCGGGCGGACCTGGAGCGGCGGCTGCTGGACGGCTCCGAGGGGCACCAGGTGGACGGGATGATCATCAGCCCCTGGTCCACTCCCCCCGCCGAACTGTCCTCGCTCGCGGGCGGACTGCCGCTCGTCATCCTCGGCGAACTCGATCCGCACGGGTCCATCGACCATGTGGCGCTGGACAACGTGGCGGCGGCCCGGGACGCCGCCCGGCATCTGGTGGCGACGGGCCGCCGGCGGGTCGCCGCGATCGGGCTCCAGTCCACGCTGGGGCACGGGACGGCCGAGTTGCGGGCGGAGGGCTTCCGGCTGGGGCTCGCGGAGGCGGGGCTGAGCCCGATCGCCGAGGTGGAGGTGGCGGACCTGCACCGGGCGGAGGGGGCGCGGGCGCTGCGCAAGCTGCTGGATCTGCCGGAGCGCCCGGACGCGGTGTTCTGCTTCAGTGACGAACTGGCCCTGGGGGCGCTGCGGGCGGCCGGTGCGCTGGGGGTGCGGGTACCCGGGGACCTGGCGCTGGTGGGCTTCGACGACATCGAGGACGGGCGGTTCGCCACGCCTTCGCTGACCACGGTGTCGCCCGACCTGGCGCAGATCGCGGAGCGGGCGGTGCAGTGTCTGAGCGAGCGCGTGCTCGGGCGGCTCTCGGGGCTGGCGGCGCGCCGGATCGTCGTGCCGCACCGGCTGCTGGTGCGGGAGAGCAGCGGCGCGTAGGGGTTCTTCCGCGGGCAGCCGGAAGCCCCCGGCGGTGCGGGCTCGTGCCGCGCACTGCCGGGAGCGATCCTGAGCAGCGGGGTGCTACACGCGGGGTGTTACGCCTTTCCGCCGTCGTACAGGGCGGTCACCTCCTGGTCGGTGAGCGCCTTGTCGTACACCTGGACCTGGTCCACGGAGCCGTTCCAGAAGTCGGTGTTGTTGCCCGACCACTTGGCGCGGCCCACGGACAGGGCGCCGCTGCTGACGTCGGCCGATCCGGCCGGGGCGGTGGAGGCGAGCTTGCCGTCCACGTACAGCTTGATCTCGTCACCGCTGCGGACGCCGACCAGGTGGTACCAGTGGCCGAGCTCGGGCTTGATCTCGGCGCGGGCCCGGTGGGCGCCGGGGGTGGAGAAGGCGAACGCGCCCTGTCCGTACTGGAGGTAGAACGGGTTCTCCTGGCGCCGGCCGTCCTGGCTGACGACGGTGGCGTAGTTGCCCGGGAGGGCGTCCAGGGAGGCCCAGGCGGAGACGGTGTAGTCGCCGGTGGTGTCGACGACCGGGCCGTTGGTCTCCGCGTACTGGCCCTCACCGTTGAACTTCAGCGCCGAGCCGTGCACACCGGTGGTCCAGGACGTGCCCTCGGAGAGGGTCAGGTCCTTGTGGTTCGGGCCGCTGTCGGCGGCCTTGGTGCCCTTGTTCTCGTCGAGGGACCAGGAGCCGCCGCCCTTGACGGGGGTGCGGGTGCCGGCCGCGGCACCGGCGGCGATGACCTCGCGGTTGATCTTGCGGACCTGGGCGGCGTCGACCTTGATCTCGCGGCGGTCGTACGTCCAGAGGCCGTTGAGCTCGTTCTCCAGGTCGGTCACCTGGGTGTAGATGGAGCCGGAGAGTTCGGCGCCGGCCGCCTCCAGGTAGTACTTACGGGTGTTCTCGACGTACTTGGCGGTGAGCGCGGCCTTGTCGGCGACGCCGCTGTAGATCACGGTCGGGGCGCCGGGCCACATGTGGCCGGGCATCCGCAGGGTGAAGCCGCCGTGCTCGCCGTCCATCGCGGCGCGGCCGGCGTCCGGGAAGGCGGGGTCGGTGTTGTTGTAGTCGTGGTGGTCGATGATGTCGCCCTTGCCCGAGTCACCCTTCGAGTTGCAGCAGTTGACACCGCTGTGGGCGTTGACGATGCGGGAGGGGTCGGCGGCCTGGACCCGCTCGGTGATCTTGCCGGTCTCGGTGCGGTCCCACTCGCCCCAGCCCTCGTTGAAGACGATCCAGGAACCGATCGAGGGGTAGTTGTGGAGCTGCTTCATCATCTCGGCGCCCTGGTCGAGGAAGGCCTGGTGGCCCTTCTCGTTGGTGAGGTTGCCGGAGACGAAGTCCTGCCACACGAACAGACCGAGCTGGTCGGCGTGGTAGTACCAGCGGGCGGGCTCGACCTTGATGTGCTTGCGCACGGAGTTGAAGCCGAGGTCCTTCTGCGCCTTCAGGTCGAAGACCAGCGCGTCGTCACTGGGCGCGGTGTTCAGGCCGTCCGGGTAGAAGCCCTGGTCGAGCTGGGCGAGCGAGAAGAACGGCTTCCCGTTGAGGACGATCTTCTGGTAGCCGCCGACGTTGGCGATGCCGACGGAGCGCATCCCGAAGTAGCTGTCGACGGTGTCCTTGGAGCCGCCGTCCTTGAGGGTGACCTCCAGGTCGTACAGGTACGGGTCGTCGGGTGACCACAGGTGCTGCTTGGCGACCGGGAGGCTCAGCTCGCGGTTGGCCGGGCCGCTGATCCTGCCGACGACCTTGCCCTTCTTGTCGCGGGCGACGGCGGTGACCGTGGCGGACTTCGAGGCGTCCTCGGAGTTGACCGTCAGGGCGAGGTTGCCCTTGTCGATGTCCGGGGTGGTCGTCAGGGAGTCGACGGCCGCCGGGGCGACGGGCTCCATCCAGACGGTCTGCCAGATACCGGACGAGGCGGTGTAGAAGATGCCGCCCGGGTTGGCCGACTGCTTGCCGGTGGGCTGGTCGGCGCCGGTGGTGTCGGTGACCCCGACGACGATCTCCTGGGGGCCGCTGCCCTTGATGGCGTCGGTGATGTCGGCGGTGAAGGCGGTGTAGCCGCCGGTGTGCTCGGCGACCTGCTTGCCGTTGACCCAGACGGTCGCCTGGTAGTCGACGGCACCGAAGTTGAGCTTCAGCCGGTTGTTCCTGCCGTGCTTGTCGCCCTTGACGGCCCAGTTCTTCGGGACGGTGACGAGCTTGCGGTAGAACATGTGGTCTTCGTGGCGCTCGACACCCGAGAGCTGCGACTCCACCGGATACGGCACGGTGATCCGCTCACCGAGCTTCTTGCCGAAGACGGGCTTCTCGCCCGCCTTGGCGCCGGCGAACTCCCACGGGCCGTTGAGGTTCTGCCACTTGTCGCGCACCTGCTGCGGCCGGGGGTACTCGGGCAGCGGGTGGTTGCGGTCGACCTTGTCGCCCCACTTGGTGGTGAGGCGGTGCGTGGAGTTGTTGGTGGCCGTGCGGTTGATCTCGGGCACGGTCTCGCCGCCCGACTTCAGGCCGGCCTTACCGTCGTACGCGATCTTGACGCGCTGGTCCTTGAGGACGGCCGCGTCCAGCTTGACGACGAGTTCCTTGCCGCCGCGGGCCCGGGTGACGGACTTGACCGGCATCGGGGTGGTGTCGGCCTCGACGGTGAGGTGGTTCTTCAGGTCCGCGTAGTCGCTGACCTTGTCGTCGAAGACGGCGTGCAGCTCGGTGCCGTTGTCCGCGACGCTCAGCCCGACGGGGTAGACCTCGAAGTCGGCGGGCGGGGTGAAGGCGGACTCCGGGACGAACTGCTTGGCCAGAGTCGCGCTGGACCAGCGCAGGAACATGTTGGCGCCGCCGGTGTCCTGGAACATCTCCAGCTTGAACTCGTGCGGCTCGCCGGCCTTGAGCGATATCGGCTCGCTGGTCTGCTCGTTGTCCCAGTCCGGCTGCCAGTGGTCGATGACGGCCTTGCCGTCGATGAACAACCGGAAGCCGTTGTCGCCGCTGGCGGCGAACGTGTAGTCGCCGTCCTCGGGAGCGGTGAGGAAGCCGGTCCAGCGGGCCGTGGTGTTCTCGGTCTGCCCGGTGGTGGACTGGAACGTGCCCGTGAGACCGGGGAAGTTGATCTGCGGTTCGAGGGCGACCCCGCCGAGCTTGTCGAAGTCCCGCGCGCCGGGCGCGGACATGCTGAAGTACTCGCCCTTCAGCCCGTGGACGGTGGTGGCCGGGTCACCGGCCTTGAAGGTGGTCGATGCGGCGCTCGCGGGGGCGGCTGCGGCGGCCGGGACGAGCGTGGCACCGAGGGGAATGAGAAGCGCGGCGGCGCAGGCCGCCGTCCTGAACAGAGCGCGGGGGTGGGGCGTTTGTCGTCTCAAGGCGTCGTCCTGTCGAGAGAGCTGAAGTGCCTCGAACCTGTGAGGCACAGCACACAATCGAACATTGAGCCACAGCATCAAACGCAAAACAACAGTCGTGCGCGAGGATTTTTCAACGATAGAAAGTGCGGCGGGCGCGGGCCCGGGAGACGGCACACGCAGACCGCCCTCTTCGCACACCTTGGGTGCGAAGAGGGCGGTCCGGGGACGAAACGGAATGTCCTGAGCGTGGGTCAGATCGCGTAGCCGTACGGGACCGGGGCGTGTACGGTGCCGTTCAGCGCACGGGCGGCGTCGCGGGCCCAGGAGGGGCTGCGCAGCAGTTCACGGCCGAGGAGCACGGCGTCCGCGCGGCCCTCGGTGAGGATCTTCTCGGCGTGCTGCGGGTCGGTGATGAGACCGACGGCCGCCACGGGCAGCGAGGTCTCCTTCCTGACGCGCTCGGCGAAGGGCACCTGGTAGCCGGGGCCGGTCGCGATGCGGACGCGCGGCGCGTTGCCGCCGGTGGAGACGTCGAGCAGGTCGACCCCGTGCTCCTTGAGCTGCGCCGCCAGCCGTACGGTCTCGTCGGCGGTCCAGCCCTCGCGCTCGTCCTCGGGGTTCTCGGTGAGCCAGTCCGTCGCGGAGACCCGGAAGAAGACGGGCAGGTCCTCGGGCCACACCTCGCGCACGGCGTCGACGACCTGGAGGGCGAAGCGCACGCGGTTCTCGTAGCTTCCCCCGTACTCGTCGGTGCGGTGGTTGGTGTGCGGGGAGAGGAACTGGCCGATGAGGTAGCCGTGCGCACCGTGCACCTCGGCGACCTGGAAGCCGGCCTCGACGGCGCGGCGGGCGGCCTCGCGGAAGTCGTCGACGACACCGGCGATCTCGTCGGCGGTCAGCTCGTGCGGCACCGGGTAGCCCTCGTCGAAGGGCAGCGGGCTCGGGGCGACCGGGGTCCAGCCGTGCGCGTCGGGGCCGACGGGGCCACCGCCGGTCCAGGGCGCCGCGGTCGACGCCTTGCGGCCGGCGTGGGCGAGCTGGATGCCGGCCGCGGAGCCCTGCGCCTTGACGAAGCCGGTGATCCGGCGGAACGCCTCGGCCTGGGCGTCGTTCCAGATGCCGAGGTCGGCCGGGCTGATCCGGCCCTCGGGGCTGACCGCCGTGGCCTCGGTGAGGATCAGGCCGGTGCCGCCGGTGGCGCGGGCCGCGAGGTGGGCGAAGTGCCAGTCGCCCGGCACACCCGTCTCCGGCCCCTCCACCGCGGCGCTGTACTGGCACATGGGCGCCATCCACACCCGGTTGGGCACGACAAGCGACCTGAGGGTGTAGGGCTCGAAGAGGGCACTCACGACGGACTCCGTTTCGCCGGGTACGGAAGGATCGCTAGTACGATACATCCCGTAGTACGACGCCCGTCAAATTACGACCGCTCTCGTACTAGTGGGGCCTGCGGATCTTGTACGCGTGGGGCCCTGCGGGCTCCGGGTCAGTGGGGGCTCAGCGGGTACGAGCTGCGGCCGGAGGCCTCGTCGATCTCGTCGTGGGCCTTGGTCAGCAGTTTCATCGCCAGTTCGTTCAGCGCGCGGGCTCCGGCGATCTCCTCCCCCACCCGGGGCTGCTCGGCGTCCGAGGGATGGCGGCTGGCGTAGCCGTGCGCGCGTACCTCCTGTCCGTCGGAGAGCCGCACCAGGGCGGCCGCGCGGGTGCGGTGGGTGTCCTCCTCGAATTCCAGCTCGATGTGCCAGCCGACAGCGGTTCGGGTCATGGCGCTCACCTCCGGAAGGTCTCCCCTCCACTGTGCGCCTCGCACGGGAGCGGCGCGCGAGCGGGCGGGACCGGGGGCCGGGGGTTGCTCAGGCGCCGGCCTCGCGTCCCCTGCGGCGCAGCGGGATGGAGGCGGCCACGTCGTACATCTGGTTCCAGCTGCGCCCGGCGCCCGAGGACCAGGTGATATGGGCGGTGCCCCCGTCGGTGCGGACGGCCTCCACCGTCATGGGGCGGTCGCCGTCGCGCACGTCGCCCCGGCGCAGCTCGTCCGCCCTGACGGTGACGTGGTCCGC